>NZ_JBFTRH010000004.1:0-344267 GCF_056399405.1 Phyllobacterium sp. 01N428
AACGGCCCTATCCATGCAAGCGCAAGTCCTCGCAACAAAGGAAAGCGCAAGCGCATACCGCACACAATTGACGCGGGGTGGAGCAGCCCGGTAGCTCGTCAGGCTCATAACCTGAAGGTCACAGGTTCAAATCCTGTCCCCGCAACCAAAATCACAACAAAACAACAATCCACACAAAAGCCCGGCATCCCCCGGGCTTTTGTGCGTTCAAGCGGCAAGTTCAATCGAAGCCAACCGCTGCGAAACGGCGAAACGCTCGCCATTACCTCAAGGTTGAGTGGGGTTTTCATCCACCGCTTTCTGGAGCCGTGCGCTGGATGTTCGATCGAGGGCTGATTGCCTTCTCCAATGATCTGGAGATTTTGATCTCGCGACAGGCGAATGATCCAGAGGGCATCCAGATGCTCTTCAACAAGACCGGCCGAGCACGTGTCAGTCAAAGACCGCATCCACAGTTTTTGCAGTGGCATCGAGAAAATTGCTTCAAACACTGAACGCTTGATGTGCAGTCGGCCGTCAGGCCGTTATATCCACGACCCCGCAATCGCCGGCGTCCGAACCGAAGACCAGCCGATGGCCTGACGCATCCCAATTCATTGCTGAAACCGCACCCTTGCCGGGGCGCCGCAAGAGCACTTCCTTCTGATCGGTGAAGCGGGCGACAAGGATCATGCCATCCGAATAGCCGATCGCGACGATCTCCTCGATCGGATGGCAGGCGACGGCGGTGACGAGACTGTCGCCGCGCGTTCCAAGTTCCAGCGGCGCCTTGCCCATTGGCCCATCCTTGCCGGCAAAGGGCCAGACAATGGCAGCGGGCGCCCCCGACGTCGCCAGCCACTTGCCCTTCACACTCCAGGACCAGCTCTTTACCTTGTTCGGATAGCCGGTCATGCGCATATGGCGGCTGTCTTCGAGCCGCCAGCCATGCAAGGCATTCTCCTGCATCGACGTGACCAGAAACCGGTTGTCGGGGGAGAAGATCACGGATACGTGGGCGCCCTTCCACTCGAGTTCCGTCGGCGCACTGTTCGTCGCCGGCCAGTGCAGCGTAACGCCATTGTAGCGGGCAACCGCAAGCCGGAGACCCTTTGGTGCGAAAGCGAGGCCCTCGGCGCTGCGTTCATGGGCAAACTCGCGCAATGTTCCGTCAGCTGAACGGAGCCATGCCGAGCGGCCTGAAGCAAAGGCGATCGCTCCGCCGGGTGCGGCCGCGAGCGCGGTAATCCACTTGCGCGGCAGTTTGCTCAGTTCTTTTACTTCGCCGTCGAGCCCGGTCGAGCAGACCCGGCCGTCCTCTCCGCCCGTAAGCAGTGACTTACCATCGGCCGAAAGCACGGCGCATAGGAGGCCGTCGTGGACCTCGCTCGTCTTATGACCGTTGTCGAGGCGATGGACCGTGCCATCGGCCAGGGCAAAGAATGGAACGTCCCGGATGAAGCGCGCATCGACGCAATGGCCGGCCAGATCGAGCGGTGCAATTGTCGGCATAAGGGCTTGTCCTAGAGGCAGCTTTCAAGGCCAGCCTTCAGGGCGGCATGATCAAGTTGACGGCCGATGAACACCAGTCGGCTCTCGTGTTTTTCGCCATCCTTCCAGGCGCGCTGATGATCGCCTTCGATGATCATGTGCACACCCTGGATGACATAGCGCTCAGGATCGTTCTTAAAGGCCATAATCCCTTTGAGACGCAGGATGTTCGGACCCTGTTCCTGGGTGATCTTTTGAACCCAGGGGAAGAACTTGTCGGGGTTGAGTTCGCCGGTGCGCAGCGAAACCGACTGGACGGTCACGTCGTGAATGGGTGACGCGTGTTCATGATGATGGTGGTGCGCGTGGTCGTGGTGCTCATGATCATGATCATGATCGTGATGGTGGTGATCACAGTCCGGACCGCAGGCATGGTCCGGATGATCATGATCCAGGAAGTGCGGATCGCTTTCGAGCGCGCGCTTCAAGTCGAACGCGCCGCGGTCAAGCACACGGGAAAGGTCAATGCCGGCGCGCTCAGTACGATGAATGACCGCATGCGGGTTGATGGCACGAACCGTTGCTTCGACTGCCGCAAGTTCATCGGCGGAGACAAGGTCGGTCTTGTTTAGAAGGACGACGTCGGCGAAGGCGATCTGGTCTTCGGCTTCACGGCTGTCCTTCAAACGCAGCGGCAGATGCTTGGCATCGACCAGCGCGACGACGGCATCAAGCGCGGTCTTGCTGCGCACGTCATCGTCCATGAAGAAGGTCTGCGCCACCGGCACCGGATCGGCAAGCCCGGTCGTCTCGACGATGATGGCATCGAACCGGCCCGGACGGCGCATCAAGCCCTCGACGACGCGGATCAAATCGCCGCGAACCGTGCAGCAAATGCAGCCATTGTTCATTTCGTAGATTTCTTCGTCGGATTCGACGATGAGGTCGTTGTCGATGCCGATTTCACCGAACTCATTGACGATGACGGCATAACGCTTGCCATGGTCTTCGCTGAGGATGCGATTGAGCAGCGTCGTCTTGCCGGAGCCAAGATAGCCGGTCAATACGGTCACCGGGATCTGGGCTGCGCGCCCCGTTGCTGCCGCGGCAGCGGATGTCGTTTGAGCTTCACTCATCGTGCGCCTCTTTGGATGGATTGACCCACGATATAGGTGATAAGATTACATATTGCCACACCAAACGCCTTCAATTGCATGAATGGCTCATTCAATCGCATTGAGCATTGATGGTTCTAGACAAGAACAGCCGGATCAAACCGGTCGACATCCTCAATGAGCTCGACGAGGCCCTTGACGCTATGGGCGATAATCGCTTCGCCAGCCGCTGCGGTCGCGCGTGCCGCGTCGCCGGCAACCCCTTGCGGGTTGAGATCACGCATCTTCCAGCCAAAGGCGTGCGGGCCATAGGCGCGCAGGTGCGTGTAGTCTTTCGCAAATTGCCGTTGTCGAGAGTCGAAGGTTCCCGCCTTGGTCATGTCCACATATTGCGGATAGAGCGCCAGCATCACCGAGGTCTCGATGAAACCGCCGTGAATATCCAGGGCCTTCTCATCGGGGGAGATAAGTCCCCCCGGCAGCCCAAAGCGCGTCCAGCTCGTTGCCACTGCGAGCATGTTGAAACGGATACGGAGTTCTGTCGCAACGATTGTCGTCAAGGGCGAATTGCCGCCATGGGCATTGAGGATGACAAATTTGCGAATACCGCGTTGCGCCAGCGCTTCGCCAATACCGATCCAGCGATGCACCGCCTCGTCGAAGGCGAGCGTCCGCGTGCCGGCGACGTCCATGTGCTCGATCGAATAGCCAACGGGCTCGACCGGCAGCCATTCGACGGACAGCGTCTTGGGAAGCGCTGCCTTTAGGCGCGCGGCCAATCCGGTCGCGATCAGCGTATCGGTTTCGAAGGGAAGATGCGGACCATGCTGCTCGTGAGCGCCAAGGGGCAAAATGGCGATCATATGTGTAGAGGATATCGGCATGAGTTGCTCATCTGTCGGGCGCTTCGGCTGATCATATCGATATCCGCATGCGGAGGAAATGCCGCTCCTACATCTTACGGCCTATAAGCAATGCGCTTATTATTGCTCCACGAGCAATTCGTCGGCAAATTTCATCAGATTGTCATATAAGCGTTGTAACGCGATTTTGCCGGGCGGATATTGGGTATAAGTCAACTATGGCGTGCGCTCTTCGGCGAGCAAATTGCTCGTTCCTTCGTAACTGTCCGCGTAATAAACTTTGTCTGTTAACTGCCATCCACCAAACAGAGCTAGCCGTCTTATCATCAACGGAACAACGCTGAAAAGCGAGCAGGAGTTTGAATGGTCAAGGATCGTAAGCCCCTCATTCTTCATCGTCTGCAATCGACCGCGCGGCTGACGCGGACGGCATTGGCGATGCGGCTCCTCGGTCACGGATTCTATGCGGGGCAGGATGCCGTAATGCTGCAACTTGCGCATGAGGACGGCCTTTCACCGAGCATTCTTGCCAAGCGGCTGGGCGTGCGCCCGCCGACGATCACCAAGACGATTTCGCGACTGCAGACCCAGGGATTCGTCAAGAAGCAGGGCTCGACGACGGATCAGCGCCAGGCTCATATTTTCTTGACCGAAACCGGCAATGAAGCGATCAAGGCCATCGAAAAATCGATCCGCAAGACGGAAAAGGATGCGATGAAGGGTTTTGACAAGAAGGAGCGCAAGGCCTTCGTCAAGATGCTCTCGCGCCTCGAGGTCAATCTCTCTACAGCCGAGCATCTGCGCCAGACGGCGGCCGAAGAGGATCACGACGATGAGGACGCTGACGACGAATGATTATTCGTCGAAAGTTTTCGCAATCGGCGGTTACAAAGTAGCTTATTTTGTTATCATGGGACTCGCTCCCGCCCGCCTGATTGGTTTGTTTCCTTGTCTTCCACACCCTCTACGTCACAGGACTCTGCGCCGTTAGCTGCGATCCTTTATATTTTTGCAACCGGGTTCCTGTTTTCCTGTCTCGACTCCAGCGCCAAATATCTGGTGCTGTCCGGCGTACCTACCGCATTCGTTTCATGGATGCGGTTCGTCGAGCACACGCTGCTGGTCCTGATCTTCTTTCGGCCATGGTCCAATCCCGGCATATTCAGGGCGCGCAACCTGCCGATGCAGATATTGCGCGGCATCTGCCTGTTCGGTTCGACCTATTTCAACTTCTACGCCCTGCAGACCATGCAGCTGGCTGAAACGATGACGATTACCTTTGCCGCGCCCATGGTCATCACGGCGCTCGCCGGACCCATCCTTGGAGAATGGGCAGGCTGGCGGCGCTGGCTTGCCATCATCGTCGCTTTCATTGGCGTTTTAATCATCGCGCGTCCGGGATTTGGCGAACTCAATCCAGGCCTGCCATATTCGATCACGGCAATGCTGAGCTATTCATTCTATGTCCTGCTCACGCGCAAGATGGCCGCGACTGAATCGCCGGAAAGCCTCATCTTTTATTCCGCCCTTGCGCCGGCGATCCTGATGTCGCCGGCAATCACGCAGGCGGTCCTTCCGCAAACGCCGTTCCAGATCCTGCTTCTATGTCTTCTGGGCTTTTTTGGCGGACTTGGTCATTTCCTCATCATTCTCGCTTATAAGCGCGCAACAACGGCGGCGCTCGCGCCCTATCCGTTTCTTCAGATCATCTGGATGCTGGGTTTCGGCTATTTCATCTTCGGCCAGTTTCCGGATGCCTACACGCTGTGCGGAGCCGTGATCATCATAGGGAGCGGCCTTTACGTGGTACACCGCGAGCGGCAGTTGCGAGCGGTCGCAAAATCCCGCCAGGAGCGCAAAAACGGCTGACCATACCCGTAACGAAAGAACTTTGATTTATTCGGTTGCGGTGGCATAACGCCGTGTAAAGATTACATTTGTCGGACGACACTGCGGGAGGCGGTTTTTGGCGCAAAAGATCAAACTATCGACGATTGCCGACGCGCTGAAAGTGTCCACTGCGACCGTTTCGCTGGCCCTGCGCGATAGTCCTCTCGTCGCCGATCAAACGCGCGAGAAGATCAAGGAACACGCCCGCACGATCGGCTACATTTACAACCGGAGGGCGGCAAGCCTGCGCACGTCGCGATCCGGCATTGTCGGCGTGGTCGTCCATGACATCATGAACCCTTTCTTTGCCGAGATTTTGCGCGCCATCGAAGGTGAACTCGACCGATCCGGGCAAACATTCATCCTTTCCAACCACTACGACCAATTGGACAAGCAGCGCACCTTCATTGACACGGTTCTGCAGCTTGGCGGCGATGGTGTCATCATGTCGCCCGCGATCGGAACGCCCGCTGAAGATATCCGCATGGCGGAAGACAATGGCCTGCCGGTCGTCCTGATCGCCCGCAGCGTCAAGGATGCAAATGTCCCGGTTTTCCGCGGTGACGACGCCTACGGCATCGGGCTTGCCACCAACCATCTCATTTCGCTCGGCCATACGCGCATCGCCATGGTCGGCGGAACGGACCAGACGTCGACGGGCCGCGACCGCTATGAAGGCTATCTCCAGGCCATGCAGAAGGCCGGCCTCGAGGTAAAGCCCGAGTGGCGAATTTCGGGACCACGCACGAAGCAGGCCGGCTTCGATGCGGCGCCGCAATTCCTGGCGCTGAAGGACCACCCGACGGCAGCCGTCTGCTGGAACGACCTTGCTGCGATCGGCATGATGAACGGCATCGCCCGCGCCGGCCTCGTCGCAGGCGTCGACATCTCTGTCACCGGATATGATGATCTCGAGGAAGCGGCGATCGCGACGCCGGCGCTCACCACAGTCTGGAACGGCCAGCGCGAAGTCGGCCAGCGCGCGGCGAGGGCGCTTCTCGATCAGCTCAATGGCGCCGACACCCATGCACGCCAGGAATTGATCAAGCCGGAACTGCGTATCCGCCAATCCACCTCGAAGCCGAAAGAGCGCTGAAGTGCGTGCTGCGACGATGGTTCACGGTTCATTAACGCTACGGGACTAGGGTTTTCGAAAGAGTGACCCCTGTGGAGCTTGGCATGAAACCCGCCAACACGGTCTTGCTCGCCCTTGTGAGCGCAGTTGCAGTCATCGCCATGTTTCTTGATTTCGCCACCTACACCTCAGGTGGGGAAACGAATGTCGATACGGTGACCACCGCGTCGATCACCAGCGAAGAGCCGAGACAGAACGGTATTCTCGATGTGCCGACATTCGTTATCAGCGGCCCTGGCGGCAGTGCGAAATGCAAGGCTTTTCCAGCTGAAAACGGTCTTCCCGGCCACAATGCGCTGACGATAGAGCAGGGCTGCGCCGGGCTCTATCCGCCGCTGGCGCAAGCCAGGACCTGGCACAATAACGAGGACGGGACGATCGACCTTGCCGATGATACGGGCCGAACCATCGTCGCCTTCAGCCCGGGTGACGGGCTCGCCTATATCAGCATCGAACCGCGCTCCGTCGTGCTGTCGATGTCCACCGAAGGCGTGCTGACGTACTAGATACTTATTCGGCTGCGTGCAGCCGCTCGCGACTCGCCCTGTGCGCCCGCGCCGCATCGCCGAAAGCGGCGAAAATCTTGCGCGACGGCGAATCGGTCTTCACCCAGTATTCCGGATGCCATTGTACGCCGACAGCGAAGTTGCGGGCGGTCTTCACCGATACGGCTTCGATCGTGCCATCTTCGGCAACGGCTTCGATCTCAAGCGAGGGCGCTGGCTTCTCGATGGCCTGGCGGTGCACCGAATTGACGTTGATCGAATCGCTGTTCATGACGTCGGCAAGACAGGAGCCAGGTTTAATGCGTATCGGATGACGAATGGCAAAGCGTTCGGCCTGCTGATCCGACTGCGGGGCGCGATGGTCCATGCGGCCGTCGAGTTCCTGAATTTCCGTGGCGAGCGTTCCACCGAGCGCGACGTTCAACTCCTGAATGCCGCGGCAGATGGCGAGAAGCGGAATGCCGCGCTCGATGGCGCGCCGAATGAGCGGCAGGGAGGTCGCGTCGCGCGCCGGATCGTAGGGCTCGTGCGCCGGGCTGGGCTCCGCTCCATAGAGCGCGGGATGCACATTGGACTTGGAGCCCGTAATCAGCACCCCGTCGACCCCGTCGAGAACAGCGTCGATATCAAGCCCATCCCCAAAGGAAGGGACGATGAGCGGAATAACGCCAGCGGCATCATAGGCAGCCATCAGGTACTGATCGGGCGCTGCGTGCCAGGTATAGTTTTCGAAAGCGCGTACATCGGATGTTATGGCGACGAGGGGTTGCCGCATGGAATTGCTCCCGCAAAGATTGTTCCCTCTATTTAGTGCAATTCCCCAGCGTTTCCAATGGCCGGAGAGGCGCCGCGACATTCGCGCCGGAATCGGAATTGCGACGAGAATCCTACAACAATATCAATCCACTTACTGCCGGTGCGGCTTTGTCGGTTCATCCGCTGGACTTGAAATAGTGAGTGTGTATGGTGATCGCGGGATCGGGAGAATGGTCCAGATCAATTGTTTGGAGGAGATTTTATGGATCGTCGTTCATTTATCACAAAGGCTGGATTTGCCGGCGTCGGCGCGGCCGCAGCTACGACGCTCGCTGCGCCCGCGATCGCGCAGTCGCTGCCGAAAATCACATGGCGGTGCGCGTCGTCATTTCCGAAATCGCTGGATACGATCTATGGCGGCGCTGAAGTGCTCTCGAAGTATCTGAAGGAAGCCACGGACGGGAATTTCGTAATCCAGCCATTTGCTGCCGGCGAAATCGTGCCGGGCCTGCAGGCTGCTGATGCGGCGGCAGCCGGTACTGTCGAGCTTTGCCATACGGTCGCCTACTATTACTGGGGCAAGGACCCTACCTGGGCGCTCGGCGCTGCCGTTCCGTTTGCGCTGAATGCGCGGGGCATGAATGCCTGGCAGTATCATTTGGGCGGTATCGATCTCCTCAACGAGTTCTTCAACAAACAGGGTCTGCAGGTCTATCCCGGCGGCAATACCGGCGTGCAGATGGGCGGCTGGTTCCGCAAGGAAATCAAGACGGTCGAAGACCTCAAGGGCATCAAGATGCGGGTCGGCGGGTTTGCCGGCAAGGTGCTCGAAAAGCTCGGTGTCGTGCCGCAGCAGATCGCCGGCGGCGACATCTATCCATCGCTGGAAAAAGGCACGATCGACGCTGCCGAATGGGTCGGACCCTATGACGACGAGAAGCTGGGCTTCCAGAAGGTAGCGCCGTTCTACTACTATCCCGGCTGGTGGGAAGGCGGTCCGACGGTCAGCTTCATGGTCAACAAGGCGAAGTGGGATTCGCTTCCGCCTGCTTATCAGTCCCTCTTCCGCACCGCAGCGCAGGCCACCGATGCCGATATGCTGCAGAAGTACGATTCGCTCAATCCGGCGGCGATCAAGCGCCTCGTCGCGAGCGGCGCGCAACTGCGCCCGTTCAGCCCGGAAATCATGAGCGCCTGCTTCGAAGCGGCCAACGGCGTCTATGGCGAGATGGAAGCTACAAACCCCGAGTTCAAGAAGATCTGGGATTCGATCAAGGCTTTCCGCAACGAGCACTTCCTCTATGCGCAGGTCGCGGAATATTCCTTCGATACGTTCATGATGATCCAGCAGCGCAACGGCAAGCTCTAGGCGCTGAATACAGTTAAAAGCAAAACCCCGGGAACCTTGCGGTCCCCGGGGTTTTTTGTTGCCGTCACATCTTCGGTGGCTGGCTAAGGTCAGGCACCGGCGGCTGCGCCGGGGCGGCCGGTTGCCCGGGCGCTGCCGGACTTGGCGCAGGCCCACCCAAAGGCGGCGGTGAACTCAGATCATTGGCAGGCCCACCGAGGCCATTGCCAAGTCCGCCTCCACCCAATCCGTTGCCGAGCCCGTTGTCGCCGCCAAAACCCGGAACCTCGATCTTGATCTGCGACGGGTCGACGACCGGGCCGGTGCCCTTGTAGTGCATGACCATTTGCGGAAACATAATGGTGAGCGCCACCATCAGCACCTGGATGCCGACGAACGGCACGGCGCCCCAGTAGATTTGCCCCGTGGTGATCGGTTGGATCTTCTTGCCGGTAATCTTGTCGAGATAGGGCACCTTTGCCGCAACCGAGCGCAAATAGAACAGCGCGAAGCCGAAGGGCGGGTGCATGAAGCTCGTCTGCATATTGATGCCAAGCAGGACGCCGAACCAGATCAGGTCGATGCCAAGCTTGTCTGCCGCAGGTGCCAGGAGTGGCACGATGATGAAGGCGAGCTCAAAGAAATCGAGGAAGAACGCGAGGAAGAAGACAAGCAGGTTGACGGCAATCAGAAAGCCGACTTCGCCCCCCGGAAGGGAGACCAGGAGGTGTTCCACCCAGACGTGCCCGTTCACGCCGTAGAAGGTCAGCGAGAACACGCGTGCGCCGAGGAGGATGAACATGACGAAGGATGAAAGCCGCGTCGTCGATGCCAGCGCCTGGTTGATCACGGTCATGCTGAGGCGGCCCTTGGAGGCGGCCATGACCAGCGCGCCGACAGCGCCCATCGCGCCGCCTTCGGTCGGCGTGGCGATGCCCAGGAAAATGGTGCCGAGTACAAGGAAGATCAGGGCGAGCGGCGGTATGAGGACGATGATCACCTGCTGGGCAAGCCGCGACATCGTGTTGATGCCGAACGCCCGGTCGGCGAGCGCATAGAGATAGACGGCAATGATGGCGATGGTGCCGCCCCAAATATCCGCGTTCGCACCGGCACTTTGCGCGAGCATCTTATGCGCGCCATAGGCGATGGCCCCGGCAATGACGAGGGCGACGATCAGCGATGTGACGCCGGAGCCTAGCGTGCGCGCTTCCTTGGGCAAGGCCGGCATCGAATCGCGCCTGAGGAAGGTCATCGCAAGGATGTAAAGCATGTAGAGCCCGGTCAGCACGAGACCAGGGATAATCGCGCCATGATACATATCGCCCACCGAGCGCCCGAGCTGGTCGGCAAGGACGATGAGCACGAGAGAAGGCGGAATGATCTGCGCCAGAGTTCCGGAGGCGGCGATGACGCCCGAGGCGACACGCCTGTCGTAGCCGTAACGCATCATGATCGGTAGCGAGATCAAGCCCATCGCGATGACTGACGCCGCGACGACGCCAGTTGTTGCCGCGAGCAGCGCGCCAACGAAAATGACGGCATAGGCCAGACCGCCGCGAATGGGTCCGAAGAGCTGACCGATGGTGTCGAGCAGATCCTCGGCCATACCGGACCGCTCGAGAATGATGCCCATGAAGGTGAAGAATGGAATGGCGAGCAGGGTCTCATTGGACATCTGTCCCCAAAACCGGTCAGGCAGCGCATAGAGCAACGGCCAGGAGAGCGTGATGCTGCCGTTCGACAGCGGCGCAAGTTCGACGCCGACGAAGAAGAACAAAAGGCCATTTGCGGCGAGGGCAAATGCAACGGGATAGCCGATCAACAGGAAGATGATCAGCGAAGCGAACATGATCGGCGCCATGTTCTGCGCGATAAATTCAATCATTGCGCGCTCCCGCAATCGTCGCCACTTCCTGTTCCGCGATTTCCTCCATCGAAACGGGTGGGTTGGGGTCGGGCATGTCCCCGCGTATTACCGCGATTTTCTTGATGATTTCGGAGACGCCCTGGAAGCCGAGGAGTACGAACCCTGCGAGAAGAATGAGCTTGGCAGGCCAGAGAATGAGGCCGCCGGCGCTTGATGAGACTTCGCCGCTGTTGAAGGAAAGCCGCACATAGGGGATGAAATAGAAGATCATCAGAATGACGAACGGCATCAGGAAGAAGAGATGACCGAGAAGATCGATCCAGTGCTGCACGCGCCTTGAAAATGCGCCGTAGACGATATCGATGCGGATATGCTCGTTCTGCTGCAGCGTATAGGCGGCGGCAAGCATGAAGGCGCCGCCGAAGAGATACCATTGCAGTTCGAGCCAGGAGTTTGACGAAACATTGAACGCCTTGCGAATGATCGCATTGCCGGCGCTGACGACGACCGCCAGGAAGATCAGCCAGGCGACGGCGCGCCCGACGAGTTCATTGATACGATCGATCGTTCGCGAAATCGCGAGCAAAGCCGGCATTGGCGTCCTCCCAATTCATTCAGATAGCCGGCAATACACCCCGCTCTCCGCGGTGGCCCTCCCAGCCTTGCCTATAAGAACATCTTCGCGCACTGGTAACAGCACGATCTGAAACCATCAACAGAATTGATTAGTTCATAAAGGGATACGATAGGCCGCAGGTGCAGCGCCGAGTGGTATAACGTTCAGCAGTTGTCATGTGTCGAGCCGCGGTCTAACAGTTGCTGGACAGATGATGCAGGACTTACTGGTAAACGGGCGAATGGCAGGCGAATCTTCTCTTTCAGTTGCAGGTAAAACCATTGTGGTCACCGGTGGATCATCCGGTCTCGGGCTGCGTATGGTGGAAGTCCTTGCGGCCAACGGCGCAAATGTTGTTTCAATCTCGCGAACGGCCGTCCCGGAAGGGTCTTGCAACGCCAGCGTCCTCAGCATTGTCGCGGACATTACGAAAGCGTCCGATATCGAACGTGCATTCGATGAGGCTGAGAGCTGGAAGGGCACTGTGACGGTCCTCTTCAACAATGCCGGGGTTGCCGAGATCGTACGGGCGGTCGACACCACGCGCGATCAGTTGCGCCGCATTCTCGAGGTCAATGTCGAAGGCGCGTTCTTCGTCGCCCAGGAGGCCGCCAAGCGGATGATCGCCAAAGGCGTCGGTGGGTCCATCATCAACCTCTCAAGCATTCTTGCCGACGCGCCGATCAAGGGGTCCACCGCTTATGCCATGTCCAAGGCCGCCATTTCGCAGATGACCCGCTCGCTGGCGCTCGAATGGGCGCCGTGCGGAATAAGAGTCAATGCGATGGCGCCCGGCTGGTTTCCAACCCGCCTCAACGAAGACTTGATGGACGGGCCGGCGCGCGGCTTCCTGAAAGGCAAGAATCCGATGCGACGCCTCGGAGAACCGGAAGATATCGACGGTGCCGTGCTCATGCTTGCGTCTGACGCGAGCAGCTATATCACCGGCACGGTGATCACCATCGATGGCGGCCACAGCCTCCAGGGTTAGATGCGCTCCTCGTCCTGGCCCGTGATGCGGGTGGCGAGTACGAAGACCAGCAGGGAAAAAATGGCGACATCCCGCCACAGCACGGAAAAATATCCGCCCCAGAGCGATTCGACCATGCCGACAAGGGCTGCGCCACAGGCAGCATGAAGCGGCCTTGAAAAGCCACCGGCCGCAGTGATGAAGAGAATTTTCAATCCGAAAATCATGCCGGTGTTGAAGCTGATATTCCCGTAGTAGAGCGCTGCCAGAAATCCCGCTAGCGCGCATATGCCGTATGCGGCAAGGATGGCCTGCGTTCTCACTCGCTTCGGATCGATCCCGCACATGGCGGTTGCCTGCGGCTCGTCGCTCACCGCGCGCCAGATACGTCCCGCCGCCGTTCGCAGCATGATCGCTTCACCGCAAGCGATCACGGTAAGCGCCACCGCGATGTTGAGTACCTGCATCTGGGTGAGGCTGATATCGACCTGCGGGCCAAGGACCGGCACGGGCTGCGACAGCATGGGCGGAAGCCAGTAATCGCGCGTGTTGGCGGCGATGCGGGAAAGCTCGGCAAGAAATATGCTGAGGCCAAGGGTTGCGACAAGGATGGTGTTGCGCGTGCCGGCTTCGAGCGGCGCATAAATCAGCCGTGCGATTACATAGCCGCCGGTCATGACATAGACGAGTGCGATCAGCAGGCCGAAGGCCAAGGCGGCGGGCAGGGTCATCCAGAGGATCGACCAGGCAAAGGCCGCGACAAGAATAAAAGTCTGGCCGGAAAAGGCAAAGATCGCGCCGAGCGAAAGGTCAGTCCTGTGCGTGAGACCGTGGATCAGGACATAGCCATAGGCAAGCAGCGCGTAGAGCGCCGCATTGTGAATGCCGTTCAACAGGAGCTGCAGGAAATAGGTCAATCACTCCTCGCCTTTGCATCTTATTCTAACTTGCAAAACCTATTTTACCAGTTAGAATTTAGCGATGACCTTTGAATGGAATGCACATCGTTTCAGCGGGGGTGTATTGGCACTCGACCTCGCCAATACCGTCGTCTTTCGCGAGACGCCGGAACGGTCGCTTGATCGCTTTTCCGATCCCGCCGAAGTTACGCGCTTTGCTGCGGCGGCGGCCGATTTCCGTCAGGGGGAGTGGGGAAATGTCGAGTTCCGCCCGCCACTTTCCGAGCAGGAGATCACAGGCCTGATCGACATGCGTGAAGCGATAAATCGCCTGTTCAGGACGGCGGTGCATGGCAGCGGATTGAATCCTGCGCCGCTTTCCGAATTCTTGCGCCTCGGGTCGAAACTCGTCGGCGACGAACCGGAAGAACAAGCACTCGCGCTGCCGCGGCCCTCCAGGGACGGCGGGCAGATATCCCTGGCTACGGCGTCATTCCTCTCCGGGGTGCGTCTGTTCGAGCCTTTGCGCCTGGAACGCATAAAGGTCTGCCCGAATTGCCACTGGCTCTACTTTGACGAGAGCCGCAATCGCAGCCGCCGCTGGTGCGACATGAATGTCTGCGGCAACAGGGCCAAGGCGCGCCGCTATTATGATCGCAACGCCAAGCAGATGGGCAGCGGCCATGTCTAGGACGAAGAATGCCTCGCGCCTGATGGCAACCTGTTTGCTCGCGCTTGCGGTCGCGCTGGCGGCGTGCCGCGATAGCGGTCAGGGCGACTATGTCAACGTTTCCGGCAAGATTTTCGTCTTCAACTATCGTATCGCCGAGGCGACCTATCTTCTCACTCTGGCGAAACTGCGCAAGATTCCCGATGGCTCGTCATTGGAGACCACTTTCGAAAATCCGGCTGGTGGAGATCCCTTTGTCGTGCGGCAAGATATATGGCCGACAATGGACAAGATCACCGTCGAAAGCCCACCGGTCAAATGCGTGAAGGCGAACCGGGAGTATCAGGTGACAATGCGGCTCGAAGACGCAAAAGGTGTCGTGCTCCAGACCATCGAGCGAAAGATGATCTCGGACACCGATCAGTCACTTATGCCCGACAAGCCACTTGTTGTTGGACCGTTCTACGACCCCAATCCCGACAAGGAACCAGCCTCGCCGACGATATGCCCGGTATAGCGACGATCTTCTTTTAGAAATTGGTAATTCTATTTGCCGGTTGTTGGGAATTTCTGGCGACAGAAGATGAATTAAACGATTTAGTCGGAAGTGCGATTTATAACGCTGGCATCGTTGGCGTTCCTCGTCGACATTCCCGGTACGGGCAAAGTTTTGCGGGCCTATTGATGAAAGTTGAAGCCAACGACGGCTTGTCGATCGAGCTGATTGCGGTTCGCACATTATATGCGAACGGCAAGGCGACGTGGTGGAGTTCGATCATTCAGATCCTCGCCACGGCGACAATCTATTTGAAGACGCATCATGCGATCTATCTTGCCTTCGCGCTGGCCTTTCTTGTGGTCGACCTCGCGCGCACTGCCAATGCCGGCACCTTCGAACGCGCCAATCTTGTGTCAGCTTCGGCGGCAACGCTGAAGCGGTGGGAATGGCGCTATCTGCTTGGCGCGCTTGCAAGCTGTTCGGTGCTCGGCGCCCTATGCTTTGTCAGCATCTACATGCTTCCGGATGCGACCGCTGCGATTACCAGCGTTATCATTGTTGCTGGATCGATGCTTGCGCTTGTCACGCGCAACTACGTCTCGCCGATGGTCGTCCTCGGCCTGTCGATCGGAATTCTCGCACCGCTTTGCGCGACCTTGGTGCTGCTCGGTGGGGTCTACAACTGGCTGCTTGCCCTGCTGATCCTTCCCTATTTCTGGAGCAATATCGGCGTTGCCGGCAGTCTTCGCAATTCACTCTTCGATGCACTGCTGGGCAAGCGCCAGCTGGCTCGCGTCGCCACCAATTTCGATGCTGCGCTCAATGGTATGCCGCAGGGCCTGCTGATGTTCGACGGCCAGCAGACGATAACCGTCGCCAACATGAAGGCGGCGAAGATGATGGGCTTCGATTCTCCGGCTCAGCTCGAAGGGAGGTCGCTTGCGACCTTGTTGCGCCTTGCCCAATCGCGTTCCTATTTCCCCGAGGATGCACTGCAATCCTTGCGCACCAAGATGCAGGATCTGCTGTCCGGTTCAAAACAGCGCGACACGTTTGAATCACCGAACAAGCGCCACTATGAATTCACGGCGACGCCCGATCCCGAGCATGGCACCGTGCTCGTCATCCAGGATGTCACGCGGCGTGCGGACGCCGAAGCGCAGATCAACCGCATGGCGCGTTTCGACAGTCTGACGGGCCTTCCCAACCGCAGCCAGTTTGCCGAGATCGCCGCGACTTATGCCGACGACATGGTGCAGGGCGCGCAGATCGCCCTCATGGTGATCGATATCGATGGCCTGAAACGAACCAACGATACCTTCGGCCATCGCCTCGGCGACGAGATGCTGCGTGCCTTTGCCGACCGGCTGAGCCTGGTCGAGGCTGACCGGCCCTTGCTCTCGCGCTTCGGCAGCGACGAATTCGTGCTGCTGTTTTCCGCCTGCTCGCACGAGGAAACGATTGGAACGGTCGAGCGGATCATGTCCGCTATCACCGGCATGTACAGTGTTTCGGGTCACGATATTCAGACCGGCGCCCGCGCTGGCGTCGCCATCGTCGAGGTGGATGCGTTTGACCTCTCGGTGATGCACATGAATGCGGATCTGGCGCTCGATGTCGCCAAGAAGGATAGCCAGAAGAACTGGGCGGTCTTTGTCCAGACCATGGACCATACGTTCCGGTCGAAGCAGCGGTTGCGCGCCGATCTGCGCCGGGCCATTGCGGAAGGCACTCTCTCGGTCGCCTACCAGCCGATCGTCAATATCCGCACCTCGCGCATGACCGCGTGCGAGGCGCTCTCGCGGTGGGACCATCCGGAATTCGGAGCCATATCGCCTGCAGAGTTCATCCCGCTCGCAGAAGAAATGGGGCTGATCTCGGATCTGACCCGCAACGTCATCGACCGGGCAGTGATGGATTGCCGCAACTGGAATTCGCGCATCGCCGTCTCGGTCAACCTTTCCTCGCATGATCTGCAGAACCGCAACACGGTCAGCGTCATTCAATCCGCGCTGAAACGGCATGCGATCGAGCCACACCTTCTTGAAGTGGAGGTTACGGAGGGAGCGCTCATAACCGACCGCGCCACGACCGGCAGCGTGCTTGCCGAGCTGAAGGGTTACGGCGTGCAGGTCGCCATCGACGATTTCGGGACCGGCTATTCCAGCCTGAGCTATCTCAAGAACTTGCCGGTCAACAAGGTCAAGATCGACCGTTCTTTCATCGCCGACATCGCTGAAGAGGGACGATCGCTGAAACTTTTGCGCGGCATCGTCCACATGTCACATGAACTCGGCTTGTCAGTGACCATCGAAGGGCTCGAAACGAGCGCGCAATCGGAGCTCGTCAATCAACTCGTCGGCGCCGAGCACGTTCAAGGCTTTCTCTACGGTGCTGCGATGTCAGCCGATGACATTGTGAAGCTGCTCGACGTGACGATGGAGCACAAGCTGGTGGGCAACGA
This sequence comes from Phyllobacterium sp. 01N428, assembly GCF_056399405.1. Classification (NCBI taxonomy): domain Bacteria; kingdom Pseudomonadati; phylum Pseudomonadota; class Alphaproteobacteria; order Hyphomicrobiales; family Phyllobacteriaceae; genus Phyllobacterium; species Phyllobacterium sp. 01N428. Next base: position 17,072 of record NZ_JBFTRH010000004.1, read on the forward strand.
AGCTGGCCCGCACGTCTTTCATTGAACGGTTGTTTGCCAATTTGAATATAAATTGAACGATCCCGGTCCGTTACCGACAGAATCATTGTATTCGAATAGCGCTCTGTTCTGAGCTTGTAGCTTGCGCACACAAAGGATACCGAAATGATTGCTGAAATCGCCATCGCTCCACTCGTCGCCCTGATCGCCGGCATCGTCATATTGATCGCTCCGCGATTGCTGAACTATGTCGTTGCGCTCTACCTGATCATCATTGGCGTTGTCGGTCTTTTTCCGCATCTTCTCGGTTAGTTAATTAGGCTCAACCGCGATGAAACTCTATTCTTGATTTATATTGATCGAGGTCAGGGTGAGCGACGATCTGCGCATTGCGCAGTTGTCGGCTTTTCGCTATTGCCTTTACGACGTCGACTAGAAAAGGTTTGAAGATGGCTGAACATCACGACACCACGCCTGCAGAACTGGGCGCCCCCATGGACTATGCGGAGCATGAGAAGACCTACAATCTTTTTCTCTCGCTTTCGAAATGGGGCTTCGTTTCCTGCATAGCGCTGGTCGTTGCCATGGCTTTCGGCTTTTTCGCCGGGGGATTCTTTTCTGCTCTGGTTCTTTTCTTTGTTATTTGCGGAGCTGCCTGGTTCCTCCTTTAGGGCGCGCTGGTTCTCAAGAGCCTGGACGCCCGTCCAAAGCCCGCTCGATCTTGACCGGGCGGGTCTTTAAGACTGCCAATCGTTACAAGCGGGAAGGCGCGCTGGTCCGAAAGGCCACTGCCTTGTAGTGAAAACTTGCTTTGGGGGGTGAAGAGCTTGGCTCAGACACTATTCATACCGAAAGAGACCGATGCCAATGAGGCGCGTGTCGGCGGCTCGCCGGAGACGGTAAAGCGGCTTATTGGCCTTGGCTTCAACGTCGTTGTCGAAACGGGTGCCGGAACCGCATCGCGCATTCCTGACGCAGAGTTTACGGCTGCCGGCGCAAGCATCGGTAAGGCCGCGGACGTCAAGGACGCGGACATTGTCCTCAAGGTGCGCCGACCCGCTTCCCCGGAGCTCAAATCCTACAAGAAAGGCGCAGTCGTCATCGCGATGCTCGATCCTTACGGCAATGACAGCGCCGTCAAGGAACTCGCCGATGCCGGGCTTACCGCCTTCACCATGGAGTTCATGCCGCGCATCACCCGCGCGCAGGTGATGGACGTTCTTTCCAGTCAGGCCAATCTTGCCGGCTACCAGGCGGTCATCGATGCCGCCGAGGAATATGACCGCGCCTTGCCGATGATGATGACGGCGGCAGGCACGGTGCCGGCCGCGAAAGTCTTTGTCATGGGTGTCGGCGTCGCTGGCCTGCAGGCCATCGCAACGGCGCGCCGCCTTGGAGCTGTGGTAACCGCCACCGACGTCCGCCCTGCGGTCAAGGAGCAGGTCGCATCGCTTGGCGCCAAATTCCTCGCCGTCGAGGACGAGGAGTTCAAGGCTGCCGAGACCGCTGGCGGCTACGCGAAGGAAATGTCGAAGGAATATCAGGCAAAGCAGGCAGCGCTGGTCAATGATCACATTGCCAAGCAGGATATCGTCATCACAACGGCGCTTATCCCCGGTCGTCCGGCACCGAGACTGGTGACACGCGAAATGTATGCGCGCATGCGTCCGGGTTCGGTTCTGATCGATCTTGCAGTCGAGCGCGGCGGCAACGTCGAAGGCGCGGTAGCTGGCAAGATCACCGAGATCGATGGGGTCAAGATCGTCGGACATCTCAACGTCCCGGGCCGTATCGCGGCGACTGCCTCGCAGCTCTACGCGAAGAACCTCGTCGCTTTTGTCGAGACGCTGGTCGACAAGGAGGTGCTGAAAATCAATTTCGACGACGAACTCGTCAAGGCGACCATGTTGACCCATGACGGCAAGGTGGTTCACCCCAACTTCGCCCAGGCTGCTGCGGCTGTTGCTGCTCCTGCCGAGACGCCGGCTGCCAGGCCTGTCGCCAAGAAGGCCGCGCCGGCCAAGCCTGCCGCTCCAAAAGACGCCGCAGTGAAACCGGCCGCCAAGAAAGCCGCGCCGAAAAAGACTGCTGCATCCAAGGCGGCGCCAAAGACTGAAGGAGAGGCATGATGGCTGATGCTACACTCGAAAAGGCCCTCGAGACCCTGAACCAGGCCACCGAGATCGTCCGTCAGGCCGCTGAAAACATGCCGGAAGCCGCCGGCGCCGCGGCTCACGCCGTCTCAGGCGGAGTGGTCGATCCGTTCGTCTTCCGCCTCGCAATTTTCGTCCTGTCGATCTTTGTCGGTTATTACGTTGTCTGGTCGGTGACGCCGGCACTGCACACGCCGCTCATGGCCGTTACCAACGCGATCTCCTCCGTTATCGTCGTCGGCGCGCTCTTGGCGGTCGGACTGTCGGCGAGCGGTTTTGCGACCGGCTTCGGTTTCATCGCGCTCGTCCTCGTCAGCGTCAATATCTTCGGGGGCTTCCTCGTCACCCACCGCATGCTCGCCATGTACAAGAAGAAGGAAAAGTGAGCATGAATGTGAATATCGCAACTTTCCTTTATCTCGTCTCCGGCGTGCTCTTCATCCTCGCGCTGCGCGGCCTTTCGCATCCGACGACCAGCCGGCAGGGCAACTACTACGGCATGACGGGCATGGGCATTTCCATCGCGACAACGCTGGCGCTTGCCGAACCTAGCTTCAAGGGCCTCGGCCTGATCGTCCTCGGTCTTGCCATCGGCGGGGCTGCCGGCGCTTACATAGCCAGGCGTATCGCCATGACGGCAATGCCGCAGCTTGTTGCCGCGTTCCACTCACTCGTCGGTCTGGCGGCGGTCATGGTTGCCGCGGCCGCGATCTATTCGCCCGACTCTTTCGGGATCGGCGAAGTCGGCAGCATTCATGGTCAGGCGCTCGTGGAAATGTCGCTCGGCGTCGCCATTGGCGCGATCACCTTCACCGGCTCGATCATCGCCTTCCTGAAACTTGACGGCCGCATGTCCGGCAAGCCAATCATGCTGCCCGGACGCCATGTGCTGAACATTGCTCTTCTTGCTGCCATCGTGCTCCTGGTGATCGCGCTGGTCCTGACCGAGAGCCATGCGATCTTCTGGCTGATTGTCATCCTGTCGCTGGTGCTCGGCGGCCTGATCATTATCCCGATCGGCGGCGCGGACATGCCTGTCGTTGTCTCGATGCTGAATTCCTATTCCGGCTGGGCGGCAGCGGGCATCGGCTTCACGCTCGGCAACCTCGCTCTGATCATCACCGGCGCGCTGGTTGGCTCGTCCGGCGCGATCCTGTCCTACATCATGTGCAAGGGCATGAACCGTTCGTTCATCTCGGTCATCCTCGGCGGCTTCGGCGGCGAGACCAGCACTGCTGCCAGCGGTGAAGTCGAACAGCGCCCGGTCAAGCAGGGCTCCGCCGACGATGCGGCCTTCATCATGAAGAACGCCTCAAAGGTCATCATCGTGCCCGGCTACGGCATGGCCGTCGCGCAGGCACAGCATGCCCTGCGCGAGATGGCCGACAAGCTGAAGGCAGAAGGCGTTGAAATCAAATACGCCATTCATCCGGTCGCTGGGCGCATGCCGGGTCACATGAACGTGCTTCTTGCCGAGGCCAATGTGCCTTACGACGAGGTCTTCGAGCTCGAAGACATCAATTCGGAGTTTGCACAGGCCGACGTCGCCTTTGTCATCGGCGCCAATGACGTCACCAACCCGGCGGCAAAGACCGATCCGAAATCGCCGATCTTCGGTATGCCGATTCTTGATGTCGACAAGGCGGGGACGGTGCTTTTCATCAAGCGCGGCATGGGCTCCGGCTATGCGGGCGTCGAGAACGAATTGTTCTTCCGCGACAACACCATGATGCTTTTTGCCGACGCCAAAAAGATGGTCGAGAATATCGTCAAGGCGCTGGACCACTGAACCTGTGTTTCACGAATGAGGCAAAGGCCCGCCCATCGGCGGGCTTTTTGTTAGATCAGGCGGCCCAATTTCCGCCCGAGCCGGCGCTCAAAGGCCGCCAACCGTTCCGCTGACAATTGTTCGGTCTTGTAGAGCGAGAGCATGGAGAACCGCGTTTGCGGCGCGCATGTGCCGATGATGGCGCGCGAAAGTATGCGGCGGACCGGACGGAACATCACGAACCAGTCGATCCACCAGGGCGAGCCGAGCGTCGTGACGGCAAGGCAAGACTTGAGCCTGGCGAGCCGCGGAATCATACGGCCATAATCAGGGGCATGGTCATAGGCAACACCCGGCACAAACAGCCGGTCGATCCAACCCTTGAGAATTGCCGGAAGGCCGAACCACCATGTCGGAAAGACAAGGATCAGAATGTCGGCGCGGACGAGGTCTTCTGCATCGAGGGTCACGGCGCTGCTGTCATAAGCATCCGCGTAATAGGCCTTCCGCTCATTTGCCGTGAGGCGGGGGTCGAAGCCGCGCTCATACAGGTCGAGGAAGGTGATACTGTGACCGGCCGCATCGAGCCTCGCGATTATGAGCGAAGCAAGGTGCGCGCAAAGGCTGTCTTTCAAAGGGTGAGCAAAAACGACAACGACGTTCCTGCCCATCTATTGCATCAGGACTTGCGCGTGCGCGCCAGACCGTCGACAGCAGGCTTGTACTTGGGGTCAAGCTGAACGGCGCGGGCGTAGGACTTGGCGGCACGGGCCTTGTCGCCGCGATGCTCGTAGATCAGCGCCTGGTTGGCCCAACCTTCGGCAATCGTGCCGTCGAGCTTGATCGCCGAGTTGAAATCGTCGAAGGCGTTGTCGTCATCGCCGAGCGCCACATAGGAAATGCCACGGCCGTTGTAGGGCTCTGCAGCATCGGGCTGCAGCGAGATCGCCGTCGAGAAATCCTCGATGGCCTGCTTGTGCTGGTTGCGCGCCTGATAGATGAGGCCGCGATTGTGGTAGGCGCGGGCATCCGTGGTGCTGAGCTGGATCGCCTGGTTGAAATCGTTCATCGCCTGGTCGAGCTGCCCCGCCTGGCGGTAGAGGTTGCCGCGCCCGATATAGGCAGCATCATATTGCGGGTTGATCTGGATCGCCCGGCTGTAGTCGGCAATCGCCTGGGCGGAGTTGCCCATGTTGCGATAGACGAGCGCGCGGTTCGAATAGGCCTGGTAGAAGTTCGGGTTCAACTGAAGCGCGACGTTAAAATCCTTGATCGCGTCATTGTTCTTGCCGGCGCGACCATAGGCGGAACCGCGGACATTGTATGCCTCGGGATCCTTCGGATTGTTGCGGATGACATCATTCAACGAACTGATGTTCTCGGTCGATCCTTGCGCCTTGTCGATCCCGGTCATGTCGGTGGTCGAAGTGCTCTGGCATCCGGCAAGGCCGAGCGCGGAGATCGACGCGATCAACAATCCGGCATAGCGTACCGAGGGAAATTTGCCGTAGGCGGCGCGTTCAGATGAATGTGTCATTGTCTATGTGTCCCGTACAACTCAGAGCCGTGCAAGCTCTTTTGCTCCGATGGCACCAAACGAAAAAAGGGCGGCGCGGCGTGAAGCCACTCCACCCCGATATCGGGTTAAAAGCGTCGATAAACCGCTGATCAACGAGCCGCGGCGGCGCGAACCGGCGCCTTGCGTGCCGGCATCGGCAGAAGACCCTCGCGCTGTGCCTGCTTGCGGGCAAGCTTGCGAGCGCGGCTGATTGCTTCCGCCTTCTGGCGAGCGCGCTTGATCGACGGCTTCTCGTAGTGATCATGCATCTTCATTTCGCGGAACATGCCTTCGCGCTGCATCTTCTTCTTGAGAACGCGGAGAGCCTGATCAACATTGTTTTCGCGTACGAGTACCTGCACGTTTTATCCTGTATCTCTTAGATTTCACTGAGCCTGGCCACCGATCCCCGACCGAAGATCATGGGACAACAAACCGGACTTCGCGACGGTCATCCATCGCAAACTGCGGTCGGCATTAGCAGAAACTCAAAACGATGTCCATGGCGATTTGGCATGGAATTGCTGATATTCGTTCGCCAAAGCCATGGACCACGGTTTAATTTGGGGCTGACCGGCATCGCGCGCCAATCTCCGTCGCAAAATGGCAAAAGACGCTTGGACAGATACGATAGTGATGCGCCAACACGCCGCGGATGTCGATAAAGTCCATGTCGACTTTGGGACAGGAAACCGGCGAGAAATCTTTGAACAATCGGCGCTCGAAGCCAAGTTGTGCGCAAAGGGGATAGGTAATGCGGAAATATTCGGTATTTGCTCTGGCCCGCGAAGCCATGCGTGCCCACAAAGGCTGGGAACAGCAGTGGACATCGCCCGAACCGAAGTCGGAATATGACGTCATCATTGTCGGCGCCGGTGGCCACGGTCTCGCAACCGCCTACTATCTTGCCAAGGAACATGGCATCACCAATGTGGCCGTGCTCGAAAAGGGCTGGCTCGGCGGTGGCAATACGGGTCGCAATACGACCATTATCCGCTCCAACTATCTCTATGACGAATCCGCCGGTATTTACGAACATGCGGTAAAGCTCTGGGAAGGGTTGAGCCAGGACCTCAACTACAACGTGATGTACTCGGCACGCGGCGTCATGATGCTCGCGCACAACATCCACGACGTTCAGGTGTTCAAGCGCCACATCCATGCCAATCGGCTGAACGGCATCGACAATGAGTGGTTGACGCCGGAGCAGGTCAAGGAATTCTGTCCGCCGATCAACCTGTCTGCCGACGCGCGCTATCCTATCATCGGTGCAGCATTGCAGCGCCGCGGCGGTACCGCACGCCACGATGCCGTGGCCTGGGGCTATGCCCGCGCGGCTGCTGACCGCGGCGTTCACATCATCCAGAATTGCGAAGTCACCGGTGTTCGCCGCGCCGCCAATGGCGCAGTGGTCGGTGTCGACACCAATCGCGGTCCCATCAACGCCAAGAAGGTCGGCGTCGTCGCCGCCGGACATACGTCGGTACTCATGAACATGGCTGGCGTCCGCATGCCGCTCGAGAGCTACCCGCTGCAGGCGCTGGTCTCGGAACCGGTCAAGCCGTTGATTCCCTGCGTGATCATGTCGAACACCGTGCACGCCTATATTTCGCAGTCGGACAAAGGCGAAATGGTGATCGGCGCTGGCACCGACCAGTATACGTCCTATTCGCAAACAGGTGGACTTCACATCATCAATCATACGCTCGATGCGATCTGCGAGATGTTCCCGGTTCTGACACGCCTCAAGATGCTGCGCTCGTGGGGCGGCATCGTTGATGTCACACCCGACCGCTCGCCCATCCTGGCCAAGACCCCGGTTCCTGGCCTCTATGTCAACTGCGGCTGGGGCACGGGCGGTTTCAAGGCAACGCCGGGTTCGGGCAACGTGTTTGCCCACACGATCGCCCGCGACGAGCCGCACCGTATCAACGCTCCGTTCACGATCGAGCGCTTTACCAGCGGCCGGCTTATCGACGAGGCAGCCGCCGCTGCCGTGGCGCACTGACTTTTTTAGAAACGAGACGAAGACATGCTTCTCATCAAATGCCCCTATTGCGAAGAAGAGCGCCCGGAACTGGAATTCCGCAATGCCGGCGAAGCGCATCTGGTCCGTGCAAACCCGATCGTTGACCAGTCGGACGATGATTTCGCCGCCTTCCTGTACTTCCGCCAAAATCCGAAGGGACTTCAGTTCGAGCGCTGGCGGCACATTCATGGCTGCGGACGGTTCTTCAATGCCGTGCGCGATTCCGTTTCCGACAAGTTCCTGACCGTCTACAAGGCTGGCGAACCGAAGCCGAATGTCGAGCAACTTGTGACACGAGGGACGACGCCGGCAGAAGCGGTCGTCGAATCTCCCGCGCCGCGCACGCCGCGCGCCAAGAAAGCGGAGGCCTGAGCCATGACCAACCAGGTTCATTCCGGCAGCAACCGCATTTCCGGCGCAGGCCGGCTGACACCCGCAAAGACAGTCCGTTTCACGTTTGACGGCCAGAGCCTTACCGGCCTTGAAGGCGACACGCTTGCATCGGCGCTGCTCGCCAACGGCATCCATCTGGTCGGACGCTCGTTCAAATATCACCGTCCGCGCGGCATCCTGTCGGCAGGCAGCGAAGAGCCGAATGCGCTGGTCGATATCGAGCGTGACAAGTCACGCAAGCAGCCCAACGTCCGCGCAACGGTCCAGGAAATCTATGACGGCCTGAAGGTTAAGTCGCAAAATCGCTGGCCGTCGCTGACCTTCGACGTCGGCGCGATCAACGATGTTTTCTCGCCGATGCTGCCGGCAGGCTTTTACTACAAGACGTTCATGTGGCCGAAATTCGCATGGAAGACGATCTACGAGCCGAAGATCCGCGCAGCCGCCGGTCTCGGCGTGGTTCCTGGCGAACCGGATACCGACCGCTATTCCAACCGCTTTGCCCATTGCGATGTGCTTGTCGTCGGGGCCGGTGCGGCAGGCCTTGCCGCAGCGTTGAGTGCCGCAGCCACCGGCGCAACCGTCATCCTTTGCGATGAACAGCCCGAAGTCGGTGGAGCGCTGCGCTATGAAAGCGATGTCACCATCGACGGCGTGCCCGGTTACGAATGGGCGACGGCGACCATCGCCAGGCTGCGCGCCATGGACAATGTCACGGTTCTGACCCGCACGACGGCCTTCGGCTACTATGCGCAGAACTTCGTCGGTCTCGCGGAACGGATCAGCGATCATCTCAGCACTCCGGCAGCCGAAATGCCGCGCGAACGCCTCTGGCAGATTCGCGCCAAGAAGGTCGTGCTCGCGACCGGCGCGATCGAACGGCACATGGTTTTTGCGAATAATGATCGCCCGGGCGTCATGCTCGCCTCGGCTGCGCGCATGTTCCTCAATCATTACGGTGTTGCGATCGGCCGCAAGGTCGGCGTCTACACCGCCAACGACTCGGCCTATGCGGCAGCGATCGACCTGAAGCGGGCCGGGATCGACGTTCCGATCATCGTCGATACGCGCGACAACCCGAAATCGGCCATCGTCGAGGAAGCGCGATCGCTGGGCATCGAGGTACTGCCGGGACATGCGGTCTTCAGCGCGGGCGGCAAGCGTCGTGTTTCATCGATGCTGATCAAGCCCAACAGGGGCGGCAACGAGCGCAAGGTCGCCGTCGATGCCTTGATCGTCTCTGCAGGCTGGACGCCCTCGGTTCACCTCTTCTCACAATCGCGCGGCAAGGTGGCGTGGGACGCGGCAAACGAAAGGTTCCTTCCCGGCACTTACGCGCAGGACTGCCTGTCGGTCGGGGCCTGCAACGGCACGGACGGCTTGCAGGACGTGATCAATGAGGCCGTCGCCGCCGGCGGATCATCGGCCGAACAGGCGGGTTTTGCCGGCAAGGGTACGCCGGTATCATTGACCGCCGCCGGCAGCGCAAGCTGGATCGGCGGGATGATCGGCTCGGCGGCCGGCGCCGGCCCAGACACGACGGTCAAGGCTTTCGTCGATTTTCAGAACGATGTCACGGCCAAGGATGTCCGGCTCGCCGTGCGCGAAGGCATGCACTCGATCGAACACGTCAAGCGCTTCACCACGAACGGCATGGCGACCGACCAGGGCAAGACATCGAACCTCCACGGCCTTGCCATCGCTGCCGAGGCTCTGAACAAGCCGATTCCGGCGGTGGGCCTCACGACGTTCCGCGCCCCCTTCACGCCGGTGACGTTCGGCACCATCGTCAATCATGCCCGGCACGATCTTTTCGATCCGACCCGGCGCACACCGATGCACGCCTGGCATGCGGCGCAGGGCGCTGCCTTCGAAGATGTCGGCCAGTGGAAGCGTGCCTGGTATTATCCGCAGGCCGGCGAGGATATGCATGCCGCGGTCAACCGCGAATGCGTTGCCGTTCGCACGGAGGCCGGCATTTTCGATGCCTCGACACTTGGAAAGATCGAGGTTGTTGGCCCCGATGCGGCGAAGTTCCTGGAACTGCTTTACACCAATCCCTGGGAAAAGCTCGGCGTCGGGCGCCTGCGCTACGGCATCATGCTGCGGGAAGACGGGTTCATCTACGATGACGGTGTTGTCGGCCGCCTCGCCGAGGACCGCTTCCACGTCACGACGACGACCGGTGGTGCGCCCCGCGTCATGAACCACATGGAAGACTACCTGCAGACCGAGTTCCCGCACCTTGATGTGTGGCTTACCTCGACCACCGAGCAATGGGCGGTTATTGCCGTGCAGGGGCCAAGGTCGCGCGAGATCATCGCGCCGTTGGTCGAAGGGATCGACATGTCCAATGAAGCCATGCCGCATATGAGCGTGCGCGAAGGCAAGATTTGCGGCGTGCCGACGCGGTTGTTCCGCATGTCGTTCACCGGCGAGACCGGCTACGAAATCAACGTTCCGGCCGATTACGGGCAGGCGGTCTGGGAAGCGATCTACGAACGCGGCAAACCGCTTGGCCTGACGCCCTATGGCACCGAGGCGATGCATATCCTGCGCGCCGAGAAGGGCTATATTATCGTTGGTCAGGATACTGACGGCACGGTGACGCCGCAGGATGCAGGGCTGACCTGGGCTATCGGCAAGAACAAGACCGACTATGTCGGTATTCGCGGGCTCTTGCGCCGCGATCTCGTCGCCCCGGGACGCAAGCAGCTCGTCGGTCTCAAGACCGTTGATCCGAAGGTGGTACTGGAGGAAGGCGCGCAGATCGTTGCCAATCCGAACCAGCCTGTGCCGATGACAATGATCGGCCATGTGACGTCATCCTACTGGTCGGAAAATTGCGGCCGCTCCATTGCCCTCGCGCTGGTTATCGATGGCACGAAGCGGCTCGGCGAGACGCTCTATGTGCCGATGCCGAATGGAGTGATCGAAGTCGAAGTCACCGGAACTGTATTCTTCGATGAAAAGGGAGAGCGTTTGAATGGTTGAGACGATCCAGGCAACACGCTTGCATCCGCTGCAGTCGGGTCGCACCGGTCCGGCCGCGGTTTCGGTGACGCTGGCTGATAATGCGACACGTATCTCGCTGCGGGCCCGCACGGACGCTGTCGCTGCTCTTTCGAAAGCACTCGGTCTGGCGCTGCCGACAAAACCGAAATCGACCGCCGTGAATGGGAGCCGCGCCGCCTTGTGGCTTGGCCCCGACGAGTGGCTGATCATCGACGACGGCGAAGGCAACCTCGTTGCGGACCTCGCCAAAGCCAAGGTACTGCATTCGGCAGTCGACGTTTCCCATCGCAATGTCGGGATCATCGTTTCGGGCAAAGGGGCGGAAGGCGTCGTCAATGGCGGCTGTCCTCAGGACCTTTCGCAACGGGCCTTCCCGGTGGGGGCCGCCTCCCGCACGGTTCTCGGCAAGATCGAGATCGTCCTCTGGCGCACGGCCGAAAACACATTCCGCGTCGAATGCTGGCGCTCGTTCTCTCCCTATGCTTTCGCTTTCCTGCAGGAATCGGCGCGCGACATCTGGGTCTGATCGACGGCTGATTTTTAGGACTGCATGAAGTTCCGGTTGTGCAGGCCGGCCATTTTCATGTAAACGGCGCGATCATGCGGCGTGGCCTTCCACTTTGGGTGGCTGCCGCATTTGCAGCTATTGTGATGACTGCCGATTTCGCGTGGTCTCTTTGCCGAGAGAAGTGAAATGGCCGTCAGAAAGCGTCTCGTCGTCAATTTCACCGGCTATGAGGGCCTGCACCCTGATGCGGTGCGCGGGCGTTATCTCAATAGCGCCGCGGATTTCAACAAGCTCTGGGGCGCAAGAACCGTTGCCGGTGCGATGGCTGCCGAAGGCGACAACATCGCGTCCATGAACATCGCGACGCGCGGCAGCGACTGGAAAACCGAAACGAAATTCTGCCAGTATGGTTCGGCCGATATCTTCGACGCCTATGCAGCGCGCAACGTCGTGACGCGTTTCGCAACCGGTCTCGTGGCGTTCCTAGACATTTTGTTGACCGGCACCTTCTGGCGATATCTGCGCACCAGCTGGCGCTTCTGCATCTTCTTTCTCTGGCCGTTCGCCTATGCCTGCTTCGTGACGCTTGCCGCGCTGGCGGTCGGGCTCTTTCCCTTGCTCGCAGAGGACAGCAAGCTTCACCTTCTATGGACGGTGCCGCTTGCGCTCGTCATTGGCCGTGTGATCATTCGTTGGCCCGGGGAGAAGGTGTTCTTCTCGTACTTGCTCGACGATTGGGCGGCAGCTTCCGACCGCATTTACGGCCGTAATACCGCTCTCAACCAACGCCGCAAGGCCTTTGCAGCCAATCTGGCCGAGAAGCTACGAGCGACCGACGCTGACGAGGTCGTCATTATCGCCCATAGTCTAGGTACGGTGCCCGCGGTCGAGGCCATCGCTGACGTATGGCGCATCGATCCGGAATTGCTCAGGCGCAAGCCGGTGTCGCTGGTCGCTGCGGGTTCCTGCCTGCTGATGATCGCCCTGCACCCGCGCGTCAATGGTTTGCGTGAAGATGTGCGTGTGGTCATGCAAGAGAGCCCGGTCCTGTGGGCGGAGTTTCAGACGGTCACCGACATCGTGCATTTTTACAAATCCGATCCGGCAGTGGCTCTTGGTATAAAGCCACGTCAGGCTCCGGTCATCGAGCGCATTCGTTTCAAGCGCATCCACAGCCCGAAGCGTTACGCCCGTGCCAGGAAAAACTTCTTCAAGATGCACCTGTTGTTCCTGAAGGGCGCACAGATTCGCAACCCCTACGACATGGGCATGTTCGTGCAGGGGCCGTTTCCGCTCAAGGATCTGGTGACGAAATACAAGGGGGTGGCGGCGCCGCTCGATCTGGAAGGCAAGCTCGCCGCTTGAGGCAAGCGCTCGCCGTCAATCCATTTCAGGCGGATTTTCGAGGACCGCGATGGTCAGCCAATTGGCGACCAGCGCAGGCTTGAGCGAGTTCTCGATTTCCAGGGTAACTTCGTAATTGTTGAGCACGCGGCCCGAAGGGCGGATATCGGCATCTGCCAGCTTGAAGCGGGCGCGAACCCGCTTACCGGACTTTACGGGCGCCATAAACCGAACCTTGTCGAAACCGTAATTGATGCCCATGGTCGCGCCCTCAAGCATCGGCAAGGCTTCATAGGCGAGCGTCGAAAGCAGCGAAATCGTCAGGAACCCGTGGGCGATCGTCCCGCCGAAGGGCGTTTCCTTCTCTGCGCGCTCCGGATCGGTATGGATGAACTGGTGGTCACCGGTGGCATCTGCGAACTGGTTGATCATTTCCTGGCTGACCACCCGCCACTCCGAGCAGCCGACCTCGGTGCCAACCGCTTCCTTCAACTGCTTGAGTGAAATCGCTTCCTTCATAACTTCGCGCTTTCCGAACGTCTTGTGATCTATTCAAGGCTGTTCGATAGCGGGTTATGGCGTGAATGTCATCCCGTCATAAAGGAGCACCATCTCATGCGGCCTGTATGCTGTCCGGAACAGGTGGTTTTTCGAGCTGGGCGGTTGCGGATGAAAACAACAGTTTGACGAAGCTGCGAAATGCCAACACCTGACGTTCGATACGCTTCGGATCGTTGAGCGCCTTCGACATGATGATCGCGCCGTCGACGATGCATGAGAGCATGTCGGCCACATCGCCGAGATCGATCGCATCGCGCGGGCGGTGAACATCGGCAATGTCGTCGAGTATCGCCCGGAAGCGCATGTGCCATTCCTTTACCGATTGGGCGATAAGATTGCGCACATTGCGATCGAAGAGCCTTTCCTGGTAGCAGATGCTGGCAATGAGACAGCCGGGATGCCCGCTCGGAAGGTCGGACATGGTTTCTGCAAGAAGCTTGAGGCTGATGAGGAAGGCCTGAAGCGGATCGTCTGACAATTGATGGCCGCGTTCGAAAATCTCGTCGAAAACGCGATTGTTCTCGTCAACGTAGCGCCGAACCATCTTGTGGGCGAGTTCGTTCTTGTCCTTGAAGTGATAGAAGAAGCCGCTCTTGGTGATACCAGCCTCGACAATGATCTCTTCGATCGACGTTGCGCCGAACCCCTTGGCGAGGACCGAAGCTTCTGCGATTTCGATGATCCGTTCGCGGGTTTCCGCGCCCTTGCCCATGGCCTTCCCCAGAACTACTGTACTGTCGATACAGTTTTGCGATTGGTGAGCATAGCATGGAAAGGGCGATCCCGGCCATTGCGGCAGCTAAGTCTATGATACGACAACAGGTTTGTCAGCCGATCCGCCGCCGCACCGCAAGCTTTCTAGATCGTGCAGCCCAAAGAGCGCAAAAAGGACCATGCCGACAAGGGTCAAATGACCGGGGAGTGCGGCAGTAACCTTGGAGACGATCATGGCAAAATATCGCCACAATCTGCCGCAGCTTTCCGGCAGCTTTTTCCTCAGCGATGGGGGGATGGAAACGACGCTCATATTCCTCGAAGGCATTGAGCTGCCGGAATTCGCCGCATTCGTATTGATGTCGACCGACGAGGGACGGCAGCATCTCAAAGACTACTATGTTCGCTATCTTGAAGTGGCGAAAGAGAACGGTACCGGCTTCATCCTCGACACGCCGACATGGCGGGCAAACGCGGACTGGGGCGCCAAGCTCGGCTACGGCCCCGCCGACCTGGACGCCGTCAACCGCCGTTCGGTGGACCTGCTTGCCGAACTTCGCCAGGAATATGAAACGCCTGCAACGCCCTGCGTCATCAGCGGCGCAATCGGTCCGCGCGGCGACGGCTACAAGGCCGGCAACATGAATCCCGATGAGGCCGAAGCCTATCATGCCGCGCAGATCGCAACCTTTGCCGATACCGAAGCCGATCTGGTCGCCGCCTACACGCTTACCAACTACAATGAAGCGATCGGCATCGCGCGCGCGGCCCGAGCCAGTGAAATGCCTTGTGTGATATCGTTCACGGTGGAAACCGATGGCAAGCTGGTGACGGGTTTGTCTCTGCGGGAAGCGATCGAACGGGTCGACGAGGCGACGGGTGGTTCGCCGCAATACTACATGATCAATTGTGCGCATCCCACGCACTTTGCGCAGGTCCTGGAGCAAGGCGAAGCGTGGACCCGCCGCATTGGCGGGCTGAGAGCCAATGCCTCGACCAAAAGTCACGCTGAACTAGACGACTCAACCACGCTCGATGCGGGCGATCCACTCGATCTCGGACGCCGATATCAAGCACTGACCCGCGCGTTTCCGCGGATGCGCGTCCTCGGCGGATGCTGCGGCACCGATCATCGGCACGTCGCCGCCATTTGCGAAGCCTGTGCCGCCTAGCAAGGCCTAGTCGATCTTCCGCGGCGCCTTGTCCCTTACAGGCGTCCGCGGGGCCTTCTTCGTTTCGGCTGCTGCCCTTGCGACCTTGACTGTGCCCACGGGGCTCTCGTCAAACTTGACGGTCTTCTTAGGCCGCGAAGGCGCCTTTGCAGCCGGCTTGGCCCGGGCACGTGCCGGTCGCCTTGCCGGCATTTCAGTATGCGTGCCTTGCGGATCGGCATGGTCCGGCATATGCGAATGGTCGCTTTCAAGCCCGGGATCGGAAAACGGAATGGTTTCCAGCCCCTCCACGACCTCCGGTCCCTCAGTATCTTCCAGCATCAGGTAATCGACTTCCGGCTTGGTGTAGGCCGGGTCCCAGTGGGTATTTTCCGGCACGTTACTGTGGCCGTAATGGCCGCCCTTCGTATCCCAGATACTGGCGTTGCGGTTATGGCCGCCCGGATCCTGACCGTTGACCGCAGGCTTGGGCAAGCCGTTCGGCCAGACTTTCGGAATGGAATGGGTGGCTTCGAGCCAGCGGCAAAGCCGTCGAACATTATCGAGGGTAGCGCGAACCTTTGGCCGGTGGGCGAACCCTACGACTTCGATCTGGATGGCTGAATCGCGGTTCGTCTGGACGCCGTCAGCGAGGTTCTTGAGCGCCCGTGACGCAGTGTCCGTATCGATGTGCTGGTAGATTGTGGTGGCATCGACCGTGAAATGCGGATCGGACCTGTTCGCCTTGAACGCGGCGAATGCGCCTTGCGCCGAACTTCCTTCCGTCGTGTGATGAACGATCTTGAACGGGCCGCCGGTATAGGTTCCAGACGAACCGCTGATCGGCTTCCAGGTCGCAAAAGGACAACGTGGCATCGATTGTTCCCTCCCTTATTTTTGCGTTCGAGCGGGTTGAGCCGGCCCGCCTGCCGCGATTTTTTTCCGGCGCGTGCCTGCGTGCAGCCCGACTTCGGTTCCGCGAACCGTCTCGTACTGATCGGCCTTGCGCACCTGTTCGTCGAAGCGGACACCAGCGAGGCGTTCGATGTCGGCAATCGGATACATTGCCGGCACGAATTCGGCCGGCACGGCGAACTCGAAATCGACGTCGGCAAGGTCCTGCTCAAGCATGAATCCATAGGCGGCGATGCCATCGGCCACGCGGCTGGTGATCACCTTCCAGTAGCGGGACGGGATCTTGGCACGCAGTACAGTTCGCCCGTCGCCGACACCGGTGAAGACTTCGTCTGAAGGGTCGAGCACCGGTCCGGCGAAAACGCAGAGCCGCTCGTTGGCTGCCTCGGCGAGCACGCAGTTTTCAAGATCGCCCCAATTTTCGTGGCCGCTGGCGGCCCGGTTGAACCCCGCGACCTGCGGCGAGCAATTGGTAACGTGATAGGTATCGCCATTCGCCCGACGCAGTTGATCGTAGGTCGCGCCCCAGGCAACGTCGTCGCGGCGCACGATATGGCCCTTATCGAAAGCTTTGCGATCCCTGGTGAAAAACACATCCGGAATCTGCAGGGCTTCATCGAGGCGCGGGTCGGTAAACCATAGTTCCTGGTCGCTCTCGCCGAGGCCGGAAAGGCCGCGCCGCGTATAGTCGCGACCGGGTTCAGGCCGTTTGAGTTCAGGCGCTTTGGTGACGTTGGACGCTGTGATCAGAGCGAGGCGGCGCTGCGCATGCATCTTGATCGAGAAGTTCTCATAGTGAAGCGTGTCCGATCCCGTGAGCGTCCTGGCGAGCACGCTCGCATCCGCTGCCTGTGGCATGGCCACCACGACCGGCGCGAGGAGCGCCTCTTGGCTTGGGTCATTGAGAAAATATGCGTCATAGCCCTTGCGCGTGTTGAAATCCGTATCGCGGAACGGCGCCCGCGCGGACTCAGTCATGCCAGCGTCGTCGGCGCTCACACTTTCGCTTGCCACGACCACGGCCTTCTGATCGTCGAGGTCGACTGAAATGGTAATGCGTAGCGGCAGGACGATGCGTCCCACCTCGCGTTCTTGCTTGATCGTGATCGACGATGCGGCGTTGGCGGTGGCACCGGAAGCGGTATCCCCGGTGCCGGAAATCGTCGGGTCTACGCCATTCGCAACAAGTTCGGCACCATCGGCCCGCTGCCACCAATCGCCCCAATCATTGGCGCCGCCGCCCGGCGTTCCGGCAAATTGCACGCCGGCCGCAATTACGCGGCTGTCGCGCGAAAGCTCATACGCCGGCACGGCATAATTCTGCTTCTGGTAAAGGCCCCCGAAGTGCAGGCCCATTACCTCGCCGCTATCAAGGTCGAGAATTGCCGAGCCCGAGTTTCCGCCCAGCGTCGAGCAATCATGTGTCGCCGCAGGCACCATCTTGCCGAAGCTCGATGTCGTTATGCCGCCCTGGAGTTCGCCCGGTTGCAACCGCTTGACGCCGTAACGTCCCGCCATGACATCGTTCTGAACATCGGAGGGGTTGCGGGGATCGAAGGCAGGATAGCCGATGGCGAAAATATCGTGGCCCGTAAGGTCGCGCGCATCCGATAGCGATAGTTTCAATGGCTTGGCGGTTGCGGGAAGCCCGTTCACGGCAAGAATTGCCATGTCCCAATAGGGATGGATCATGACCACGCGAACGACGTCGAGCATCGGGCCGGTCGGCCGTCCCTGTTCGCGCTTGAAATCAATGGCCGCCCGTGCGCCGTCGATAAAGGCGAGCCTGCGGTCGCCAAGCCCTTTCGAGAAAATTTCGGCGACATGCCTGTTGGTCATCAGCAGGCCGTCGCCGACGACAAAGCCGGTGCCACCATAGGGATACTTGTTGTTGCCCGGCAATTCGATGCGGCCGATCGACGGAATGACCCCTTCTATCCTGGTGCGGATGGCAGCATCATCCGACAGGCGTCGCCAGAGTGGATGCTTGACGGTAAAGGTATTGTCGACGATGTCGATCGCCGGCCGCAAGTCCGGCAGGATGATCGCTTCAAGGCCGTAAAGCTCACCCTCGGAGGGATCGCGGCCAAGCTCGATCGCTTCGAGGCCCGATTTGGCGAGCCTCGTCTCATCCGTATCGCCGGGCATGCTTTCGAGACCGGAATCGCCTCCAGCCTTGGTCCGCTCCTCCAGCATGTTTCTGATGGGCTCGATACCGCCATGTTTCCTGGTGATGAGCGTCAGATAATCCTTCAGCCTGTCAGCGTCCGTATTCCCCATTTTCCCCACCCGTCCGCCCTCAGGCGCCACTCATTGCAAAAGCTCCATTCGTCAAAACCAGGAGCGCAGGAACTGCCTCTCCGCTGGTCCCTCGTCCACTCCGGGCAGTTCGCGCCCCTCATTTGCGGGAGCGGGTGCTTCGCCGCCCTGGAGCGCGGCGCCGGCGCCGCTCGTACCAGCTGCGGCGAGATAGACGACAAAGGCATTGAGCACCGCAAGGAAGAGGTCGGCTCCGGCGGTGCTGCCGGCAAAGAACGCGGTTGCGAGGCAGATCACTAAAGACACTGCGAGCCCCAGCCATCGCGGCTGCCAGCCTAGGGAACGCCAAAGGCCGTTCGTTACTGCGGTCGTTGCAAGCGTCATGCCGCCAATGGTGCTGAGTGCCGTCAGATCGAGCAGTTGAGGGGTCGCAGGCATCCTATCCTCCGCAAATGGAACATGGTCCAAGACCCGCCAACGCCTGGCTTCGTAAAACGGGCGCAACTCCAGTCTGCCGTCCACGTCAATTCCCGATATCGCTGTCAGGTCGCGTACCTCGGGTTGCCGCCATGCACTGCTATTCAATAGGCAAAGTAATTCGACCCGGAATCTTCAGCATTGGTGCAAGACCAATAAACCTAATAAACTCCAGTATTATCAACTATAAGTTGTTTAAAATGCTTTAGTAACATGTACTATTCAAGCGAATATTTGACGATCTTGACACAAAATCGCGCCTGATCAAGCGAAATCTGCTGGAGCCTGCCCCATTTGCTCCAAAGGAATTAGTTGGTTCAAGAAGAGGCGATTGCGGCGATCCATCCTGTCGAAAGGGCCGTTCAGTATTTCGAGAGCGTTCTGGCCGTATGACATAATGATAGATCAGTGATTGTGACGGCGCTATTTCGGAGCCACGCTACGTAAAGTAAGACCCTCTGCGCGGCTATTCAGTGTTTTTTGCAATGAAATCGAGTACTTAGTTGTAGAAGACGGGCGATGAACAAGTTATGGTCCAACATGTTAATACCAAGTGATTAAAGATTCTCCAGTCTATCCGAGTGAACTTTAAGTAATTTATGCTATATTGACCAATCAGAGTTCTCGTGTCTCGGGGGACGCTTGCGTGAGTGACTTGAGTGGCAGTGAAATCAAATTGCTTCGATATTTGATTGGTCAGGCGTTTCCCAACCTGAACCTCTTCTCTATCTTTCTATCCGATCAGGAATTTTTGCCGCTTCCCGCAACGGTGGTCAATCCGGACCTCGGCTATGAGGAGGCGCTGCAGGATTACATTGTCGATACGATTATTCCCGAAGCACTGATGGACAAGTTCCTGCGCATTCTGACGACAAAGAAGCGAATCCGCGCGCAGATCCAGTCGCTTATGGACCCAGTCGATATCGACGGCAACATGTGGTTCCGGACCTACATGCAAGGGGAAGTCGCTTTCAAGTATTGCGATGACGAAGGCGTCTTCGATTACTTTGCACAATACCATCCATTTACTGCTGAGTTGTGGGGAAAAGTTACGGAACTCAAAGCGGAGCAGATCAGTCAGTCCAAGTATTTCCTCGCTATTGTAACGCCGGTCGATCTCGAAAATCTGGAAGCGACGGATGGTACGGTGTTCGACCATGCGTTCAACGATTGGCTCAAATCCCGTTCGGGTCCTCCTGAGGCGCGCAAACGTTTCATGCTCATCTACGAGAAGGAGGAGATGGGCAACTGGTGGAACAAATGGAAGGACCGCTATCGCGCCAAGTATCCTGCCATCGATGACGAGCCCGTATTCTTGCGGGAGCTTAAGAATGATCCAAAAGACCGGGCTAGCGTCCGCGCTGAGCTTCAGGCCTTTCTCAATCTGCCGGACGAGCCGCTGTCACCCAAATTGTCCAATGTCTTGTTGCTTGGGACGCCGTCGACCGCTGACACCGATCCGGGCACGCAGGCTGGCGACGTTGCGCTTTTTCAATATCTGCGCCGATACAACGCCGACCGTGTGCAGTACTGGGAGGATGGCTGGGGCGATACAATGCGGATGACGGTGCCGCAGCGCGACGAATTCTTCCGATATCCGCCGATTTTTACACGCTCCGCATCGGAGCGAAACACCACGGTCGGCGGTTTAAAGGACAAGATGATCCCGCTGCTCATGGACGCCCTCGGGTATTCCAACGACGATGTGGTGGGCATCTGGCGCGATAGCGTCAGCAAGTTCCAGCGCGTCTACTGGCGCTCGGCGGGCGAGTGGTGGGACAGCACGGAGATCAATCCGAAAACAGAGAACGCCTGGAAAGGTTCGGTCGAAGAAATCGGGGCAAAGCTTGCCAAACTTGCCGGCTTCGGCGACCTTTGCGAGAGCAAGCTGCGGACGCGTTTCGAAAATCTGCCAGACAGCGATCCGAACCGCCAGCTTCTTTCGACCAACCTGCAAAAGCTCGGCCAGACTGTGGTGAAGCCTGGCGAGTATGAAACGGTCGCCGTATCGCTCGATAGCCTCGAGGAGAGTGTGAGCCGTTTTAATCGGGCGCAGCTGAATATCGTCGCCGCCCATGATCAGAGGACCAGGCCCGGCGATAAGCAGCATACGATCAACCATTTCGAAGATTGGGATACGCGGATCGACCGATTGGTCGGACAATATTTTCCCGATCGCGAGCCGAAGATTTTCCGTATCGCCGTGCTGTTTCAGAATTTCGATAAGTTCGATGGTCTCAAATTTGACGAAGGCCTTTCTGTGCGGCGCTGGAACCTGCTCAAGGTCAGACGCGACAACAACAAGATCGATTTCAACAGCAGCGATATGAACCATCTGATCGATGCGGCCAAAGACATGATGCACCACTAGGGAGGCGGTACGCGTGAACGTAATCCCCGGTGCAGCGACCGACCTGCCGGAGACCCATGCCGAGATCTTCATCCGGCGCTGGCTAGCGGGTGACAAATCGTGTTTTGCCAAGGGGGCGGGTATCCTCATCACGACCCCGTATCCGGGCCTGCGCAGTTTTCGCAGGGACCTTGCGCGGTATTTCTGCGGCCGCGAAACACAAAAGCGCGATCTGAAAAAATTCTTCGCCAATCGCGAGACCGAGAACACGGCGACATCCGGGAGAATGACCTTTGTCGTCGGCGGCTCGGGCAGCGGCAAATCTTCGCTGACACGCGCTGGCCTTATCGCGGAACTCGACAGTATTCCGATCAAGGGGCAGTGGGGCGCATGGTATGTCGCCGAAATGCGACCGGCAAAAGACCCGATCGGACAACTCCAACAAGCTTTATGGAGCGTTCTACGTTCGATTATCGACCTCGCCTATGTCGATCCCGATACCGAAGACATGCCCAAAGGCGATTTCCCCGAGCGTTCGACCGCGGAAAAATCGGCCTCGATCCGTGGGGCAACGGACCGTATACGCGGAGCAGCGCGCGAGTTCGGCATCGAATGGCCCGACGATGCAACACAGCACGATGTCGAGACAGCAACGCTGCGATGGCTGGATCGCGAAATTTCGCCGATCAAAGGCACGATATCGACCCGATCGGTATTCGATTTCGTCAGTGAAGTGCTCGCGACTTTTGACGAAGCCGCAAGCTATGGCGAGCGGAGCGGACGGCCGCTATTGTTGCTTCACATCGATCAGTTCGAGGAGATATTCCGCAAGGAGTGCGACGCGGATGGCCGCAAGGCGCTGATCGGCCTGCTCCGCGATATCTACGAGTACAAGCCTGCCTGTCTTTTCGCGGTTGCCACGATGCGCAGCGAGGAACTGCACCGCTTCTCTGAGTATGCCGGCATGGCCGAGGTTATCAATTCCTCGATGTATCTGGTTGACCTCGTCACCGGTGATGACATCGAGGCGGCAATCGTCGAGCCGGCAGGTCGACTTGCCAAGCTCTGGGAACTGCCGCTTGACGCCGCCACCGAAACGCGGATCGCACCCTATACGGCAGAATCGGTGAAGGAACTCAAGGAGGCGTACCGGGAGGCCGGCGAAGCGCTGCAGCACAAGGCCGACAAGTTGCCCCTCTTGCAGCATTTTCTGCCGCTGGTCTGGGAACACGCCGTCGATGACTGGATTGCGAGGCGGGCAAAGAACAGGGATGCGCAGTTCGAAATCGACACGCAGCACCTTGCGTCCGTTCCCGGTTGGACGCCAACGGCGGCCAACGAGCAGGTATGCCGGCTCGGGCGCTGTCTCAACGCCGCCGCCGATCGGGTTTTCGCCGAGGCCGAGGACGTGATGACGGCGATGGCGAAGGAGCAAGGCTTCAAGGGCGGCCAGAATGATTTGCGTCTTGAGGCGGAAGGAATTCTTTCCGTTTCCTTGTGCTGCCTGGCGCAGCTCGATGATGGCGGCCAGGCGGTGAGAAAATTCGTTTCGGTCGACGAGATGCTGGCGACGAGCGCCGGCGCGGTTCGGCTCGGAACATCGAAGGCGGCGAAGGGGCTGCTTCGGTCCTACCTGCGCGATGCGCTGCAAAAGTTCGAGGATGCGGGCCTCGTCGAACTCCTGCCATCCGAGAGCGGAGAGAGGTCGGACATCTACAATGTCACGCACGAGTCGCTCATCCGTAACTGGGCGGCGTACAAGCAGCATCTCGAATTGCAAAAGCGCCTCGAACAGCGCCTGGCGCAGCTCGCAATCCAGGAGCTTCCCGCGATCGACAATATCGAAAGCGGGCTGCTGCATCGGTTGTTCCACAGGAACTGGGAGGCGGCGAGCACGCTCATCCCTTCGGAAAGTCAGGCCACACTACGCCTGCTGTTCGGCCCGGATTCCCGCTATAGCGGCGCATGGGCCAAGGACGTTCTTGTCGAGAAAAAGAAGCAACTTGTTTCAATCGGCGATACTGGCCAGGCCCTCATAGAGCCGGACAAGCGTATTCGTTGGATAGGCGACCTCTGGCGCGACGCGGTCAAATGGCGCGAATGGGGCAGCAAATGGGTCAACCAGTTGCAGACCCTCGTCATGTGGGGCGTCAGCGCCATCGCTGTTCTGGCCATGGTCGCGCTCGGAGCTTCCTTGTGGGCCAATAATGAGCGCGTCAGGGCAGACGGCCTTGCGGTGCAACTCAATCGTGCGCTCGCGGTCAATGATTTCGCCAACTCGACCGCCCCTCGTAACGGTGCTGACGATCGCGCCCTGAAATGGCTGATCGACACAGTAAAAGCGGACTATCAATCTACGCATGACGAACAGCAGAAATCCGTGCTGCGTAAAACCATCGGCCTCATCGATACCGGTGCGCGCGCGGTCTATGGCGCCGATCTTATGGTTTCGTTCGAGCCTGGCTTGCCGAAGGGCGAAATCCAGAACGTGGACTGCAAGAAGGCGACCGAGAATTCCGGCGCATTAGATGCGTCCAAGATAGCGTTCAAGGTGCCGTCACCCTTCGATGGAAACCCCATAAGCACGGTTACAAAACTTGAATGCGGGTCGAAGGACGGTAACTGGGTTTTCCGTCTCGACGTATCGGAATCACCCAGCAATAACATGACCACGCGGCTCGACACCTATGTCGGCCTGCGGCGGCTCAACACACCGACGCAATTTGGCGTTCGCGGACCGCGCTCGACCGAAAGCGGCGAGAAAATCAACCTCCTCGTCCAGGATCGCGAGATACGCACGCGGCTAGCGGATGTAAAAATCCAGGATGTGAAGTTCGTCCAGGCTGGCGCGGTCGTCGGTTTTTTGATTCCGAACATTGGTCCGGAACATGCGGGCAAGCGGACGAATGTGTATTTGTGGACAACGACAGGCCTTTCTGATCCGATCCAGGTCCCGACCGGAATGGCGGGCGCAGGGCTGCTGGCCCCCGGCCAAGGGAATGATGCGGCGAAAGACGGGCGGGCGTGCCGGTCCTACAAGGTGAACCTCTTCAGGGCGACGGCAGGCAAGGGCGGACCCGAAGATGTCAGGGGCCTCGACACGAGGCCGACCTATCGCACCTGTGACGCCGGTCCCGTCGATCTTGATACAAATGACAAGCAGCTTGTGGTATACAGGGCAGGTTATGACAACAAGAAATGCCTCGATGATCTGTCGGACTGCCAGAACACGATAGAGGTGCAGTACAGGGATGCTGCAAATGGCCTTGCCGAGCCGGACGACGGGCATACGGCTCGGACCCGCATCGTATATATCGGTCCCAAAATCATCGACGCAGGCGTTCAGGGCGATTGGCTGTGGCTCGAAGACGTCAAATTGCGCAAGTGGCGATATCTCGTTGGAACCCAGCCGCTGAGCGATATCCTCGAGATGCGGTGGCAGAATGCCAGCGGAGCCTCGCTTCAGGGTGCTGCCGGTTTCAAATATCGCTTGCCGCAGACGTGCAAGGACATCGCGGAATGCAGGGCATTTGTGTCGAAACCCGATAAAGGTTGGCCTGGAGTTGAAGATGAAAGTAACGAGTAATCTGCGAACTTTGGGTCTCGGCGCCCTGGCGGCGGTCGCACTGACCCAGCCGGGGAACGCATCGGCCGAAGCACCTGTCGCCGTGGAAAACCTGCGGGCGATCGACAGGCTTGGTCAGATCAGGTCGGATTATCTGAAAGCAATCGGCAAGCCCGAACTGGCAGAAGAGCCTGACAGTACGCAGATTGCGCAGTGGCAGAATTTTCCGAACTTCGGTAATTTTCCGAACTGGGCGAATGGATGGCAGAATTATTAGACGCGCAGTCCTTGCGCGGCACGACCCGGCTGCTGGTGATGCAGCCGACGGCGTTCTGCAACATCAATTGCGATTATTGCTATTTGCCGCATCGTAACGACAAAACGGTCATGCCGCTGGAAACAGTCGGCCGCGCCGCCAGCTTCATCTTCGATGCACGACTCAATGCGCCGGACTTTACAATCGTCTGGCACGCCGGCGAGCCCCTGGTCGTTGCGCCGGAATGGTATCGTCAGGCCATTGCCCTTTTCGACCGGGTGGCGCCGGCCGGACTCGCCGTGCCGCACGCCATGCAGACCAACGGCATGCTGATCGACGACAAATGGTGTGACTTCTTCCTGGAAACGCATATGCGTGTCGGTGTCAGCCTCGACGGAACAGCGCGGCTGCATGATGCACGGCGCAAAACGCGATCGGGGAAAGGCACGCATGATGAGGTCATGCGCGGCATCGATCATCTGCGCTGCCGCGGCGTCCCCTTCCATATCATCTGCGTAGTCGGCAAGGCGACCCTCGATGCTGCGGAAGAACTGATGGATTTCTTCAATGCGGAGGATATTCGCCATGTGGGTTTCAACGTCGAGGAAATAGAGGGCTCCGTTGAAACGTCGACGCTTGAGGCGGAAGGCTCGGATACCGCATTCCGCCGTTTCTTCGCCCACGTGAGCGAAAGAGCGCGCGCAGCCGATCCTCCCATATTGATCCGCGAACGCGAAGACCTTCTCGCCTGCCTGCAGAGCCCGGCCTTCGGCCACTTCGGCTACAATTCGCAGAACGCTCCGTTCGGGATCGTGACCGTATCGTCCGGCGGCGATCTCTTCACTTTCTCGCCCGAACTTGCCGGCCTCAAAAATGAAGCCTTTGGGGATTTCTGTATTGGAAATCTAGCCGAAGCGACGCCGTCCAGCGCGCTGGCATCGCCTGCGTTCCGGGCAATGTGGCACGATATCGATGAAGGGGTCAGCCGATGCAAGGCAAGCTGCGCCTATTTCAACCTGTGCATGGGCGGCGCGCCGGTCAACAAGCTCTTCGAGAACGGAACGTTCAACAGCACCGAAACCATGTTCTGCCGCCTGTCGCACCAGGCGGTCGCCGATGTGGTGCTGGCGGAAATCGAGAGCAATCTCGCCGCGGCGCCGAAGGCCGCCGCGTTCATTGCGGCTGCAGGCTAACCTATTGCCAGAACGGGGGAAGCTGCTTGGCCTGCCAGGCAGCGACGATAAGGCCAATCGGTATGCCCTGATTGTACGCGGCACGAATCTCGGACCGCGGATCGCCTGCATGGTGCAGGGCGACGAGTTCCAGACGCTGGTTGAAGACCGGCGAACCGGACGAGCCGCCGAGCGTATCGGCGTCATAGCGGAAGCGCGAGCCGTTCTCGTTGGTGCCGAGTGATTTGCCGATCGCCAGCGCTTGCGGCGTTCCTGCCGGGTGTTGAACGATGAGAACTGGCAAATCTGCATTGGGAAGAGCGATATTGGCTGCAACGCGGATCGGCTTCCAGTCGGTCAGCGGCGATGTGAGACGCAGCACCGCGTAATCGAGGTTCGACGCGCTGGCGATGCCTGCACCGCCGGTGTCGACCGTATCGAACGGGCTGGCATCAAGCGTCCATGCGTCCCCTGCGGCAAGATTATAGGGCGTGCCCTCGTCGAGCCCATTGGCATCGCGGGCATACCCGAAACGACAAACGATATTGGCGGGGCTCGCCTCCTTGTTCAACTGCCGCTTGACGACATGATAATTGGTGAGGACCAGATCGGGCGCGACGAGAAGCCCGGTGCCTTGGGCCTGGCCGCTCGGAAACTCGATCCTGCACGTCGCCGCGCTAACGAGAGCGAGGCTTTGCGCCCAGATCCTCAGATCGGCAAAGCCACCACCCTGCACGATCTTTTCGAGCTGCATCGAGGGGGCGGCGGCCAAGCGCTCCGGTGCGGAGGTCCCCGCTGCACGTATGGCATCCGGCAGCCGCCGCACCCACGGATTTTTGCCGCGCTGTCTCTGCAGGGCGTCGACGAGGCTGTCGGTCCATCCCTCGCTCTGGATGCTTTTCAGATAGGCTTGGATTTGTTGCTCGAAGCTGCCGGGCCCGACCTCATTGGCGAGCGACCCCTTGTCGAGTTCGTCGGAGAGGAACATGTCGAAGCGCGACACTGTCGGAAACGAGCGCAGTATAGCCTCGCGCAGGATTTTCAACTGCGGCCCTGAAAGCTCGTTCCAATCCATGATGCCCCCGCGCTCGTTTACGCTCGCACCGATCATACATGGGGGAGAACGCTTGCGCCACGAGAATGCAATGGGTTTAACTGTGCGCAAAGACCCTTGTTTAATGAATTAATGTACGCACATTATAAATGAAGATCATTTGGGACGAACCTAAACAATTGGCTAACATATCGAAGCATGGCTTGGACTTTGCTGCCTTGTCGTTTGAGTTCTTTCTTGCTTCGATGATCATTCCAGCCAGGGCAGGCCGCAGCAAAGCTATCGGTCGTTTCGAGACCGATTGTGGTGGTCTTTAACGTGCTTGGAAAAGAAGCATTGTCGGTGATCTCGATGCGTCCAGCACGTATAGACGAAAGGCGTTTGCTCTGATGGTCAAAAAAACGTTCAAGACAGGCTTTGAACCGGGTCGTGGTTTCACGCAAGAGGATTGGGACGCGGTCGATAGCCCGCCGTTGACGACGGAGGAGATCGCCCAAGCGAAGCCCTTCCGTGAAGCTCTTCCAGAGCTTGCCACCGAGATGGACAGAGAAATTGCCAGACGCGGCCGGCCAAAGGCGGAACTAACCAAAATGCCGGTTACGATCCGTCTCGATCCAGACGTCATTGCCAAGTTCAAAGCCACGGGCAAGGGCTGGCAGAGTAAAATCAATGACGTCTTGAAGCGTGCGAAGGTTTAGGATTTCTGGCTCGCCCAGCCTCAACATCTGCGCTGCAGACATTTGACATACGAACTATGAGGGGGGTTCAGATGGTGGGCGTGACAGGGATTGAACCTGTGACCCCTACGATGTCAACGTAGTGCTCTCCCGCTGAGCTACACGCCCATCTGACGGGGCGCATACACCATATTGAATCAGCCCCGTCAATAGCGCCTGAAGAACTTATCAGGCTTTCTTTGCCGGAACGAAAGAATGTCGCAGCTTCTCAAGCTGCGACCAGCATTTTTTCGATTTCGTTGACGAGATCGCGCAGATGGAAGGGTTTCGACAGCACCTTGGCATCCTTAGGCGCCTTCGAATCGGAATTGAGGGCAACTGCGGCAAAGCCGGTAATGAACATGATCTTCAAGTCAGGGTCGATCTCCGAGGCGCGCCGTGCAAGCTCGATCCCGTCCATCTCCGGCATGACAATGTCGGTCAGAAGCAGCGAGAACGGCTCTTCGCGCAAGCGATCGTAGGCGCTGGCACCATTGTCGAAATGCGTGACGTGATAGCCCGCCTTTTCCAGCGCCTTGACCAGAAAGCGCCGCATATCATTGTCATCTTCTGCAAGAAGGATTCTCTTCATCAGTCCGTCCGAATTCTCTAGCGCCGGATCATCCCCAAACCCTGCGTCGTACTACTCTTAACAAAACGCTTTTTTGGTAAAGATCGCGTGAATGATTTGCTAGAAATAAGGGCGAACGGGGCAAAAGTCGAGGTGTCGCCAGTGTGATCAGCATTGAGCCTTAACGCCGGGGAAAGTTGGCGGACAAGCCGTTTCGAACCGTTCATCAATTCCCTATCGTAGAAACTTGCACTAGAGTGGGGAAAACCAGCCCGCCTTGCAGCGAAACCTTGAAGCAGAAGATGACAGTCGAGCGCGATTTCACCGATATCCAGCCGTTCGAAGTGCGGCAACCATCCGACCAGCGCATTCCTTTCGTTTTCAATTCCCCACATAGCGGCCGCTTTTACCCGCGCGCTTTCCTCGAACAGTCGCAACTCGACCCTCAGACCATTCGCCGGTCTGAGGATTGTTTCGTCGACCAGCTGTTCGCCTCTGCCGTGCCGCTTGGAGCACCCTTGTTGCTGGCGCACTTCCCGCGCGCCTATCTCGATGTCAATCGCGAACCCTACGAACTCGACGCCAAGATGTTTCAGGAGGCGCTGCCTTCCTATGCCAATGGAAGTTCCGCCCGTGTCGCCGGAGGCCTCGGTACCGTGCCGCGCCTCGTTGGCGAGGGCCAGGAAATCTATGCAAAGAAATTGCCGCTGGGCGAGGCGCTGGATCGCATCGGCACGATCTACAAGCCCTACCATGCCAGGCTCAGCGGCCTTCTCTCGGCAACGCGACAGCGCTTCGGTTACGGCGTCCTGGTGGATTGCCATTCGATGCCGACAGGTATCCGCTTCCCGGAGAGCGGGATGCGCCCGGATTTCATCATCGGCGACCGGTTCGGAACGAGCTGCGCGCCGGAACTTGCCAATTCCGCCATCCATCTCCTGCGGGAAATGGGCTACCTCGTTGCGCATAACAAGCCTTATGCCGGGGGCTATATCACGGAACACTACGGTAGCCCGTTGAAGGGCCTTCACGCGCTGCAGATCGAGGTCAATCGCGGCCTTTATCTCAACGAACAGAGTTACGAGAAGAAGTCCGGTTTCGATCAACTACAGCGGGATATCGCCCAGTTTCTTGCCGACCTCGTCTCGCTGCCCGATTTTTATTTTCTCGACCAACCGCTCGCGGCGGAATAGGGACGTATTCGCGCGGCCAATAAAAAAGACCGCGCATGAAGCGCGGTCCAAGTCTAGGGAGGAAACGCCCAAGGAGGGCAGAACAGGTCGCCCCGTTCACCCACAACTCTATGCTGCGTCGCACAAATGTCAAGAAATTTGTGTATGTTTTTGTGCACCGATGGCGACTGCTCAAATAATATGCACAAATCTCATCCATAATGCACCTATATGAGAATGTTTTAATCGCGAGGAGCCATTTTGGTCGTAGAACTTTCCTTTTTAAAGCGGATTGCGAGTGTCGCCGCAGAGCAGACCTTGCCGCGATTCCGCAATATTTCGCTCATCGACAATAAATTCGAGTCGGGGTTTGATCCGGTTACCGAGGCTGATCGGGAGGCCGAGAAAGCGATTCGCGCGCTGATCAATGCGGAGCATCCAGACCACGGAATTCTGGGTGAAGAATATGGCGGCGAGAATCTCGACCATTCGCATATCTGGGTGATCGATCCGATCGACGGCACGCGCGCATTTATCTCCG
The DNA here is from genome assembly GCF_056399405.1 of Phyllobacterium sp. 01N428. Taxonomy (NCBI): domain Bacteria; kingdom Pseudomonadati; phylum Pseudomonadota; class Alphaproteobacteria; order Hyphomicrobiales; family Phyllobacteriaceae; genus Phyllobacterium; species Phyllobacterium sp. 01N428. Next base: position 47,293 of record NZ_JBFTRH010000004.1, read on the forward strand.
GTATCCCGGTCTGGGGTACCCTGGCCGGGCTTACTGTGGATGGTGACGCGGTTGCCGGTGTCATGGCGCAGCCATTTACCCAAGAGCTGTTCCTGTGTGATGGCGAAGCGTCGTGGTATGAGGGTCCGGGCGGGACGCGGCGGCTTGAGACACGCAAGACGCGCGACCTCGCCGATGCGACATTGTTCACGACGACGCCCGCTATATTCAAGGCAGAGAAGCGGACCGCCTATGATCGCGTCGAACAACGCGTCAAGCTCGCCCGCTACGGCACCGATTGCTACGCCTATGCGATGGTTGCTGCGGGTTTTGTCGATCTCGTCATCGAGACCGGCCTTCATCCCTATGACATTGTTGCGCTGATACCCATCATCGAAAAGGCGGGCGGCGTTGTGACAACCTGGGATGGCGGTCCAGCCGAAAAGGCCGGAAGTATCATTGCCGCCGCCAACGCCGAACTCCATGCCCAGGCTCTTGAGGTTTTGAACGGGTAGAGCACGACATGCGGCGGCGCCTGCGCGCCTCGTCGGTTTTCAGGCGCTGACGTCCAGGGCAGGCTCGTTTTCTTCGCCAGCCTCCGCCAGAACGGACCCATCGTCACCGCCGGTGCCAGGGATGAAGGCATCGAAGGCAGCGAAGAACTGCTCTCGGTACAAATCCTTTTCCTGCAGGATCTCGTGGCGCGCGCCATCGATGGTAAGCAGCGTCGTATTGCGCATCTGCACGGCGAACCGTTCGATTGCCGGCGTCGAGACGACGGTGTCGGCCCCGGCGGCGACGATGAGTGTCGGGATGCGGATCGTGTCGACGTAGTCGGGCCTGGTTACGCGCTTGATCGCCCTCGCGGCGGCGACGATCCAGCTTGCGGTCGGGCCCCCGATTGCAAGCTCCGGCGCGCTTTCAAGGACGCCGCAATTGCGATCGTAGCGGCTCGCATCAGATGTCACCTCATTGGCCGCAAACGGGCGCAAGACATGCGGACCGCCGAGCATATATGTGCCGCCGAGCCCGGTTGAACGCAGCGTATTGGCGATGACCCGCGCGGTCAGCTTGCGGGCGCGGCTGGAATTGATGTCGAGAAGTGGTGCAATCAGCACCATCCGCCTTATCCGGTTGGCAAAGGCCGGTGCGGCGACGAGGGCAGCCAGTGCTCCGGCCGAATGGGCGAGAACGTAATAGGGGCCACGGCAATCGGGCAGGATGACGGACTTGAACAGCAGCTCGAAATCGCCCGCATAATCATCGAAACGCTTCACGAAGCCCTTGGCGGCATTGCGCAAATATCGGCTTGACGCACCTTGCCCTCGCCAGTCGAAGGTCGCCACCGCAAAACCTCGCGAGGCGAGATCAGTAATCGTCTCGAAATATTTTTCGATGCACTCGTTGCGGCCATGCAGAATGATGATCGTGCCATGCAGCGGGTGGCTGGAGGCGAGGGTGATCGCATAGCGGAGCACCTTGCCTTTGCCGAGATCGAGCCCTTCGACACGCGTGCCCGCCGGTATCGGGTTGGCGGCGGTCTCGACAAGAGGGCGGATCGTTTGCGTTGGCTGGTCCACGTCGGTGCCCGCTCGATGTGATGGTTGAATGCGCTTTTGATAGGATGCGCCGCCTTAAAGGTCAAACGGCGGCATCCAGAAAAGAATGACCGGAAACCCTGCCTGGGAGTTTCCGGTCAATACGTTGCGGCTGGAAGGGACGTTACATCCGCAACGATCTCGGCTTGATTGATCAGTAAGCCGGATTTATTTCGATGCTGAACCCGCTCTTCGGACGGTCGTAGTAACGATCGCGGCCCATGCGCCGGGTTTCAAGAATGTCGCCGTCGCGAGATACAACGACAAGGACGGGCTCGCCGCGACGCGAGGTGCGGGCAAAGTAGCGACCGCGATCGAAGTTCACATCGCGCACCCTGTAGCCGCGCCGTTCGAGCATGCGGGTAACATCGCGCGGTCCGAACCGGTAGCGACGGTCATCGCGGTAGCCTTCGTAGTAGCGGCGGTCCTGTACCAGATAGCCATCATTGTAATCTTCGTCGTCCACGTAGATCGCCGGCGCGCTGTTCCGGTAGTAGCGGCCATCGGCGAAAGCCGAAGCCGAGAAGCCGGTGATCAGAAGCGCCACTGACGTGAGCGCAAGAACGTTTTTTTTCATTTCAAAGTCCTTTGTCGTGTCGGATCGAATGCCAGATTGAGTGTAGGTTTAGCGGCATCGAGCTGAACGTATTCCGAAGAACATGTTCATTTTGCGTTCATCTGCCTGCCGGGATCGTCACGCTGGCGCTGGACTTTTTGATGCCTGCCGCGCCCTTGAAATCGAGAAAATACCTAACCAAATAGACGTTGTGACCGCCATAACGGGGTCGCTGGTTCACGAGGGCTTGCCACTGCAGGAGCTCTCAATCGAACCAAAATACGCAAACATTGTCGCTCTAAAGGAGGGCTTAAACATGCGTCACGTTGATTTCTCACCCCTTTACCGTTCTACCGTCGGCTTTGACCGGCTGTTCACCATTCTTGATTCGCTGGCTCAGCCGGAAGGCGCCCAGACCTATCCGCCCTATAATATCGAGCGGACCGGCGACAACGCCTATCGCATCACCATGGCCGTTGCCGGGTTCTCGGAGGACGAGATCCAGATCGAGGCACATCGCAACCAGCTGAAGGTCACCGGCGAAAAGAATGCCGAGAAACCCGATGAAAATGCCGAAACGCTTTATCGCGGCATTGCTTCGCGGGCTTTCGAACGCCGCTTCCATCTTGCCGATTTCGTCGAGGTCAGTGGTGCCAGCCTGAAAAACGGCCTGCTGCACATCGATCTCAAGCGCGAAATCCCGGAAGAGATGAAGCCGCGCAAGATTGCCGTGACTTCCCTGTCGGACACGGAAGCCAAGCAGATTGAAGCTAAAGCCGCCCGCTAAGCGATTGGCAGGTGCAACGGGAGAAAGCGGCGTGAAAGCGCCGCTTTTTTCATGCGATGAGGGCGCCGAAGCGGTCTACTTCATCCGGCGTCGTTGCAAAACTAGTGACCAGCCGAACGAGCGATTCGCCTTCAGCGGCAACCTTTGATTCAAAATGCGGCGCTCGCCAATCGTGAAATACAGCGCCTGCTTCCCGCAGTTTTACCGCAGTCTCTTTTGGCATCACGGGAAACACCTCGTTTGCGCGTGGCTCCCAGGCGAGGCGTAGTTGCTTTGATGCGCGAATATGGCCAGCGAGGCGGGCACTCATGGCATTGGCGTGGGCCGCAAGTTCCAGCCATAGGCCACCGGCGAAGTAAGCCTCGAACTGGGCGGCGATGAAACGCGATTTTGAAAAATGTTGGGCGACGCGCTTGCGCAGGAAGGGGAAGCCCTCCGCTTTTGCCGGGTCCATGAACACCAACGCTTCGGCGCACCAGCAGCCGTTCTTGGTGCCGCCGAACGAGACTATGTCCACACCCTGCCGCCAGGTCATGTCTGCCGGCGAGCACCCAAGCGAGACCAGTGCATTGGCAAAGCGGGCGCCATCCATATGCAGCGGCAGATCGTGCTCGCGGCAGAGCGCGGAGATCGCGGCAATGTCGGCGAGTTCGTAGAGCGTTCCGATCTCGGTGGCCTGGGTAATAGACACGCCCATCGCCTGGCCGATAAAGACGTTACCGGGCGTGACGGGTTCAAGAGCGGATCTGAGGTTATTCAAATCCATGCGTCCGGTCGCCCCATCAACGGGACGCAGGCGCGCGCCTGCGCTGATGAACTCGGGAGCCCCGGCCTCATCGCCAATAAGGTGCGCTTCCCGGTGCGTGAACGTCATCCCGCCCGGCTTGGCAAAGCTTGCGAGCGCCAGAGAATTGGCCGCCGTGCCGGTTCCAACGAAGAAAACCGCGACCTCACGTTCGAATATCTCGCAAAAGGTTTGTTCCACGGCCTTGTCGAGCGCGCTCGACCCATAGGCCGGCACAAAGCCGCCTGCATTCTTGACGAGGCTTTCAGCGATCTTGGGGTGGGCGCCGGCCCAATTGTCGGAAGCAAAATGCATGAGATTGTCCTGCAATACGATCTGATGCGGCTGGCATATCCCTTTAGCAGACGCGTGGAAAGCCATGCTCGCATGAGGCTGCGGAGGAAGCAGCTGTTTTCCTTGGCATTTTTGGCGGAAATCACCCTAACCGAAACTATCGCGATACTTTGGCGGTCTTTTGCGCAATGATGTTTCGCGCAGTGCGCATATTTTTTACTTTTCCATCTTGTGTGATGGCGTTTATTCTGGCATACCACAATAAGACAGCATTGCTGTCCTATTTGCGTGAACCGAGACGGGATGGTGGGCAATCTTGCTTCCGTCCCTAGAATGGTGACCGCAGCCTGCAACCGGAAGATATGCCGCACCGAGGCGGGACTGGAATTATGCTATTCCGTCCCATGAGAGATTGACCGCCCGCAATGGGCCGAATTGGAGGAATTGACGATGACGGATTTGACGCCATCTGTAACGACTGAACTTGCTCAGGCCGTACAGACTCGTGCGGTCAAAACCAATAAATCGTCGGGTATTCCATCAAAACAGGGCCTTTACGATCCGCGCAATGAGCATGACGCCTGCGGCGTCGGCTTCGTTGCGCATATGAAGGGCGTGAAGTCGCACAAGATCATCGAAGACGGCCTGTTCATGCTCGAAAACCTCACCCACCGCGGTGCGGTTGGCGCCGACCCGCTCATGGGCGATGGCGCAGGCATGCTCGTCCAGATTCCAGACGCGTTTTTCCGGGCCGAATGGGCCGAAAAAGGTGTTGAGCTGCCCCCGGTCAACCATTATGCGGTCGGTTACCTGTTCATGCCGCAGGATGCGGAAGAGCGGGCGCATATCGAAACCGTCATTTCGGAGGTAATCGCTTCGGAAGGCCAGTCGCTGATTGGCTTTCGCGACGTGCCGGTCGACAATTCCTCGCTGTCGAAGGCACCGCATATTGCGGCGACCGAACCGTTCCACCGGCAGGTCTTCATCGGCCGCAACCCCAATATCGAAACCAACGAGGATTTCGAGGGCAGGCTCTTTGTCCTGCGCAAGGTCATCTCGAACCGCATCTACCAGGAGAACGGCGGCAAGGAGAGCGATTTCTACGTCGTCTCGATGTCGGCGCGGACCATCGTCTACAAGGGGATGTTCCTCGCTTATCAGGTTGGTGCCTACTACAGGGATCTGAAGGATCCGCGCTTTGAAAGCGCGCTTGCTCTTGTCCACCAGCGGTTTTCTACGAACACCTTCCCGTCATGGAAGCTGGCGCATCCCTATCGCATGGTCGCGCACAATGGCGAGATCAACACGCTGCGCGGCAACGTCAACTGGATGGCGGCACGCCAGGCCTCGGTCGACAGCGAGTATTTCGGCAACGACATCTCCAAGCTTTGGCCTATTTCCTATGAGGGTCAGTCCGATACCGCCTGCTTCGACAACGCGCTGGAGTTCCTGTTCCAGGGCGGCTATTCGCTCGCGCATTCGATGATGATGCTCATTCCCGAGGCCTGGTCCGGCAACAAGCTGATGTCGGAAGAGCGCAAGGCGTTCTACGAATATCATGCGGCGTTGATGGAGCCATGGGATGGCCCGGCGGCGATTGCCTTTACCGATGGCCGCCAGATCGGGGCGACGCTCGATCGCAACGGCTTGCGTCCCGCGCGCTATATCGTGACCGACGATGATTACGTCATCATGGCGTCGGAAGCCGGTGTCTTGCCGGTGCCGGAAGAAAAGATCGTCAAGAAGTGGCGCCTGCAGCCCGGCCGCATGCTGCTGATCGACATCGAGAAGGGGCGCATCGTTTCTGACGAGGAGATCAAGTCAGAAATCGCGACCCGTCACCCCTACAAGCAGTGGCTGAAGAACACGCAGCTCATTCTTGAAGAACTGAGCCCGGTCGAGCCGCGCGCGCTGCGCAAGGATGTGAGCCTTCTCGATCGCCAGCAGGCGTTTGGCTATACGCAGGAGGACACGCGCCTCCTGATGTCGCCCATGGCGACGACGGGCCAGGAAGCAATCGGTTCGATGGGCACTGACACGCCGATTTCGGCCATGTCGGACAAGTCGAAGCTGCTCTATACCTATTTCAAGCAGAACTTCGCCCAGGTCACCAACCCGCCGATCGACCCGATCCGCGAGGAACTGGTCATGAGCCTGGTCTCGTTCATCGGCCCGCGTCCGAACATCTTCGATCTCGTCGGCTCCTCGCGCCGCAAGCGGCTGGAGGTGCGCCAGCCGATCCTGACCAACGGCGACCTCGAGAAGATCCGTTCCATCGGCCACACCGAAGATCGGTTCGATACGAAGACGCTCGACATAGCCTATAGCGTCGATGAAGGTGCTGCCGGTCTCGCCGGTGCGGTCGAACGCCTGTGCGACCGAGCTGAAGCTGCCGTCCATGGCGGCTACAACATCATCATCCTTTCCGACCGCCAGGTTGGTCCGGACCGCATACCGATCCCCGCCCTTTTGGCGACGGCCGCAGTCCACCATCACCTGATCCGCAAGGGCCTGCGCACCTCGGTGGGGCTCGTCGTGGAATCGGGCGAGCCGCGCGAAGTGCACCATTTCTGCTGCCTCGCCGGCTATGGCGCGGAGGCGATCAACCCTTACCTCGCGTTCGACACCCTGCTCGACATGCACAAGCGCGGCGAGTTCCCGCCGGAGGTCGACGCCAAGGAAGTCGTTTCGCGCTACATGAAGTCGATCGGCAAGGGCATCCTCAAGGTTATGTCCAAGATGGGCATCTCCACCTATCAGTCCTATTGCGGTGCGCAGATTTTCGACGCCGTTGGCCTGAAGACTGATTTTGTCGACCGCTTCTTCTTTGGCACGGCAACAACCATCGAGGGCGTTGGTCTCGAGGAAGTTGCCGAGGAAACGGTGCGCCGTCACCGCGATGCGTTCGGCAACGATCCTGTCCTGTCGAGCACGCTTGAGGTCGGCGGCGAATATGCCTACCGCATTCGCGGCGAGGCGCATCTGTGGTCGCCCGATGCGGTCGCCAAGCTGCAGCATGCGGTGCGCACGGAATCGGCCACAACGTTCAAGGAATACTCGGACCTCGTAAACAGCCAGTCGGCACGTGCGCAGACAATTCGCGGCCTTTTCAAGATCAGGGTCGCAACAGATGCGGGCCGTAAGCCGGTACCGATCGACGATGTTGAGCCGGCTAAAGAGATCGTCAAGCGGTTCTCGACGGGCGCGATGTCATTCGGCTCGATCAGCCGCGAGGCGCATACGACGCTCGCCATCGCCATGAACCGGATTGGCGGCAAGTCCAACACCGGCGAGGGCGGCGAGGAACCAGACCGCTTCTACCCGCTGCCGGACGGCAAGCCAAACCCGGAACGGTCGGCCATCAAGCAGGTGGCATCGGGTCGCTTCGGAGTGACGACGGAGTACCTTGTCAACTCCGACATGATGCAGATCAAGGTGGCGCAGGGTGCCAAGCCCGGCGAGGGCGGACAGTTGCCCGGTCACAAGGTCGATGCGACCGTGGCGAAGACCCGGCACTCCACGCCCGGCGTTGGCCTTATCTCGCCGCCGCCGCACCATGACATCTATTCGATCGAAGATTTGGCGCAGCTGATCTACGATCTCAAGAACGTCAACCCCGAGGCGGATGTTTCGGTGAAGCTGGTCTCCGAGGTCGGCGTCGGTACGGTCGCGGCCGGTGTGGCCAAGGCGCGCGCCGATCACATCACCATTTCCGGCTATGACGGCGGAACCGGTGCGTCGCCCCTGACTTCGCTGAAGCATGCGGGCAGCCCCTGGGAAATGGGCCTTGCCGAGACGCAGCAGACGCTCGTCCTCAACGGCTTGCGCTCGCGCATCGCACTGCAAGTCGATGGCGGTCTGCGCACGGGACGCGACGTGATCATCGGTGCCCTGCTTGGCGCCGACGAGTTCGGCTTCTCGACAGCGCCGCTCATCGCGGCGGGCTGCATCATGATGCGCAAGTGCCACCTCAACACCTGCCCGGTCGGCGTCGCGACGCAGGACCCGGTATTGCGCAAGCGCTTCAAGGGTACGCCCGAGCATGTCATCAACTTCTTCTTCTACATGGCGGAAGAGGTGCGGCAGTTCCTCGCCGAAATGGGCTACACCCGGCTCGAAGAGATCGTCGGCAAGACCGAACTCCTCGAGAAGCGCGAGGCAATCGAACATTGGAAGGCCAAGGGTCTCGACTTCACCCGCATCTTCCACAAGCCCGAGGCGCCCGAAGAAAAGACGCGGTGGACCGAGCGGCAGAACCATCCGATCGTCGATATTCTTGATCGCAAGCTGATCGAGCAGGCAAGGACCGCGCTCGAAAGCAAGATCCCGGTGAGGATCGAGATGGACATCAAGAACGTCGATCGCTCGGCCGGTGCCATGCTTTCGGGCGAAGTGGCCAAGCGCTACCGGCACAAGGGGCTCAAGGACGAAACCATTTCGGTCAAATTCCATGGGACGGCCGGGCAATCCTTCGGCGCCTTCCTCGCGCGGGGCATTTCGTTCGATCTTATCGGCGATGGCAACGACTATGTCGGCAAGGGCCTTTGCGGCGGACGCATAGTCATCCGACCGCCGGAAAACACCAGGATCGTCCCGGAAAACTCGATCATCGTCGGCAATACCGTGCTTTACGGGGCCATTGAGGGCGAGGCATATTTCCGCGGCGTCGCCGGCGAACGTTTTGCCGTGCGCAACTCGGGGGCGATTGCCGTCGTCGAAGGCACGGGTGACCATGGCTGCGAGTACATGACCGGCGGGGTCGTCGTCGTCATTGGCCAGACCGGGCGCAACTTCGCGGCGGGCATGTCGGGCGGTGTCGCCTATGTGCTCGACGAAGCCGGTGATTTTGCGCAGCGCTGCAACATGGCGATGGTCGAACTCGAACCGGTTCCGGAAGAGGACGACATTCTCGAAAAGTTGCATCATCACGGCGGCGATCTCATGCACAAGGGTCGCGTCGATGTCTCCGCCAATATGACGAGGCACGACGAGGAACGGCTTGTGCAACTGATTTCGAACCACATGCACTACACCGGTTCGGCGCGGGCGAAGGAAATTCTCGACAATTGGGAAAGCTTCCGGCCGAAATTCGTAAAAGTCATGCCGGTCGAATACCGTCGCGCGCTCGAAGATATGGAGCGCATGCGCATGGGCGTCGCAGCCGAATAAAGTCAACAAGCACCATGCTTCGAGTGTCTCATCAAGACGCTCGGCATGGGGCAAATGCTGCCCTAACCCCTGAAAAGGCGAGGGTAGTCCCCCGAGAGGCGAGGGAGAGAAGTTTTATGGGTAAGGTTACAGGTTTTCTCGAGATCGACCGGCAGGTTGGCAAGTATCAGCCTGCGTCGGATCGCATACGGCATTTCCGGGAGTTTACGATCCCGATGTCGGACAGCGAAGTGAAGAAGCAGGCGGCGCGCTGCATGGATTGCGGCATTCCATTCTGCCATGGACCGACGGGCTGTCCGGTCCACAATCAGATTCCGGACTGGAACGATCTCGTCTACAACGACAATTGGGATGAGGCGATCCGCAATCTTCACTCCACCAATAACTTTCCGGAGTTTACCGGCCGTATCTGCCCCGCGCCTTGTGAGGAAGCCTGCACGCTCAACCTCGAGGACGTACCGGTCTCGATCAAAACGGTGGAGCAGGCGATTGCCGACAAGGCCTATGAAAAGGGTTTCATCATTCCCCAGCCGGCTCTTGCCAAGACCGGCAAGAATGTCGCGGTCATCGGCTCGGGTCCGGCGGGCCTTGCCGCCGCCCAGCAGCTTGGCCGCGCCGGCCACGAGGTACATGTCTACGAGCGGGAAAGCCGCCCGGGCGGTCTGCTGCGCTATGGTATCCCCGATTTCAAGATGGAGAAGCATTTCATCGACCGGCGCATCGCGCAGATGGAAGGCGAGGGCGTGACCTTCTTCTGCGGCGTGAACGTTGGCGTGGACAAGCCGGTCCAGGAGCTTATCGATACCTATGATGCGGTGCTTTACTGCGGTGGCGCCGAAACCCCCCGTCCGGCCGGCATTCCCGGCGCTGAGTTCGAGGGCGTCCACGACGCCATGCATTATCTCGTCCAGCAGAACCGGCGCATCGGCCGCGAGAACATCGAGTCGGTCGCCTGGCCGAGCGATCCAATCGTCGCGTCGGGCAAGCATGTGGTCGTGGTCGGTGGCGGCGATACGGCGTCCGACTGCGTCGGTACAGCCTTCCGCCAGGGCGCTGTAAAGGTTACGCAGCTCGATATTCGCCCGCAGCCGCCGGAAAGGGAAGACAAGCTCAGCGTCTGGCCCTACTGGGCGACCAAGATGCGCACGTCATCCTCACAGGCTGAAGGCGCGGATCGCGAATTCCAGGTGGCGACGCTCGAATTCATCGGCGAAAACGGCAGCTTGACCCATGTGAAGTGCTGCGAAGTCGATGAGGCCCGCAAGCCGATCCCCGGAACGGACTTCTTCATCAGGGCCGATCTTGCGTTCATCGCCATCGGCTTCTCCGGCCCATTCGAGAACAATATCGTCAAGGAGCTCTCGGGCTCACTCGACATGCGCGCCGACCGGCGCGGCAATCGTTCCGTCTCCGCCGACGACAAGAACTATCGGACCAGTGTCGACAAGCTCTATGTCGCCGGCGACGTGCGCCGCGGTCAGTCGCTGGTCGTATGGGCTATTCGCGAAGGCCGCCAGGCTGCCCATGCCATCGACGCCGCGATCATGGGTTCCTCGGTCCTCCCCCGCTGACGCAAAGGGCCGGCACGTCTTAAATCGCGTGCCGGTCGCAAACCCTGTCGATTTCGGCTTTACCGAGCTCGAGACCCATCACTATTAAACTTTTGACTAATTGATTTAGGTCGCCAGACCGTTCATAGACCAGTTTGTCGTGGAGTATTTAACCAATGTATTTGAGAATTCTGCTTACTGCCGCCTTGCTTGGCCTAGCCGCATGCAACGATGTCACGGAAGCTGCCGTTCAGGGCGATGCGCCCGCAAAGGCTTCCGTCGCCACCAGCGCCATCGATCAGCCTCAGCCGATGCCGGTCATCTATATCCCGGTCAAGGCCCCGTCCGAGGCCGAAGCGAAGACACCGTCTTAAGAAGAAATGGCGATAGAGGCCTCATTGTTTCGGCCATGAAAAATCGTTGACCCGGCCGGGCTGCCCCTCGGGCGCTACGCCGTCGATGACGAGCCGGTCGCGCGCGGATTTGTCGCCGCCAACTGCCGGACGGGGAGCAGCGCCGAGCAGATCGGTGCCACCGTCCAGTTCCGGATCGTTGAGGCTGACCGGAGCAAGCCGGTCGATCTTGGCGGGCGCCCCCGGCGCGCCGGTCAGTGCCTGAACCGGAGCACCCGGTTTGATCGCGGCAATGTCCGGCGACGTTGCATTGCCGAGCATCTGCCGCAGCGGCTTTTCCACGTAGAATGCCAGCTTGCGTTTACCGGCGGCAGTCATGCCAATACCGTCATTGTTGCGCAGGCGCGCCGTCTGGCCGGAAACATCGAAGCCGGACAGGGTGAAGTTGCCACTCTGATCGACAAAACCGTCCCAGACATCGACAAAAGTGCCCCCCGCCTTTTCGGTAGCATTGCGATAGAACTCGTTGAAGGCGAGGACGTCGTTGGTGATGCTTTTCGATTTGAAGGCAGGCTGGCCCACCCATACGACAGGTTGGCCAGCCTTCTTCACCGCATCGAGAAAGCCGTTCATCCGCGCCTGGTATTCCTTAGTCCAGTCGTCGGTTAGGAGCACCTTGCCATCCGAGAATTGCTGGCGATCATTGGCCCCGATCATGATGACCACCACGGCCGGTTTTTCCTTGGCGATCATTTCGCCGATGGAGGCCGGCCAATCACGATGATCGCTGCGCACGAAACCCGAAGACCCATCGGCCTTGTCGATCACGCGCACGCCCGGTGCATCGATGAACGCGGCATCGAGCCCTTCAGCGAGGCTGCCGGCCATGAAGTCGCCGACGACCAGCACCGGCTTTGCGTCGGGCAATTTTGCCTGGATCGGAGCCTCGCTGTTGGGAACCGGCGATGTCCTTACCGTGTCCGGCCGCGGGCGGGCGCGCTTTAGCGGCGGCCTGCTCTTGCTCGGCGGACGGGCGCGCCTGCCGTCATCGATCAGGCGGTCTGTGTTTTCGCGGTAGATACGCGGCCCGAACAACATGTCGAGCAGCGTGCGAGCAGTTGCGTGTTCGATGAAGAGGAAGGTGCCGGCGAGGGCAATGGCGATTGCAAGCAGCGACGGCGACCGAAGGACGGTTGGCGTTGCAGCAGGGCAAGCCAGCAGGAGAGCGGGACGTGAACCCACCCGCGAACGAAATCTGCACCTGCCAAACCCAATCATCTGCTTCACTTAGCTATTTTTTCCGGATGACGGTCAGCACTTCCTTGCTGGGATGACCGTCCGGATCGAGTCCCATCTGCTTCTGGAACGCCTGGATGGCATCCCGCGAGCTCGTACCGATCTTGCCATCGACCTTGCCGTCATAATAGCCGAGTTCGCGCAAATGGCTCTGCAATTCTTCGCGCTCCTTCATGGTGATCGGCGTGAAGGGGCGGTTCCAGTCCTGGCGCAAGCCCGGGGCACCGGCGATCTGGTCGGCGAGCAAACCCACGGCGAGCGCATACTTGTCGGCATTGTTATAGTTCTTCAACACGAAGAAGTTGCGTGTCATCAGGAACGAAGGGCCGGCACGACCGTCCGGCACCTTAAGCGTCGCCTTCTCGCTGCCGCGGGGGAAGGGCTTGCCATTGGCGCGCACGACGCCAAGCTGCTGCCATTCGGCGATGGTGTGCGAGCCGCCGGGGAGTTTGCGGCCGGCCGGCAGGACAACTTCATAGCCCCAGGTGCGGCCGCTCTCCCAGCCATTCTTGCGCAAGAGGTTTGCGGCAGTGGCGAGCGCATCGGGTACGGAATTCCAGATGTCGCGTTTGCCATTGCCGTCCATGTCCACCGCGTATGCAAGATAGCTGGTCGGAATGAACTGGGTGTGACCGAGCGCGCCCGCCCACGAACCCGTCAGATGGCTGCGGTCGATGTCACCGGTCTGCAGAATTTTCATCGCTGCGACAAGTTGCGTGCGCGCATATTTTGCCCGGCGCGGATCGGCATAAGCGAGCGTCGCAAGCGAACGCACCGCGTCGCGCATCACATCGTCGCGTTTCATGATCTCGCCGAAATTGGTTTCCATCGACCAGATGGCAAGCAGGATGTTGCGATCGACCCCGAAGGATTTTTCGATCGCTCCGAGCCAGCGGCTATACTTGCGCGCCATTTCGCGGCCCGTCTGCACCGAATGCTCATTCACACGATTGTCGAGATAGCCCCAGACCGGTTCGGTAAATTCCGGCTGAAATTGAGCCTTCTGCAGGACTTCCGGGTCGATCTCCGTCACGCCGGCGAAGGCACGCTGGTAGGTGGCAGCGGAAATGCCGCTGCTCAACGCGGTTGCGCGAAAATCCTGTATCCAGCTTTGGAACTTCGCGTCGGCTGCCGCGATCCCCGTCGATCCTGCCAGTCCAAGGCATGCAACCGCTGCAGCGATCATGACGCGCCGTGCGAACCCCGTTGAACTCACCATTATGTTTTCTCCTCGAACTGTGTTTCCACATTTTTGGGTCAAACGATAAAATAGACATGGCAAAGTTAGGAATTGGTTTACCATGCATCGGCAAACGCGCGCTGCCAGGCTACATTAACAACGGCAACGAATATTTATTTTACAGCGTTATGTATTTTGGGTCTTTGAGACCGAATTGTCTAGCGCATAAACCCAGAGCCGGCGGCGGTTTTGTACAAGTTTATGCGTAAATTTGAAATGATACTGTTCGCTTGCATCTTGTGCAGAATGCATCGTCAGTAATCGAAGCGTGCAACACTGACGAGGTAACGATGACGACGAGAAAGCAAATCCGTAAGGCCGTCTTTCCAGTTGCGGGTTTTGGTACCCGCGTGCTCCCAGCGACAAAATCCATTCCCAAGGAAATGCTGACCGTTGTCGACAAGCCGGTCATCCAATATGTGGTGGATGAGGCGCGCGAGGCCGGCATCGAGCATTTCATTTTCGTGACCGGACGCAACAAGGCTGTCATCGAGGATTATTTCGACGCGCAGTACGAGCTCTATGCCACGCTCGCAGAACGCGGCAAGACCGGACTTCTCGAGGAACTCCAAGGCATCCAGCCAGGACCGGGAACAACGAGCTTCACCCGCCAGCAGGTGCCCATGGGGCTTGGCCATGCGGTCTGGTGCGCACGCGACATCGTCGGCGATGAGCCATTCGCGCTATTGCTCCCTGACATGATCATGCAGCCCGAATCGACCGGTTGCATGGCCGATATGGTGGAGCTCTATAACCAGTCAGGCGGCAATGTCATCGCCGTGCAGGAATGCGATCCGGCCGAAACGCATAAATACGGCATTGTCGGTCAGGGCAGGCCGGTCGGCAAGGGTTTCGAATTGACCGAGATGGTCGAGAAGCCGGCCAAGGGCACGGCGCCGTCCAATCTTTACATCAATGGCCGTTACATCCTCCAGCCGGAAATCTTCGACATTCTCGAGCATCAGGAGCGGGGCGCAGGCAATGAAATTCAGTTGACCGACGCCATGCTGAAGTTGACGAAGGAACAGGACTTCTTCGGCTACCACTTCCGGGGACGTACCTATGACACCGGGTCGAAGGAAGGTTTCGTCGAAGCCAATGTCGCCTTTGCCCTGTGGCGCAACGACATCCGCGGCGGCGTTATCGACAATATCGGCAATATGCTGAAGACGATCCAGCCGAAGGACTGAGTGGGCGTTTGGCGGGGAGCCTCGACTGGGGGCTCCCGCTCTCTCTGTCTCCTCTCCGCCGGCATCCTTGTTCGTGGTCCGCGCCGTCACGGAATTTTCCCCTATCTGCCGTCATCGTGGGTCCTCGGGACAAGGGCGCGCGCATGACGGCGGTGGTGGGTAGATAGCAGTGGGGTGTACGAACGCCGTGTCAGTCGCGGAGTGCCGCTGACTTCCGGACGCAAAGGGCCGGCCTCGCCATGGCCGCCTATCGTTGGAGCGTGACCCCTACGAATATGCTGGTCTCGTTCGTATTGCGGGTGTCCACCTCGCTGCGCGTCAGTTCGTGACGGGCGCTGATATCAAGACCGAAGAAACGGTTGAACCAATAGGTAGCGCCGATCTCGGCACCGAAACCCTTGTCCCAGCCGGTATCGTCCTTGTTGTCGCGCAGCGAAACGAAGAGATTAGCCTTGAAATCGAGATTGGCGCGCGCCTGCCGCTTGATGCCGACCGTGCCTTCATAGAAAACAGAGCCGCTATCGCCGGGTGCCGTCGCCCCTTCGATGCGGGTGAGAAGGCCGATATCGACGTCGGTTCCTCGCTGCGGCGACCATTTGATCGCCCCATCAACGCTGAGGCCTTCGACAGCATTAAGGCGATCGTCCTCGATGTCCTGGCGCAGATAGCCGAGCGCCAGTTCTCCCGTCAGCTTTTCACGGATATCGAGCTCGACGCCGCCGCGCAGCCCCGTGCGCATGCCGGAGCGGCGGAAACCATTGGAATCGACGGCTTCATCATACATCAGTTTGCCGATTTCTACCTCGGCGAACGGCTTGATCGCCGGCGACATTTCAAAGCCGCCGCGCAACGCGACACTCGCAAAGGTATTGTCCCGGTCCTTCTGGCTCGTTGTGGTGCCGTCGGAGAATTCGGCATTGCCGTAGGTGGTGTGGTCGACATTGCCTTTGACGTCGGCGAAGAATTGGCCGAATTCCCGGCGCACCCCAAGGTTGGCGTCGATATCCTGCACGGCCGGGCGATTCGAGGTGCCGACGATCGTCGTGGGCGCGCTTGGGTCTTCCTGCCGGTAGCGATAGCCGACCTCGCCCTTTACCGTGGTGCGCGCGCCGAGGTCGAGCTGAAATCCGCTGCGCAGGGCGATGTTGGGTGCCGAATAGTCCTCGCCGGCGAGGGATTTGTCGTAGAGGCCATCAAAATCCAGCCAGGCGGAATGACGCGACCAATCGGTTGTGGCGCGGGCGCGCAGGCGCGTTTCCGACAAAAGCGCGCCGGACCCATCGGAACTGCCGTCGGCATTGGTCGTGGCGCGGAGCCCCGTGCTGATCGACGGGCGCAGCGTTACCGTGCCGGCTCTAATGCCAAAAGGCGCAAAAGGTTCTGGATCGGGGCGAATGGCGCGCCGTTCGATGGCGGGTTCCGGCAGATTGTCGCGCTCGGCCGGGCCCGCTGGCGGGTTTGCCTCCCGGTTCTGCTCGATCGGCGGGTTTGGGATCGAATTGGTCGTCGCCTCGTCAACAGCCGCGCGGAGGCGACGCGACGCCACGGTGCGTGCCGCCCTGTCCTCGGGAATCGGTCCGAACTGATCGACTGGCGGTGACTGGGCGCCAAGATTGTTGCTGTCATCGGCGGGGCCGGAAGGCAGGAGATCGCTGTCCGGCGGAACGCCGCGCAAGCCAAGACCTTCATCGCCCGTCCCAGGCGGAAGCGCGCCGGGGCTCAAGGGTTCGTAGGGTCGCGAGGGGATACCGCTGTCGGGAGGTGGGGTGCCCGTCGGCGGAACGGTATTCTGGGCGAGAATGCGCCGGCTATTGCTCTGTGCCTGCAGCACATTTTCGCCGACGGGACCGCGCAGGGGGGCCTGTTGCTGGGCAAGTGCGTGGGGGGCAAGCACGGTCGTGCCGAGCAGCGCTGTCAGGAGACAGACGATGCTGGCAGGTCTGAAGCTGCCGCCAGGCGGGGCTTCCAAACGTGGGTGCCGAGGATGCATATGCAGGTTTGCCAATGAGTTCGAACGTTGAGGGATGGTAAAGAGGCATGGTTAATGACCTGCTAATTCGCGGTCGTTCGATGCCATTCCCGGGCATTGCCTTGAACAAAAATTGGACAGCCGGGATGCAAAGCGCTAACGGTTCTCGCCATGCAGGCTATCAATCACACCGATCTCGACAAATCCGCAGCGGTCGAATCCGCCAAACGGACCATCTCAACCGAAACCGACGGTCTCGTTGCGCTGAGCGAAGCGCTCGGCGGCCCGTTGGCCGAACCGTTCTGCCGCGCCATCGAAAAGATCGCCTCGATCCGCGGGCGGATCATCGTGACCGGGGTCGGCAAGAGCGGCCATATCGGTTCGAAACTAGCGGCGACATTTGCTTCGACCGGCACGCCGGCGTTCTTCGTGCATCCCTCGGAGGCAAATCACGGCGATCTCGGCATGATCGCGGTCGACGATGCGATCATTGCCCTGTCATGGTCGGGCGAGACGGCGGAACTCAAGGGCATCGTCAGTTATGCGATGCGCTTCCGTATTCCGCTGATTGCGGTGACGGCCGGCGAGACGTCGGCCTTGGCGAATGCCGCCGATGTGGTGTTGCTGTTGCCCCGCGTGACGGAAGCCTGTCCGCATGGTCTTGCGCCGACGACATCGACGCTGATGCAGCTTGCCATGGGCGATGCGATTGCCATCGCATTGCTGGAGGCACGCGGTTTCACCGCCGGGGATTTCAAGACCTTCCATCCGGGCGGGTCGCTCGGCGCCAGCCTGACCCATGTACGCGAGATCATGCATAGCGGCGACCAGATACCGCTTGTTCCGCTCGGAACGCCCATTCCCGACGCAATGAAGGTGTTCGCAGCCAAGCGCTTCGGCTGCATTGCAGTGCAGAACGAGGAAGGTACGCTCGCGGGCATAATCACCGACGGCGATCTGTCGCGCAACCTGCATCGCAACCTCATCGCCATGAATGTCGAAGACATCATGACGCGCAATCCGAAGACCGTGCCCCCGACCATGCTGGCGAGCGCCGCCCTTGCGCTACTCAACCAGCACAATATTGGCGCGCTGATCGTGACCGAGAAGAACTATCCGGTTGGGATCGTGCATTTCCACGACCTGTTGCGTATTGGAGCGGCCTAGGCTGCTTCGACGACCAGGATCCCATGATCGACGGCGGTTATGCGCACGCGCGTGCCGGCGGCGAGATCCGGTCCGTTAACCCGCCACAGACTATCGCCGACGCGGGCTCTGCCGCGTCCGTTGACGGTTGCTTCCTCCAGCGTGACGACAAGACCGACCATCTGTTCGGCGCGGCGATTCAGCAATGGCTCGTCGGAGACGGCATCTGTCGCGCCGATAAGCTTGCGGCCGATGAAGACGGCAATTACGGAAAGCACAAGGAAGATGATGACCTGGATTTGCCAGGTAAGCCCGAGCGCCTCGGCAAAGAGGATCGCGAGCCCGCCGACGATGATGGCTGCGATGCCGAACCACAGGAAAAAGATGCCGGGCGCCGCAACTTCGAAGATCATCAGCACGAGGCCGAGCACCACCCAGTTCCATGGCCCAAGTTCGGTAAACAGGCGCTCAAGCATGGCTATGCTCCTTCGCCGGCGTCAGCTATTCGTTCCGCCAGTACCGGGCACCGTTCGGCCGCGCACCGGTGGCGTCGAGGGTGATGGCGAAGCCGGTTGCGCGCCGTCGCCGAAGACATCGCGCGCGAGCGCGCCAATGCCTCCCAGCGTGCTGACGAGTGAAGACGCTTCCATCGGCATGAAGATGATCTTCTGGTTGGAGCTTCCAGCAAACTTGCCGAAAGCTTCGGTGTATTTCTGGGCAACGAAATAATTGAGCGCCTGGACGTTTCCACCCGCAATGGCGGCAGAGACGATTTCCGTCGCCTTGGCCTCGGCTTCCGCCAGGCGCTCGCGCGCTTCCGCCTCGCGGAAGGCGGCTTCGCGCCGCCCTTCAGCCTCGAGAATCTGCGACTGTTTCAGACCTTCGGCACGCAGGATTTGCGCCGCCCGCGTGCCTTCGGCTTCAAGAACGACCGCACGCTTGTCGCGCTCGGCTTTCATCTGCCTTGCCATTGAATCGAGCAGATCCTTTGGCGGGTTGATATCCTTGATCTCGACGCGTGTCATCTTGATGCCCCACGAATGCGCCGCCTCGTCGACGACGCGCAGCAGCCGGTCATTGATTGCATCACGGTTGGAGAGAAGTTCGTCGAGCACCATCGAGCCCATGACCGTGCGGATATTCGTCATCGTCAGGTTGAGAATGGCGTTCTGCAGGCCGCTCACCTGATAGGCCGCCTGCGGCGCGTTGAGGATCTGGTAGAAGGCGATGCCGTCGACGGCAATGTTGGCATTGTCCTTGGTAATGACTTCCTGGGTCGGAACGTCAAGCACCTGCTCCATCATGTTGAGCTTGGCGCCGATGCGGTCGAAGAAGGGCACGATCAGGTTGAGACCCGGCGCGAGCGTGCGCGTATAGCGGCCGAAGCGCTCGACGGTGTAATTATAGCCCTGGGGCACCGTCTTGACGCCGGCAAACAGGACCACGAGCACAAGGATGACCAGAACCGGTATGGTGAAGTCGAATCCGCTCAACGGCATGCTGCTCTCCCTGGCCGACAACCGCTCAAGCGGCGTTACGAAATGTTACCGCCCGTGAGCCGGCAAGCGCAAGATAGAACAAAGCAGCGATTCGAGCGAGCCCGCGGGGTCCCTCTAAATCCAGCCCTGCAATTCGCGGCGCACAAGGGTCTCGATGACCTTCATGCCTTCCTGCGAATCATTCAGGCAGGGGACATGCGTGAAATTCACGCCGCCATTGTGATGGAAGATTTCCGCGCCTTCGCCGGCAATCTCTTCTAGTGTTTCGAGGCAATCGGCAACGAAGCCCGGATTGAAGACGGCGACGGACTTCACTCCGTCCTTGGCAAGCTGCTCCAACGTCTTGTCGGTATAGGGTTGCATCCATTCCTCCGGGCCGAAACGCGACTGGAAGGTGGTGATAAGCCTGTCTTCGCCCCAGCCGAGCCGTTCGCGCAGCAGTCGCGTCGTCTTCCAGCAGTGGCATGGATAGGGATCACCGCGCTTGAAGTAGCTTTGCGGGATGCCGTGATAGGAAGCGATGAGCAATTCGGGCTCATAGCTCAGCGACGCGTAGTGCTTTTCGATCGAGGTCGCCAGGGCATCGATATAGGCCGGCTCGTCCTGATAGGAAGGAACGGTACGGGTCGCCGGCATGAACCGCATTTTGACCAGCGCCTCGAAGAACTTGTCGTTCACCGTTGCCGTGGTCGTCGCTGAATATTGCGGGTAGAGCGGGAACAGGACGATACGTTTGCAGCCCTGCCGGTCGAGCCGCTGCAGCGCTTCCTCGATGGAGGGCCGGCCATAGCGCATGCCCCAGTCGACGACGACGTTGGGATGGGCGGAAAGCGCTGCGGCGAGTTTTTCGCTTTGCGAACGCGTATAGGTGCGCAAGGGCGACTCATTGCGCTCGCGGTTCCAGATCTTGTCGTAGAGCGCGCCGGATTTCTTCGGGCGGGTGTTGAGCACGATCCCGTAGAGCACCGGCAGCCAGATGGCCCGCGGCCACTCGATGACGCGCTTGTCCGAAAGAAATTCGGCAAGGTATCGCCGCATGGAAACCTTGTCGGTGCCATCGGGCGTTCCAAGGTTGACGAGAAGAACGCCGACCTTCGACGTTTCGATTGCCGGATGATCGCCGGGCTTGCGCACCGCCACCCGGGCCTCGTCTGAAATTGCCATATCCATACTCCACGCTTGCGCGGTGGAACGTAGAGCGGGCAGGCTTTATTGCAAGAGTGCGAAAGGCCGCATGCTTGTCCTTGGATTTTGATGCGATGATCAACCTCGAGGGATGCTGTGGTTCTGAACAAATGATCATGGATCCTCGGGACAAGGGCCCGAAGATGACGGCAGTGGGAATGGACGATGGCAGTGTGGTTACGACGGCGGTGCTGGTGGCGCTGGTCCTGGCGATCACGGTCGAGTAGTTAGAGCGGATGGTATCGGTGCTCACAGCGCCATCAAGTCGCAGCGTTGCCTCCCGCGCGAGCCGATCGCGTCGCGGCGAAGCCGCCGGCTTCAATTGGCAACTACGGGAGCGGAGGGTTTCATCGATTTCCCGGCTGCGCGCTGCAATCTTTGACCCTCGCCGCATCGCGTCCGCCTGCTCCACCGACCCAGCCCCTCCGCTCGTCATCCTCGGGCCCTCGTCCCGAGGATCCACTTTAGGCGCGGTCATGTACAATCAGGCTAAAGGCCGGGCACCTTCATTTGCGCGCCGATCGGCAGCTTCAGCGGTTTCATCCCGGGATTGGCTCCGGCAAGCTTCTTCCATTCGATGCCCTTGCCGTAAATCTCCTCAGCAATCTCCCAGAAATTGTCGCCGCGCTTGATCGTATAGCTGTCCGGATGATGATTGGCGGCGGTTTGCGCGGCCGGCTTTGCCGGTTCGGGCGCCTTCGGCGTTTCGGGCGGCGCTGGGGGCGCTGGCACCGGATCGACAACCGGCGCGGCCATCGTTATGCGCCCATCCGTATAGGGTTTGTAGGGGACGTGCTGGCCGAGATAATCGGCAAGAACGAGTTCCAGTCCCGGACCGTAATCATACGCGTTGACTGCGTTCGTCGAGAAGATTTTGTAGCCGTCGCCGCCGGCGCGCATGTAATTATTCGAAACCACGCCATAGGTTGCGCCAGGATCGAGCGGCCGAAAGCTGTCGCCCTGCATCACCGCTATATCGGAGATGCGGCTGCCGACCGGCTTTGATATGTCGAATGTGTATTTGAGACCGGCAACCTGCGGGAAGCGCCCCGCGCCCTGGTCGATCTGGCTGACACCATTTTCGAGTGCGGCAGCGACATCCGATCCGCGCAACTGGAATGTCGCCAGCGTATTCTGGAACGGCAGCACGGTCAGCACTTCGCCCATGGTCACGTCGCCCGCATCGATCGAGGCACGCAGGCCGCCACCATTGATGATGGCGATCGTCACGCCCTGGCCCTTGACCCGGTCCAGCATGGCATCGGCAACGAGATCGCCCATGCTGCATTCGCGGGCGCGGCACACCTCGCGGGCGGCTTCGATCACGCCGGTCGACTCGCCGACCTTGCGCGACTTCAATTCCTCGATTGGCTGGGCGAGTTCCTTGATACGGGCGACGAAGGCCGGGTCAGGCGTCACGGTCGAATCGAGGAGGATGGGCGCACCCTTGCTCTTGATGACATTGCCCTCGTCGTCGAAGGTGACCTTGAGTTCGCCGAGATACTTCGAATAGGATTTGGCCTGGACGATCGGCACATCGCGGCCGGAAGGGCCTTTGACCAGCGTCGGATAGGGGCCGATTGCTTCGGGATCGGTGTTGGAGAGCAGCGTATGGCTGTGGCCGCCGACGATGACGTCGATGCCGTCGACCTTAGCCGCCAATTCCTTGTCCCTGAGATAGCCATCGTGATTGAGCGCGATGATCTTATTGACGCCTTCGCCCTTGAGGGTGTCTACAACCTTCTGCAATGCATCGGCTTCATTCGCGAATTTCACGCTCGGGCCAGGGCTGGATATTTCCGCCGTATCGGTTGTCAAGGCCGAGATGATGCCAATCTTCTGGCCGCCGATCTCCTTGATGAGATAGGGCTTGAACTTGCCGGCGATCGGCGAATCCGGCGCGGCTTCCGTATTGCTGGAAATGATCGGAAACTTCACCTTTTCGAGGAACTTCGCGAGGCTTTCCGGCTTGTCGTCAAATTCGTGATTGCCGAGGGCCATCGCGTCGAAGCCCATCTGGTTCATGAATTCGGCGGTGTCGTCGCCCTTGTAGGTCGTGTAGAACAACGAACCCTGGAATTCGTCGCCGGCATCGAGGACGATAACATTGCCGCCATCCTTCGACAGCGCGGCGCGGCGCTCGTCGATCTTGGCCTTGACCCGGGCTATGCCGCCGAAGCACTCGTTCTTGGCTGTTTCCTCAGCCGAGCAGGTCGAATCGTACTTGTTTATCGGCTCAATGCGCGAATGCTGGTCGTTGATATGCAGGATGTTGAGCGTATAGTCGGCCATCGCCGCACCGGCCGACAGGCCAACCACTGAAGTTGCAACGAGAAGTCGGGCAATAATTCCGGACATGATCTGCTCCCGGTTGACTGGCTCCAAATCGGCGCGTGGAGCATCGGTTGACGAGCAATGGTTTCATTCCTTTGACCGCCATGCAATCGAGCAATTGGTCGAATGTTTCGGCGTCAGCCCGTTTGCGGGCCGCGCCGCGTCAGCGAAAATTGCTGGCCGCTGGACGAGGTGCAGTTGAGCTGGCCGGTGCTGACGAGGGCGCAATTCACCTTGGACTGGGTGCCGCGCGCGAGCGAGCGCATGCTGATCTCGATCAGATTGGCGGAGGCGAAGCGATAATTGCCTTCAGCGAGTTTTTCCTTGGTATCATTGGCGCGGGTCTCGAAGACGCCGCCGTTGAAATTCGAGAAGGCGACGCCCGAGGTGTCGAACCATTGGCCCTGGACGGCGTCCGTCGGCTTGGCGACCTGCACGCCTGCGCCATCCTGCATGGACCCGCTCACGCAGCCGGCAAGGGAAAGGCTAAGCGTAACGGCGACGGGCAGCGAAAAACGTCTCATCCAATATTCTCCCATGGTTCTGGATATCTAGATGCCGTTAAAATCAAGCAGAAACAAGACCTAAGTTTAGTTGCAGACGTGAAGTGTTTGAGGCTACCATTTGTTCCATCCAGACATTCAACTCTCGGTATGCATCCAGCTTGACACTGTTCCCAGCGGGTCTAGATGATCGTTCGAACCGCGACAGGCAGGGATGCGATCAATTCCTGCCTCGTTCTTCGCCGGTCCACCATATAGTTGTGTGATGACGATCACGCGAACGACCCGCAACGGCTTTCCGCGTGCAAAACTGACGCGAATGTCTGCAAATGGGCTTAGGCGCGGTCAGGCGGTCAGGAGAATCGCTTTGAAGCTTGGGTGCCGCACCCTCGGCGGTTCTACTGGTCGTCTTCGCAGAGTCATTCTTGCAAGATGGATCCTCGGGACAGGCCCGAGGATGACGGCG
The DNA here is from genome assembly GCF_056399405.1 of Phyllobacterium sp. 01N428. Taxonomy (NCBI): domain Bacteria; kingdom Pseudomonadati; phylum Pseudomonadota; class Alphaproteobacteria; order Hyphomicrobiales; family Phyllobacteriaceae; genus Phyllobacterium; species Phyllobacterium sp. 01N428. The sequence goes on from NZ_JBFTRH010000004.1 coordinate 71,191, forward strand.
AGGGGTAGGGAATGACGCTCGGAGGCGGATGAAAACGGCAGCCCGGAGGCTGCCGTTTGCGTCACGAGCGGACGAGGATGTTGCGGAACTGCCAGGGATCATCCATGTCGAGATTTTCCTTGAACAGACCCGGCCGGTTGTGGAGCGGCGTCCAGTCCGTATAGTGGCCCTTGAGCGGTCCGAGATAGGGCGTCTGCACCTCGAGGCAGCGGCGGAAATCCATCTCGTCGGCTTCTACAATGCCGGCGTCCGGATTTTCCAGCGCCCATACCATCCCCGCCATGACCGCCGACGAGACCTGAAGTCCGGTCGCGTTCTGGTAAGGGGCAAGCTTGCGCGCTTCCTCGATCGTCAGTTGCGAGCCGTACCAGTAGGCGTTCTTCTCATGGCCGTAGAGCAGAACGCCGAGTTCATCGGCGCCATCGACGATTTCAGACTCGTCGAGCACGTGCTGGATCGCTTGCGGCTGGCCGGCGGCACCGAACATCTCGTCGAGCGACAACGTCGCGACGTTCGCGGGATGATAGGCATAATGGCAGGTCGGGCGGTAGGAAACCTTGCCCTTCTTGTCATGCACCGTGAAGAAATCCGCGATCGAGATCGACTCGTTATGGGTCACCAGCAGGCCGAACTGCGCGCCTTCGGTCGGGCACCAGGTGCGAATGCGCGTGTCGGCGCCAGGCTGCTCAAGGAAAATCGCCGCCTTGTTGCCCTTCTTTTGCTTGCGCGCATTTTTCGGCATCCACTTTTCATGGGTGCCCCAGCCGAGTTCGGCGGGCTGCAAGCCTTCGGAAATGAACCCTTCGACCGACCACGTATTCCAGAATGCGCCGAAGGGCTTCGGGTCGCCAGCGCGCTGCGTATCGCGCTCGGCAATATGGATGCCCTTGACGCCGACCTTGCTCATCAGCTTGGCCCAGCCCTTGCGGTCGTCGCGTGCCGGTTCGCTATGGTCGATGCCGAGATCGCGGGCGAGCTCGAGCAGGCCCTGCTTGACGAACCACGACACCATGCCGGGATTCGCGCCGCAGCACGAAACAGCGGTCGGTCCCCCCGGATGCTTCTTGCGCTCCGCCAGCAATGTCTGGCGCAGCGCATAATTGGTGCGGTCGGCATTGTCCATGTCGTTGTCGTAGTAGAAGCCGATCCACGGCTCGATCACGGTGTCGATATAGAGTGCGTTGTTCTTGCGGCACAAATGCATGATATCGACGGAAGAGGTGTCGACGGAAAGATTGATACAGAAGCCTTGGCCGCCGCCTTCGGTAAGAAGGGGCTTCAAGACGGTCTTGTAATTGTCCTTGGTGATCGCCTGCTGGATAAACCGGATGCCGCGCTCGTCGAGCAGCTTCTTGTTGGCATCGCTGGGGTCGATAACGACCAGGCGGGATTTGTCATATTTGAAGTGGCGTTCGATGAGGGGCAGGGTACCCCGACCGATGGATCCAAAACCGATCATCACGATCGGACCAGTAATTTCTCCATGTATAGGCCATTCAGCCTTCGCCATTTTTTTCGTGCTCCTAATTTTGATCTCCATCATTGAGGCAGCCGCTATAGATCGGCATCAAAGAAACCATAGAGCATAGATGTGACAAAGAGCAAACAACCCTTTGCGCCGCATGTTGAAAATTTCAATCTACTGTTAATCGAGGCGCGATTATAGGGTTCTCAGCGCGGTTAAAAGCCGATCGCGGATCGTCATAATACCTTTGTAGTGCAATTGCGCCGGGTTCAATGCCTCGAGTTGCCGGCAAAAAGCTTCAGCGACGGCTCGGCACTCCGGGTGTTTCTTGAGCGCCTTTATCGGGTCGAGGTGGATGCGGATGGTGAAGAGAATATCGCCGGAGACGGGAAGCTTGCGCAACGTCTGACGCTCGACCCGAACGAAACTCTGCGCTCCAATGTCGTCGTCCGTGTAGAGCGCGCCTTTCTCATGGCTTGCCAAGGGGTGGTAGAGCTCGCCATCCGGCTGAAGCGACCAGTTCATGCGGAAAACCGAGCGGTCCGGGCGCAAATTGTCGAACATGCGCGCGATGAGGCCCGCATTGCGGGTGCCTGCGCCGAAATCCGGGACGGGCGCATGAATCTCTTCCATGGAACGGCCGAATTTTTCGAGAAGGGTCCATGATGACGGAAAGGACAGCGAGGCGGCACCGAGGTGCCAGCCGCGCCTTTCGTCCTTGCGCATGAGCACAAGGTCCTCTTGCACGAGGTTTGCCGCCTGGTGCAGGTAGGGCGTTGCGGCTTCGCCGAGCGCAATGGCATCGTCCCTGCCAGAGACAATGACAGCATCGCCCTTGCGCTCATATCGTTTGGGAAAATGTTCGATGAGGTGGGCGGTCAGCAGGTCGAAAACCTCCTTCTGGCCCGGTTCGCTGCCTGGCCCCTCTACGAAAATCTTCTCGCCGTGGCGTGCAAAAAGCCGCTGCTTTTCGGCAAGATAGCCGAGCAGATGATCGTCAATTTCGATCCAGTCCCTGTGGTCGAGCTGTTGCAAGCCAATGGTGAAAGGTTGCGCCGAACCGTCATAGGGTGTGTGCGTCGGGGCTTGCCAGGGTGACTCTGCATCCATCAGTCGGCGTCCATGGCTTCCAGTTCGTCGATGATGCCTTCGATGACCGAAAGGCCCTTCTGCCAGAAAGCCGGATCGGTGGCATCGAGGCCGAATGGCGCCAGCAACTCGGAATGGTGCTTGGTGCCGCCGGCCTTGAGCATGTCGAAATACTTTTGCTGAAAGCCCGCTTCGGCATTCTGGTAAACCGCATAGAGCGAGTTCACCAGGCAGTCGCCAAAGGCATAGGCATAGACATAGAACGGCGAATGGATGAAATGCGGGATGTAGGTCCAGAAGGTCTCGTAGCCCGGGGCGAAATGCACCGCCGGCCCAAGGCTCTCCTTCTGCACGTCGAGCCAGATTTCGCCGATACGGTCGGAGGTAAGTTCCCCTTCCATGCGTTCGGTGTGAACACGGCGCTCGAACTGGTAGAAGGCGATCTGGCGCGCGACGGTGTTGATCATGTCCTCGGCCTTTTGTGCCAGCATCGCCTTGCGCTCGCGCTTGTCGCGCGTCTGTTCGAGGAGCGATCGGAACGTCAGCATTTCGCCGAAGACGGATGCCGTCTCTGCAAGCGTCAGCGGTGTCGAGGCCATCAAGGCGCCCTGACCGCCCGCAAGCACCTGGTGCACGCCGTGGCCGAGTTCATGGGCAAGCGTCATCACATCGCGCGGCTTGCCCATATAGTTGAGAAGCACATAGGGATGGGCGGAGGGAACGGTGGGGTGTGCGAAGGCCCCCGGTGACTTGCCAGGCCGGGTGGGTGCGTCAATCCAGTTCCTGTCGAAGAACCGGCGCGCAATATCGGCCATTTCGGGGGCAAAGCCGCTATAGGCGGAAAGCACGGTTTCACGCGCATCGTTCCAGGAGATGACCGCCTGTGGCGTTTCCGGCAGCGGGGCGTTGCGATCCCAGTTGTTGAGAAATTCAAGGCCGAGCCACTTCGCCTTCATCGCGTAGTAGCGGTGCGACAGTTTCGGATAGGCGGCCTGAACCGCCGCCGCCAGCGCATCCACCACCTCCCGTTCGACCCGGTTCGCAAGGTGCCGGCTGTCGGCTATATCCTCAAAGCCGCGCCAGCGATCTGAGATTTCCTTGTCCTTGGCGAGCGTGTTGGTGATGAGGGTGAAGGTGCGCAAATTGTCCTTGAATGTTGCAGCGAGTGCTTCGAATCCAGCCTTGCGGAGAGCCGGATCTGCATCCTGCAGCAGGTTCAGAGTGGGCTCCAGCGCCATTTCTTCGCCGTTTACCGTAAACCGCAACGCCGTCATCGTTTCGTCGAACAGACGGTTCCAGGCACCGCGCCCGGTTATCGACTTTTCGTGGAACAACTGCTCCAGTCGGTCTTCGAGCTGGTAGGGCTTGTCCTTGCGCAGATCCGTCAGCCAGGGGCGATAGTGACCGATTGCGGGATTGTCATTCATCGCCTTGTCGAGAATGGCGTCATCGATGCGGTTCAATTCGAGACTGTAGAAGATGAGGTGGGTGCTGGCATCCGTCATCTTCTGCTGGATGTCGCCATAAAGCTTGGCATGCTTGGGGTCCGACGTATCACCGGCATAGACGAGGCCGGCAAACGAGACGATCTTGCCGATCAACTCTTCAAGCGCCTCGAACTCGGTGATGGATTGAACGAAGTCGCCCCCGTTCGGCTTTCCGGCTTCAGCGGCAAGTTTGCCCTTCCAGCGGTCTTCGAATGACACCGCAAGCGCGTTGGCGCGGACGAGATCGGCCTTGAGTTCACTGCTGTCCGCGGAAGGATAAAGATCCGCCAGGTTCCATACTGGAAGCGCGCCGAGTGCGGCCTGGTCGGCCTTCGCCGGATTGCCAGCACACTTTGCAGGAGCAGCCCGCACAGCATCTTCGCCTCTGTATCTATCTGTTTCCAAAGTCATTTCAGCACCATGTTAAAGCAGTGAAACAATCCGTGAAGGATCGAATCGGAGTGATCAGTCGGAAATTGCTAAACCTTAAAAACGAGTTTGCAATGGTCCTAGTAGCATCTAGCTTATTTTACATTGAAGCACTTTTTAGACTTTTGCAGGATGGATTCATTCGTTAAAACGCCTTAATTGTGCTGTTAACAACCCGTTGACCATGTCACAAAACGATGGATTCTTCGTGCGTTTTTGCCATGCTCTCAACGTATTTGTTCTTCAGTAAAGCGACCATTAACCATTAAATCCGATAATTCAGCCATCCGGGGGTTGTGTATCGCGGTCAGGGTTGGGACGAAATTGGCATATATGAAGCATGCAAAGAACGGCGGTTTGACGGTTGCCTCGCTCGCGCGTACTGCGTGGTTTGCCGTCACAATGATCTTCGCGTCGATGCTCTTTGCCTCCACCCAGGCAAATGCAGAAACCCGCACCCTCAAGCTCTACGCCGTCCACACGAATGAACGCATCGAAGTCACGTTCAAGAAAGATGGCCGATTCCAGCAGGATGGTTTGAACAAGCTCAACCAGTTCCTGCGCGACTGGCGCCGCAACGAACCCACCAAGATGGATCCGCGCCTGTTCGATCTGGTCTGGCAGATTTACCAGACGGTCGGCGGTCGCGACTATATTTATGTTGTCTGCGGCTATCGTTCGCCATCGACCAATTCCATGTTGCGCTCGCGCTCGCGCGGCGTTGCTGAAAAAAGCCAGCATATTCTGGGCAAGGCCATGGACTGGTACCTGCCGGGCGTGAAGCTGCAAACGCTTCGCTACACCGCCTTGAAGTTCCAGGCCGGCGGCGTCGGTTACTATCCGACATCCGGCTCGCCCTTCGTTCATACCGATGTCGGTAATGTGCGCTATTGGCCGCGCATGAGCCGCAAGGAACTGCTCACCGTATTCCCCGATGGCAAGACTTTGCACATTCCTTCGGATGGCAAGCCGCTGCCTGGCTATGAACAGGCCGTTGCCGCCTATGAAGCGCGCCGCCGCAATGGTAGCTCCATCCAGATCGCCAGCGCTTCGCGCTCCGGCCGCAGCAAGACGTTGTTCGGCATGCTCTTTGGCGGCGGTGCCGACGAAGACGAAGACAACAGCGAAGGTTCAGTTGCTGTAGCGTCGGCGGCAAAGCCGGCGAAAAGCACCGTGACCAAGCCCGCATCCGTCGCGGATGAGGCCGAGGGTACGGCCGCTCCGGTCGCGACGACGGCCAAGGCGCCGCAACCGGCCGAACAGGACCAAGCCGGTACGCCGGACGACAGCCAGACATTGGCCTTGAACGTACCGGTGCCGCTGCGCCGCCCCGATTATACGCCGACGCCCGCGCCGGAGGCTCCGGCAACGCTCAACGCGCTAGCGTCCGACAAGGCGACGGTGATAGCTGCTTTGCCCGAGCCGCGTCCCCAGGATAGCGCGAGCGCCATCCGCGAGCTGATCGCGGCCAACCCCGACGATGCCGACAGCGATGCCGGCAAGGCGCAGGCCGAGATGGTCAATGCGCTGGTGCCCGTGCCGTTCGAAAAGCCGAAGCACAATGACATGCTGATGGCGTCGATCGTTCCCGATCAGCGGCCCGCGCTCGCGAGTGCTTCAGCCGTGGCAAACACTCCATCAGCGCAGAACGCTTTGGCCGAACAGGATGTCATCACCATACCGGACGAGGACCCGACACCGGAGGCGCTGCTGCGCCAGTCGGTAGCGGCGTCGCAGCCCAAAGTTCTGCCAACCGTTCAAAGTTCGACAGGTGGCCGCGTGGCTCACCCGCAACCGGCCGCGCAGCAAAACCTGCAATTGGCTTCAGCCGGGCCGATGGCGACGCTGCGCGAGACTATGTTGCATGCCAAAGGCGATCCTGCCGCGATGCTCAACAGCGGCGTCGTGACGACGACGAAGGGTGCCAAACCGCACCGGAAGGCGGCGGAGGAACAGGCTCCGCGGGCAATCCAGGTTGGCAACGAGGTGCCCGATCGCGCGCTCTCGACCCGGCAGGTAGCAGCGGTGGCGCCGCACGTCGAACCGGCAGTGATCCGCAACGCCTTGCTGCGCACCGCGCCGACGACAGTCTATGTCACGGGCTTCCAGCATGATGCGCCGGTCGACGCCAACAAATTCACCGGCAAGGCCGTGACGTTCCTGCAGATCGCAAAGTTCAGCCCGACTAGCGGGTCTTAAGTTCCCCTCCCGCGACACTGAGAGGGTAGTGTTTTATAAGCCACTACAGGCGTTATACGTCACTACCTTCGTCCCACCACCACCACCGCCGTCGTCCTCGGGCCTGACCCGAGGACCCATAACCACGTAGCCGAGCCGCATGCGCCTCCGAATCGAAGGTGGATCCTCGGGACAACGCCCGAGGATGACGGCGGAGAGGAGGGTACTGCGGGGCAGAGGCGGGGGATGCCGCGAGACGCTCGATCCGAGGATGACGGCGGAGGGTAGGGATTAGAGAAGACACCCCTCCGAACCCGTTATTGGCCGTTCAAATCCAGTGTGGAATTAGCAGTGTCGCGGTGGTCGCCGCGGGATAGTGCGGGAATGCGATTGAACTGCGGATAACATCGCGGTCACGTGACCACCTCCCAATGCGTGTGGATAGTATCACCTTATCCGGTAAGACTGGCGTCATGCATACATCGATCCATCCATCCCGGCCTTCATCCAGCACCACCATTATCCACCACCACCGCCGTCATCCTCGGGCCTGACCCGAGGACCCATAACCACGTAACCGAGCCGCACACGTATCCGAATTGAAGGTGGATCCACGGTACAACGCCCGAGGACGGCGGAGTGTAGGGTATGGCGGGGCAGAGGCGGAGGATGCCCTGCGAGACTGTCGATCCGAAGATGACGTCGGAGAGGCCAGAGCTACGCGACGTCAGCCCGCCAGCTTTGCGGCATCTGCCGCAAGCCTGGTGATCTCGTCCCAATTTCCAGCCTTGACATGCTCTTCCGGCGCAACCCACGATCCGCCGACACAGACGACGTTCGGCAGGCTCAGATAGGTTTTGGCGTTGGCGGCGCTGACCCCGCCCGTGGGGCAGAACATGGTGCCCGCAAGCGGGGAAGCCAGCGATTTCAGGAAAGTCGCTCCGCCTGCCTGCTCGGCCGGAAAAAACTTCAGCATCGTATAGCCTTCCTCGCGCAGCGCCATGATCTCGCCAGGCGTTATCGCGCCGGGCAAAAGAGGCACGTTGCTGTCGCTCGCAGCCTCGATCAATTGCGGCGTCGCCCCGGGGCTGACGATGAAGCGCGAGCCCGCAGCGCTGGCCTCTTCATACTGGCGCGCATTGAGAATCGTGCCCGCGCCGACAATCGCTTCGGGCACTTCCGCGGCGACAGCGCGGATGGCGTCAAGGGCGGCGGGCGTGCGCAGGGTGATCTCGATCGCCGGCAGGCCGCCCTTAGCAAGCGCCCGCGCGAGCGGCACGGCGTGCGCTACATCGTGCACGAGAATGACCGGAATGACCGGTTGGCCCTTGAGGACGGGTAACAGCAAATCGGTCTTCTGGGTCATGTCATTCTCTCCACTAGCCTTGGGTTCAATCGATTTAGTAGCGGGGGGCGGTTTTGTCCATCGAAACCCGCAAATACTGGCAAACAAGTGCGACGAGAGTGTGAGGCGACCGCGCCGATTTGCCAAAATGCTTGAAATCCGCCTGCCGGCACAGTAGTTGGAGGCGATCATGACAGACCTTTCTTCAAACCTGCCCTTCAAAGTGGCCGCGCTCTATCGCTTTGCGCGACTGGATCACTACCAGTCGCTGCAGGAGCCGCTGGCGAAGCTTTGCTGCGGTCTCGGCATCAAGGGAACCCTGTTGCTTGCCGCCGAAGGTGTCAACGGCACTGTCGCGGGATCGGCCGCAGCCATCCAGCAGCTTGTCGATTTCCTTAATGCCGAGCCTGCTATCGCCGGCATGGAGTTGAAATATTCCTATGCCAGCGAAATGCCCTTCAAGCGGATGAAGGTGCGGCTGAAGAAGGAGATCGTCACGATGGGGGTCGCTGATATCGATCCCTTGCAAAGCGTCGGCACCTATGTGGAGCCCGAGAACTGGAACGCGCTCATCGCGGCCCCGGATACGATCCTCATCGACACGCGCAACGATTACGAGACGGCGATCGGCACCTTTGCCGGGGCGGTCGATCCGCAGACAAAGACCTTCCGCGAATTTCCGCAATGGGTCGAAGACCACCGCGACGAACTGGAAGGCAAGAAGATTGCCATGTTCTGCACGGGGGGCATACGCTGCGAAAAGGCGACGGCTTTCGTCAAGGGCCTCGGGTTCGAGGACGTCTATCACCTCAAAGGCGGCATCCTGAAATATCTCGAGGACGTGCCGGCCGAGGAAAGCCGCTGGGAAGGCGAATGCTTCGTATTTGACGAGCGAGTGTCGGTCGGTCACGGTCTTGTCGAGGGTGAGGCGGAGCTTTGCCACGCCTGCCGCAATCCGATCGCGCCCGAGGATAAGCTTTCGCCGCTGTTCGAAGAAGGCGTTTCCTGCCCCCATTGCTATCATGAGCGAACCGAGGCTGACCGTGCCCGATTTGCCGAGCGGCAGAAGCAGGTGCGTCTTGCCCGTGCGCGTGGCGCCAAAGAGCACATAGGCTCGTAGGCCCGCGCCGCTGAAGCCCGGACGACAAATCTCCTTCCTGTCATTGCAATGCCATGAACCCGGTCCTAACTAAGCCAGGCCAGTTCATGCAGCCAAAGAGGAGATTAGCATGCTTGATCCGAAGAAGATTCTCGATGATTTCCTTGGAAGCAATATCCCCGGCGTCGGCACGTCCGTGCGGGACACTGCGGGTAAGGCGACGCAGATGGCCAAGGACAATCCGCTGGCAGCCGGCGCGATCGCAGCTATCCTGCTTGGCACCGGAACTGGCCGGGACGTTGCGGGCGGTGCCCTGAAGCTCGGCGGTCTCGCCGCCGTGGCGGGCCTCGCCTACAAAGCCTATCAGAATTACCAGTCGGGCAAGACGCCTGCCGAGTCCGAGCAGCCGACGGCGCTCGACGGCGAACTCTTGCCGCCTCCGAATGACTCGAGCTTCCATCCCGAAACCGCGCCGCAGGGCGAGCACGAATTTGCGCTGGTGCTGGTGCGCGCGATGATTGCGGCCGCCCGTGCCGATGGCCATGTGGATGATGAGGAGCGCAAGCGCATTGCCGACAAGCTCGCCCTTTCCGGCCTCAACAGCGATACGCAGGCGTTTCTCACGAACGAACTCAATGCGCCCGTCGACCTCGACGCGATCGTTGCCGCGGCCGTCACCGACGCGCAGAAAGTTGAGCTCTATACGGCTTCCCGCCTTGCGATCGATCCGAAGACCCGAGCCGAACGCGGCTATCTCGACCTGCTTGCAGGCCGGCTGAAACTGCCGGACAGCCTGATCGATCACATTGAGGCGACGGTCGCGAACGCCAAGGCGAACACGGCCGCTTAAGGCGCGTTTCTGCGTAGAGGGATTCGGGGCCCTGTAATTGGATCCTCGGGTTCTTGTCCCGGTCCATGACCATGCAGTTCAAGCCATCGACGCATCACTTGTCATAGAAGTGGATCCTCGGGACAAGGGCCCGAGGATGACGGTGGTGTGGGGGCGCAGAGGAGGACGGCAGTGCAGGGGCGAAGCGAGATCACGGCGGGATATCAAAAGCATCCCACTCTCCCGCGCCCGGCCATGGACGCTGACAAATCTCCGCCCTACTTCGCCAGGAACTTCTCGATCCGCTCGATGGCGCGCAGGATGTTCTCTTCGGAGTTGGCATAGGAAAGGCGCACATATCCTTCGCCGAGAATGCCGAAATCCGGCCCTCCGATCAGTGCAACGCCTGCCTCCTCGAGTAGGGCTGACGCCAGCTGTTTGGCAGGCCAGCCGGTTTCCTTGACATTTGGGAAGGCATAGAAGGCGCCCTTCGGCGTCGCGCAACTGATGCCGGGCAGGCTGTTCAGCCCGTCGACGACAATGCGCCGGCGATTGTCGAAGGCCCGGCACATCTTTTCGACATCGTCCTGCGGCCCGTCGATGGCGGCGATGCCGGCATATTGGCTTGGCGCGTTAACACAGGACCAGCAATTGACCGCGAGCTTGCGCACCTTGTCGTAAAGCTGGTCCGGCCAGATCGACCAGCCCATGCGCCAGCCGGTCATCGCCCATGTCTTGGACCAACCGTTGAGCACGATCAGACGGTCGCGGATTGAGGGGAAGGTCAGGAGCGAGAGATGCTCCTCGCCGTCATAGGTCATGACGTCATAGATTTCGTCCGACATGATCGCAACATGAGGGTGGGCTTCAAGGCCCTTGACCAGCTTTTCGATTTCCGCGCGGGGCGTAACGCCGCCAGTCGGATTGGCCGGCGAGTTGAGGATCAGGAGACGCGTCTTCGGCGTGATCAGCGCCAGCGTTTCATCCGCCGAAAAGGCAAAGCCGTTTTCTTCCCGTATCGGGACGGGAACAGGCTTGGCGCCGGTGAACTCGATCATGGAGCGATAGATCGGAAAACCCGGATCGGGATAGAGGATTTCGGCGCCAGGTTCGCCAAAGATCATGATCGCCGCAAACATCGTCACCTTGCCGCCAGGGACGATGATGATGTTGTCCGGCGAGACTTCGATGCCGGTCGTTGTCAGGGTGCGCCGTGCGACGGCCTCGCGCGCTGCGACGAGGCCTGTGGCAGGCGTATAGCCATGGTGACCATCGCGCAGCGCCTTTATTGCGGCGTCCACAATGTGGGCGGGCGTTTTGAAGTCCGGCTGGCCAATGCCGAGATTGATGATGTCCTTGCCCTGGGCGCCCAGAGCAGTCGCGCGTGCCAGCACGGCAAACGCATTCTCTTCACCGATGCGGTCAAACCCCGGAATAGTGCGCAGCATATTCTTGTCCCACATACAATTTTCAACTTCTGCTTTGTGCTTTGAGTACAGTAACAAGTCAAACATTCTGGATGACGCTGAGCGAGCAAATTTCACCATGACCGACCTGACGAACTGGACACCCCGGCCCGTGCCTGCGCGCGAACCCCTCGAAGGGCGCGTCGCCCGCCTCGAACCGCTGGATCCGGCAAAACATGGCGACGGCCTCTTCGAGGCATCGAGCGTCACCGATGCCGGCGACCGTTTCCGCTATCTGTTTGAGGCTCCGCCCGAGAACCGCGCGGCTTTCGATGAATGGCTGGAAAAGGTTGCCGCGAGCAAGGACCCACTGTTCTTTGCCGTCATCGACAAGGCGAGCGGCAAGGTCGCCGGACGGCAGACGCTGATGCGCATCGATCCGGCGTTCGGCGTGATCGAAATCGGCAATATCTATTGGGGCCCGCTGATCTCGCGCAAACCCGCAGCCACCGAAGCGCAATTTCTTTTCATGGCCTATATTTTCGACGAACTCGGCTACCGCCGCTATGAGTGGAAGTGCAACAATGCCAATGAGCCCTCCAAACGGTCGGCAGAGCGCTTTGGCTTTAAGTTCGAAGGCATTTTCCGCCAGCATATGGTGCAAAAGGGCAAGAACCGCGATACGGCGTGGTTCTCGATCATCGACAGTGAATGGCCGGCGCTGAAGGCCGCCTACCAGAAATGGCTTTCACCGGAGAATTTCGATGCCGCGGGCAAGCAGATCAAGCGGCTCGAAGAGTTTCGCGCTGCGTGAAAGCGCCCCTTGCATAAATACGTGCTGCCGCTACAAACCTGCCAACAGCAATCGAGGCGTTTGAAGCGTGATGGATCCGAAAACCCGTAGTGCCGCCATCGCGGCTGCCTGCATCATGTTTGGTTTTGGCATTGTCGCCTATTTCATGCCGACGCTGATGCTGGCGCTTGGCGAGCGATCGGCACCGGCCGCCGGGGTCCTTGCCATCGTCTTCGTTGCCGGTTTCTTCGTGGTGTTCTGGTTGCGTGCCAGACGGCAGCACAAGGACGACTGATCCCGAGCTCTAGAATCGCAGCGATGCGGTCAGGAGCAGGATTCCGAAGAGCACGATGAAGAGTGCCCCGGCAACTTCGATAATGTTCTGGACCCGCCCGGAAAGCGCGGAGGCACCCGAAACCCTCAGCGCTACATTCTTTGCCGTCACTGCCAGTGTGGCGAGGACCGCGACGGTGATGAACGTTCCGAGCGCCATCGCGAACACCGAAAGCACACCGCCGAGAACAAGCCCGTTGAGCAGCGAGAAGGTAAGGACGATCAGCGCGCCCGAACAGGGACGCAAACCGACTGCAACGATCGCGGCCCAGGCTGTCTTCCAGTTGAACTCCCCCGCAAGCATGGCAGGATCCGGCGCGTGCGAATGCCCGCAGGTCTCGCACACGTCGCCCTCGCCATGATGATGACCATGAGCATGGTGATGATCGTGATCGTGCCCGGCATGTGTATGGTGCACGTGATCATGCTGGTGATGGGCGTGATGATCATTGTCGTGATGGTGGTGGTGATGATCGTGCGCGAGTGCCGCAGTGCCGTCGCTGTGTGCCACGAGTTGAGCCACGCGCGGGTGAAACAGCAGCGGAACCTTGCGCCAGAGCAATGAAAGGCCGAAGGCGATAATCAGTACGAAGCTCGCGATCTCCATATATCGAGCCGCGTCGTTCATCGAAACCGTGGTGCCGCGTAGCACCAGAAATGTCAGGCCGATGATGAAGAGCGCGGTGAACGCCTGCAGCATGGACGACGCAAATGACAGGAGCACGCCACGCCGCAAGGTCGTCTCATTGGCCAACATGTAGGAGGAGATGACAGCCTTGCCATGTCCCGGGCCGACGGCATGGAGGATACCGTAGAGGAATGACAGGCCGACGAGGATCGACACTTGCCAGGGATCCTCGCGCATGCCTTTCAGGGCGTGGGTCATGGCGAGATAGAAATTGCGCTGCTGGATGTTTATCCAGAGGATGAGCTCGGCGAACGGCCCTGTCGGCTGCATGGCAACCTCGTTGGAGCCGATCCCGAGCGAAGAGGTCTGGGCGAGGGCGTGCCCGCCGACAAGAACGAGGATTGCCAGGGTACCCACCAGGGTGCGTTTGCGCATGGTCTATCCTTCACTCAGCCCTTGGGGCATTCGATTTCCAGCCGGGTCGCAAAGATCTTCGACATGTTGGTCCCTGTTGGATCGTTGAAAAAGGCATCGGTCAGCGTCGCCTGGTTGGCGGCGATCGCTTCGTCGGGGTCAGGACGGACCACCTTCTGCGTACAGCCGGCGGGCACGCCGCTGACATGGATGTCCGTGTCGTTCACATAGTCGATTGCCGTATAAAATGTCGGGTCATAGACGCCGAAACTGGTCTTCTTGCCGAGCTTTAGCGGCTGCTTCGGCGCACTCTCGAAGATGATCAACAACTGGTTGTTCTGAAAGTCCGCGATGAGGTGCTGTGGCGCTCCCATGGCGATCTGCTTGCCATCGAGCGTGACGGACTGGAAATAGTCGTATTCCGATATCGACGCGTTGATTGTCGAGGCGAGTTCCGTCAGTTCCTTTTCGTCGAGTTTCATGTCCGCGTTCTTGTCGAACTCGACCAGCACAGTACTCGAAAAGATGTCGTCGAAACGCCAGACATGGCCGAGCTTTTCAACGGTCCCATCGGGCTTGATCGACACATCCAGGCGCGCTTCGGCAAAGACATGCGGATGCACATAGGCAGGGGTGGCAAAGATCAGTCCCGCCGCCATTGCGCCGATAAAAACCGCGAATCTCTGCTGCATGAAAAGCCTTTCGTGAGTTGCGCTAAGGGATATGCCGAAATTGGCGAAATTGGGACGATATAATATAACATTTAACATAATTAAGGGCGGCGATTGTCCTTGAACCACTTGGCGAGATAATCGACGAGCACGCGCACCTTTGCAGGCAGGTAGCGGCGGTGCGGATAGACCGCATGAATGCCGGCATCGCGTGGAATGAATTGCTCAAGAACGCTGACCAGCCTGCCGCTGTCAATATCGGCCTGGGCAACAAAATCCGGCAGCAGGGCAAAGCCGAGGCCGGCAAGGGCGGCCCGGCGCGTTGAAAGCGGACTGTTGATTTCGATCGGCCCCGATACCTGGACGGATAACGGTGCCCCGTCTTCATTCAGGAATTGCCAGGTATTGCGCGAGCGATTGTTGGTATCGACAAGGCAGGGCAGGGAGGCGAGAAGCTCCGGGCGCTGCGGGCGCCCCAGCCGCTCGATCAGGTCCGGCGAGCCGCAGGCAATGACATGGAAGGGTGCGAGGCGCTTGGCTATAAGCGAGGAGTCCTGCATGCGGGTGATGCGGATGGCAAGGTCGAACCCTTCTTCCACAAGGTCGACGAAGCGGTCGTCGAGCCGCACGTCGAGGACGATGTCCGGCTGCTCGGCGCAAAAGTCGATGAGGCACTGGCCGATCTCGGCATCGGCAAAGGTGCGCGGCGCGGATATCTTGATGCGGCCCTTGATATCGCTGCTCGATTCGCGCACCGCCTCCTGCAGGCTTTCGACTTCGCGCAGAATTTCGCTGGCGCGCTGGTAGTAGGTGTGCCCGGCTTCGGTCAGCGAGAACTGCCGCGTGGTGCGATTGAGGAGCAGCGCTCCGAGTTCATCTTCGAGTTCCCGCACATATTTCGAAAGCAGGGCCTTGGAACGTCCGATCTTGCGCGCCGCCGCCGAAAAGCCTTCGGCCTCGACCACGTCGATGAAAGCCCGCATGCGGGTGAGCGTGTCCATCTCAGATCGCCCTTGGCGATGTGTCGAGAATAGCCCGGCCGAGCCTGATCAGCGCGCGGTCGCTGTTCTTCGGTCCAAGCAGCGATATGCCGAAAGGTGCGCCGTGCACCTCGCCTAGCGGCAAGGTTAACTGCGGGAAGCCGGAGAGGGGCGACAGGCAAAGGAGATGAAGCATACGCTCGCGATAGGTCTGGAGATCGTCGAAGGCCGCTGCGGTAAGCGGCGCCGCGCCGGGCACAGTCGGCAGGATGAGGACGCCATCGTCGCGCAACAGGTCGCCGAGTTCGGAACGGAAGAGATCGCGGCGGCGCGTCTGCGTATCGTAAGTGGCCCGGTCGATCTTTGAACTATATTCGAAACGCTCGCGCACGCCCGGTCCAAGGCCGCGATCCTTGGCGGCGATCCATGCGCCATGCGCCTGCCAGACCTCGAAACCCTGTGTCTGGCGAAAACACAGATATAGATCGTCCATTGACGCAGTCGGCTGGCGTGCGGAACGGGCTTGGCCCAGATAGGCGCAAACGATGGCGTACATTTTTCTATAGGCGGCATCCTCTGCCTCGCCGATCAGAAAATGTTCGAGCAGCGGGATGAAAAGCGGGCGCGTCAGCTTGAATTCCTGCGCGTCGGCGCCGAGAAGGACAGCTCCGACTTTTTCGTAAAGCGCAATATCCTTGGCGAACCAGCCGAAGACGTCGAGCGAAGGCGCGAGCGGCAATGCACCTTCGAGCGTGATACGCCCATGCGTCGTCCGCAAGCCCGGGAGCCCGCAAAAACTTGCCGGTGCGCGGATCGAACCGCCCGTATCGGAGCCCGCTGCGATGGTGACCAGACCGCCCGCAACGGCGGAGACTGAACCTGACGACGATCCTCCGGTCACGCGGTCGGGCGCTGCCGGATTGACCGGATGCGGGAAATGGGCGTTCTGGCCAAGCAGCGAGAAAGCAAATTCGTCCGTCTGGGATTTTCCCGCGAATTTCGCCCCGTTGTCGAGCAGCATCTGGATGGCCGGCGCCGTGTGCATGGCAGGGGGTGATTCGGCCGCTTTTTGCGGGTTACCGCCGCCCGTTAGCATCCCGGCCACATCAAAAATGTCCTTTACGGCGAGCGTCTCGCCGGTCAGGGGCCCGCGCCCCGAAGCAAGCGCGGGTAACGGAACGTCGAGCAGGGCATTCAGGGGCGGAATTGTGTGCATCGTTCAATGATTCTAGGCCATTTTCGTCACGTTGTTCAACGAATAAAAAAATTGGCGTTGCCGCAGAATTTTCATTGATTGGACACATCTTTCACCTTATATGGCGCTTGCCCAAAGTCGCACGTGCCTGTGGGTGTCCGCCGATCTTCATAATGGTGAGGAAACGGTATGGTACCTGGAACTAACCCCTCCAGTCAGTTTAGCGGCCTACTGCTGAACTGAGGACATCTTGAAGCAACGACGGTGCGGGCCTTTCTGGTGTCTTCCGGCTGTCCATAAGCCGGGATTACTGAAGAGGCACACCTTCATTGCCTGTAGTGCGGATGGGTCCATCCAAGCCAAGGCAGACAAAGCGGATTTACGCTGGATTCAGCGTCGGTCCATCGCCGCATGAAAAAAGTCTCGTGGTTTCAGCATCTCCAAAGGCTGGCCTCACGCAGGACCGACTCATGCACTTTGTCCATGCGGTACATCGGGCGCGTCCCATGAAACCGCCACTTGCTCAAGGCGGCCACAAGTGCCGCTACGGATTGGAGACCCAAGATGGCTACGCAGCGCATCCTCGACTTCATCAACACCCGACGCCCGAACGGCCCCTGCCTCGTCGTCGATCTTGAAGTCATTCGGGAAAATTTCCACAATTTCGAAATGGCTCTGCCGGAGTCGAAGATTTTCTATGCCGTGAAGGCAAATCCCGCGCCTGAGATCCTGCGCCTGCTCGCCTCGCTTGGCTCGAGCTTCGATACGGCTTCCGTGGCCGAAGTCGAAATGGCTCTGGACGCCGGCGCAACGGCGGACCGCATTTCGTTCGGCAACACGATCAAGAAGGAGCGCGACATCGCACGTGCCTTCGAACTCGGCATCCGTCTCTTTGCCGTCGATTGCGTCGAGGAAGTTGAAAAGGTCGCCCGCGCCGCTCCCGGTTCGCGCGTGTTCTGCCGCGTTCTGACCGATGGCGCCGGCGCTGAATGGCCGCTGTCGCGCAAGTTCGGCTGCGTTCCGGCGATGGCTGTCGACGTCCTGCGCGCTGCGCAGAAGCTCGGCCTTGACTCCTATGGCGTTTCTTTCCATGTCGGCTCGCAGCAGACGGATCTCTCTGCCTGGGATCGCGCGCTTGGCGATGCAAAGCAGGTTTTCGATGCGCTTGCCAAGGAAGGCATCACGCTGAAGATGGTCAACATGGGCGGCGGTTTCCCGACCCGTTACCTCAAGGACGTGCCGACCGCACAGGCCTACGGCCAGGCGATCTTCCAGGCGCTGAGCCGTCACTTCGGCAATCGCCTGCCAGAGACGATCATCGAGCCCGGCCGCGGCATGGTCGGCAATGCCGGCGTCATCAAGGCCGAGGTCGTTCTCGTCTCGAAGAAGGCGGACAACGACAATGTGCGCTGGGTCTATCTCGACATCGGCAAGTTCGGCGGTCTCGCCGAGACGATGGACGAGGCAATCCGTTATCAGATCACCACGCCGCGTGATGGCGATCACAATGCGCCTTGCGTTCTCGCCGGCCCGACCTGCGATAGCGCCGACGTGATGTACGAGAAGAACCCCTATCCGCTGCCGATCTCGCTGACCATTGGCGACGAGGTGCTGATCGAGGGAACGGGCGCTTACACAACGACCTACTCGGCGGTTGCCTTCAACGGCTTCGAACCACTCCGATCATACGTCATCTGATCGGGCATCGCCCGATCTTGGAATTTGGCCGGCAATTTGCCGGCCTTGATGACGCCCATGATTGAAGATTGGTCAAGAAGATGAACGCAGTAGATTTCAACCAGAACCTGCACGTCCAAGGTGCACAGGCCTATACGATACGCAACGAGACGGCGCAGGACGAAGCGTCGCGCGAAGCGCTGCTCGACCGCGCCATGGGCGAGGGACGTCGCCGCAAGTCTTCGGAAAAGCTGCGGCGTGGGCGCCTGCCTTCCGAAGGCCTCGCCTTTGTCGCTCGCGGCAATGACGGAATGCTGCTCGGTTCGGTGCGGCTTTGGGATATTCAGGCAGGTCATGACGCGGCTGGCAAGCCGGTGCGCGCGCTCCTGCTCGGACCGCTTGCCGTCGAGCCCACACTCAAGGGTCACGGCATCGGCGTTGCCCTGATGCGCCATGGCATCAGCGAGGCTGCTCGCCTTGGTCACGGCGCGATCATCCTCGTCGGCGATCCGGAATATTATGAGCGCTTTGGCTTTGAGGGCGAGAAGACAGCGCTGCTTGCCATGCCTGGCCCAGTCGAGCGCCGCCGGTTCCTGGCGCTGGAACTCAAGCCCGGCCACCTTGCGGGTGCACATGGCCTCTTGTCGCCGCGCGGTCGCAAGCCGTCACGTGCAACACAGGCGGCGCCGGTTTCCCTGCGCTTTTCGATGTAGCCGCGAGAGCCCCCTCCACCAGAGGGGGCCAGGCATTGTCAGGCAAATTCCCTAACGAAACGCTCGATGGCGGTGACTTCGCTCTGCTGAATCTCGTGGCCGCCCGGATGCCAGACGAGTTCGGTATCAACGCCCTGCGCCGTCAGATAATCCGCAAACGCCTGCGTCAGCGCGGGCGGACAGATCGGGTCGCGCTGTCCCGCCGTGATGAGCACATGCTTGCCCTTGAGCGCCGGCTGCGGCGCCGGTTGCCACGGGATGAGCGGATGCAGGAGCACGGCTGCATCGAAGAGATCGGGCTGCGCCAATAGGGCTGAGGCAAGAATATTGGCGCCATTGGAATAACCAAGGCCAATGAGCTTCGAAGGCTGGGCTTCAGATTTGTGGGCACGGATGAAATCGGCCATAGCCGTGGTGCGCCGGGCGAGATCGTCCATATCGTAGACGCCTTCGCCCGTGCGACGGAAGAACCGGGCTGCGCCATGTTCGGAGACATCGCCGCGCGGCGAGACGATGCCGGCTTCAGGAAGCAGCCTGCGGCCGAAATCGAAGAACTGGTTCTCGTCGCCGCCGGTGCCGTGGAAAACGAAAAACAGCGGCTTGCCCGGTTCCCCTGCTTTGTGAATGTGATGGTGATAGCTGCTGACTGACATGATCCGTCACTCCGGCGCGGTATTTACCGGCCCTCTTGTTAGGTTACATGCCTGCTATATGTCGCCGAACCGGGCATGCTTAAACCCGGCTCCCGCTTGATGTATTGTCGCCGTCCCGTAGACAATGGCGCCGCGACGACGCCAAAAATCAATCGACGTCCGACCAGGGGCCGTGGAAGTCACCGTCCTGATCGAGCCGCTTGAAGCCATGGGCACCGAAGAAATCGCGTTGCGCCTGAATGACATTGGCCGTGCCACGTTGCTGCCGGTAGCCGTCGAAATAGTTGAGCGCGGCCGATAGAGCAGGTGTCGGGAGACCGGCGAGCGCCGCTTCCGCGACCACCTTGCGCAGGGATGCCGACCCGGTCTTCATGCGCTCGACGAAGGCTGGCGCCAGGAGCAGGTTCTTGCCCTCGCTGCCTTCGAAGGCGGCAGCGATCTCGTCAAGAAATTGCGAGCGGATGATGCATCCCGCGCGCCAGATACGGGCAGTTGTCGCCAGCGGGACGTTCCAGCCATTCTCTTTTGAAGCGCCTGCCATGACTTCGAAGCCCTGCGCATAGGCCGCAATCTTTCCGGCAAGCAGTCCATCTTCAAGCGCGTCGATAAACGCGGCATCATGGACGAGCTTTCTACCGGCAAGCAGATCGCCGTAGGCGTCCGCGGCCAGCTTGCGCTCACCCACCAGCGAGGAGATCGAACGCGCCGCGACCGCCGCTTCGATCGCCGTTGCCGGGATGCCCAGCATCTGCGCCTCGATGGCGGCCCAGCGGCCCGTGCCCTTCTGGCCGGCGCTGTCGAGGATGACATCGACGGC
Organism: Phyllobacterium sp. 01N428; assembly: GCF_056399405.1. Taxonomy (NCBI): domain Bacteria; kingdom Pseudomonadati; phylum Pseudomonadota; class Alphaproteobacteria; order Hyphomicrobiales; family Phyllobacteriaceae; genus Phyllobacterium; species Phyllobacterium sp. 01N428. The sequence goes on from NZ_JBFTRH010000004.1 coordinate 91,392, forward strand.
GGGCTTGCCGGTATCTTTGTCGGTGGCCGCAAGAACCTTGGCCGTGATCTCGATGAGGTACGAATTGAGCGGGCCTTCGTTCCATTTCTCGAAAATCTTGCCGATGGCATCCGGCGCAAGGCCAAGGCCGTCGCGCAATATGCCGTAAACCTCGGCGATCATCTGCATGTCGGCATATTCGATGCCGTTGTGGATGGTCTTGACGAAGTGACCGGCGCCATCGGGCCCGAGCAGCGCCGAGCAGGACTCGCCCTTGTATTTTGCCGATATGGCCGTGAGCACCGGCTCGATACGAGCATAGGATTCAGGCGTGCCGCCCACCATGATCGAGGGACCATGTCGCGCCCCTTCCTCGCCGCCCGAAACGCCCATGCCGACGAAGGTCGGATCATTGGGGCCGAGAGCGGCCAGGCGGCGCACCGTGTCATGGAAATTGGCATTGCCGGCGTCGATGATGATGTCGTCCTTGGCGAGGAACGGCTTGAGGGCAGCGATCTGCTCGTCGACGGCCTCGCCAGCCTTGACCATCAGGATGATCGGACGCGGCGCCTTGATGTTCTTCGCAAGATCTTCGAGCGTTTCGCAAGGAACTATCTTGTCCTTCAAGTCGCCGGCGTCCTCGTAGAACTGGTGGGTCTTTGCAACCGTCCGGTTGAAGACCGCGACGCGATAACCGTTCTCGGCAATATTGAGCGCCAGGTTGGCGCCCATGACGCCAAGGCCGATCAATCCGATGTCAGCTTGCTGCATGATATTTGTCCTTGATCAATCCGATAATATTTTCAGCGCAGGCACGCGCCTGGCGGGCCCGCTGGCCGGGAACCGCATTTGTATATCAATCGGGCGAGGGGGCAATGCCCCGCCTGTCATTTGTCGCGCAGTTGCTCCATGTCGCGTATACGGTTGGCGCTGCTTTTTTCGAGCTTGCGCGTGACCTCGGCGATCAAGGTCTCGGCGACGAGAAACAGTGTTGCGGACGAATCCCATGGCGATGGGACCGCGGTGCGGCCGGCGATCACGTGCCGTGCAAAGCGCGCAATCGGCGAGAGCCACTGGTCGGTGATCAGCACGATTTCCACGCCCCGAGCCTGTGCCTTCTCGGCAAAGCGGATGAGGCTGTCCTGATAGCGCCGAATGTCGAAAATGACGAGGACGTCCTTCTTGCCCATGTCGATCAGCTGATCGCGCCAATGGCTTTCCTGGCCGGTAAGGTGCGTTACGCCCGGACGCGTTATTTTGAGGTGTGCCGCCATGTAGCGGGCAATGGGATCGGTAAAGCGCCCGCCAAGCAGGTAGATGCGGGCGCGTGCGCGGCTGATCGCCTCGACGACATCGCCGAGCTGCTGTACGGAAAGATGCTGGAAGGTTTCGCGGATATTGTCTATCGCGGCTTCCATCAACGGAAATTCGGCGCTGTTATTGCTCGCCTGGATGGTTGCCGCGCGGTTCCAGGGCGACTGCAACTGGGCAGCAAGCTCTTCCTGGAGCGCGCCCTGGAATTCCGGGTAGCTCTGGAAGCCAAGGCGCGAGACAAAGCGCAGTATCGTGGGTGAACTCACGCCCGCCTGAGTCGAAAATTCTGCGACCGTTCGCAGTCCGATCAATGGATAGTTGGCGACGAGGGTCTGTGCTGCCTTGCGCTCCGAGGTCGACATACTGTCGATTCTTTCGGCGATCAGCTCGGAAATGCTGGTCTGCATCGGTGCTTCCCCATCTTCGCCGCCAATATCCGCTGGAACGTAAATTCGGATTTGACAAATTTTATCGTTGTGTATCAAATCATACGCGAGTGGAAACAAAAATACAAAATGTAACGTAAATTACAGCTTGCCAGAGAGCCGCAATGGGAATGTCGCAGGCAACGGTAAAAAGCGAGGATGTGGTCCGTGTGTCTAACGCGGATGGCGCCGGCCCGTTCATCATTTTATGCGATCACGCGTCCAATCATATACCCGAGGGCTATGGCACGCTTGGACTCACGCCGATCGACCTGAAGCGGCATATTGCCTGGGATCCCGGCGCCATCGGCGTAAGCATGGTTATGAGCAGCCTTCTCGATGCGCCGCTGGTCGAATCCTGCGTGTCGCGGCTGATCATCGATTGCAATCGCCCGCTGGATGCGCCCGACCTCATTCCTTCGCTCAGCGAATCAACGACAATTCCGGCCAATGCCGAATTGAGCGAGGAAGAGAGACAAAGGCGCATTGGCATTTCGCATCGACCCTATCATGCGGCGATCGAGGATCTGGCGCGTGCGCGTGCCGCGAAGGGTCTGCCCGACCCGATCTATGTCGCCGTGCATTCCTATACGCCGGTCTATCGGGGAATTTCGCGCCCCTGGGACATCGGCATCATCCACGATGCCGATGACAGGATCGCCGCACCCCTCATTGCCGGCCTTGAGGCGCTGACGCAATTTTGCGTCGGCGTCAACGAACCCTATTCGCCGGCGGACCGCGTTTATTACACTTTGGAGCGGCACGCGTCCGCTCTCGGGTTTCCGGCAGTGATGATCGAGATCCGTAACGATCTCATCACCACCGCCCAAAAAGAAATGGCCTGGGGCGAAACGCTCTCAAGGCTGCTCAGGGAGATTGTGGAGCGGCCGCTTGCGCAAGCGGTGAGCTCACCAAGAACGGGGACGGCATAGACAAAACCTACGGAGTAGCGCTCGCGAGTATCTGACGTTGCAACTTACCAGAATAACAGGGGAACGTGATGACACAGCAGGACTATACTGACACAGACAAATCGGAGGACATAAAGGTCCTTCATAGCATGGGCTACGCCCAGGAACTGGAGCGGCGGCTCAGCCGCTTTTCCAACTTTGCCGTCTCCTTTTCGATCATCTGCATTCTTTCCGGCGGTATCAACTCGCTGGCCCAGGCCACTTCGGGCGCGGGCGGCATCGGCATCGGCATCGGCTGGCTGGTCGGCTGCTTCGTCTCGCTGACCTTTGCCGTCGCCATGTCGCAGATCAGCTCCGCCTATCCGACGGCGGGCGGTCTCTACCATTGGGGCTCGATCCTCGGCAATCGCGGTACCGGCTGGGTGACGGCCTGGCTCAATCTCCTTGGTCTCATCACCGTTCTTGGCGCCATCAATGTCGGCACCTGGACGTTCTTCGTCGGTGCCTTCGGCCCGGCGCTCGGCATTGAGAACACGCTGACGACGCAGATGATCTTTCTTGTGATCATCACCGGCGCCCAGGCGCTCATCAACCACCTCGGCATTAAGCTCACGGCGAAACTCACCGACTTCTCCGGCTATCTGATTTTCTTCGGGTCGATCCTGATTGCGGTCGTGTGCTTGCTCTCCGCCGAGACCTGGGACTTCAGCCGTCTCTTCTCGTTCCACAACTATTCCGGCGAAGCGGGCGGCAACGTCTGGCCGTCGGTATCGAACGCATGGGTGTTCGCACTCGGGCTCTTGCTGCCGATCTATACGATCACCGGTTACGATGCCTCCGCGCATACATCCGAAGAAACATTGAAGGCCGCAAGTTCCGTGCCGCGCGCGATGGTCATGTCGGTCGTCTGGTCGGCGATCTTCGGCTACCTGTTCCTTGCCGCTTTCGTGTTGATGATTCCGAACATGGACGAGGCCGCCGCACAGGGCTGGAACGTTTTCTTCTGGGCTTTCGACCAGCGCGTTGGCACCGGCCTCAAGGAATTCGTCTATATCGTCGTCTTCCTGGCGCAGCTGCTTTGCGGTCTCGCCACGGTGACATCGGCGTCGCGCATGATCTTCGCATTCTCGCGTGACGGGGGCCTGCCGGGCTCCGCTGCACTCGCCAAGGTCAGCCCGACCTACCGCACGCCGGTTGCCGCGATCTGGACGGCCGCAGTGCTTTCGGTTCTGTTCGTCTGGGGCTCGTCGATCGTCTCCGTTGCCGGTACCTCGGCCTATACGATCGTCGTTTCGTGCACGGTCATCTTCCTGTTCCTGTCGTTCACCGTTCCGATCGTTCTCGGCCTCCTCGCCTGGGGAACGCCGAAGTGGGACAAGATGGGACCGTGGAACATGGGACGCGGCATCTTCACGCTGTTCGCGATCCTGTCGGTTATTTCGATGATCCTGATCTTCATCATCGGCATTCAACCGCCGAATGACTGGGCGCTCTACATCACGGTAGGCTTCTTCATCCTGACGGCAATCGTCTGGTTCGCCTTCGAAAAGCGCCGGTTCCAGGGCCCGCCACTCGGCGAAATCATTGCCGCACGTCAGGCTGCGATCAAGGCGGCCGAGCAGGCTGTCGGCGAACGAAGCTGACCCACCGCAAAGGCGGCGACCGGCTTGCTGGTCGCCGCCCTTATTTTGCCCGCGATGACTATCTCTCGTACAAGGAAAGACTATGCCCGGACATTGGAGTTTCGACGAACTAAAGCGCCACGTGACCAATGGCGAGATCGATACGGTGCTGGCCTGTTTCGTCGACATGCAGGGCCGCCTCGTCGGCAAGCGGTTCCACGCTTCCTATTTCGTCGAATCGGCGCATGACGAAACGCATGGCTGCAACTATCTCCTGGCCAACGACATCGATATGGAGCCAGTGCCAGGCTACAAGGCCGCGAGCTGGCAGCAGGGCTATGGCGATTTCGTCATCAAGCCCGATCTTTCGACCATCCGCCATATTCCGTGGCTCGAAAAATGCGCCCTCGTTCTCTGCGATATTCTCGACCATCACCATCACGAGGACCTGCCGCATTCGCCGCGCAGCATCCTGAAGCGCCAAATCGCGCGACTGAAGGACCGCGGCTATCTCGCCTATTTTGCATCGGAACTCGAATTCTATCTCTTCGACGAGACCTATGAGACGGCACGGGCCAAGAGCTGGAAGGGCATGGCCACCGCTTCGCCCTATATCCAGGATTATATTATCCAGATGACGACCAAGGAAGATGTGGTCATGCGGGCGATCCGCAATGGCCTGTTCGACGCCGGCATTCCAGTCGAGAATTCCAAGGGCGAGTGGGGCCCGGGCCAGGAAGAGATCAATGTGCGCTATGCCGAGGCGCTGGAAATGGCCGACCGCCACGTCGTCATGAAAAATGGCTGCAAGGAGATCGCCACCCAGATGGGCAAGGCGATCACCTTCATGGCAAAGTACGATTATTCTCTCGCCGGCAGTTCGAGCCATGTCCATAATTCGCTATGGAGCGCCGACGGCAAGACCCCGCTCTTCTACGACAAGAACGCCGAACACACGATGTCGGCCCTGATGCGTCAATGGGTGGCCGGCCAATTGAAATATGCCGATGATTTCACCTATTTTCTCGCGCCCTACATCAACTCCTACAAGCGCTTTCAGGCCGGTACGTTCGCCCCGACGAAGAATGTATGGAGCCTCGACAACCGCACGGCCGGTTTCCGTCTTTGCGGCGAAGGCACCAAGGGCATCCGCATCGAATGCCGCATCGGCGGCGCGGACCTCAATCCATACCTAGCCTTCGCCGGACTGATTGCCTCGGGGCTGGCGGGAATCGACGAGAAACTGGAGCTTGCCGCGCCCTTCAAGGGTGACGCCTATGGCGGCGCTCGTCTCAAGGAAATTCCGAAGACACTGCGTGACGCCACCGAAACGCTTGCCCGTTCCAAGATGCTCAAAACCGCGCTGGGCGACGATGTGGTGGAGCACTATGTCCACACCGCGCGCTGGGAACAGTTCGAATATGATCGGCGCGTGACCGACTGGGAGTTGCATCGCGGCTTCGAACGGTATTGAAGACGGACACCAGAACCAAACTAGAGGTTGAACCATGGCCGACACGGTCAAACTGATTACCCCCATTGACGGCTCCGTCTATGCGGAACGCCCCATCGCTACCGACAAGGCCGTGGATGCAGCGGTGGAAGCAGCGAAACTTGCGCAGACGGATTGGGCGCAGACGAGCGTCGAAGAGCGGGGACGGCTCTGTCTTGCGGCGCTTGACGCGCTGCTCGCCATGAATGACGAGATCGTGCCGGAGATCGCCTGGCAAATGGGCCGTCCCGTGCGCTATGGCGGTGAAAAGGGCGGCGTCGAGGAGCGTACCCGCTATATGGTCCGCATCGCCGAGCAGGCGCTTGCGCCGGTCGTCGAAAACGACAGGCCGGGCTTTCGCCGTTACATCAAGCATGTGCCGCTCGGCGTCGTCATGGTCATTGCGCCGTGGAACTATCCGTACCTCACTGCAGTCAACACGATCATTCCCGCGCTGATGGCCGGCAATGCCGTGATCCTCAAGCACGCGGCGCAAACGCTGCTCGTTGGAGAACGCTTCGCGGAGGCTTTCGAGAAGGCGGGACTACCCAAGGGTGTCTTCCAGAACATCGTGCTCAGCCACACCCAGACCGAAAAGCTGCTGGGTTCAGGCCGTATCGACCATGTGAATTTCACCGGGTCGGTGGCGGGTGGTCGTGCCATCGAGAAGGCGGCAGCGGGAACCTTCATGACGCTTGGCCTTGAACTTGGAGGCAAGGATCCGGCCTACGTGTTGCCGGATGTTAACCTCGACCATGCCGTCGCCAACCTCGTCGATGGCGCGTTCTTCAATTCGGGACAATGCTGCTGCGGCATTGAGCGCATATATGTGCATGAGAACGTCTATGACCGCTTCGTCGATGGTTTCATCGACCTGACCAAGCAATATGTGGTCGGCAATCCGCTGGATGCGGAGACGACAATGGGACCGATGGCGCAGACGCGCTTTGCCGATCTTGTCCGCGAGCAAAAGGCGGAGGCACTCCGCAAGGGAGCCAAGGCCCATGTCAACATGCGTGTCGCCAAGGACATTGCAGGTTCGCCCTACCTCGCCCCGGAGGTATTGACGGGCGTCGACCATCAGATGAGCGTGATGCGAGAAGAGAGTTTCGGCCCGATCGTCGGCATCATGAAGGTGCGTAATGACGAGGAGGCGCTCGCGCTGATGAACGACAGCCAGTACGGCCTTACGGCATCGCTGTGGACGACCGACACCGACCACGCCGCCAAGATCGGCGATCGGATTGAAACCGGCACAGTGTTCATGAATCGCTGCGACTATATCGATCCGGCGCTGGTCTGGACCGGGGTCAAAGAGACGGGCAAGGGCGGTGCCATGTCGGCGATCGGCTATGGCAATCTCACCCGGCCGAAGTCGTATCATTTGCGCGAAGCCATTTGATGATGATCTACCCTTCTCTGGGCTACCGCCCATCTCCCGACAGGGGAGATGTCCGGCAGGACAGAGGAGGTAGCCTCACATACTGATCCCATCCATCCGAAAGAAAAATCACATGAGCAAACTCATTTCCAAGTGGAATTATCCGACGACGGTTCGTTTCGGCGCGGGGCGCATCAAGGAACTGCCGGAAGTGCTGGAAGCGACGGGGATCAAAAATCCGCTGTTCGTCACCGATCCAGGGCTCGCCAGACTGCCGGTCGTAGCGAGCACGCTGAAAATCCTCGACGACGCCAAAGTGCCCTATGGGGTATTCTCGGATGTGAAACCCAATCCGGTGGAATCGAACCTGACGGCGGGTATCGCCGCCTTCAAAAAGGGCAAGCATGATGGCGTCATCGCTTTTGGTGGCGGTTCGGCGCTCGACCTCGGCAAGCTGATCGCCTTTCAGGCCGGGCAGACACGACCGCTCTGGGATTTCGAGGACATCGGCGACTGGTGGACGCGGGCAAATAGCGATGCGATCGCGCCGGTCATTGCCGTCCCGACAACGGCGGGAACCGGGTCCGAGGTCGGCCGTGCCGGCGTGATCACCCATGAGGAAAGCCACACCAAGAAGGTAATCTTCCACCCGAAAATGCTGCCGGCGATCGTGATTGCCGATCCTGAACTTTCGGTCGGCATGCCGGCATTCATCACCGCAGGCACGGGCATGGATGCGCTCGCCCACTGCCTCGAAGCCTATTGCGCGCCGGGCTATCACCCGATGGCCGACGGCATCGCGGTCGAAGGCATCCGGCTGGTATTCGAAAACCTGCCCAAGGCCTTTGCCGATGGCAAGGACTTGACCGCGCGTGCACACATGATGAGCGCAGCGGCCATGGGTGCAACGGCGTTTCAGAAAGGTCTTGGCGCAATCCATTCGCTGTCGCATCCGATCGGCGCGATCTACGACACGCATCACGGCATGACCAATGCGGTGTTCATGCCCTATGTGCTCGCCTTCAACCGGGACGCCGTCGAGGAGCGAATTGGCCGCCTTGCGGACTATATCGGCATCAAGGGGGGCTTCGACGGCTTTGCCAAGGCGGTGCTCAAACTGCGCAAGGAGCTGAAAGTCCCGCATACGCTGCCCGGCCTTATCAAGGATCTGGACATGAGCAAGAAGCAGAAGGAACACATCGCGGATATGGCGATTGTCGATCCGACGGCCGGCGGCAATCCAGTGAAACTCACCAAGAAAGCGGCGCTGAAACTGCTTGATGAGGCAATTGCGGGATAGCCGTAGATACTGCGATTAAACAAGGGGGCGCGGGAACGGCGCTCCCTTCAGTCAAATTGAGTGGATGTCAGGCAGGAATTACGAGTGTCGCGTGGTAGCGCCACAGCCTGGCATCGGCGGTGAGCAGTGGCATAGCCTCGTGCAGTGCCTGGGCGACCATGATGCGATCGAATGGATCAGAGTGATCGGCATAGTATGGAAGTGATGCCACGGCTTCCGCATGATTACCCGAAACCGGAAGTTCGACGATCCCTGCAAGATGGAACGCCGAGCGAGCATCGCGGGGATGCAGTTTGAGGTTGCCCTTCGAGTGCTTGATCGAAATTTCCCAGATGGCGGCACCGCTGATGTACAAGCTGTTGTCTGGATTTGCGGCCATCTCGATGACTTTACTCGAGAGACTATCGGAACCCTCGGCAATCCAAAGTGCTATATGCGTATCCAGTAGAAGCTTCACGGGATTATCGCCTTCGAAGCGCTGCTCTCGAAATCTTCGCTGGCATCTGGGTCGCCGGCATTAAAAGCTTCCACGGTTTTGGGAATGTCGAGGCCGGCGAGAATGTGACGCGCTGCCCCAATGCGTTTGGGCAGGGTGAATGGCACAAGCTTCGCAACCGGCTCGCCATTGCGTGCCAGGATAAATTCGCTTTCCTGTCCAAGCTCGAGGCTTTCAACCAAACTGGACAGACGCGTTTTTGCGTCATGCATGTTTACGGTAACCATTGACCAAGCCTTAGCTAGAGTTACTTAGCTAACATAGATTGCATGGCTCGTGAGTTCAAGACTTAGTGCCCGAGCACCAGGAGATCCTTTGCCGCAAGGCTGACCTTGACGTTCTCGCCGGGTTCCGGCGGCGGAGCGCTCGGATTGTTGAACGTATCGAACGAGACGACGTTTTCGCCAAGCGATGCGCGGATACGGATCACCGAGCCAAGGAAGTGCACGCTGTTGATCTTTCCGTCGAGCGTTGTCTCGCGTTTGTCCGTGGCTTCGCCAAGGCTGACCGCCTCGGGGCGCACCGCGAGCGAAATCCGGTCGCCGGACTGGTGACCGTTGAGGCGCGGACCGATGGCGACATCCTTGCCGTCAACCGTGATGATGCCCGTCTTGGCGTCGCGAACCACGGCGTCGATCGTATTCAGCGTTCCGACGAACGAAGCGACAAAGCGTGATGCCGGCTGATTATAGATCTCGAAGGGAGCGCCGACCTGCTCGGCACGGCCCTCATACATGACGACAATGCGATCGGATATAGACAGGGCTTCTTCCTGGTCATGCGTTACGAAGATGGTGGTGATGCCGAGCTTGCGCTGGATGGCGCGGATTTCCTCGCGCAGCGATACGCGGATCTTGGCATCGAGGGCCGAGAGCGGTTCATCGAGCAACAGCACCTGCGGCTTCGTCGCGAGCGCGCGCGCCAGCGCGACGCGCTGCTGCTGTCCGCCGGAAAGCTGATAGGGGAAGCGCTCGGCCAGGTGATCGAGTTTGATCAAGGACAGCATCTCTTGCACCGTCGCAGTGATTTCAGCCTGCGGCTTCTTTGCCACCTTCAGACCGAAGGCAACATTCTGCGCAACCGTCATATTGGGAAAGAGCGCATAGGCCTGAAAGACCATGCCGATATTGCGCTGGTTCGGCTTCAAGTTGACGACATCCTTGCCGCCGATGCTGATGCTGCCCGAAGATGGCGTTTCGAAGCCAGCAACCATGCGCAGCACCGTCGTCTTGCCGCAGCCACTCGGCCCGAGGAACGAAATGAATTCGCCCTTCTCGACGTTAAGATTGAAATCATGAACGACGGTTGTGGCTCCGAAGCTCTTTTTCAAATGGCTGATGGTAAGGAACGACATGGTGTTGTTTCTTCCGATTATCGCCGGGTCGCAGCGAGAGATTTGTTAAGGCGGGTAACGACCTGGATGAGGCCCATACAGACCCAGGTAATGGCAAAGGCAATCACGGATAGCGCCGCCGGTTCATAGGCACGGTTGGCGCCGAGCAATTGCAGGAACGGGCCGAATGCGGGCCGGTTGAGCAGCGCCGCCATGGTGAACTCGCCGATGACGATGGCGAAGGTCAGGAATGCACCCGAAAGCACGGCGACAAGCACATTCGGCAGAATAATGCTCGACATGATGGTGATCCGGCTTGCGCCGAGACTTTCTGCGGCTTCCGTCATGGTCCGTATATCGATGGCGCCAAGGCCCGTGTCGACAGCACGGTACATATAGGGCAGCGCCAATGTGGTATAGCCGAGGCAAAGCAGGATGTTGGTTCCCATCGCAGATCCGGTCAGAGGCAAGATCGACGAGGTATTATAGAGGCGAATATAGCCGAAGACGATAACGATTGCGGGAATGACCAGCGGCAACAGGGTGATGAACTCGATGAATGGACGCAGCCCCGGTAGTCGCAGCCGTACCCAATAGGCGGTCGGAACGACCAGGACTACGCCGACGATGATCGTCGCGATGGCCATGACCACGGAATAACCGAAGGTTGCCTGAAAGCCGGGATCGCTCAAGACGACCCAGTAGGCGTCAAGCGAATAGGTGCCACGCCGCATCCGCAGCGAAAACTCGAGAAGACCGATCAGCGGCAATGTGAAATAGAGGATGCCGAAGGCGAGCGCGAGCCAGGACCAGAAGCGATTCGTCTTCATTTGAGCCACCGTTCGCTGCGGGCACGCATCCAGATATAGACTCCGTTGGAAATGCCGGTGATGACGATCATGCCGAAGGCGAGCGCGTAGCCGAGTTGCGGGTCCTGCAGGACGTCGCCGCGAATCTGCGCATAAAGGACGATAGGAACGATACTGAGCGAAGACCCGGTCAGCGCATAGGCGGTGGCGATTGCTCCGAACGAATTTGCAAACAATAGCAGAATCGTGCCCAGCAATGCCGGCCAGAGAATCGGAAACGCAACCATTCGCCAATACTGGTTCTTCGTCGCGCCGAGAATGAGCGCAGCTTCCCGCCATTCCCGCTTCAGTCCGTCAAGCGCCGGCGTGATGATGAGGACCATCAGCGGGATCTGGAAGTAGAGATACGTTATCGTCAGGCCCCAGAAGCTCAGCAAGTTGAAGCCGTGGGCGTAGAGGTTGAAGCCGAAGACGTTCAACAAAAGGTAGGTAACGAGCCCGGTGCGCCCCAATGTGAACAGGAAGGCGTAGGCGAGGGGAACGCCGGCAAAGTTCGATGCGACGCCGGAGAAGGTCATCAACGGTGCGCGTATCCATGCAGGCAGACCGCCGAGGACGACGGCGGCGGCGATGGCGAAGCCAATTCCCGCGCCAAGAAGGGCAGAGGCCAGCGAAATCTTGATCGAGATCCAGTAGGCATTGAGGATCGACGGCTGGAAGAGGTTGGCGATATTGGCAAAGGTCAGTTTGCCTTGCGGATCCTGGAATGCGCCTGCAACGAGAAAGACGGTCGGCAGGACCAGGAACAGGAGGGCGAAGATCATGAACGGCATGACGCCGAGCCAATCGAGCGAAAGCCGCTTTTTCTCGGCCGCGGCGACTGGAAGTGTAGGACCTGGTTCTGAGATTGCACTCATGGAGTGTTCGAGACCGCTTCTTGGGTTCCAATTCCTGGTGCAGGATACCAGCACAGGATGAGCCGACAATCGCTTTCAGATAAGCCCGCGTGTGCAACCTAGCACAACGCGTTGCCCAATGCAGGAATCCCCGCGGAGTGCTCCGCGGGGATCGCTGAATGCGGCTTACTGGACGTTGGCGCCGACGACCTTGTCCCAACCCTTGGTGATGACTTCCTTGGCGGCAGCCTGTTCATCGAGCGTTGGGAAGAATGCCTTCTCGTAGGCTGCTGCTGGCGGAAGCTTGTCGAGAAGTTCCTTCGGGACCTTGTTGTTCTTTACCAGGTCCTGGAAACGGGCCGGGTGGCAATAGCCCTTGAGGTAGCCGATCTGGCCTTCGTCGGAATAAAGGTATTCCATCCAGAGCTTGGCAGCATTCGGATGCGGTGCGTAGGCGCTGATGGCCTGGACGTAGACGCCGGCCAGAACGCCGGACGGCGGAACGACGACTTCAACCGGCGGGTTGCCCTTGAGCGTGTCACGGCCGGCAAGAGCATTGTAGTCCCAGCTGATGATGATCGGGGTTGCACCCTGTGCGAGCGTGCCGGACTTGCCGATGACCGGAACGAAGTTGCCAGCCTTGTTGAGTTCGGCAAAGTACTTCAAGCCGGCTTCGCCGCCTGCGGCGCCGGGCTTGGCGCCTGTCGAGGCGCCGGCAGCCGAGACGGCGAGGATCGCCTGGTTCGAGGCGCGCGGATCACCGGCCAGCGCAACGCTGTTGGCATATTCCGGCTTGAGCAGGTCGGCCCAATCCTTCGGGACGTTCTTGACGATATCGGTGTTTACCTGCAGCGACATGACGCCATAATAGTCGCCGAACCAATGGCCGTCGGCGTCCTTCAGTTCGGCCGGGATCGAATCCCAGGTCGATACCTTGTAAGGCATCGTCAGGCCGTCTTTCTTGGCATCCGGACCGAACGAAAGACCGACGTCGATGACGTCAGGAGCTTGCGGGCCCTTGTTGTCCTTGTTCGCCTTGATGGCTTCGACTTCGTCCTTCGAACCGGCATCCGGGTTGAGTTCGTTGACTTCGAGGCCGTACTTGGCTTTGAAGCCGGCGATGATGTCACCATATCCGCACCAGTCGTGCGGCAAGGCGATCGTCGTCAACGTGCCTTCCTTCTTAGCCGCGGCGACCAGTTCGGCCGGTGCTTCGGCGAACGAAATCGTCGTACCCGCGAACAGCACAGCCGTCGACAGCGCGAGCAATCGTTTGGAATAATCGATCATTTGGTAAACCCCTTTTGCGATACGTCATTGGCTCTTTTGGACGTTCTGCTCCCCGATAAAGGTCTCTCATGTCAGTTGGATGACAGACCGATGACAAGCTGGTGAACGTCTTCTCCCTGAGCGGGTACGCTGGAGTGAACCACTTTTTTCGTGGCTTAGCAATTAATACGAAAGGTACATCTTACGCATTAGTTCGAGTAGCTTAGCCGACCCGGAAATGGCAAGGGGAACCCGCAGGCAATATGCGCCGACTAAATAGTTATTCCGCTCAGTGGCCGCCGCCGCCACCGGGCGCAGGTGCGCCGGGCTTGCGCATGAGAATGGCAAAGACCGCAAGCGAGGCGAAGAGCAGCGTCAGAATGTAGAAAACATCCATGAACGACAGCAGCGAGGCCTGTTGATGCACCATCCCCGAGACCTTGCTCAGCGCCGTTGTCGGGCCGTCGAGGCCGTTGGCCGCAAACTTCCTGGTCATGCTGTCGATGAGTTCCTGCGCTTCAGGATTACCCCAGCGAACATTCTCCGAAAGCTGCGCATAGTGTAATGCGCCCCGGTCCGTGAGAATTGTGTTGATAACCGCAAGCCCTACCGCACCGCCGAGATTACGCGTCAGGTTGAAAAGGCCCGAAGCATTCTTCAATCGCGACGGTGGCAATGTGCCGAGCGCCAGATTGTTGATCGGCACCATGCACAGCATCAGCGAGCAGCCGCGCAGGATCTGCGGAATGAGAAGCTCGTAGAAATCCCAGTCGGCGGTGAGATGCGTCATGGTCCAGGTGCCTGCGGCAAAGCCAAGGAAGCCGATCATGATCATGATGCGCGGATCCATGCGGCCGGAAAGGAAGCCGGCAATCGGTGCCGTCAGGAACATGGAAAGGCCGCTGACAAACAGCGCCTCGCCGATCATGAGCGCGTCGTAGCCGCGAATGCGGCCAAGATAGACCGGATAAATATAAGTCAAGCCATAGAGGCCGATCCCGAGGACGAATGAGAATGCCGACCCGAACGCGAAGTTCAGGTTCTTGAAGGCGAAAAGGTCGACGATCGGCTGTTCGGCGGTAAAGGCGCGATAGAAGAAGGTGACGGCGCCGATAACGAGCACGATACTGCAATAGAAGATCGTCGTGTCCTGCAGCCAGTCATTGCGCGGGCCTTCCTCCAGAACGTATTCGAGCGAACCGAGGAACGCTGCCATGCCGGCAAGCCCCCACCAGTCGAACTTGCTGAGCAGCGAGCGATCGCCCTTGTCGAAGTCGATGAGGTTCCAGGTGGCGACGGCGACCAGAATGCCCGGTATGACGTTGACGAGGAAGAGCCAGTGCCAGGAGAAAGCGTTGCTCAAATAGCCGCCGACTGTCGGCCCGATTGTCGGCGCGAGCGTGGCGACGAGACCGATCATCGGCGAAACGATCGAGCGCTTGGAAGGCGGGAAGATGGTAAAGGCCGCAGCAAAAACGCTGGGGATCATGCCGCCGCCGATAAAGCCCTGAATCGCGCGGTAGATGATCATCTGGTCGATGTTCGTCGCCGTCGCACAAAGAATGCTGGCGAGCGTGAAGCCGGCGGCCGATGCCGAAAACAGGACGCGTGTCGAAAGCAGCCGTCCGAGGAACCCGGACAGCGGAATCATGATGACTTCGGCGATGAGGTAGGACGTCTGCACCCAGGAGATTTCATCGGAACTGGCGCTGAGGCCGGCCTGGATTTCGGCCAGCGAGGCCGAGACGATCTGAATGTCGAGAATCGCCATGAACATGCCGAAGACCATGGCGAGGAAGGCGATAGCCTTCTTCGGATCGATATGTTCGTCCGGAACCGCAGGTGTTGCGGGCCCTCCGATGGCGGCGGCTTTTGACATGATTCTCGGCCTATCCGGCTATGAGCTCGGCGTCGTGCGGGTATCGACGTCGACGACGACGCTCAAACCAGCCTGGAGCTTGCCGCTGGCAAGCACGTCGGCAGGCAAGGCGATACGGACGGGTACGCGCTGAACGACCTTGGTAAAGTTGCCGGTCGCGTTTTCAGGCGGAAGCAGCGAGAAGACGGCGCCGGATGCGGGCGCCACGGAGGCAACGGTGCCTTCGAAGGTCTCGCCCGACAGCGCGTCGACACGTACATGCACCTTTTGCCCGACTTCGATATCCTTGAGCTGCGTTTCCTTGTAGTTTGCATCGATATAGAGCGCGTTTACCGGAACGAGGGCCGCGAGGCGCTGACCCGAGCTGACAAGATCGCCCTTCTTGGCGGCAAGATTGCCGACGACGCCATCCACGGGCGCGCGGATGATGGTGAAGCCCAGGTCGCGAGCGGCCTTGTCCTTGGCGAGTTGCAGCGAGGCGATCGCGCTTTCAGCTTCTTTATACTGGGCGTCGAGCACGCCGATATTGGCGTTTGCCGTGGCAATCTGTGCATCGGACGAGGCAATGTTTGCCTTTGCCTGGTCGAGAGCTGCCGTCGCGTCGTCGAGCTGCGACTGCGATGCAAAGCTCGTTGCATGAAGCTGCTTGGCACGAACCGAAGAGTTCTGCGCATTGGTCAGCACGGCCTGGGCAGCGAGCTTGCCAGCCTGGGCCTGCTGCAACGAAGCCCTGGCGGCTTCCGTCTGCGCCTTGATACGGTCGAGAGAAAGTCTTTGCGTTTCGATCTGCGCCTCGGCCTGCTTCTCGGCAATCGTATAGTCGCCATTGTCGAGCGTGATCAGCGGGTCGCCCGCCTTAACGCGCTGGTTGGCAACGACATTGATCGTGTCGATATAGCCCATGACCTTCGGGGCAATGGCGGTGATATCGCCCTGAACGTAGGCGTCGTCAGTGGAAACCATGAAACGGCCCGTCGTCCACCATTCGTGGCCGTACCAGGCGCCTGCGCACAGGGCAGCGACAACCACGACCGGCAGGATCAAGCGCTTCTTCGAACGCTTCTTCGGCGCTGCCGGCGCTGCCGCGGCAACGTCGGCTTGCGGCGCTTCGACCTTCGCCGGAGCCTCTACCTTGGCGGCAGGAGCCGGGGCCGGAAACTGACGGATATCAGCTTCATTCTTTGCTTTGGACGCTGGCATTGAAAGGCTCTTTCTTATGGAATTCACTCTGAAAAGTGATTGAACCAATCGGTTCGATCATTGACATAGCGCAAATGGAGGCGCATATCAAGTGGATCGAACCGACTGGTTCGAAAAAGAATCGGAAATAAGGAAAATACTTTCATATGTCGTCTACCAAGCCATACGTCGTGAAGGCGCACCCCCTTTCGGATGCCGAGTTCATGACCGATGGGGACCGTCCGGGTCGTCTTGCAGCGGGCCAGGATCCGGCCAAGCGTCAGCAGATCCTCGAGGGGGCAAACCGCATTTTCTCGCAGATGGGTTTTGATGCGGCCAGCATGAATGACATCACGCGTGAGGCCGGCGTTTCGAAGGGCACGATCTACGTTTACTTCGACAGCAAGGAAGAGCTCTTCATGGAGCTCTGCAATCACTATCGCGAAGTGCTGTTTGCCGACATCTACCATGCGCTGGAAAGCGAAGGCGATCTGCGCGACGCTCTGATCGAGTTCGGCACTGCTCTGGCGACGGTCGTAACCTCCGATGTCGTCATCCGCGCCCAGCGGGTCGTCATCGGCGTTGCCGAGCGTATGCCGTCAATGAGCCGCGATTTCTACGAAAGGGGTCCGCGGCGTGGCCAGGCACTGATGCGGGCGCTGATCGACAAGCATGTCGCCGCTGGGACCCTCGACATCGAGGACACCGAGCTTGCAACCTATCAGCTGGCTGACCTTTTCATGTCGGGACTTTTCAAGAAGCGCATATTCGGCTGCATGGCGACGCCTCCGTCGCCCGCGCTTATTCGCAAGACGGTGACATCCGGCGTGGATATTTGGCTGAAGGCCTACAAACGCTAATTGAAGATGGCGGCTAGGCTGCCGCGCAGTTGGCGCAAACGCCGCGTATTTCAATCGTGGTTTTCGACTGCCTGAAGCCGTTTTCGCTTGTCCACTCCCGCACGCGTCCGGTGATCACATCATCGGAGAATTCAGATACCTGACCGCATTTCTCGCAGATGGCGAAGGCGGTCATGCCATGGCTATGGCTGTGGTTGTGTGGATGAGAGCAGGCGACGAAGGCATTGATGCTTTCGAGCCGGTGGATCATGCCGTAGTCGAGCAATTTGTCGAGGGCCCGATAGACCTGGAGCGGGGCGCGGAAACCCTCGCCGCGCAGCTGGTCGAGTATAGTGTAAGCGCTGAGAGGCCCCTCGGCGCGAGCCAGGGCATTGAAAACCAGCGCCTGGTTCTTGGTCAGCTCTTGCGTCGATGTCATTGCCGAAAATGCTCCTTGATCATCAGTAGCAGATAGTCAGTCTTGGGCCTTGGTGCCAGTGGATACACGATTTTCGGCGGTTCTCAAATTCGCCATTGTTGACTAATGTAATAACATCACATATCGATTTGGCAAAGCCCGCGCACTGGCGGCACCTTCAGCGAACGCAGTAGAAACAATGCCCGTACCCTGCCTGACCTTTCGCGACCTTACGCTCGGCTATCACCGGCACCCGGCCGTGCATCATTTGAATGGAAGCGTTCGCCGCGGCTCGCTTACGGCCGTCGTTGGCCTGAACGGGTCGGGCAAATCCACTCTTATGAAGGGGATTGTCGGTGTTTTAAAGCCGATGTCGGGGTCCTGTACGGTCGAGAAGGGGACGCGCATTGCCTACCTGCCGCAGCAGTCCGAACTCGACCGCTCATTCCCTGCGCGTGTTGTCGATCTCGTCTCGCTTGGCCTTTGGCCAAAGCGCGGTCTGCTTGGACGCATCACGGCTGAAGACAAGGAAAGAGTGTCCAAGGCTCTGATGAGCGTCGGGCTCGAAGGCTTCGAACTGCGCCCGATCGACACGCTGTCCGGCGGACAGTTGCAGCGTGCTCTATTTGCCAGGGTCCTGCTGCAGGATGCGGATCTCATCCTGCTCGATGAGCCGTTCAATGCGATCGACACAAAAACCGTCAGCGACCTGATCGATCTTATCAAACGCTGGCACGGCGAAAATCGCACGATCATGGTCGTCGTCCATGATCTCGACCTTGTGCGCGAGCATTTTCCAGAGACGCTGCTCCTTGCGCGAAAACCCATCGCCTGGGGCGCATCGCGTGAGACGCTGCGGCCGGAAAATCTCCTGCATGCGCGTCAATTTCACGAGGCCTGGGAAGAGGGTGCGCCCTGGTGCGAGGACGATGACGCCCATATAGCGGCGCACCACCACGACGACGGTCATCACCATCACGCGCATCATGATCACGAGCACCATCATCACGGGCAGCGCGACCATGTATGATTTCTTTATCGCGCCGTTCGCCGACTACAGCTTCATGCAGCGCGCCTTGCTTGGCTCGATCGCGCTTGCCCTCGGTTCCTGCCCGGTCGGTGTGTTCCTGATGTTGCGGCGCATGAGCCTGACCGGCGATGCGATGGCGCATGCCATCCTGCCTGGCGCCGCGGTCGGCTTTCTTCTTTACGGGCTGCAAATCGTGCCGATGACCATTGGAGGTCTTGTGGCCGGCGTCATCGTCGCGCTCGGCGCCGGCGCCGTCTCGCGCTTCACCATCCAGAAGGAGGACGCGTCGATGGCGGCCTTCTATCTGATTTCACTGGCGCTCGGGGTCCTGATCGTCTCGTTGCGCGGCTCGAATGTCGATTTGATGAATGTGCTTTTTGGAACGGTGCTTGCACTCAACAATGAAGCGCTGAGCCTGATCGGGATAATCTCCGCCATAAGCATCGTCACGCTCGCTATTTTCTGGCGCGGCCTTGTCGCCGAATGCCTCGATCCGCTCTTCCTGCGCTCGGTAAGCCGCATCGGCACGCCGGTGCATTTCATTTTCCTTGCCCTGGTTGTCATCAACCTCGTCGGCGGCTTCCAGGCGCTGGGCACCTTGCTCGCCGTAGGCCTTATGATGCTGCCGGCCGCCGCTGCCCGCTTCTGGACCTCGCGCGTCGGACCGATGTGCGGTCTTGCCATCGTCATCGGCTGCATTTCATGCGCCGGCGGGCTTTTGATTTCCTATCATTTTGCCGTGCCTTCAGGACCCGCCATCATTCTATCGGCCGGTGCGATCTATCTGAGTTCGATCGTTATCGGCACACGTGGCATCATCAATAGCCGCCTGCGTCCTCACCGCCACAGAACCGCCTAGCCAAACCAGGAATGGAATCCATGAAAAAAGCCTTCAAACTTGCCGCAACTGTGAATGTTATACTATTACTGAGCGGGGCCTACTCGACCGCATTTGCGGATCCGCTCAAGGTGGTCTCCAGCTTCACGGTGATTTCGGACTTCGCCAAAAATGTCGGCGGCGACAAGATCAAGCTGACGACCCTCGTCGGCCCGGACGGCGATGCGCATGTCTATGAACCGAAGCCCGCTGATGCCGCGGCGGTCGCCAGCGCCGATGTGGTGCTGGTGAATGGCCTGCATTTCGAAGGCTTTCTGCCGCGTCTCGTCGAGGCGAGCGCCACAAAGGCGCCGATCGTCGAACTGAGCAAGGGCGTTGAGCCGATCAAGAGCGCCGAGGACGAACATCATCATGAAGCCGCCGGCGGCACGCAGCACGAAGAACATGAGGCGTTCGATCCACATGCATTCCAATCGATCAGCAACGCCAAGATTTATGTGAAGAATATCGTCGATGCCTTCTGCACGGCCGACACTGCAAATTGCGACACTTATAAAAGCAACGCGGCCGCCTATACGGCAAAGCTCGACGCCACCGAAACCGAGGTCAAGGCGGCAATCGCCTCTATCCCGGAGTCTAAGCGGCTGGTCATCACGTCACATGATGCCTTCGGCTATTTCCAGCATGAATATGGTCTGACCTTCCTCGCGCCGGAGGGAATATCGACGGATTCGGAGGCCTCTGCCGCCGATATTGTCGCCCTGATCAAGCAGATCAAGGAAGACAAGGCCTCGGCGATTTTCGTTGAGAACATCACCAATCCCCGCCTCATCGAGCAGATCGCCAGCGAAACAAAGCTCAAGGTCGGCGGGACGCTCTATTCGGATGCATTGTCAAAGCCGAACGAGGGTGCAAGCACCTACATCGACATGATGCACCACAATATCGAGACGTTCAAAAAGGCCATACTCGGCAGTTGATGGCAACTGCGGTCCGGAATGTCCGGACCGCGGCTGGCGTCAGATGAAGGCTGCGGTCTGGGCCGGCGAAATGCGGACCTTCCCGATGTTGCGTCCCTCCATCTCGACGATCTCGAATTCGAGGTCGTCGACGGTAAGTTTCTCGCCCGCTGCGGGAATGTGACCCATATTCCACAGGATATAGCCCGCAAGCGTCGTGTAGCGGTCGCCATCGTCGACCAGGTCGCGATCGATCAGGCCGCCAAGGCGGCGAATGTCGATATAGCCGTCAACGACCATGCTGCCGTCCTCGGCGCGCTCGATGACCGGACTATCCTCGCCCTCCTCGGGGAAGTCGCCGGCGATCGCTTCAAGTACGTCGGTAGGCGTGACGATGCCCTCGAACGAACCATGCTCGTCGAGCACCACGCCCATCTGCACGTATGAGCCGCGCAACTGTTCCATGACGCGCAGCACATTGGCGTTTTCGTGGAAGATCAGCGGCTGGCGCGTCACTTTTTCCCAATCGATCTTGCCGCCGTCGAGTATGGCAAACAGGAGGTCCTTGGTCAGCGCAACGCCGACAAATTCATCGACGCGCCCGCGCGCCAGCACCACACGGCTGTGGGATAGGGTGCGGATCTCGGCAAGGAGTTCCTCGTTGGTCTCGTCGAGATCGAGCCATTCGACTTCATTGCGGGGCGACATGATCGAGCGCACCGGGCGTTCGACGAGGTCGAGCACGCCGCGTATCATTTCCTTCTCTTCCGGATGGAAAACGTCGCTTGCGGCGCTGTGCTCGGCAATGACATCGAGCGTATCGGAATGCGGCGCCTCCGCGCCGCGTCCGCCGCCGAGAAGGCGCAGCACGGCGCCGGCGGTGCGGTCGCGCAGATCCATCGTGGTGACGTGTTTTTCACGGTTGTGGCGTCCCAGCTGGTTGGCCGCTTCGACGAGGACCGAGAAGCCGATCGCAGCGTAGAGATAGCCCTTCGGAATGTGGAAGCCGAAGCCTTCGACGATGAGGCTGAAGCCGATCATCATCAGGAAGCCCAGACAGAGGATGACGACCGTCGGGTGGCGATTGACGAAATTCATGAGCGGCTTTGCCGCCAGCATCATCACGCCGACGGCGATGACGACCGCGATCATCATGACTTCGAGATACTTCACCATGCCGACAGCGGTGATGACGCTATCAAGGGAGAACACAGCATCAAGAACCACGATCTGGGCGATGACCTGCCAAAAGACCGCGTTGGCGGCATTCGTTTCCTTGGCGGAAAGATGCCCTTCAAGGCGCTCGTGCAGTTCCATCGTGCCCTTGAACAGGAGGAACACGCCGCCGATTATGAGGATGATGTCACGCCCGGAAAATCCGAAGCCTGCCACGCTGAACAGCGGGGTCGTGAGCTTTACCACCCAGGAAATCGAGGCAAGCAGCAGCAGGCGCATGATCAGCGCCAGCGAAAGGCCAAGAATACGCGCGCGATTGCGCTGGTGCGCAGGCAGCTTGTCGGCAAGAATCGCGATGAAGACGAGATTGTCGATGCCGAGAACGATCTCGAGTACGATCAGGGTCAGGAGTCCTATCCAGGCATTGGGATCGGCAATCCAGTCAAGGGTCCATTCCATTGGAACGTCAGGTCCTTTCGAAGAAAATGATCAGCGCGCAGCGCGGCGGGCGGACGCGCCGACGCGTGACAACGCAACGCCACAGCGGGAACCGCGGGCGTGGGGGAAAACGGAATAAATAGCGCAATAGGAGTGTAGTCGCTGACGCTGCGCATGCAGAGTCGGCATGCTTCGCAAGTCCGGACTTGGAGGCTCTTCAGATTGATCGTCCGGCATCGATGCGCGGTCAGTCCCTGTTTGACTGGCTGTCAAAGTGAAAATTGCGTGTGCCAGATACGCCTATAATGGCAGCCGCAAGGTCCGAGTTCAAGGGGTAGCCGGGTGTTTTGGCTACCCGGCAAACCCGCCGGTATCGAGAAATGCCTGTTCGTCCTCAGTCATTGTGCGGCCGAGAATGGCGTTGCGATGCGGAAAGCGGCCGAAGCGCTGGATGATATCGTAGTGGTCATGGGCGTATTCGACATTGGCCGGCGAGCCACCGCTGCAAAGTTCGACACACCGCCTCTGATCGTCGAGGTCTTCGGAATGCATGAAGGGGAGATAGAAGAAGGCGCGCAAGGGATTTTCGATGGAGATATCGTGACCCTGTTCGAGCGCGCGGTGGGCATACATGCGGGCCAGCGAGTCCGTCGCATACATGTGGCCGGTATTGCGAAAGAAATTGCGGGGAAACTGATCGAGCAAAACCATCAGTGCCAGAGCTCCGTGGGGAGTATCGACCCAGTGTTCATATTCGCGGCGCGCTGCGACATAGTGGTCGTCGAGAAACTGTGCGCGGCACAGTTCATCGAATGCCTCGTCCTTGGTCCACCATTTTTCCTCTCCGGCCTCGCGCCAGAAATCGACAATGGCTGTGATCTTCGCATCGTCCGTGTCAGGCATGATGATGATCCCTTCAATTTGCGTCGGCGTTTTGCGGCGGTTGCACCCCGGCGACCTCGGGGTTGATTACCTGACCGGCGCGGCGCGGCTTGATAAGCGGGCCGGGAACCGGGGCATTGCCCTTCATGAGGTCGATGCCGGCGCGAATGCCGCCAGCCACCTGAAGGTCGAGACGTTCCGCGTCGCGCCGTCTCACGTCCTCGATCACGTCGGCGGCCTCGCGCCTGTCGACGCCGAGCCCGACGAGCGTATTCTCGCCAAAGATCAGCGCCGATTCGAAGGTCTCGCGCATCTGGTAATCGACGCCGATCTTGATGAGTTCGATCGTGTTGCCGCGGTCGTAGGCGCGAGCATAGATTTGCACGAGCGGGAATTCGGATTTGAGCAGATTGGCGATCGAAAGGATTGTCTCCGCCTTGTCGACGCAAATGAGAACCGCCTGGGCCCGACCGGCGCCGGCGGCGTGCAGAATATCAAGCCGAGTGCCATCGCCGTAATAGACCTTGAAGCCGAATTGCGATGCCGCCTGGATCATTTCGACGTCGTTGTCGATGATCGAGATATCGACACCGCGCAGCAGCAACGGCTGGCAGGAAATCTGTCCGAACCTGCCGAAGCCGATGATCAGCACGTTGCCCGAAAGGCCTTCCGCCACCTCGACCGCTTCCAGGTCCTGTTTTTCTTCCGGCATGAGAAAACGCAGGGCAACGAGAAGCAGGGGTGTCAGAAACATCGAGAAGATGATCACGGCGGTAAGAATTGCATTTGCCTGGCCGTCGAGAATGCCCACGGCCGTCGCGGTCGCATAGAGCACGAAAGCGAATTCTCCGCCCTGGGCCATGATGACGGCGCGTTCGATCGCCTCGCGGTTGGATGATTTCAGCAGCCGTGCAACGGCATAGATCCCTGTCGCTTTCACGACCTTGAAGGCGATGACGTAGAAAATGACGGTCTTCCAGTTGGCAGCGACAACGCTCAAGTCGAGCGACATGCCGACCGCGAGGAAGAACAGGCCGAGCAAGATGCCACGGAAAGGCTCGATATCGGCTTCGAGCTGGTGGCGGAACGTCGATTCGGAAAGGAGCACGCCGGCAAGGAACGCGCCCATGGCCATGGAGAGCCCGCTCACCTGCATCAGCAACGCCGATCCAAGGACGACGAGCAGCGCCGCCGCCGTCATGACCTCGCGGGCGCGCGATTGCGCAAGAAATCCGAAAAGCGGATTGAGCAGGTATTTGCCGGCAAGAACGAGCCCGACAATGGCCCCGATCCCTATGCCGATCGGAACCCAGTGCATGCCGCCTGCGGCTTCCACGCTCATCGGGGCGAGAAAAGCGACGATCGCGAGCAAGGGGACGATGGCCAGATCTTCAAGAAGAAGGATCGACACCATGCGCTGGCCCTGGGGCGTCGCCGTCTCGCCGCGCTCCTCGAGAAGTTGCATGACAATGGCGGTCGACGTCAGAACGAAGCCGGCGCCGGCGACGAAGGAATGCGCCACAGGAAAGCCGGTGGCGATGCCGACGCCGGTCAGAAGGAGGGCGCAGACACCGACCTGAAGCGCGCCAAGTCCGAAGATGTCCTTGCGCAACCCCCATAGCCGGGAAGGCTGCATCTCAAGGCCAATGATGAAAAGAAACATCACGACGCCGAGTTCCGCCACATGCAGGATCGTTTCGGGATCGGAAAAGAACTTAAGGCCGAAAGGGCCGATGACGACCCCGGCTGCCAGATAACCGAGGATGGAGCCAAGGCCGAGGCGCTTGAACAAGGGCACGGCGACGACGCCCGCACCGAGCAGGACCACGACGCTTAAAAGATCCGGTCCGCTTGTCTCTACCGCCATTGTCGCCCCTGCCATTTGTGCCGCTGATTTTACCATGGGTAAAGCGGCAGGCGGCAGCAGGCAAGCCTATTTGAACCGATGGCAGCTTCAGCCGAGATTCCAGATGCGGGTGGCGTTCTGCGAGAAAAGCTTGCCCCGCTCCTCGTTGCTGCAGCCGGAAACGAGCGCATGGGTTGCCGCGACCCAGGTAGCAAGCCCGCCGCCAAGCGTGCAAACGGGCCAATCGCTGCCCCAGACGAGTCGGTCAAAACCGAAACTGTCGATCACGTGATGAACATAGGGCTTGAGCGTATCCACTTGCCAATCGTCCGGGTCCGCATAGGCAACCACCCCCGATATCTTGGCGATGACGTTGCTGCGCTTGGCGATCTCGGCAACCTTTCCGCTCCATTCGTCGAACTTTTCGCCCTTGATATCCGGCACGCCGCAGTGATCGAGGATAAAGGTGACATCCGGCGCAAGGTCGACGAGCGCGATCGCCTTGTCGATCTGACGCGGCAGGACACAGAGGTCGAAAGTCAGCCGCGTTTTGCCGAGGCTCTTGATATTGTTGCGAAACGTCGGGCTTTCCGAAAGCGCGTCTGGCATCACGTGGAGCACGCGGCGAAAACCTTTCACCAGGGGGTTGGCAACCTGACGTTCGAGGAAGGCCGGAAAATCCCCGTCTTCCGGACGGCAGGAGGATATGGCTCCGGCAATAAGGCTGTCCTTACGGCGGGCAAGGCTCGCAATGTAGGCCGTTTCCGTCTCGATCTCGTGCGCGGCGACGTCCACTTCCATGTGCAGCGCCTGTGCAATACCGGCGCGGCGCGCCTGCGAGGCATATTCCTCGTAGCTGAAGTCGCGGTTGAGGGCTTCTGCGCCGGCAAGCCAGGGATAAGAGAGGGCAGACTGATCGATAATATGAAGGTGGGTATCGATCAAGGGCATGACTGACATGGGGATTTCCTCCTTCGGTCAGGCGTGCCGGGGCACGCTTGAATGAATGACGTCGGCCCCGGCGAGTGCCGATAATTTCTGGGCCGTCGCCACCAGCATCTTGCGGGCATCGTCGATGGCCGGAGCGTTCGCAATGTTCAGGAGCTGAATATAGGGACAGGTCAGGGCGGCAATTGCGCGCCCGTCCGGCCCAAGTACCGGCGCCGAAACGTTGTAGACCCCCGCGGTCTGAGCGCTCGGCATGACCTCATAACCACGCTCGCGAATCTGGTTGAGGCGTTCGAGAAAGTCGGCAGGCTGGGCAATATCGTCCGCGTGTTTCTCGTATTCTGCAATCATCAGGGCGCGCTCATCATCGGACCTGAAGGCAAGAAGCACGTGGCCGGATCCGGTGTTGAACAGGCTGATATGCGAGCCGACGCGGATCGAGATGCCCCAGTAGTCCGGGGCTTCCTGCTGGGCGATGACCACCGCCGCGCCACGATCGAAGACGCTGAGCTGGTTGGCCTGCTTTGAGTTGACGGCAAGGTCGCGCATCAAGGGTGTCGCATAGGATACTAGGCGACGTACCGGCGCATGGAGTTGCGCAAGGCCGAAGAGTTTAAGGGTCAGCGAGTAGCGGTCGCCCTCCAGCCGTGTAACGTAGCCGCGCCGCACCAGCCGGTCGAGCATACGATAAAATTCATTGGGGCTTCGCCCGAGAAACTTGGCAATTTCCGCCTGGGTGAGCCCCCCATCAATCCCAGAAAGCAGTTCGAGAATATCTAGCCCCTTGTCGAGCGCAGGCGCCCGATACCGGTCGCTGTCGTCTTCGTCCGTCATGAAAAATCTCCCCATTGAGAGTATGCATATACGAAGAGGATATTCGTAGGAAAGCGAATTCCTTGCTTGACGATAGAGCCTAATTAATGTTTGTATATGAATGAAGCGCCCATATATGGGTGTTTAACTGTGCGGGAGCCGGGGAGCGGTCCCGCTTTGGGAGGAATTTCGATGAAGTATCTTTTGGCCAGCGTTTCAGCTGGGGCTATCGCGTTGTTGGCAGCGCAGGGAGCCGTTGCGGCAGACTTGCCTGGAAAATTCGACGGCGTGACGATCGACGCCAAGCTTATCGGCGGTCAGCAGTACGAGCCTCTCTACGAGCGTATCGGCGAGTGGGAAAAGCTGACGGGCGCCAAGGTCAACATCCTGTCGAAGAAGAACCACTTCGAGCTCGACAAGGAGATCAAGTCGGATATCGCCTCGGGCAGCCTGAACTGGTGCGTTGGATCGAACCACTCGTCGTTCGCGCCGCAGTATCCAGGCATCTATACCGACCTGAACAAGCTGCTTCCGGCGGAAGAAATCGCGGAATTCGTCCCCAACAACATCAAGGCCTCGACGCTTGACGGCAAGCTCGTCATGCTTCCGCGCGCACAGTTCGACGTATCGGCGCTCTATTACCAGAAGAGCCTTTACGAGGACGAGGCCAACAAGAAGGCGTTCAAGGAAAAGTACGGATACGACCTGACGCCGCCGGATACCTGGCAGCAGGTTTCGGATCAGGCGCAGTTCTTCACCAAGGCGCCGGACTTCTACGGTACGCAGTTCGCTGGCAAGGAAGAGGCGATCAACGGCCGCTTCTATGAAATGGTCATTGCCGAAGGCGGCGAATATATCGACGCGCAAGGCAAGCCGGCATTCAATTCGGAAGCCGGCGTCAAGGCGCTCGACTGGTTCGTCAACCTCTACAAGGCAAAGGCTGTGCCTGCTGGCACGACCAACTATCTGTGGGATGATCTCGGCCAGGGCTTCGCTTCAGGTTCGATCGCCATCAACCTCGATTGGCCGGGCTGGGCCAGCTTCTTCAACGACCCGAAGTCGTCGAAGGTCGCGGGCAATGTCGGCATCAAGGTGGCGCCTAAGGGTTCTTCCGGCAAGCGCACCGGCTGGTCGGGCCATCACGGCTTCTCGGTCACGGAAAACTGCGCCCACAAGGATGCCGCTGCTTCCCTGGTCTGGTGGCTGACCAACGAAGACAGCCAGAAGCTCGAAGCCAAGAATGGCCCGCTGCCGACGCGCACCAAGGTGTGGGAATGGGATATCGAGCAGTCGAAATCCGATCCGTACAAGTCGGAAGTGCTGAATGCGTTCCAGGAAGAGGCAAAGAGCGCTTTCCCGGTTCCGCCACTTGCCGAATGGATCGAAATTTCCAACGCGGTCTATCCGGAACTGCAGGCGGCGATCCTTGGCGACAAGACGTCAAAGGAAGCGCTTGATACCGCAGCCCAGAAGGCAACCGACATCCTGAAGGACGCCGGCAAGCTCTGATCTGATTTCAATTTCGGGACGGTGCCGCACGCGGTGTTGTCCCGATCGTCCAATTCATCCGGCGCGGGGCAATGACCTTGCCCTGAGCTGGAAGTTTTACCTTTAAGGTCAGTGATTATTGCGCTGGCTCGCTTTCCAGGTGACGTCAGAACAAGGCATCCGATGAAATCTCTCAAACTATCAGCGCCGACACTCTTGCTACTGCCCGCGATCATTGTTCTTGCCGCCGTGATCGTCCTGCCGCTGCTTTTCTCGCTTTATTCGAGTTTTACGCCGTTCCGTCTGACCAAGCCCGAGACGATCTGGGTTCTCATCGGATTCCGGAACTACGTCACGGCCCTCACCAGCTATGAATTCTGGACGGCGTTCGGACGCACCGTTCTGCTTTTGACGATTGCGCTCAACGCGGAAATGATGCTCGGCCTCGGACTTGCCATGCTCGTCAACAAGGCAACGCACGGTCAGCGGCTCCTGCGCACACTGATGATGTTCCCGATGATGTTCTCGCCAGTGCTTGTCGGCTTCCAGTTCAAGTTCCTCTTCAATGACAATGTGGGCTTCATCAACAACGCCCTGCAATCGCTCGGTCTTGCCACCAATGCCATACCGTGGTTGATCGACGGCAACCTTGCCCTGTTCTCGATCATCGTCGCCGAGATCTGGTCGTCGACCTCGGTCTTCGCCATCCTGATCCTCGCCGGACTCCTCGCCATGCCGCAGGAGCCGATCGAAGCGGCCCGGGTCGACGGCTGCACGCCCTGGCAGACATTCCGTTTCGTCACATGGCCGTACCTGATGCCGTTCGCGTTCATCGCCATGACGATCCGCTCGCTCGACGTTGCGCGCGCCTATGACATCGTCAAGATAATGACCGATGGCGGGCCGGCCAAGCGCACCGAACTCCTGTGGACCCTCATCGGGCGCACCGCCTATAGCGATGGCCGCATGGGGTTTGCCAATGCCATGGCCTATATCTCGATCCTGCTGTCGATCCTTTTCACGGTCTATTTCTTCAGGAAACTTGCGGCTGCGCGCCAGCAGATTGGAGCGGAGTGGTAAGATGGATCTGAATACATCCCATAGATTCAAGCGCCGCGCGCTGAAGTTCGCCCACCTCGTCGGCCTTTTCCTGGCGATGCTGGTGATCTGCCTGCCGGGCCTCTGGATCGTCCTGAGTTCGCTGCGTCCCACTGTCGAGATCATGGCGAAACCACCGGTCTGGATTCCGCAGGAACTGTCATTCGATGCCTATCGCGCCATGTTCGGTGGGGCCGGGCAGGGCGGCATTCCAGTCATCGACTATTTCCGCAATTCGCTGATCATCTCGATTACGTCGACGATCATTGCGCTGGTCGTCGGCACCGCCGGCGGCTACGCCTTTGCCCGCTACAAGTTCAAGGGCAAGTCCGGTATCTTCCTCGGCTTCATGCTGACGCGTGCGGTGCCCGGCATTGCGCTGTCGCTGCCCCTGTTCATGATCTTCGCGCGCCTCGGCATCATCGATACGCACTTTGCGATGATCCTGGTTTATGTGGCGCTGAATGTGCCATTTACGATCTGGCTCATCGACGGCTTCTTCCGCCAGGTGCCGAAGGACCTTGCGGAGGCCGCGCAGATCGACGGCTGCACGCGCTGGCAGGCATTCTGGCAGGTGGAATTTCCGCTCGCCGGGCCCGGTATTGCCTCCGCCGGCATCTTCGCATTCCTCACCTCGTGGAACGAGTATGCGCTTGCCTCGCAGATCACCCGCTCGGTTAATTCGAAGACGCTGCCCGTCGGCCTTCTCGATTATACGTCGGAATTTACCATCGACTGGCGCGGCATGTGCGCGCTCGCCGTCGTCATGATCATTCCGGCGCTCACCCTGACGTTCATCATTCAAAAGCATCTCGTATCCGGACTGACGTTCGGCGCGGTGAAAGGTTAGTTCGCATGGCTCCCGTCACACTCAAAAAGCTGGTCAAGCGCTACGGCAATGTCGACGTCGTGCATGGCATCGATCTTGAGGTCAAGGATCGCGAGTTTATCGCGCTTGTCGGTCCTTCCGGCTGCGGCAAGTCGACGACGCTGCGGATGATCGCAGGCCTCGAGGATATCAGCGACGGCGTGATCGAGATCGGCGGCAAGCCCGTCAACGATCTGCCGCCGCGCGCCCGCAATATTTCGATGGTGTTTCAATCCTACGCGCTCTACCCGCATATGACCGTGCGGGAGAATATGGGCTTTTCGCTGAAGATCGGCAAAGTTGCACAGAGCGAGATCGACGCCCGCGTCAACGAAGCGGCACAGATTCTCGATCTCGGCAAATATATGGACCGCCGGCCGTCGCAACTTTCCGGCGGCCAGCGCCAGCGTGTCGCGATGGGGCGGGCCATCGTGCGCCAGCCCGATGTCTTCCTCTTCGACGAACCGCTCTCCAATCTCGATGCCAAGCTGCGCACACAGGTGCGAACCGAGATCAAGCGCCTGCACAACAAGGTTCAATCCACCATGATCTATGTGACGCACGATCAGGTCGAGGCGATGACGCTTTCGGATCGCATCGTCATCATGCGCGACGGCTATATCGAACAGGTCGGAACGCCCGACGAGGTGTTCAAGCGTCCGGCCACGCGCTTTGTCGCCGGCTTCATCGGTTCGCCGCCGATGAACCTCAACGAAGCCAGCGTCGCGGACGGAAAGCTCATTTTCGAGGGCGGCCAGAGCCTGCCGCTACCGGCAGAGTTCCGCAACAAGGTCGCGGCCGGCGACAAGGTGATTTTCGGCCTGCGTCCTGATGATATCTACCCGACGGGGCACGGCCTCAATTCCGGTGAAGCCACCGATGTTCACGAACTCGAATTGCCGGTGTCGATCACCGAGCCGCTCGGCAATGAAACGCTGCTCTTTGTCACCATGGCAGAGCGCGAATGGGTTTCGCGCATGCTCAATCCTCGCGCCATTGCCGGCGGCGAGGTGGTAAAGTTCAGTTTCGACCTGTCGCAGGCGCATCTCTTCTCGCCCGAAACCGGCAAAACCTTGCGGAGCTGATACGATGGCAAAGATTGAACGCGTAGAACTGCGCATGGTGGATCTGCCGCCGAAAGTCCTGCGGACAGACGCCATCCAGAGTTTCGTCAGCCAGGAAACGCCTATCGTCACCATCACCGACAGCGATGGCGCAACCGGCACCGGCTACAGCTATACGATCGGCACAGGCGGCTCCTCGGTCATGCGGCTCCTTTCCGATCACCTTGTTCCGCGCATACTCGGCAAGGATGCCGACCAGATCGAAGCCATCTGGCGTGATCTCGAATTCGCAACGCACGCGACGACCATTGGTGCAATCACGGCGATAGCGCTGGCCGCCGTCGATACGGCGCTCTGGGATTTGCGGGCGAAGAAGCAGGGCCTGCCACTATGGAAACTTGCAGGCGGCGCCAAGGATCGCTGTCCCCTCTATACAACCGAGGGTGGTTGGCTGCACATTGAAAAGCAGGCGCTGGTTGACGATGCGCTGCAGGCGCAGGCCAAGGGGTTCCGCGGCGCCAAGGTCAAGATTGGCCGGCCGCATGGCTCGGAGGATCTCGACCGGCTTTCCGCCGTGCGCGATGCTGTCGGTCCCGGCTTCGAAATCATGACGGATGCCAACCAGGGCTTTGCCCTCGACGAGGCCATTCGTCGTTCGCATGTGCTGCGCGATGTCGATCTTGCCTGGCTGGAAGAGCCGCTGCCGGCGGATGACATCGATGGGCATGTGCGCCTTTCATCCGCCACGGCAATACCGGTCGCGGTCGGCGAATCGCTCTATTCGATCCGCCACTTCCGCGAATATATGCAGAAGCGTGCCTGCTCGATCGTGCAGGTGGATGTCGGTCGTATCGGCGGTATCACGCCATGGCTGAAGGTCGCGCACACGGCGGAAGCCTTCGACATGCCGGTCTGCCCGCACTTCCTCATGGAACTGCATGTGAGCCTTACCTGCGCCGTCCAGAATGGCAAATATGTCGAATACATCCCGCAACTCGATGATCTCACGCATACGCAGATGCAGATCGAGAACGGCCAAGCTGTGGCGCCCTCCGAACCCGGCATCGGCATCGATTGGGACTGGGATGCGGTCAAAGGCCGGAGCGTCGAGGAATTTACCACCGAGATAAGGGTCTGACGATGCAGCGCATGGGCATGATGATCGGGCTCAACCCGGATAAGGTCGCCGAATACAAGCGCCTGCATGCTGCTGTCTGGCCTGAGATTCTCGCGCTTATTTCGAGCTGCAATATCCGCAACTACACAATCTTTCTGCGCGAGCCGGAAAACGTCCTGTTCGGCACCTTCGAATATCACGGAACGGATTTTGCCGCCGATATGGCGAAGATGGCGGCGGACCCGAGGAATCAGGAATGGTGGGCCGAGTGCATGCCATGCCAGATTCCGCTCGAAACCCGAGCCGAAGGCGAGTGGTGGGCGACGATGGAAGAAGTGTTCCATCTCGACTGATGAGGAATAGTGATGCGTTTTGACCCCACGGCCCTGCAGCAGAGTTGGCCATTGCCTGAAAAGCCAAGGCCCATCGTGACCTTCGGCGCCGGCAGCATCGTCGGCGATGCGCACTACCCCGCCTATCGGAAGGGCGGCTTTCCGATTGCCGGACTGTTTGACCCCGACCTCGACAAGGCGCGCAAGCTGGCCGATCAGTGGGGCGTGACCGCTTACGCGTCGCTGGCGGAAGCCGCTGCGGTGAAGGATGCGATCTTCGATCTGGCGACGCCGCCTTCGCGCCATGCGGATGTGTTGCGGGCGCTGCCGCAGGGATCGTTCGCGCTGATCCAGAAGCCTATGGGCAGCGACCTTGGAGAAGCCTCCGAGATCGTCGAGATTTGCCGCAAGCGCAATATTACGGCCGCCGTCAACTTCCAGCTGCGCTTTGCGCCGATGATGCTCGCCCTGAAAGATGTGATCGCGCAAGGTTGGCTTGGCGACGTCATCGATTTCGATGCCTGGCTGGCGCTTGACACGCCGTGGTCGCTCTGGCCGTTCCTCGCTGGCCTGCCCCGGGTCGAAATCGCCATGCATTCGATCCACTATATCGATCTCATCCGCCAGATTCTCGGCAATCCGCTGGGCGTTCATGCCAAAACCCTGGGACATCCGAACCACAAGGTCGCGCAGACGCGGACGAGCGCCATTCTCGATTACGGCGATCGAGTGCGCTGTGCGCTCTCCATCAACCACGACCACAAATTCGGCCGCAAGTTCCAGGCCTGCGAGTTCCGTATCTGCGGCACTGAAGGCGCTGCCTATGTGAAGCTCGGGGTCAATCTCGACTATCCGCGCGGCGAGCCGGACGTGCTGATGATCTACCCGAAGGGCGGCGGCTCGGACTGGATCGACGTTCCCCTGAAAGGGGCCTGGTTCCCGGATGCCTTCATTGGGCGCATGGCCAATCTGCAGCGTTTCGCGAGCGGGGAAGACGAGACCTTGGTCAGTTCGGTCGAAGATGGCTGGCAGACGATGGCGCTGGTCGAGGCGGCTTATGAATCGAGCGCAATGCCGGCAACGCCGCTGGCGAAACTGGCGGAGGCGTGAATGGCCGAACAGGCAATCTATTTCGAAGATTATGAACTCGGCCATGTACGCGTCACCTCCGGGAGGACGATAACCGAGACCGATTTCGTGGTGCATGCCGGCCATACCGGCGATTTCTTCCCGCACCACATGGACGCGGAATTTGCCAGGACGACGCCGTTCGGCCAGCGCGTGGCGCATGGCACGATGATCTTTTCGATCGGCGTCGGGCTCACGGCGAGCCTGATCAATCCCGTGGCTTTTTCCTATGGCTACGACCGGCTGCGCTTTGTGCGCCCGGTGTTCATCGGCGATACGATTCGGACCCGCGTGACCATCAGCGCCAAGGAAGATGATCCAAAGCGCACCGGCAGCGGCCGCGTGGTCGAGCGCTGCGAAGTTCTGAACCAGCGTGACGAGGTGGTTCTCGCCGCAGATCACATCCTGATTGCCGAGCGCAGGGCATCGGGTGCATGACAGGCACGATATGTGTCGAAATGGAGGTTTGAAATGACAGGCAAGCTTGCGGGCAAGCGCGTTCTCATCACGGCGGCAGGGCAGGGCATCGGGCGGGCATCCGTGCTCGCATTCGCCCGCGAAGGCGCAATCGTCCATGCGACGGATATCAACGAGCAACTTCTCGATGCCTTGCCCAAGGAAGACAGTATCCATCCGCGCAAGCTCGATGTGCTTAAGACCGACGAGGTCAACCGGGTGATCGGCGAGATCGGGGCGATCGACGTCTTGTTCAATTGCGCCGGTTTCGTGCACGGCGGCTCTATCCTCGAAATGCCGGATGCCGATCTCGACTTTGCCCTCGATCTCAACGTTCGCGCGATGATCCGCACGATCAGGGCGGTGCTGCCGGGAATGATCGAGCGCAAGGATGGCGCGATCGTCAACATGTCTTCCGTTGCAAGCAGCGTGAAGGGCGTGCCGAACCGTTTCGCCTACGGCGTGACCAAGGCTGCGGTGCTCGGTCTGACCAAGGCGGTGGCCGCCGACTACATCACGCAAGGTATTCGCTGCAACGCGATATGCCCCGGCACGGTCGAAAGCCCGTCGCTGGAGCAGCGCATGCGCGCCGGGGGCGACTATGCGACGACGCGTGCGGCATTCATCGCTCGCCAGCCCATGGGACGCCTCGGCTTGCCGGAAGAGATTGCCGATCTTGCCGTCTATCTCGCCGGCGCGACCTACACGACCGGCCAAGCCTACAATATCGATGGCGGCTGGACGGTCTAACCAAAGGAATAAATGATGAAATTTCTACGCTATGGCGCCCCGGGACAGGAAAAGCCCGGCATACTCGACAATCAAGGCCGGATTCGCGATCTCTCGGAAAAAGTCAGCGACCTTTCGGGCGCCGTACTTGATCCGGCAGCGCTGGCAAAGCTGGCCGATCTCGATGTGGATGGCCTTCCGCTCGTCGAGGGCACCCCGCGTCTCGGTCCCTGCGTTGCCGGTACCGGAAAGTTCATCTGCATCGGCCTCAACTATGCCGACCACGCTGCAGAATCCGGGATGGCCGTGCCACCGGAACCCGTGATCTTCATGAAGGCGACCTCCGCCATTGTCGGGCCGAATGACGACCTGCTCATACCGCGCGGTTCGGAAAAGACCGACTGGGAAGTGGAACTCGGCGTCGTCATCGGCCGTACCGCAAAATATGTCAGCGAAGCCGACGCGCTCGACTACGTCGCCGGCTACTGCACCGTTCATGACGTCAGCGAGCGCGCGTTCCAGATCGAGCGTGCCGGGCAATGGACCAAGGGCAAGAGCTGCGACACGTTCGGGCCGACCGGCCCGTGGCTGGTGACGAAGGACGAGATCGCCGACCCGCAAAATCTCAAGATGTGGCTCACCGTCAATGGCGAGACGATGCAGAACGGCTCGACAAAGACCATGGTTTACGGCGTTGGCTTCCTCGTTTCCTATCTCAGCCAGTTCATGAGCCTGCAGCCCGGCGACATCATTTCGACCGGCACGCCGCCCGGCGTCGGAATGGGCATGAAGCCGCCGCGCTATCTCAAGGCGGGCGATGTCATCGAGCTTGGAATTGAGGGCCTTGGCAACCAGAAGCAGGTGGCGCGCGCCGATACCTGATCATTTGCGATAAACCAAAATTGAACACGAGATTACTGGGCAATTCAGGAGCAAGACATGACCCGCATCACCGATCTTCGGGTTTTCGACATCCGTTTCCCTACATCGCAGGGCCTCGACGGTTCCGACGCGATGAACCCGGATCCGGATTATTCGGCGGCCTATGTCGTTCTTGATACGGATAAGGATGGTCTTGCCGGGCACGGCCTCACATTCACCATCGGGCGTGGCAACGAGATTTGCTGCCTCGCCATCGAAGCGATGAAGCATCTGGTCATCGGACTTGAACTCGACTGGGTGAAGGAAAATCCGGGACGCTTCTGGCATTTCATCACCGGCGACAGCCAATTGCGCTGGATCGGGCCGGACAAGGGCGCAATGCATCTTGCCACCGGCGCCGTCGTCAACGCCGTCTGGGACTTGCTGGCTAAGGAAGCCGGCAAACCAGTCTGGCAGCTGGTCGGCGAGATGACGCCGGAGGAAATCGTCAACATTGTCGATTTCCGCTACCTGACCGATGTGCTGACCCGCGATGAGGCACTCGACATTCTGCGGAAAGCCGATGCCGGCAAGGCCGAACGCATTGCTGCCCTCAAGGCCGAAGGCTATCCTTGCTATACGACCTCCGCCGGTTGGCTCGGCTATTCCGATGAAAAGCTGCGCCGGCTTTGCCAGGAGGCCGTCGATGCCGGATTCAACCACGTCAAGATGAAGGTCGGGCGCGATCTCGAGGATGACATCCGCCGGCTGACGATCGCCCGCGAGGTGATCGGTCCAGACCGTATCCTGATGATCGATGCCAACCAGGTCTGGGAGGTCAACGAGGCCATCGACTGGGTGAAGAAGCTCGCCTTCGTCAAGCCGTTCTTCATCGAGGAACCGACGAGCCCGGATGATGTTGCCGGGCATCGCAAGATTCGCCAGGCAATCAAGCCGGTCAAGGTGGCGACCGGCGAGATGTGCCAGAACCGAATCATGTTCAAGCAGTTCATCGCTGAAGGTGCCATCGATGTGGTCCAGATCGATTCCTGCCGCATGGGCGGGCTCAACGAGGTGCTGGCGGTGCTGTTGATCGCGGCGAAATACAATCTGCCGGTCTGGCCGCATGCGGGCGGTGTCGGCCTCTGCGAATATGTGCAGCATTTGTCGATGATCGACTACATCGCAGTATCGGGCACCAAGGAGGGGCGGGTGATCGAATATGTCGATCATCTGCATGAGCATTTCGTCGATCCCTGCGATATTCGCAATGCCGCCTATATGCCCCCTTCGATCCCGGGATTCTCGATCGAGATTAAGCCGGAATCGATCAGGCAATATCTGCATCGCCCGATGGTATGATCGGCGTCAGTGCCACAAATCGACAGCGCCCGGGGTCAAGGGTGCGGCGCACCATTTGACCGAAATGCTGCGTGTCGCCGTTCGTAAATGGGATGTCGTTTCCGCACCTATCCTTTTCCAAAGCCCGATGCTTTTATCGTGATCACTTGAGGTGCCGCTTTCTAGGGAAGGCGGAGAATTGGGAAGCCGGTTAAAACCCGGCGCTGCCCCCGCAACGGTAGTGGAGTAAAACGCGGCAAAACAGCCACTGGGAGTGCACCCCGGGAAGGCGCCGTGAAGTCTGAAAAGGCAACTCCAGAGCCCGGAAACCAGCCTTGAGGGAAAACCGACTGATCGCGGTGGGCGATCAAGGAGCATGGCTTTGTGCGGCCGACAAAGGTTGGCTGTACGGACGTTCTTCTCCGTCACCACCAGTCAGTTCTTTGCAGGCTTAAGGCGAGGACGCGACATGGACATTCGCAATGAACTTCTCCGGAATCTCAGAAACCGGAAACCGGGCTACGGACTGGAACAGGCTTTCTACTCGGACCCAGACTATTACCGTCTCGACATGGAGACGATCTATTATCGCGACTGGCTGTTCATCGGCCATGATTGCGAAGTCGCCAAACCCGGCAATTATTTCACCGTGCAGGTCGGCGACTACCCGGTCGTCATCGTTCGCGACCGCCAGGGACAGATTCGCGCCTTCCACAATTCCTGCCGCCATCGCGGTTCGCGCATCTGCGCGGGTGAGAAGGGGAGCTCGGCAAAACTCGTCTGCCCCTATCACCAGTGGACGTATGAGCTCGACGGACGTCTGCTTTTTGCCCGCCAGATGGGTGACGATTTCGACGCGAGCCAGTTCAGTCTGAAAACGGTGCATTGCGAGAGCGTCAGCGGCTACATCTTCATCTGCCTGGCGCAGATCGCGCCCGATTTCACCCCGACACGCACCCTGCTCGAGCCGTATCTTTCGCCACACCGGTTGACGGAGACCAAGGTCGCCTTCCAGAGTTCGATCGTCGAAAAAGGCAACTGGAAGCTCGTCTGGGAGAACAACCGCGAGTGCTACCATTGCGCCGGCAACCATCCCGAGCTTTGCAAGACCTTCCCGGAAGCGCCGAGCGCCACCGGAATTCAGGGTTCGAAGGAAGATCCGGAAATGGTATCGCACTGGGACAAGTGCGAGGCTGCCGGTCTGCCAAGCGTATTCCGCATCGCTGATGATGGG
Source organism: Phyllobacterium sp. 01N428 (assembly GCF_056399405.1). Classification (NCBI taxonomy): domain Bacteria; kingdom Pseudomonadati; phylum Pseudomonadota; class Alphaproteobacteria; order Hyphomicrobiales; family Phyllobacteriaceae; genus Phyllobacterium; species Phyllobacterium sp. 01N428. Next base: position 129,580 of record NZ_JBFTRH010000004.1, read on the forward strand.
CAATATCGGGCGACCCGTGTTCCGCTCATCAACAATGCCGAGAGCTATACTCTATCGGGCAAGCGGGCGGTCGGCCGTCAGCTCAGCGACGACGTCAACGCCAGGAGCATAGGTTCGCTCCTGCTCTACCATTATCCAACGACTTGGAATCATATTCTTGGTGACCACGCGATTTCTTTCCGTGTCTTGCCACTCGGTCCGAACGAGACGCAAGTCACGACCAAGTGGCTGGTTCATAAGGATGCGGTTGAGGGTGTCGACTATAATCTCGAAGAGCTGACGCATGTCTGGCTGGAAACCAACGATCAGGACCGTCGCATCGTCGAGGAAAACGCGTTCGGCATTCGCTCGCCGGCCTATGAACCCGGTCCCTATTCGGTCGAGCATGAAGGCGGCGTCCTTCAATTCCTCGAATGGTACAGCAATGCCATGGAAGCGCGGCTTTCCGGCGATACGAAACTCAGCAGGGTTGCTTGAATGAACATTGGCGTTTCCCAGAATTTTCCGCACCTCGACCAGATGCAGCCGTGGAACGACCGGCTGCATCTTCTCGAATGTCTTTCGATCGTCGAGGAAGCGCCCAATGTGAAGACCTTCACCTTCCGCTCGGATAATCATAACTGGTTTCGTTATGAGCCTGGCCAGTTCATGACCTTCGAGCTGCCCGTGCAACCGGAAGCGGTTTTGCGTACCTTTACATTATCATCGAGCCCCTCCCGACCCTTCACCGTCGCCGTGACGGTTAAGGCGCAGGAAGGCAGCATCGGCACGCGCTGGATGCTCGATCATCTCATGCCGGGCGTGCGCCTCAAGGCATTTGGCCCGCTCGGCGACTTTTCGATGCGCAAGCATCCCGGCAGCAAGTATCTCTTCATATCAGCCGGCTCAGGCATCACGCCCATGATGTCGATGACGCGCTGGATGCATGATTGCGCGCCGCAGAGCGATATCAATTTCGTTACCTGCGCGCGGCGGCCGAGCGATATCATTTTCCGCAAGGAACTCGAATATCTGACGAGCTGCATGCCGAACCTGAAATTGACCTTCCTCATCAAGGAGCACGAGATGGGGCAGGTCTGGACCGGCATACGCGGCAGGCTCGAAACGCCGAAGCTGCCGCTGCTCGCCCCGGACTTCAAGGACAGGACCATTTTCTGCTGCGGTCCGGAAAGCTTCATGCGTGATGTGCGCAATATGCTCGAAGCGTCCGGATTCGACATGGCCCACTACCATCAGGAAAGCTTCGGCCCGGCGCCCGAGCCTGTTCTGCCGATGCTCGACGGGGTCTCCACGGAGCCGGCCGCCGCGAGCGCGACGGTGACCTTCTCGATGTCCGGCATGGAAGTGCCATGCGCGGCCGGCGAAACAATCCTCAAGGCGGCGCGCGGTGCTGGAATCCGCATTGCCGCCGCCTGCGAGTCGGGTCTTTGCGGCACGTGCAAAGTTATGAAGCTCGCCGGCAACGTCGACATGGACCACAATGGCGGCATCCTCGATGAGGAAATCGACGAGGGCTATATCCTCGCCTGCTGCTCCAAGCCGCTCGGCAATGTCGAAGTCGAGGCTTAAGGCAAACGGCGACCGTAGATCAGAGAGAGGGCAGTTCGCGCAAGAACCTGTTCAGTTCATCGTGCGGCATGCCGACGACATGTTCGGGTCCCGGATATGTCCTGGCATTGACGTCGGCGACGAACTCGGAAAAGGCCGCGATCCTTTCCTGCTGCAGGCGGTCGAGTTCAGCCGTGAAGTTGCGATAGACTTTGGCGTGGCGCGGATAATGGCCGCGATTTGAACCGAGCACGTCGGCTGCGAAAAGATACTGCGCATCGCAGCCCGCGCCCGCGCCCATCGAGATCATGAAAAGCGATGTTCGCTCGCTGATGGCGGAGGCGACTTCAACCGGCACGACCTCGATCTCGGCGGCGAAGGCGCCTGCCTCTTCAAGCGCCCTGGTCTGCCGCCAGATTTCGAGCGCGCTTGTCGCGGTCTTGCCTACCGCCCTGAATCCGCCCGTCCAGGTCGCCTTGGAGGGGATAAGGCCCACATGTCCGCATACGGGGATTCCCTCGTCGCGAAGCCGGCGCACCGTGGCAAGACTTGCGGCGCAATAGACAGCGTCGGCGCCTGCCTTGCGTGCCATGAACGCGCCCCGCAGGTAATCTTCCGCGGTGACGAAATCGCCGTATTCGAGCCCCGGCACAGTAAAGGCAGAGGGCGCGGCGTCGCGAAATTCGGGCGTAAGCAGCGCCGGGGGTACCGAAAGCATGTCGACGCGGGCGCGCTCGGCGGCCTCGGCCTCCTCCAGCGTTTCGACCCGCAGCATGGTTAGCTGGCGGCGGCCCTTAAGTGCGAGAATGTCCGCGACGGTGGGGCGCAGGTTTCGCATGGTTTGTCCGCCTTAGGCCGCGAGCAGCGATTTGAGTTTGATATGACTCGATTGAAGCTGCGCTGGAACCGGCCGCGCGCCGCGTTGGATCAACATCTCGGCGAGGCGAATATCTTTGGCGACAGCATTACCGGGTCCGATGCCGCTTGCCGCGACAAGCCGGCCATCGGCGGCAAGATGAAAGAGGATGAAGGCGTCGTCGCCAAGGTCACGGCGGATTGTCTGCGTCGCTTCGTCGGCAAGTCCCGCAACCTGCAAGCCGAGTTCGTATTGATCGGACCAGAACCACGGCACCGATTCGTGCGGCTCCCGGCCGCCGAGCATGTTGCGTGCGGCGAGGGAACCTTGTTCCTGCGCATTGCGCCAAGCCTCCAGGCGCACGCGTCGTCCGCCATAGATCGCGAGTGGAAAGGCGCAGCAATCCCCGGCAGCAAATATGTCCATGTCGCTTGTCTGCAGCCAATCGTTAACGATAATGCCGTTGGCAGTTTCGAGACCGGTCGCTTCAGCCAGGTCCGTAACAGGGACGGCGCCAATCCCGATCACCGCAAGATCGGCGGCGATTTCCGTGCCGTCAGCAAGGGTGATGTCGACGCTGTCGTCCGTGTCGGTGATCGATGCGATGCCTGTTCCGCAGCGCAGACTGACGCCTTCATGGCGATGGCGGGCGGCGATGACCTCGGCGATCTCTTGCGGCACGCCCCGCATCAGGATACGCGGCTGCGCCTCGATGACCGTCACCGCCGCGCCGCGCTTGCGTGCGCTTGCGGCAAGTTCGAGGCCAATGAACCCACCGCCGATGATAGCAATGCGTGCCGCTGGACCGAAGCGCGCACGGATGCGCAGCGCGTCGTCATAGCTGCGCAAGGTCACGCAATACTTGCTGCCTGCGGCCAGCGGCAGGGCGCGCGGCAGCGCGCCTGTCGCAATCAACAGCCGCTGGTATGGAATTTTTCGGTCGTCGTGAAGGACGACCGACTTCGCGGGCCGGTCGATTGACGCAGCAGTTGAATTGCCGATGAAGTCGATCCGCTGCTCAGCGAACTGTTCGATACTGGCGATGGTTCTCGGTAAAGGATGATCGTCCGAGACCATCGCCTCTTTCGAAAGGGGCGGACGTTCATATGGAAGGTGGGGTTCGGTGCCGATCAACGCGATCGTCCCTCCATAGCCGTTTTCACGCAGGGCGAATGCCGCGCGCACCCCGCATTCGCCAGCGCCGATGATGACCATGCCGTGTTCCATGACGGTCACCCGAGCTGAATGAGGACTTTGCCGGACTCGACCTTGACCGGATATGTCCTGAGATTGACGCAGACCGGCGCGCCTTTGGCCTGGCCGGTCTTGTAGTTGAATCGGCCGTTGTGCTTCGGGCATTCGATGATCTCATCCATGACCAGGCCGTCGGCAAGATGGATATGCTCATGCGTACACAAGCCGTCGGTGGCGAAGAACTCGTCCTCGGGGCTGCGATAGATCGCAAAGGTGCGCCCGTCGTGATCAAAGCGCATGACGTCCTCCTCGTCGATATCGTCGGAGGTGCAGGCCTCAACCCAATTGCTCATATTCATTCCTCCCGAATATTGTCCTGGATACAGACCCGACTATTCCGCCGCGGACGCCAAAGCTTCGTTGTGAAACGCCTCGCGGTAGGGCTTTGCCGTTGCCGGCAGTTCACGCTTCAGGAAGTAGTCCTCGTTGCGCAATTGGCGAATGAAGGCGGGGATCATTTCGCGGTAGCCGCTGAGAATGGATGGGTTCGGCGCGGGCAGGTCATGCTTGGTCATGGCGTGGAGCTGCGGCAGCGCATGGTAGGGCACCATCGGGAACATGTGATGCTCGACGTGATAGTTCATGTTCCAGTAGATGAAGCGGCTGACGGGATTCATATAAACCGTGCGGCTGTTCAGCCTGTGGTCGATGACATTGTCGGCAAGGCCGCCATGCTGCAGAAGTCCGGTCATGACATGGTGCCAGGCGCCGTAAAGGCGGGGCAGGCCTATAATCATCAGCGGCAGGATCGAGCCCATATAGATGGAAAGCGCAATGGTCGCGAGATAGATCGCCGCCCAGATCCGCGCGACAAGGATGACCTTGGGCTGTTCCTGTTCGGGAATGAAGGTCTTTTCCTCGGCGCTGACAATGCCGGACGCATTGCGGACAAGATCGGTCATCGCGTGCCAGGCGTCGAGAATGCCGAAGAAGTTGAGGACGAGGCGCAAGAGGTCGGGCGGGCGCATGACGGCGATCTCGGGATCACGGCCGACAATAACGGTGTCCGTGTGATGGCGCGTGTGGCTCCAGCGCCAGGTGATCGGGTTGCGCATGATCATGAAACAGGCGATTTCATAGACCGCGTCGTTCATCCAGCGCGTCTTGAATGCGGTGCCATGCCCGCATTCGTGCCACCGGCTATCCGATGCTGAACCGTAGAGCACGCCGTAGGCGAGGAAGAAGGGCACGCAAAGCCAACTGCCCCAGAAGTAGATGCCAAGACCGGCAAGGACGATCATGCTCCCGAGCCAGATGATCGTATCGCGAATGGCGGGGCCATCGCTGCGTTTCATCAATTCCTTCATCTGCTTGCGCGGAATGTCCGTATGATACCACTCGGCGGCGGCGAGACCGGATTCCACGGCGAGGCGGGAATCCCGGCCGATGAGGCTGTAATCCCTTTTCTTCGGCGCCGCGAAGGTGGCTGTGTTCATTGCGTGACCTCCCAGATCGATGCAATGGAATTCCGTGTCTGTCGGATAATATGAGCTTGGCTGCCACGCCTCAATCGAGGATGAGGAAATTCTATCATTTGCTCTCATGTCATGGTAGGAAACGATGATAGAATCTATCAGGCGAAGAAGACATGGCGAACCGACCGACTGTTGCTGATCTTGCGCGGGTATCTGGTGTCAGCGTTGCAACGGTCGACAGGGTGCTCAACAACCGGTTGCCGGTGCGTGAAGAGACGGCGCGGCGCGTTTATGAGGCGGCCAACACGATCGGCTATCACGCCGCCGGTCTTATTCGCCAGCGCATGCGTCAGGAACTCCCGGAATACAAGGTTGGATTCCTGCTCAGCAAGCCGGGTCATCAATTCTATCAAGGCTTTGCACGCGAGATCGAAAGCGCCGTTGCTCAAGCCGCGCATTTTCGCGGCATTGCCCAGGTTGAATTCTGCGCTTCGCAATCGCCCGAAGATATCGTCGCCAAGCTGCGGCCGCTTGCTGGCAGGTGCCGGGCGGTCGGCCTGGTTGCGCCGGATCATCCGGCGATCACCGCCGCCGTCGAGGAATTGAAGCAGAAGGATATTCCGGTCTTCTCACTGCTTTCCGATTTCGCCGCCGGGGTGCGCGAAGGCTATATCGGTGTCAACAATCGCAAGGTCGGACGGACTGCGGCGTGGATGATTGCCAAGGCGGCGCGCCAGCCCGGAAAGGTCGTCATCTTCGTTGGAAGCCATCGCTATCACGGTCACGAACTGCGCGAGATCGGCTTTAGGGCGTTTTTCCGCGAAGAGGCGCCGGAATTCACCGTTCTCGATACGATGGTCAATCTGGAAACCCGGCAGATCACCCATGAGGCCATGCTCGACCTGATGCGCCGCCATCCCGACCTTGCGGGCTGCTATGTGGCGGGGGGCGGCATGGAGGGGGCAATCGCCGCGCTGCGGGAAACGGGCATCAAACCGCCGCCGGTGATGATCGTCAATGAGATCACGCCGGAATCGCGCGCCGCGCTTGCTGACAACATCGTTACAATGGCGATCTCCACGCCGCTGCAGCGGCTATGCCGCGAACTCGTCGACCTCATGGGCCATGCGATCGAGCGGGGCGCGGCCAATGCACCGGGCCAGACCTTCCTGCCGTTCGACATCTACCTGCCGGAGAATATCTGACGCCTGGTCACCACCGAATCTATCAGGAATGATAGTTTTCGCTCATCATGGTGATTGACGACGAGGCGATCACGACAGATGTTCACGCCCAACGGCAACGTCCTTGCGCGACGTTGGGATCTTCGGGAGGAAATCACATGACCGACACAATTTCGCATCCAGTTTTTGCTCTCAATCATATGGTCGCTCCCAGGCTTTCGCCGCGCAAATTCTTTGAACTGGCAAAGTCGCTTGGCCTCAAGGATGTCGAGATCCGCAATGATCTTGGCGGCAACGCCATCATGGACGGCACGGACGCGAGCGAAGTGAAGGCATTGGCCGATGAGGTCGGCGTGAGAATCGCAACAATCAACGCGCTGCAGCGCTTCAACGACTGGACACCGGAGCGCGAGAAAGAGGCAATAGAACTTGCGGACTATGCAAGGGACGTCGGCGCCAAGGCACTGGTGCTCGTTCCGGTCAATGACGGCACCGGGCAAAGGGATGGTGAGCGCCAGGCGAACCTTCGCTCTGCGCTGAAGGGGCTAAAGCCTATTCTCGAACAGCGTGGCCTGATCGGCTATGTCGAGCCGCTCGGCTTCGAGGTTTGCTCCCTGCGCTCCAAGCGTGAGGCCGTCGAGGCCATTCAGGCGGTCGGCGGGGAGGAGCGGTTCAAGCTCGTGCATGACACGTTCCACCATCATCTTGCCGGCGAGCCGGAACTTTTCCCGGCGATGACCGGCCTCGTCCATATTTCCGGGGTGACCGATCCGGACGTCACGGTAAGCGCCATGCGCGACCCGCATCGGGTACTGGTCGACGCCGAGGATCGGCTCGGCAATGTCGAGCAGATGCGTGCACTCATCGATCAAGGATATGACGGAGCCTTCTCCTTCGAGCCTTTTGCCGAGGAAGTTCAGCAACTCGAAAACCCGGCCGAGGCAGTCCGGGACAGCATGGACGGAATCAAGGCCGGACTGGTTTAGAACGAATCAGCGGCAGGCGCAGATGTAACGCTCCTCCATATGTCCGGTCCCCGGACGTCAGCGGTCAGTCAAGGCAGTGCGATGCAATAGACGGATGGGAGGCGCGGCCCCGATCGCGCCTGTCGCGCCCTGTATCCATTTCTCATTCAATACGGTTCTAGAAAACCGAAGTGGCCACCCAGGTGAGACTCCTCCCTGCTTTATCGATGTCGATCCTCTCGCCTTCAGCACTCGTCAGCAGCCACTTCCAATTGCACAGCCGTGCAAAATTAGACCGGCAATTATTGCCGCTTCAAATTGAATCTTGCTTGACGCTTGCGTGATAAAATGGAATAAATATTTCAGAAACTGAGCGTAACGGTCTGTATATTCCGTTCTATAAGGCTCAGGATCAGGTTTGCGCGAAACTTCGCGCACTCTCCTCGCCGCAATCTCGCATCCAGGGGTAGGTTGGCTGCGTGTATCAAGGTGTGGGGACAATCCGGATTATAGCGGGTGTGGCCGGGCACCATTTGTGGAGGAGATGAAATGAAAAAGTTACTGATGACCGTGGCTGTTTCAGCCCTGATGAGCAGTTCGGCCTTCGCCGCCAATATCGGCGTCTCGATGGCCCTGTTCGATGACAACTTCCTCACCGTTCTGCGCAATGGCATGCAGGACTATGCCAAGACGCTCGATGGTGTGACCCTTCAGGTTGAAGACGCCCAGAATGACGTCGCCAAGCAGCAGAGCCAGATCCAGAATTTCATCGCTTCCAAGGTCGATGCGATCATTGTGAACCCGGTCGATACGGACGCGACCGCCGCCATGTCGAAGATCGCTGCCGACGCCGGCATTCCGCTGGTCTACGTCAACCGCGAACCCGTCAATGTCAATGAACTGCCCGAGAAGCAGGCATTCGTGGCGTCGAACGAGGTTGAATCCGGAACACTCGAAACCAAGGAAGTCTGCCGTCTGCTGAAGGGCAAGGGCGACGTCGTCGTCATGATGGGCGAACTCTCCAACCAGGCTGCGCGCCAGCGGACCAAGGACATTCACGATGTGATCGCCACGGATGAGTGCAAGGGCCTTAAAATCGTTGAAGAACAGACTGCTAACTGGTCCCGTACGCAGGGCGCCGACCTCATGACGAACTGGCTTTCCGCCGGTCTCAAGTTCGATGCGGTCATCTCCAACAATGACGAAATGGCCATCGGCGCGATCCAGGCCCTGAAGGCTGCCGGCCGCACGATGGATTCCGTCGTGATCGGCGGTGTCGATGCGACGCAGGATGCGCTTGCCGCCATGGCGGCGGGCGATCTTGACGTAACGGTGTTCCAGAACGCCGCCGGCCAGGGGCAGGGCGCTGTCGATGCAGCGCTGAAGCTTGCCAAGGGCGAAAAGGTCGAGGCCAAGGTCTACGTTCCGTTCGAACTGGTAACGCCGGAGAACCTCTCCAAGTACCAGAAGTCGAACTAAGGCCGTTCAACGCCTTTTGACGATCCGGAACGCATCGTTTTCATGCGTTCCGGTCTATAGTGGAGCCTCTCTGGGAGGAGATGATCATGGCAGTCAGTCCCTCGACCATGGCGGCGGTGCGCGCCAGTGGCGCCATACCGCAGGCCGAATATCTCCTGAATGCGGAAAACGTCCGCAAGGAGTTTCCGGGCGTCCTCGCGCTGGACAATGTCCAGTTCCGGTTGAAGCGGGGCACGGTGCACGCGCTCATGGGCGAAAACGGCGCCGGCAAATCCACCCTGATGAAGATACTTGCTGGAATATATATTCCAGATCAGGGGGAAGTCTACCTCAAAGGGGTGCCGATCCGCCTGAAATCGCCGCTCGATGCGCTCGAAAACGGCATCGCCATGATCCATCAGGAACTCAACCTGATGCCCTTCATGACCGTGGCGGAGAACATCTGGATTCGGCGCGAGCCCAAGAACGGGTTCGGCTTCGTTGATCACGGCAAGATGCACGACATGACCGCCGAGCTGTTCCAGCGGCTCAATATCAACCTTGATCCCGACAGCCAGGTGCGCGACCTATCCGTCGCGAACCGGCAGATGGTCGAAATCGCCAAGGCGGTCTCCTACGAATCCGACGTCCTTATCATGGATGAGCCGACTTCGGCGCTGACAGAGCGCGAAGTGGAGCATCTTTTTGCAATCATTCGCGATCTGCGGTCGCAGGGTATCGGCATCGTCTACATCACCCACAAGATGAACGAGCTCTTCGAGATTGCCGACGAGTTTTCGGTGTTCCGCGACGGTCGCTTCATCGGCACACATGCATCGACGGACGTTACCCGCGACGACATCATCAAGATGATGGTCGGACGCGAAATTACGCAGATGTTTCCGAAGGAGACGGTGCCGATCGGCGACGTGGTGCTTTCGGTGAAGGACCTTTCTCTGAAAAACGTCTTCCACGATATCTCATTCGATGTGCGCGCGGGCGAGATCCTCGGCATTGCCGGACTGGTCGGCTCGGGCCGCTCGAATGTGGCGGAGACGGTTTTCGGGGTGACGCCGGCGACGACAGGCACCATCGCCATCAACGGCAAGGACGTAAAGATCGATACGCCCCATAAGGCGATCGCCCATGGCATGGCGTTCATCACCGAAGACCGCAAGGAAACCGGCTGCCTGCTCATTCTCGATGTGCTTGAGAACATGCAGATCGCCGTGCTGCAGGACCGCTTCGTCAAATATGGCTTCGTTGCGGAAAGGCAGATTTCCAAGGCGTGCAAAACAATGAGCGATACGCTGCGGGTGAAGACGCCGAGCCTTGAAGAAAAGGTCGAAAACCTTTCAGGCGGCAATCAGCAAAAGGTGCTGATCGGCCGCTGGCTCCTGACGAACCCGAAAATTCTCATTCTCGACGAGCCGACCCGCGGCATCGATGTTGGCGCCAAGGCGGAGATCCATCGCCTTGTTTCACAACTCGCCAAACAGGGCGTCGCCGTCATCATGATCTCGTCGGAAATGCCGGAAGTGCTCGGCATGAGCGACCGCATCATGGTGATGCATGAAGGCCGCGTAACCGGATTTCTCGATCGAGACGAAGCAACCCAGGTCAAGGTGATGGAGCTCGCTTCCAAGTGAGCGCGCCGGGGAGGAACGAACAATGACAAGCGAACCTGTAACCGCCAAGGCAACGACACCGCCTTTAGCGCCGCGAAGCCGCAGGCGGCTGCCGCCTGAGGTCAATATCCTCCTCGTCCTTATCGGTATTGCGCTGATTTTCGAGATTCTGGGCTGGATTTTTGCCGGTCAGAGCTTTCTGATGAATGTCCAGCGGCTGCGCATCATCATTCTGCAGGTTTCGGTGATCGGCATTATCGCCGTCGGCGTTACCCAGGTCATCATTACCGGCGGCATCGATCTTTCATCCGGCTCCGTGGTCGGCATGACGGCGATGATCGCCGCAAGTTTTGCCCAATCCTCCACATGGGCACGGCCGGTCTATCCTGCGTTGACAGACCTGCCGTTTTTTATCCCGATCGGCGTTGGCCTCGGTATCGGCCTCCTCGCCGGCATCGTCAATGGCTGGCTCATCTCCTATACAAAGATACCGCCCTTCATCGCGACGCTCGGCATGATGGTGTCGGCGCGCGGCGTGGCCAAGTGGTATACCAAAGGCTCGCCGGTTTCAGGGCTGACCGATCAGTTCAATTTCATCGGCACCAGCATCTGGCCGGTCGTCGTCTTCCTCGTCGTTGCGCTCGTCTTTCACATTGCGCTGCGCTATACGCGCTACGGCAAGTTCACCTATGCGATTGGCGCGAATGCCCAGGCTGCGCGCGTTTCCGGTATCAATATTGAGAGCCACCTCATCAAGGTCTATGCCATTGCCGGTCTTCTGGCAGGGCTTGCCGGCATCGTCACCGCCGCACGTGCCCAGACTGCACAGGCCGGCATGGGCGTTACCTATGAACTTGACGCAATTGCCGCTGCGGTTATCGGGGGCACATCGCTGACAGGCGGTATCGGCCGCATCACTGGTACGGTCATTGGCGCCATCATCCTCGGGGTGATGATTTCCGGCTTCACCTTCCTCAGGGTCGATGCCTACTACCAGGAAATCATCAAGGGCGTGATTATCGTTGCAGCAGTTATCGTTGACGTGTACCGCCAGAAGAAGCGCAAGGTATAAAGGGTAACGACTGTTGAACTGCGATCCTCGGGCCTGACCCGAGGATCGGGCTTGCCCCCCAGGATCCAAGCAAATACGCGCTCTGCGTCCTTTGAGTCCTCGGGTATACAGCCCGGGGGGCAAGGCAGGGAGCGGATAACAACGCCCGGGTTTGTTCCGGGCTTCTTTAAAGAGGTATTGAAAATGACTGTACGCTTTGGCCTGCTCGGGGCGGGCCGCATCGGCAAGGTTCACGCGAAGGCCGTCACATCAAACCCGCAGGCGAAGCTCGTCGCCGTTGCGGATGCTTTCGAACAGGCTGCCAAGGACCTTGCCACGGCACATGGCTGCGAAATCCGCAGCATCGACGATATTGAAAAGGCTGCGGACATCGACGCGGTCATCATATGCACGCCGACCGACACGCATGCCGACCTGATCGAGCGCTTTGCGCGTGCCGGCAAGGCGATCTTCTGCGAAAAGCCGATCGACCTCGACGTCGAGCGCGTCAGACAGTGTCTGAACGTCGTTCAGGAAACCGGCGCAACGCTGATGGTAGGCTTCAACCGCCGCTTCGATCCGCACTTTGCGGCGGTGCGCAAGGCGATTGACGATGGTGCGATAGGCGATGTCGAGATGGTCACGATCACCTCGCGTGATCCGGGTGCGCCGCCGGCGGAATATATCACGCGCTCCGGCGGCATTTTCCGCGACATGACGATCCACGATTTCGATATGGCCCGTTTCCTCCTCGGCGAGGAGCCGGTCGCCGTCACGGCGCATGCCGCGGTGCTCGTCGACAAGAAGATCGGCGAACTTGGCGACTATGACAGCGTCAGCGTCATTCTATCGACGGCTTCGGGCAAGCAGTGCGTGATCTCGAATTCGCGCCGTGCCACCTATGGCTATGATCAGCGCATCGAAGTGCATGGCTCGAAGGGCATGGTTTCGGCCGAGAACCAGCGACCGGTCTCGATCGAAGTGGCGAACGGCAGCGGCTATACCCGCCCGCCGCTGCACGACTTCTTCATGACGCGTTACACCGAAGCTTACGCCAATGAGATCGCGGCATTCATTGATGCCATCGCCAAGGGATCAAAGGCCGCGCCAGGCGGCGACGATGGTCTCAAGGCATTGGCGCTTGCAGATGCAGCTCTGCGCTCGGTAAAGGAAGGTCGAACCATCACTGTATAAGCTATGCGTGGTGAAACCCTCCCCGGCGCGGGGAGGGTATTTCGTTGCCCATTGAACAAGTTCGTCAGCTACCGCACGTCCACCCAACGCTGTTCCTGGTAGGAACGGGCCATCGCATGGACCGTCCGCTCGATCTCGAGCCCGTCGGCAAATTCGATCAAATGCGCGGGCGCACCACTGATGCGCTTGATGAGTTCGTGGCACTCGATGATCTTCAGGTCGTTGAAACCAAGCCCATGGCCGGGCGCGGGGATAAAGCGGTCGTAGGGCTCGTGATGCGGCGCGGTGAGGATTGTACGATAACCCTGTTCAGTCTTTCGATCCGAGGTCACATAGAGCTGGAACTCATTTGCGCGCTCCTGGTCGAACAGAATCGAGCCTTTTGAACCGAAAATCTGCAGTGAGATACGCCCCTTGCGGCCCCAGGCCGAGCGGTTGACCTGCAACGTTCCGGCGACGCCGTTTTCCATGTGCATGAGCACGCTGGCGCTGTCGAAGGTCTCGACGGTGCGATCGCTGCCATCCTCCGTCTTGCGCGTTGGATAGGGCCTGGACATGTCGCACATTACGCGCGACACGCGGCCGAACAGCGTAAACAGCAGCGACAGCGGATGCACCGCAAAATCATCGAGCGCACCGTAGCCTGATGATGATGCGTGTTTCCAGTTGAACAGCGCATCGGCGTCGGCCATGAAATCTTCGTCCATCTCGATGCGCAGATGATTGACCTCGCCGATGATCCTTTCGGCCAGGAGCCTGCGAATGTGGCGGATTGCTGGTCCCTGGATGTAGTTGTACCCGAGTGCCGCCACTTTGCCGCTTCGCTTCGCTGCCGCAAGCATGGCTTCGGCGTCGGCGAAAAGCGGTGCCATGGGCTTCTCGCACCAGACGTGCTTGCCGGCTTCCAGCGCGGCGATTGCCATTTCGGGATGAAACTGATTTGGCGTCGTAATCGAAACGACATTGACCTCCGGGTCCTCGATCACGGAGCGCCAGTCGCCGGAGCCCTTCTGAAAGCCGAATTCGCCAGCGCGGCGCACTGCAAGTTCGGCGTTGGCTTCACCGAGGTGCACAAGCCGCACCGGCCCCACATCGCCGAAGACGGCGCGAACCGAGTTCCACGCCAGCGCATGGCATTTGCCCATGAAGCCGGTTCCGATCAGCCCAACACTCAGCATCGCTCTCTCCCATCGCTTGCAGTTCCTGATTGAAATAATCTATAAGTGGAGTAAATGGAATAACTGATCCGTCTCGATATAAATATTTTGTCGCGGCGGGCACCAGTTGCGGGAAAGGATAGGGGTGGCGAGCATGGACAACGAGGCGGCCCTGCCGCGGGATTTCGATGCGCTGCGCACGATGATCCTCGATCGCCGCGAAGTACTGCCCAAACGCCTCGCGCAGATTGCGGCTTACGCATTGAGCAATCCTGATGAGATCGCCTTCGGCACCGCCGCAAGTATCGCCCAGACAGCGGGCGTGCAGCCGTCGACGCTCATCCGCTTTGCCCAGCATCTCGGCTTCGATGGCTTTACCAGCCTTCAGGCGGTTTTTCGTGAACGTCTGCGCGAGCGGCAAACGTCGTACGAAGAACGGCTATCGGCCCTGCGGGGTGACACGCACGGGCTTTCGAAAAACCGCACGATATTGAATGGCTTCCTTACGGCGGCGACGCATTCGATCGAGACGATTTCCCATAATGTGGAAGAGGATGTTCTCGAACGGGCGGTCGACATTTTATCGGGTGCCGAGACGATCTATCTCCTGGCGCGCCGACGCTCCTATCCGATAACCGCCTACATGGCATATGCATTCGGCAAACTGAAAATTCGCAATCAGCTGATCGAATCGACCGCCGGTATCGACCCTGAGATCATTTCCTTTGCCGGGCCCCGCGATGCCGCCATTGCCATCAGCTTCTCGCCATATGCTTCTGCCACGATCGAACATGCTGCGGCTTTATCGGCCCGAAATGTCCCGGTTGTCGCCATTACCGACAGCGCCTTCTCACCACTTGCCCAGTCTGCGAGCGTATGGTTCGAGGCGGCAGAGGGCGATTTCTCCGGCTTCCGCTCCCTCTCCGGCACGATGGCACTGGCAATGGCGCTGACTGTCAGTGTCGCGGAGAAGCGCCGAAGTACCTAGGTTCAAAGAACCTTTAGTCCCAGATGCTCCGCCATCGGAGCAAAATCCCGATCGTGGTGCAGGAGGTAGTGGCCATCATTGATGCAATAAGTCGCAATGATCATATCGATGGTCTTGCGGATAGTGATGCCGCGTTGCCGCAAGTGCCGATAGTTCCGCGCCGCCTCTATGGCGATGCGCGTGGACAACATGTTACGGACCTCAAATCTGCGTAAGCGTGCCTTCAGAGCCGCCGCCGCAGCCTCCGTGCGCGTGCCCTGCAACAGTTCGAGCAGAACGATATCCCCGACGATTATTGTGGAGAGATCGGAAATCGAACGGAGCTTTTGTACCGGGGGAACGAGTTCGTTGCGCATGTGCGCAATAAAAACCGAACTGTCCACCACGATCATTCGAAATCATCTCGATCGCGGCCGTCACGCATGGTGTCGAGGTCGCCTTCCCATTCGATGCCAACGATTTCATCGAGCGATCTTTTGAGATCGTACTGCCGCACGAGCCGCCTAAGGGCTTCCTCGACCGTAGCTTTTTTTGTGGAGAGCCCTGTCAGTTTCATAGCCTTCGCGACAAGCTCATCATCGAGTTCGATATTTGTGCGCATGGTGGCTCCGATGTGTATATAGTCAGCACACCATACACATAGAAGCGCCTCGTTGAAAGCGAAACACAAAAAGAACAGACATTCCATATTGACGATTTGATAGAATTATTATTTCATATGGCAAAATTCCCAGGCTCAGCGAGCGGGACAATCCGCATATCGGGAGGAGCATCATGGACGGAGCTGATACGAGCAAGCTGCTTGATGTCATAACGATCGGTCGTTCCTCGGTTGACCTTTACGGCCAGCAGATTGGCTCGCGGCTTGAGGACATTGCCTCGTTCGCCAAGTCGGTCGGCGGCTGTCCCACCAATATTGCCGTCGGCACGGCGCGGCTCGGGCTGCGTTCGGCGCTTTTGACACGCGTCGGCGACGAACAGATGGGGCGTTTTATCCGTGAGCAACTGCAGCGCGAAGGCGTTGCGACGCAAGGCGTCATCACCGATCCGGAACGGCTTTCGGCGCTCGTCATCCTCTCGGTGGAAAACGACAAGAGCTTTCCGCTCATCTTCTATCGCGAGAATTGTGCCGACATGGCCATCGATGAAGGCGATGTCGATCCGGAATTCATCCGGTCGGCGCGCGCCGTGGTCGTGACCGGTACGCACTTTTCCAAGCCCAACACGGATGCGGCGCAGCGCAAGGCAATTCGCCTGATCAAGGAAGCCGGCGGCAAGGTCGTCTTTGATATCGACTACCGTCCAAATCTCTGGGGCCTTGCGGGTCATGGGGCTGGCGATAGCCGTTACATCGCCTCCGACAAGGTCTCTAACCATCTGAAGACGGTTCTCGCCGATTGCGACCTCATCGTCGGCACGGAGGAAGAAGTGCTGATCGCCTCGGGCGAAGCCGATCTTTTGAGCGCCCTCAAGGCGATCCGCGCCCTTTCCAGCGGGACCATCGTGCTCAAGCGCGGTCCCATGGGTTGTATCGTCTATGAAGGCGCCATATCCGACGACCTCGAGGACGGGATCGTCGGCAAAGGCTTTCCGATCGAGGTCTTTAATGTGCTCGGCGCCGGCGATGCCTTCATGTCCGGTTTCCTGCGTGGCTGGCTTGGCGGCGAAAGCCTTGCCACCGCCGCGACCTGGGCGAATGCCTGCGGCGCCTTTGCCGTGTCGAGGCTGCTATGCGCCCCGGAAATTCCGACTTACGAGGAACTGCAATATTTCCTCGAACATGGCAGCCGCTACCATGCGCTGCGCAAGGACGAGGCGATCAACCACGTCCATTGGGCGACGACGCGCCGCCGCGATATTCCGGCAATGATGGCTTTTGCGATCGATCACCGCGTCCAGCTCGAGGCGCTGGCAGAGAAGCTCGGCGCAGGCGCTGATAAAATCGAGGCCTTCAAGGAACTGGCGGTTAAGGCCGCCGCCAAGGTTGCAGATGGTCGCAGCGGCTATGGCATGCTGATCGACGAGAAGTTCGGCCGCGAGGCAATGTTCGAATTCGCCCGCCACAATTTCGATTGGCTCGGGCGTCCCGTCGAACTGCCGGGTTCGCGCCCGCTGCGCTTCGAGTTTTCACAGGACATCGGTTCGCAACTGGCGGAATGGCCGGTCGATCATTGTATCAAGTGCCTGTGTTTCTACCGGCCGGATGATCCGGCGGCGCTGAAGGAAGAGCAGCAGGCAAAGCTGCGGTCACTCTTCGAGGCCGCACGCAAGGTCGGCCGCGAACTCTTGATCGAAATCATCGCCGGCAAGCATGGCGAGGTCGATGACAACACTATTCCGCAGGCGCTTGAGGAACTCTATGCGCTCGGCATAAAGCCGGACTGGTGGAAGCTCGAGCCGCAGGCATCGGCTGGCGCCTGGAAGAAAATCGAAGCCGTGATCGAAAAGAACGATCCGTGGTGCCGTGGTGTCGTGCTCCTCGGACTTGAAGCGCCACATGACGAACTTGAGGCGGCTTTCGTTGCCACCGCTGGTGCCCCGATCGTCAAGGGCTTTGCCGTCGGGCGGACATTGTTCATGGATGCGGCGGAGAATTGGCTCGCGGGACGGATCTCGGACGAGGCTGCGATCGACGACATGGCCGGCCGTTTCGAAAAATTGACCAAGGCCTGGCTTGCCAGCCGCGACCGGCAGGCGGCATAGGACTAGTATTGCCAGCGTCGGGATAGCGAACTTCCCGGGAGGAGACTGAGATGACCAAGACGATACGCCTGACCATGGCGCAAGCCCTGACGCGTTTCCTTAGCCGCCAGATGACGATGGTCGACGGCAAGAAGGTGCCGGTCTTTGCTGGCGTCTGGGCGATTTTCGGCCATGGCAACGTCGCGGGCCTCGGCGAGGCGCTCTATCAGGTCAGGGAGGAGCTTCCGACCTATCGCGCCCACAACGAGCAGGCGATGGCGCATGCGGCGATTGCTTTTGCCAAGGCGAGCTTCCGCCAGCGGATGATGGCGGTGACGAGTTCGGTTGGACCCGGCGCCACCAACATGGTCACTGCGGCGGCACTGGCGCATGTCAATCGCCTGCCGCTCCTGCTGCTGCCAGGCGACGTATTCGCAAACCGGGTGCCCGATCCGGTTCTGCAGCAGGTCGAGTCCTTTGGCGACGGAACTGTTTCGGCCAATGATTGCTTCCGTCCGGTCTCACGCTATTTCGACCGCATCACCCGCCCCGAACAGATCATCCCGGCGCTCGCTCGCACCATGGCCGTCCTGACCGATCCGGCGGAGTGCGGCCCAGTGACGCTTGCACTGTGCCAGGATGTGCAGGCCGAGGCATACGATTATCCAGAAAGCTTTTTCGAGGAACGCGTCTGGACTCAACGCCGGCAGCGGCCGGATCGCGACGAGCTTGCTGCGGCGGTTGCCGCGCTGAAATCGGCCAAGAAACCGCTCGTCATCGCGGGCGGCGGGGTTATCTATTCGCAGGCATCGAACGAACTTGCGTCATTCGTCGAAGCGGCCGGTATACCCGTTTGTGAAACTCAGGGTGGCAAGTCCTCCTTGCCGGACGTGCATCCTCTCAACATGGCCGCGGTCGGCGTGACGGGCACCTCGGCGGCTAACCGGCTCGCGCAGGAGGCGGATGTCATTCTCGCCGTCGGAACGCGGCTTCAGGACTTCACCACAGGGTCCTGGGCATTGTTCCAGAACGCGGAGAAGACCTTTATCGGGCTCAACGTCCAGCCCTTCGACGCGACAAAACATCGGGCGCTGCCGCTTGTCGCCGACGCCAGGGAAGGGCTCGAGGAGCTTGCGGCCGCCCTCAAGGATTACCGCGCCCCGACAGACTGGACCGGCAATGCGAAAGGCGGCAAGGAAGAATGGCAGCGGGCGGCGGCCAAGGTGACGGGACCGACCAATGCGTCCCTGCCTTCCGACGCGCAGGTGATTGGCGCCGTGCAACGCGCCATGGGCGCGGAGGCGACCGTTTTGCACGCTGCGGGCGGATTGCCGGGGGAGATGCACAAACTCTGGCAGGCGGGCGCTCCCGGTTCCTACCACGCCGAATATGGCTTTTCCTGCATGGGCTACGAGATCGCCGGCGGCCTCGGCGCGAAGATGGCGAAGCCCAACGACGAGGTCGTGGTGATGATCGGTGACGGCTCGTATCTGATGCTGAATTCGGAGATCGCGACCTCGGTCATGCTCGGCCACAAGATCAACATCGTGCTGCTCGACAATCGCGGCTATGGCTGTATCAACCGGCTGCAGATGGGCACCGGCGGCGCGAACTTCAACAATCTTCTCAAGGACACGAAGCACGAGGTGCTGCCCGAGATCGACTTTGCCGCTCACGCGCGCAGTCTTGGCGCCATTTCCGAAAAGGTCGCCTCCATCGCGGAGCTCGAAAGTGCCCTGGCACGCGCCAGGCAGAACGACCGGACGACGGTGGTTGTCATCGACACCGATCCGCTGATCTCGACCGAGGAGGGCGGTTTCTGGTGGGATGTCGCCGTACCTGAGGTCAGTGCGCGCAGCCAGGTGAACGATGCGCGGCGGAACTACGAAGCAAAACAGAAACTGCAACGGGTTGGTGATTGATCAGGCACGTCGCTGCCTTTACCGTCCCCCCGTGGGGAGGGTCGGAGCGAAGCGACTGCGCCGATTTACAATTTTAAATCAACCCAGAACCAAAGGAATGAAAGAATGATCCGCATCGGGGCGAACCCAATCGGCTGGTCCAATGACGATATGCTGGAGATTGGCGGGGACATACCGCTGGAGACCTGCCTCGAGCAGGCGCAGGCGGCCGGCTTCACCGGCATGGAACTCGGCAACAAGTTTCCGCGCACCGCCGACAGGCTGCGGCCCATTCTCGAATCCTATGGCCACAGCCTCGTCAGCGGCTGGTATTCCACCGAACTCCTGCTGCGCGATGTCGATGCGGAACTCGAGGCCGCAAAGGCACATGCGACCTTGCTCAAGGATATGGGCTGCTCGGTGCTGATCGCCGCTGAGACGTCCAATGCCATTCACTCTAACAAGGATATGCCGCTCTCGGCGCGCCCCGTCCTGCAGAAGGCTTCCTGGACGGTGTTTGGCGAGCGCTACACGCGCTTTGCCGAGGCGATCCAGCAGACTTACGGCCTGCAACTCGTCTACCATCATCATATGGGCACAGTGGTTCAGGCCGAGTGCGAGATCGACCGGTTCATGGAAGCCACCGGTGCACCGGTGCATCTTCTTCTCGACACCGGCCATGCGACGTGGGGCGGCGCCGATCCGGCGCGGCTTGCACGCCATTACAAGGCGCGCATCAGCCATGTCCATTGCAAGGATATTCGCGAGGACGTCATGTGGCGCTCGAACCGCGAGGACTGGTCGTTTCTCGATTCCGTCCTTGCCGGCGTTTACACGGTTCCTGGCGACGGCATGATCGATTATGTTCGGGTTCTGAAAGAACTGAAAGGGTACAGCGGCTGGGTTGTGGTCGAGGCTGAGCAGGATCCGGAGAAGGCCGATCCGGCTGTCTATTCGAAGCTTGGATACGCCAATCTCAGCCGCTTCATCAAGGAAGCAGGTCTCGCTTGATCAAGGACTCGAACCATCCGTTTTTCCGTCCGCTGTGGCGCCGTATTGCCGTGGTTGCCTTCTGTATTGCCTGGGCGATTTTCGAGTTCGCCACCGGCACGCCGTTCTGGGGTGTCATCGCGCTCGGATTTGCCGGCTACGGCGTCTGGCAATTCTTCATCATCTACGATGAGTCGGAGCAGCAGGCGGACCCCGAGAACAAGAAGGAGTAGGGCATGTCGAAATTGCTCATCAAGGCAGCGCCCGGCAAGGGACGCGTTGCGCATGTGACGCCGGAAAGCGCGGACTGGACCTATGTCGGCTTCGACCTGCACAAACTGGACGAGGGCCAATCTGCGAGTGGCTCCACGGGCGACACGGAAGTTTGCCTCGTCTTCGTGACCGGCAAGGGCAGGGTGGTCGTCGATGGCGAAGATCTCGGCATCCTTGGAACCCGCATGTCGCCGTTTGATGGCAAGCCCTGGTCCGTCTACCTTCCGGAAGGCACGGAATGGTCGGTCGTCGCCGAGACGTCCGTCGAGCTTGCGGTGTGTTCGGCGCCAGGCCTTGGCGGCGGACTGCCGGTGCGGGTTATTTCCCCCGACGATCTCGGCCAGGAAACGCGGGGCAAGGGCACCAATACGCGCTATGTCACCAACATCCTGCCGGAGAACGAGCCAGCGGATTCACTGTTGGTCGTAGAGGTCATCACGCCTGGCGGGCATACATCAAGCTATCCCCCGCACAAGCACGATCAGGACAATCTGCCGGCCGAATCCTATCTGGAAGAAACCTACTACCATCGCTTCAACCCGCCGCAGGGTTTCGGTTTCCAGCGCGTGTACACGGACGATCGCTCGCTCGACGAGGCCATGGCGATCGAGGATGGCGACGTGGTGATGGTGCCGAAGGGTTACCACCCCTGCGCCGCCTGTCATGGCTACGACCTTTACTACCTCAATGTCATGGCGGGGCCGAAGCGCACCTGGAAGTTCCACAATGCTGCCGAGCACGAGTGGCTGATGAAGGCCTAGGCGCGTCACACTACGCCCAGGGACTCACCACCGCAGAACATACCGCCCCACGATCGCCCCGATGAGAGCGGTTACGAGCACGCCCAGCGTGTACCACATGGCGATGAATGGCATGCCGCTTTCAGTGCAATGAAACGAATAGACGAATGAGGCGATCGCCCCGGCCGCCAGGCCAGCGGCGGCCCCCGCCACAGTCAGCCGCGTTGGAGCAAGGCCGCGCAGCACCCAGAATGCTGCAATGAGCAGGGGCAGCGAGAGCATGACGATGTTGAACGTGCACACACTGACCGAACGGCCCTTCATCATTGCCATATATTGTTCTGGGGGCGTTGCCGCGAGCTCGGCAAAGGCGAGGAAACTGATGACGATGATTGCTACCGCCATCAAGGCAAGGCTGACGCGGATGCTGCCGAGCGGATGGGCGATGCGCTTTACCGCCCAGCCACCAGCGGCGGCAAGCGCAAGCGTATAGGCGAACTTGACCCAGAACGGCGTCGTGCCCATGGCTGTTGCCATGTCGGGCCTCAGGCCGAGCCAGAAATACATGAGAAGCGCCGAGGCGATGGAGCCAAGGCCGAGCCCCGCAGCAACGCGGCCAACGACGGCCATGGGTGACACCGGCTTCAACTCGCCTGTCAGACGCGCAATCAGGTCATTTGTCGTCATTGGCAGCCCGCCCTTTGAGCTTCGTCGCTATGGCCTTTATTCCTCTGTGTATGCTGACCTTGACCGTCGTTTCGGTAAGGCCAGTGCTTTCCGCCACCTCGGCGATGGACTGTCCTTCGATCCTGGTGCGGCGGATCAGATCGCGCGTTCTTTCCGGCGCCGCTTCAAGCAGCCGCTCGACATCCATGCGGTCGCTTGCAGCGTCAGATAAATCCGTCGCAAACAGGTCTTCCACATCGTCGAGGGGCACAGTGGCCCGGATGCGGTTGCGCCGGAAATGGTCGATCAGCTTGTAACGCGCAATAGCATGCAGCCAGGCCGTAAAGGGCCTGTCGATCTCATATGTTGCCCGCCGCGTGTGCAGCGCCATCAGCGTCTCCTGCACCAGGTCGTCGGCATCGCCCTTGTGCGCATCGGACAGCCGCCGCAAAAAATAGAAGCGCAGATGCCTCGCCACCTCGTTGAGAAGGGCTCCATAGCTGCGCGCATCGCCGGCAAGGCTGGCGAGCATGAGTTCCTTCAATCGCGTTTCGAGCGAAAGCACTCTCATTCATCCTTTATTCGCAGGCATGGCGAAAAGGTTACAGATGAGAGCCAAGCCGCCGGCACGTCAATGGCTTGCGCCGTATTCCACTAAAGAATGATCACCAATGCGTGATGCTGTAACCGATCCGTGCCTCACCGCGAACTGCTTCATGTGATCGGCGTACAGTCGGCGTGACAGCGAGAGCAGAGAATTCCCGGCAACGACCGGAAGGCAAGGATGCGGAATGTATTCCGAAACTAAAGGACGCGTCCCACCGTATCTAATTCAAACCAAAGGAGAACACCCATGAACACTCTCATTCGCCGCATCGCCGTTTCGGCTCTCATTGCTGGCGCCGGCATTGCCGGGGCAAATGCAGCATCGGCCGCGGAGACAATGAAGCCGATGACCAAATCCGATTGCATGAAGCATGCGGGCATGGAGAAGGACGCCATGAAGAAGGATTCCATGATGAAGGAATGCGACCAGATGGCGATGAAAAAGGATACAATGAAATCCGATACGATGATGAAGAAGAGCGGGACCTCAGATGCCATGGGCACGATGGCGCCCAAGAAAAAGTAACATGGAGATCGTGCGTGGCGGGTGAGTTCGCCACGCATAATTGCAGCCGCTTCGGCTTTGGAGGCCGTCCATGACAAGCATTGCACAATCCGAAACGGCGAAGTCGCGCAAGGTGCTCTTCTACCGGCATTCGGTGCTCGTGCGCATCACGCATTGGCTCAACGTCCTCTGCCTGAGTTTTCTTTTGATGAGCGGCCTGCAAATCTTCAACGCCCATCCGGCGCTTTACTGGGGGCAATACGGCGCCGATGCGAGACCCGATCCATCGTTCATTTCAATCGGCGCGGTCGAGGATGGCGATACGATCAAGGGCGTTACCCGTATCGGCTCCATCTCTCTTCCGACGACCGGGGTCCTCGGTGCATCGATGGTCGATGGCGAACTTGCACCGCGCGCCTTCCCGTCCTGGATCACGATTCCGAGCTATCAGGACCTTGCGACCGGCCGGCGCTGGCATTTCTTCTTCGCCTGGTTCTTCGTCATCAACGGCTTCGTTTATCTCCTCTATGGCCTTATTGCCGGGCATTTTCGCCGCGACCTCGCTCCGACCAGAACCGAACTGACGCCGGGCCATCTTGCCCACGAGGTTGCCGAACATGCGCGGCTGCGCTTTCCGAAAGGCGAAGCGGCCCGCCACTACAACGCCCTGCAAAAGCTTGCCTATGTCGGCGTGATCTTCGTCCTGCTGCCGCTGATGGTGCTTACCGGGCTGACGATGTCGCCGGGGTTCAACGCGATCTTCCCATGGCTGCTCGATCTCTTCGGCGGCCGTCAATCGGCGCGGACCATCCATTTTATTACCGCCTCGCTCCTCGTCGCCTTTGTCATCGTCCATATCGTGATGGTGCTGGTTTCCGGCGTCTGGAACAATTTGCGCTCGATGATCACCGGCTATTATGCGCTGCGCGTCGAGCCTGAGAAGGAAAAGTCGACATGAGCATCGACCTTACCCGCCGCCGCTTCCTCATCGGCTCCAGCGTTGCGGCGACCGGGCTTTTGACCGGCTGCGACGCGCTCGTTCAGAGCACAACCATCAACGATATCCTGCAACGGGCAGAATCGCTGACGATGGGAGCCCAGCGACTCTTGATGGGCCACCAGCCCCTGGCGCGCGAATTCAGCGAAGCCGATCTTTCACCGGTGTTCAAGCCGAATGGCACCTCGGAACCGGGCAGCGAGGAGTATGCACAGCTGAGGGAAAACAACTTCGCCGACTGGAAACTCGTCGTGAACGGAATGGTGCAGCGGCCTCTGGAACTCTCGCTGGCGGACCTCAAGGCCATGCCGTCACGGACGCAGATCACTAGGCACGATTGCGTCGAGGGCTGGAGCGCAATCGGCAAATGGACAGGTGTCCCGCTTGGCCTGGTACTCGAAAAGGCGGGGCTTGCTCCAGGCGCGCGGTACGCGGTGTTCTATTGCGCCGACGAATTGGAGCAGACCCTGGATGGCAGCGGCAAATATTACGAGAGCATCGATCTCGTCGATGCCTGGCACCCGCAGACGATCCTCGCCTATGCCATGAACGGCAAGGAACTCGAAGTGGCGCACGGCGCGCCGCTACGGCTGCGCGTTGAACGCCAACTCGGCTACAAGCACGCCAAATATGTGATGCGCATCGAGCTCACCGACAGTTTCAGGGGTATTTGGGGCGGGAAGGGCGGCTTCTGGGAGGACCGCGGCTATGAATGGTATGCGGGTATTTGAGACCTGCCTAAAGGGGCGACTCAACGGTCGTCTGCGGCGACTGTCGCAGGGACCCGTTATTGTCTGAAAACAGCGCGAGCGCTCCCAGCAAGGCGAAAAACGTCAAGAGCACGAGTATTACGACGCATTGATGAACCAATAGTTCGGTCCCTCATCTGGAGATTCGTGTCTCGCTGCAGACCTGATCCACAACGTCGGCTGATCGTAGAAGAGAACCCATTCCCCTTAAGTGCTGCGCCACTGCAACAGCAGGCATCAAGCCTAGCCGTTGATGTGGCGAGAATACGACGATGCCCGGGATGGTGCTATTTACTGGCGCCGCTTCGCTCGTTCAGCAAGAGTGGATCCTCGGGACGCGAGCCCAAGGAACCACGCTTTCAACATGACGCCAGCGAAAAACTTGGCACCTAACCTTCAAAAGCCTGCGGGCTTTCACCATATGCGGCGCAACAGATGTTTCGTAACATATTGAGGAGACTGTTGCATGCTGCCCGTTCTAAACCGCTTCAGCCGGATTGCCGCTATTCTTGCCCTGGGCATGGCGGTGTCATTCAGCGTTGTCCATGACGCTGACGCCCGGCGTGGTGGCGGCGGGTTTGGCAGCCGCGGCGCCCGCACGTTCCAGGCGCCCGCGCCGACGCGCACGGCTCCGGCTCCGGCAGCGCCTATCGAGCGCAGCATGAGCCCGCGGCCCGATGCGGCGCAGCCATCTGCCGCACAGCCGCAATTGGGCCAGCAGCAGCGTCCGGGTCTTTTCGGCGGCATGGGCCGCTCGCTCATCGGCGGTCTGCTGGTCGGCGGCCTGATCGGCACCTTGCTTGGCCACGGCTTCGGCGGTGCAGCCGGGTTCCTCGGCATGTTGCTGCAGATCGGGCTCCTTATCGGCGTGGTCATGCTGGCGATGCGCTTCTTCCGCTCGCGCCAGACGACCATGGCGCCGGCAGGCGGGCCTGCATTCGGCCGCAGCGCCGAAGGCAATGCGCCCTCAAACGCGTCCTTCAGAATCCCGACGATCGGTTCGGGTTCAGGTGCGGCGGGAAATGCCAACTACAGTAATGGTGGCGGCTATCAGGCGGTGGCAGCTTCTTCGGGCGGCGACGAGATCGGCCTGAAACAGGATGATCTCGATCGTTTCGAGCAGCTTTTGACGGAAGTGCAGACTGCCTATGGCAAGGAAGATTACGCCACGTTGCGCAAGCTGACGACGCCGGAGGCCATGTCCTATCTCGCCGAGGAACTCGGCCAGAACGCAACCGATGGCCTGCGCAACAGCGTTTCCAGCGTGAAGCTGTTGCAGGCTGATATTGCCGAGGCCTGGGCCGAAGGCGATACAGAATATGCGACGACCGCCATGCGCTATTCGAGCATCGACTCCATGGTCGACCGCGAAACCGGCCGTATCGTCAATGGCGACGAGAAGGAGCCGAGCCAGACCACGGAAGTCTGGACCTTCATGCGCAAGCCCAATGCGGACTGGAAGCTTTCAGCGATTCAGGACGCCGCCTGAAATCTTTCACAAACGAAAGGCCCGCGCTTCACCGGCGCGGGCCTTTTTGCGTTTAAGTGGGTCGTTAGCCCACATCGTCCATCGCGGCGCTTTCCCTGCGGCCATGCAGGATTTCACGCTTGCCGACATGGTTGGCTGGCCCGACCAGACCTTCCTTTTCCATCCGCTCTACCAATGATGCCGCGCGGTTGTAGCCGATGCCGAGGCGGCGCTGGATATAGGAGGTAGAACACTTCTTGTCGCGCAGCATCACCTTGACCGCCTGGTCGTAGAGTTCGTTGCCATCCTCAGCCGCCATGGCGCTCTTGTCGAACACGGCGCTGTCCTCGGCTTCCGGCTCATCTTCTTCGCTCTCGTCCGCCGTCACCGTGTCGAGATAATCGGGCTGGCCCTGCGCCTTCAAGTGCGCCACGATCTTCTCGACCTCCTCGTCGGAAACGAAGGGACCATGGACGCGGGAGATACGACCGCCGCCGATCATGTGCAACATATCGCCCTGGCCGAGTAGTTGCTCTGCGCCCTGTTCGCCAAGGATGGTGCGGCTGTCGATCTTGGAGGTGACCTGGAAGGAGATGCGGGTCGGGAAATTCGCCTTGATGGTGCCGGTGATGACGTCCACGGACGGGCGCTGCGTCGCCATGATCAGATGGATGCCGGCGGCGCGCGCCATCTGCGCCAGGCGCTGGATGGCTCCTTCGATCTCCTTGCCGGCGACCATCATCAGGTCGGCCATTTCATCGACGATGATGACGATGAACGGCATCGGCTTCAGATCGATGGCTTCCTGTTCGTAGATCGGCTCGCCGGTGCCCTTGTCGAAACCGGTCTGCACAGTGCATGTGACCGTCTCGCCCTTTTCCGCCGCGCCGGTTACGCGCGTATTGAAACCGTCGATGTTGCGCACGCCGAGCTTCGACATTTTGCGGTAGCGATCTTCCATCTCGCGCACCGCCCACTTCAGCGCCATGACCGCCTTTTTCGGGTCGGTGACGACGGGGGTGAGAAGGTGGGGAATGCCGTCGTAAATCGACAGTTCAAGCATTTTCGGATCGACCATGATCAGCCGGCACTCGTCCGGCGTCAGCCGGTAGAGGAGCGAGAGGATCATGGTGTTGATGGCAACGGATTTGCCGGAGCCTGTCGTGCCTGCAACCAGGAGATGCGGCATCTTGGCGAGTTCGGCAATCACAGGCTCGCCGCCGATGGTCTTGCCGAGGCAAAGCGCGAGCTTGAACTTGGTCTTGTCGAAATTGTCCGAGGCAACCATTTCGCGCAGATAAACCGTCTCGCGCGTTGCATTGGGCAATTCGATGCCGATCACGTTGCGGCCCGGGACGACCGCCACGCGGGCCGAGAGCGCCGACATCGAGCGCGCAATGTCGTCGGCAAGGTTGATGACGCGGGAGGATTTTACGCCGGGGGCGGGTTCGAATTCGTAGAGCGTTACGACCGGCCCCGGCCGAACGTGGATGATCTCGCCGCGCACGCCGAAATCCTCAAGCACGCTTTCGAGGAGACCGGCATTCTGCTCCAGCGTCTCCTGCGAGATCGTAACCGCATCCTGCGTCACCGCCTCCTGGAGCAGCGTCACCGGCGGCTTCTCATATCCGCCCGAATGCGTGGCCGCAATTGCACGGTCCGCAGCCGGTGCAAGCGCGAACGGGCGCGGGGCGAGCGGCTGTGCGGAGCGTACTATGTCGCGACGCTTCGGCGCTTGGGTCGGTTCAATGACGACCGGGGCCGGCTCGGCTTCGATCACGACCATGGGCTCGATGGTTTCCACAACGATCTCGGCCTCGACCACTTCCGCAACGATCGGCGCGGACGTTTCGATGTGCCTTTCTTCAACCGGCTCGGAATCAAGTGGCGGTGCCACAAGCCGAGGCTTCGGCGCGGCCTCCAGGGCACCTGCCGGCGTGCACTCGACGATGCGAAACCGGGCGGTGATTTCATCAAGGCTGAAGGCCGGCTTCGGGTTCGGCCGGGCCGGCGCGACAATTTTTGGCGCTGTATCGAGGGGAATATCCATCGAATCAAAGAAGGCAAAGTCCGAGACATAGGCGAGGGGCGAGGCGCTTACCGGCGGTAGCGACGCTTGCCCCACTTCTGCGGCCCGAACGGGTGCGGGTACCTTCTGTATATGTGCGGGTGCCGGGCGCGGCGCTGCCGCGACGTGTGGCGGTTGCGGAACAGCGGGTGCTTGCGGCACAGCGATCGGCGTGGGCTTGGCCGTGGACGCGGCCGGCCGAGGCGCCGGCTTGATCTCCGGCAGTTTGCCCTTCAGGAGTTCGCTGTCGGGCGTGCGGGTAAACCGGACATTCTCGGAAAGCGAAAACATGCGTTTGGAAATCGGCAGAGACGGGTCGTCAGCGTTCATCGGGTTTGTCCGCTGCGGACGTATGGCCGCTGATACCGGACGGGCCGGCGCCGCAGGCGTGATGCTGCGGCGCACGTCGACAGGTTCATATTGGGCGCTCGCACGGCGGGGCGGCTCAGCGGCCCCTAGCGGCGCTGGTGCCGGAGCGGGCGCAGCGACCGGTGCCTCATATGGAGGGATGCGATTCGGCACCCGCTCCAATTCGGTCTCGAACTCATATTCGTCTGTTTTAATTGGAAAATTTGTTCTTGGGATGCGCATGATGCCTGCAAACGGAATGGTGTGGTGTTACCCGATGGGCTCCCTATTTGAATAGAAAACCAAGGTTAACAACTCGCTACTTTTGCCGGTTGCAGACCGCCTATTTCGCCCGCGTGGCAGCAGGGCAACAGCCTGCAAATCCCGCCGAAAATCGATTGGCTTACTGCGAGGATTGCGCTTTACGCAGGCGTGCCACCTCGGCCTCGAGATCCTTGATCCTTGCGTCACGCCCTGCGACGATCGCTTCGACCTCCGCAGCCTCGAACCGCAGCGGTATATGTTGCGGGCAGTTTGTATCCCAGGCAGCAACCTTGAAAACGATCACCTGTTCCGGGCGGGCCCGATAGTTCTCGGGCATGAGCTTTGCGGTGAGTTCAGCGTCTTCGACCACCTCGGCCTCGCCCCAAAGCTTCACGCGCTGGCGCGTACGGTAGTCGATGAGAAAAAGGTAGGCCTTTGAATTGTCGGCGAGGTTGCCTTGCGTGATGTATTGCCGATTGCCGGCAAAGTCGGCGAAGGCGATCGTATGGTCATCGACAACGTGCATGAACCCAGCCGGGCCGCCGCGATGCTGGATATACGGCTGGCCTTCCGCATTCGCGGTGGCAAGGAAAACACTGGTCTGGCTCTCGATAAAGGCGACGAGATCGGGAGTGAACCCCGTCCGCCACGAGCCACGCTCTTCCATGCTGGCATAACCGGCGCGCGAACCCTTGCGCGCCTGGATCGATTTTACCGTCGGCGTGAAGGCTACATCGCTTGAATAGGCAGGGGCGGACGACATGACTGCGACCTCGTGCGTTGAACGTGACGCATATATAGCTTCTTTCATCAAATCGCAGTAGAAAGGGAAATCGGGAGTTATCCTACCGAAATATGGAAGGCTTGATGGATCGTCTTGATGCAATGGCCGTGCTTCTGGCTGCCGTGGACGCGGGCAGTCTGTCTTCGGCTTCCCGACGACTAAACATACCGCTTGCAACGGTAAGTCGCAAAGTGGCCGAACTCGAGGCCTACCTCGATACGCGTCTCCTGATACGCTCGAGCCGGCAGTTCGAGCTCACCGACGCCGGGCGCGCCTATGTTGAGGCGAGCAAAATGATTCTGCAGCAGGTCGAAGAAGCGGAGCGGATAGCTGCCGGGGAGTTTGTAGCGCCAAAGGGCGACCTGACCGTCACCGCGCCCATCGTTTTCGGCCGTTTGCATGTGCTGCCGGTGGTAACCGAATTCCTCGAGGCCTATCCGCAGATCAATCTGCGGTTGAGCCTTAGCGATCGGCAGGTCAATCTGATCGAGGATCACATCGACCTTGCCATCCGCATCGGCAATCTGCCGGACAGCAATCTTGTGGCGACGAAGGTGGGGATGATCCGACGGGCGGCCTATGCAAGCCCGGCCTATCTATCAAGACGTGGCACGCCCGCACGCCCGGAAGAACTCGCGACCCATGACTGCATCACCTTCGAGGGATTCAACTCGCCCAGGATCTGGACCTTCGTCGAGGGAAAGCGCGGGGTCGACGTTCCTGTGCAATCGCGGCTCAGCGTGACGACCGCCGAAGCGGCGGCCGACGCGGCGGCGGCCGAGCTCGGCATTACGCGATTGCTCTCCTACCAGGCGGAAGGCGCTGTCTCCGCTGGAAAACTTGTCCTCCTGCTTGAAGACTTTGAACCGCCGCCATGGCCGGTAAGCGCGGTCTATGTCGCGCAAGGGCGGACCCCATTGAAACTCCGCGCATTCGTGGATTTTGCCGTGCCATTACTACGGGAGAGAATGGCGGCTTTGTCCCTGGCCACCTGAGCTGCCTGCGGGCAGGGGGCGGTCTTGACCCATCAGTCCGGTCGCATAAAATCGGAAAATGGCCACAGATGTCCTCTTCGTTCAAGGCGCCGGGGAAGGTACCCACGATCACTGGGACGACAAGCTTGCGGAGAGTCTCCGACAGGAACTCGGTGCCGCCTATCAGGTCCACTATCCGCGCATGCCCGATGAGGATAATCCGAAGTATGGCGCCTGGAAAGCTGCGTTGCTCAGCGCGTTCGATGGCCTGGACGACGGTGCAATTCTTGTCGGCCACTCGGTCGGCGCCACAATCCTGCTGCAGGTCCTCGCGGAATCGGCCTTACCACGTGCCTTTGGCGGGCTGTTCCTGATCGCACCGCCTTTCATCGGCGAAGGCGGGTGGCCGGAGGATGACATCGCGGCGTGCGACGACCTTGCGGATCGCCTTCCGCGCGGCATTCCCATCTGTCTTTATCGCGGAACGGCTGACGATGTGGTGCCCGCCGCTCACGCAGACCTTTATATGAAAGCTCTGCCGCACGCGGTGATGTGCTTGCTCCAAGGCCGGGACCACCAGCTCAACATTGATATGCGCGAGGTCGCGCGTGATGTTCGGGCGGTCACCGGACGGAGTGAGGAGCCGACAGGAGACTAGCTGCGCTGCAAGGCGAGATGGGTGCCGAGACCGACGAGCAGGGCTCCGTCGGCCCGCTGCATAAGCCTGCGGGCTTGGCTCGAGCGCCGGAGCCGCGTGACAATTGCCCCAGCGAGAAAGACGCAGACGAGGTCGGCGGATGAAAACATCAGGTTGACGATTGTTCCGAGGATCAGGAACTGTATCCAGATCGGGAATGCCGCCGACGCATCAATGAATTGCGGCAGGAACGCCATGAAGAAAATGGCGGTCTTGGGGTTGAGCACTTCGACGCTGATACTCTCAAGGAATGCGCGGCGGCCGGACTTTGCCTCGATCCCGGGCAGCGCGGCATCCTCGACCCTGGCACGAAACAACGAGATGCCGAGCCAGACAAGATAGGCAGCGCCGGCAAGCTTCACCAGCATGTAGAGCATTGGCACGGCGTGAAAGAGCATCGACAGGCCCGCCGCGGCGGCAATGACATGGACATAGCAACCAAGATGAATGCCGAGGGATGCCATCAAGCCCGCACGGCGTCCGCGCGCGATCGTCTGGGCGGCGGCGTAGAGCATGGCTGGCCCTGGAATATAGGCGAAGATAGCCGTCGTTATCGTGAACGCGATCAACAATTCGTTCGATGGCATTTTCGATGCTCCGGTGCGCGGTTTCACCCTGACTGGGCCCAAGCATTCAATACTGGCAAGCGCAGCAAGAGTCATCAAGGATGGCCAAGAATGACGTTCGCCATCAAGGCACAAATTGAGTTAAGTTGCGACGCTTTGCTTTGCGCTCACCTTGCTGAGGATAGTCATGATCAGACTAGTAACGGCTCTTCTTTCCTTGGTCTTAACCATCGGTCTGCATTCCCCGGCTGCATTTGCCGAGGACGACAGCACGTCGCAGCTTGCAACCATCAACAAGATCATACGAGGCCAGGGCAAGCCCGGCGAAACCGCGACAGCCAAGAATGGGGAAGTTGTCTACACCGTTCTGGAAGGCGGCGTCGTTGAAATCAGAAACTTGCGCTACAACACGCTGCAACGGTTCAACACGATAAGGCAGGGTGATAATAACAGGTCAAAATAGCAGCATGGACTGGTTGGGTGGGTTTCCCGCTTCGCCCCGTGGGAACAGATGTCCGGCAACCGAGACGTAGGCCCCGAAATGGTTCAGAATCTGAACAATCCTACTCATTGCAGAATGAGGACGTTAAGCAGCGATGGTTATGCTGTCGGCCGGCAATGAGAGGAAGTCGTCCGATGGAAGGCCAGACTTGGGTGACAGAGGGGGCGTACCCTTTGGTTTTTGCGTACATATTAATCGCCAACCTCGTATCTTTTTTCCTTTTCGGCTGGGATAAGCATTGCGCCCGCCAGGCGGGCCGGCGCATCCCAGAACGCACGCTTCTTGCGTTTGCCTTGCTGGGCGGCACGATAGGCGCGGTAGCGGGACAGCGAGCTTTTCGACACAAGACACAAAAGGAACCCTTCCGAACACGGCTGGGGCTGATTGTCGTGCTTCATGCGGCAGGCTGCGGTGCGATCCTTGGGACTATCCTATGGAATGGTATCGCCGAAGCACTGACCTAATCTGACTAACGCAAGGATTATCCGGTAGTTTCCGGCAACCTTTGAAAATACAGGGAAATTATCTGCAACATAACTGCAACATGACGCTCCTACTTCAGGGTCGTGTACGTCCGCTATCGCCTTGAATTAACGAGATAAAGTTATGGTAGCGAAGGAGGGATTCGAACCCCCGACACAAGGATTATGATTCCTCTGCTCTAACCTACTGAGCTACTTCGCCCCATATGCCAAGCGTTCCGTCAATGGCCTGCCTTTAAAGCTGTACCGGGGAACGCGCTGTCAATCGACAGGGACGGGCGGGGTATATGTGCGTAGAAACTGCCTGTCAAGTGGATGACTCGGCCAAGTTGCGAATGGCTCCCGTAAAGTACAAGGATGACCGAGACGGTGGGAAAATAAAGAAACGCGTCTTCACATTCGTTATAGCCGCCCAAGATAGCGGGGATGGCGACAACGCGACCTCTTCCTTGTCAGTGCATCAATAGGCGCGCCCCTCATCCACCAGCATTGCAGTCTTCCTTGTCCACCACTGCCGGCACCCTAATCCACAAGTGCCGTCACCCTGATTCACCGTAGCCGTCATTCTCGCGTTTCGACCCGAGGACCGGGCCTGTCCCGACGATCCACTCACTGCACCTGATGCGACTTGCCGTTGCACCGCGCCCGAATTTCAAGGAATTGTGCACCGGCTTTAAAACCTCGACATGGAATTGCCGGGTTCGAGGTCTTGTCATCGTTTCTTGCTCCAGATATTGGATGCCGACATGAAGAAGGCTGAAAAGATGGCTCCACGGATTGCAGTGCTTGGTTGCGGCTATTGGGGCAGCAACCATATCCGTACCCTGAAGAGCCTCGGCGCCCTTTATGCCGTCTCGGACCAGAACAGCGATCGTGCCGCGGGCTTCGCCGCCGAGCAAGGCGTCCTGCACATTGCCGCGGACGAAATCTACACGCATCCCGACGTCGACGCGATCGTCATGGCGCTGCCGCCGCAGTTTCATGCGCAGGCTGCAATCAAGGCCGTTCGCAACGGCAAGGACGTGCTCGTCGAAAAGCCGATCGCGCTGACTGTGCCCGACGCCGAAGCTGCGGTGAAAGCTGCCCACGATAATGGCCGCATCTTCATGGTCGGCCATGTGCTGCGCTTTCATCCGGCTTTCGAAAAGCTGCTCGACCTGATCAAGGCCGGCCATCTCGGAAAGGTACGATATATCCATTCGCACCGGCTTGGCCTTGGCAAGTTTCACACCGAGAACGATGCGCTCTGGGATCTGGCTCCACATGATCTGTCGATGATCCTGGCGATTACTGGGACCGAGCCGATCGAAGTGCGCGGCGAGGGCGCCGCGGTGCTCGACCACCTCAGCGATTTTGCGCACCTGCACCTTCGCTTTCCCGATAATGTGCGCGGGCATCTCTTTGCTTCGCGCCTCAATCCCTATCGCGAGCGTCGCCTGACCGTCGTCGGCACCAAGGCCATGGCCGTCTTCGATGACATGGAGCAATGGGACAAGAAACTCGCGGTCTACAAGCACTCGATCTGGCAGGATAATGGTGCCTGGGCGTCGACCACGGAAGAGCCGACCTACGTCAAGATCGCGCAGGGCATGCCGCTGACGCGCGAACTGCAGAATTTCATTTCGTGCATCGAAACGCGTGAAGAACCGCGCACCGATGGCGAGGAAGCAATCCGCGTGCTGCGCATCCTGACAGCCGGGACCGTGGCGCACACCGAGCCCAAGCGCGATACACCAGCCTACGGTTGACGCGCGCAAAGATTGCACTCGGCATAAAGCGTTGTTACAAGGCCGCACAAACTTTGAATGGCGACGTCTGGCAGTCCATCGGCTGCCCATCTAAACAATCGCCTTGACTGTTGCTCGCGGCGATTGCGCGAGCATATTTGATATTGGAGCAATGATGCAGTTCATCGATCTCGGCGCACAGCGTGAACGGATTAGCGGCAAACTCGACGCGGCGATCGCCAAGGTCATCCGCGAAGGCAAATACATCCTCGGGCCGGAAGTTGCCGAATTCGAAAAGCGTCTCGCCGAATATGTCGGCGTCGAACATGTGATCGCCTGCGCCAACGGCACCGATGCGCTGCTGATGCCGCTGATGGCGAAGGGCATCGGTCCGGGCCACGCGGTGTTCGTCCCGAGTTTCACCTTCGCTGCAACCGCCGAAGTCGTGGCGCTTGCCGGGGCCGAGCCGGTATTCGTCGATGTCGATCCCGAGACCTACAACATCAATGTCGAGCAGCTTCAGGCGGCAATTGCCGCCGTGCGCGCCGAAGGGCGTCTCGAGCCCAAGGCGATCATTCCGGTCGACCTTTTCGGTCTTGCCGCCGATTACACCTCGCTTTCCGCCATTGCCGCCAAGGAAGGCCTCTTCGTTATCGAAGACGCGGCGCAGTCGATCGGCGGCAAGCGTGACAATGCCATGTGCGGCGCGTTCGGCGATGTCGCGGCAACGAGCTTCTACCCGGCCAAGCCGCTCGGATGCTATGGCGATGGCGGGGCGATGTTCACCAATGACGCTTCGCTCGCCGAGATTTTACGGTCCGTGCTGTTCCACGGTAAGGGCGAGACCCAGTATGACAATGTCCGTATCGGGCTCAATTCGCGCCTCGACACGATCCAGGCGGCGGTGCTGATCGAAAAGCTCGCCATTCTCGAGGACGAGATGGAAACGCGTCAGGTAGTGGCGAAGCGCTACGCCAATGGCCTGAAGGACGTCGTCAAGGTTGCGCACATGCCGGCCGGCTCGCGCTCGGCCTGGGCACAGTACGCGATCGAGACGGACAAGCGCGATGCCTTGAAGGCGCATCTTCAGGCAAACGGCATTCCTTCGGTGATTTACTACGTGAAGCCTCTGCATCTGCAGAAGGCTTATGAGCACTATATGCGTGCGCCCGGCGGGCTACCGGTATCGGAGACCTTGCCGAAGAATATCCTCTGCCTGCCGATGCACCCCTACCTCAGGGAAGCCGATCAGGACCGTATTATCGGTACCATTCGCGCGTTTCACGAGAAAGCCTGAGAGTAGGGCGCTCCGGAGGGTGGCTCCTCGGGCTATGTCCCGAGGCCATCAGGCATGAGACAAGCAAACCGCCTCACGCGGCGGCGTGGCCCTGCTGGGCGAGCCGTTTCAACATGGCTTCGGCCTTTGGAGCACGTTCGGAGCGGCCGATAAAGCCGCCGCCATAGACACGGGCCGTATTGCTGTTGTCGGAATAGAGCACGCAGGCCTGGCCGGGAGCAATGCCGCTTTCGCCATCGACGAGTTCGACGAAGGTCTCGCCGTCGCGATGGTGCAGGAGTGCCGGGCGCGGCGGACGGGTGGAACGGACCTTGGCGTAGACTTCGACACCGCCCTCGGGAATTGCCGAAAGCGATCCATCGCCGAGCCAGTTGATGTTGCGCAGAAACACCTTGTGCGTTTCCAGCGCCTCGCGTGGGCCGACGACGACGCGCGCATTCTTGGCATCGAGATGGATGACGTAGAGCGGATCGCCCGTCGCGACGCCAATGCCGCGGCGCTGGCCGATCGTATAGTGGACGATACCCTCGTGCCGGCCGAGCACGCGCCCGTCAATGTGGACGATATCGCCCGGGTTCGCGGCCTCAGGCTTCAGCTTCGAGATGATGTCGGAATATTTGCCCTGCGGCACGAAGCAGATGTCCTGGCTATCCTGCTTGTTGGCGACGGTGAGGCCGAGCTCCTCGGCGATGGCGCGGGTTTCGGTCTTGGTCATGCCGCCGAGCGGAAAGCGCAGATAGTCGATCTGTTCCTGCGTCGTGGCAAACAGGAAATAGCTCTGGTCCTTGTCGGTATCGACCGGCCGGTAGAGGGCACGGTGGGCGCCATTGGCGTGGCTGCGGATATAATGGCCGGTCGCCAGGGCATCGGCCCCGAGATCACGCGCGGTCTGCAACAGGTCGGCGAACTTGACCGTCTGGTTGCAGGAAACGCAAGGGATCGGCGTTTCGCCGCTGACATAGCTTGCAGCGAACGGATCGATCACAGCTTCACGGAAACGCGCCTCGTAATCGAGCACGTAATGCGGGATGCCGAGAAGCTCGGACACCCGGCGCGCGTCCTCGATGTCCTGGCCAGCGCAGCAGGAACCTGCGCGATGGGTCGAGGCGCCATGATCGTAGAGCTGCAGTGTCACGCCGACGACATCATAGCCTTCGCGTTTCAGGATGCCCGCGACGACAGAAGAATCCACGCCGCCAGACATGGCAACGACGATACGGGTGTCTTCCGGCTTTCCCGGCAGATCGAGGCTATTCAAGGTCATAAGCGGATCCGGTTCTTGGCAGCGGCATAAAGGCGCAGCGCTATTGTCGGGCTCTATATAGGTGAATTGACCGGTTCTGCCAACAGGAAGTGCGCCAAGATCAGTCTTTATCGTTCAAAGTTTTCTGAACAATGCCGATGAGTCCCCGGTGAAATATTTGCAGTTAGACAAAAGTTTAATGAAATCCCTACGCCTCCATTAACCGAGGTTACCAGACAATGACTCGGCGTTTAGGCAATTATTAAAGCCCTCTCTGTAATGTCTGCTGCGATAGGTCTTGAAGTTTAGTGTAGAGAGTACAATGACCGATCTTGTTCGACCGAGAGTAAAATATGTTATCGGCCCGGATGGCAGTCCACTGACCATCGCCGATCTTCCACCCGCGAATACGCGGCGTTGGGTCATTCGCCGCAAGGCTGAGGTGGTTGCCGCTGTGCGCGGTGGTCTTCTTAGTCTTGAGGAAGCATGCCAGCGCTACACATTGACGGTGGAGGAGTTCCTGTCCTGGCAGTCCTCGATCTCCGATCACGGGCTGGCTGGCCTTAGAACAACCCGGATACAGCAATATCGTCATTAGATGATGGTGCAAGAAAGTTGGGAGAGGCTGGTCGCAAGACCAGCCTTTTTCCATTTGGCCGTGCCGCGATTAATCTGCCTGCTTTTCCCTGGCAACGATAAGGTGGGCCGCCACCGCCGAAAGTATTGCCGAGGCGGTGAAGAACCAGAGGCCCGGCTGTGCGATCGCGGTAGCAAGCCCGCTGGTCTCGGCGCCGAAAATCACGAGGGCGACCAGAAGCACGTCGAGCATCGACCATTTCGACAATAGCCCGACCCAGCGATGAAGGGCCCGGGACGCGGCCGGTACCTGCGCCGCCGCCATCTGCGCGACGCCGAGCTTTGCGACCGGCAGGACAACCGAAAAGAGAAGGACGGTGAGTGCGAGGAACCAGTCGCCGCTGCGCCACAGCGAGCCGATGATATCGATAAGCGACGGGCTTTCGTCGAAGAAATAGAGCTTGCTCACATTCATCAGCGGCATGGTCAGCCCCAATGCGAGGGTGAATGTCGCGACGAAAAGCAGGATCGGAATGATAAATCTTGTCGACATGCTGATATCCGACCGAGGCTGACAGCCCATGCATGAAGGAAATGCATGGCGCCCGTCAAGGACGGCGAAGACAATTTGCGCCCACGGCAAGAGTTTGCCCTTCTCGATGACAGGATCGGCTCAATTTAAACAAGATTTGCACTAGACAGACTGGATCACATTCACTTGTTACCGATTGACGCTTCACATGATGGATCGCCATAGTAAGTTTAGATGCGGCCGGCAGTCCGCCGGCGGTAATATTTGATGGTTTAATCCACACAGAGCATTGGATTCGTGCACCTTATGCGTACCAGATTTGGCTTGTTGCTTGCTTTCCTGACGGTCGTTTCCTCTGCTCAGGCGTTGGAAACCGCCTCACCTCCGGTGCTCGCGCCTGAGGAGGATCAAGGCAAGGCTGCGCATTTGAGTGCGCAGGTATTGACCTATTATCACTACAAGAAAGTGCCGCTGGACGACGCTTTGTCGGCGAAAATCACCGATCGCTACATAGAATTGCTGGACCCGGACCGATCCTTTTTCCTTCAGTCCGATATCGACACGTTCATGGTCAGCAAGGACAAGCTGGACGATGCCATCTATGGCGAAGATCTCACTATCCCGTTTGAGATTTTCAACGTTTATGACCAGCGCTTCGTGGAGCGCATGAGTTACGCACGCGGACTTCTCAAGGACGGGTTCGATTTCAGCCAAAAAGAAGACTTCACGATCCGGCGGGACAAGGAGCCTTGGCCGAAAACCGAAGCGGAAAGCCAGGAAATATGGCGCAAGCGCGTCAAGAACGACTGGCTGCGCCTGAAATTGGCCGGTACGTCCGATGCAAAGATACGCGAGACGCTCGGCAAGCGTTATGAGAACTCGCAGGCTCGCGCCTACAAATACAAGAGCGACGATGTATTTCAGACGTTCATGACCGCCTATACCAATGCCGTCGAACCCCATACGGACTATTTTGGCGTTGCCGCCGCTTCGGAGTTCGACATTTCTATGAAACTCTCGCTCGTCGGCATCGGTGCCGTTCTTCAGGAGCGCGATGAGTATACGACCATACGGGAACTGGTGGCCGGCGGACCTGCCCAACTGTCAGGCCAGCTTAATGCCGGCGACAGAATTGTCGGGGTGGCACAGGGCAAGGACGGTCCAATGGTGGACGTCGTCGGCACTCGATTGAACGAGGTTGTAAAGCTCATACGCGGAGAAAAGGATACGGTCGTACGGCTGGATATCATGCCATCCGACGCGGGCCCCGACGGTAAGCACCGGCTCATTACTCTGGTGCGCGATAACATCAGCCTGGAAAAACAGGCCGCCAAGAAAAGCATCAGGATTGTGAAGGATGGTGATCTCACGCGCAAAATCGGCGTGATCGATTTGCCCACCTTCTATGACGACTTCGATGGGCGGCGACGGGGTGACAAGAACTATCGCAGCGCAAGCCGCGATGTTGCCAAGCTGTTGGCGGAACTCGAAGACGAAAAAGTTGACGGCGTCGTTATCGACTTGCGCAACAATGGCGGGGGCTCCTTGCCTCAGGCGATCGAACTGACCGGCCTGTTTGTTGGCAAGGGACCCGTCCTGCAACAGCGCAATGGCGAGGGCGACATCAAGGTCGATGGCAATGATCGTGGCCAGGCGAAATGGACGGGGCCGCTTGCAGTCCTTATCAATCGCGGATCGGCCTCGGCTTCGGAGATTTTTGCCGCGGCAATACAGGACTATGGCCGAGGGCTCGTTATCGGCGAACCAAGCTTCGGCAAGGGCACCGTGCAAACTGTGGTCGATCTCGACGAGCAAGCGCGCAACCCGAAGCCGGAATTCGGCGAATTGAAGATGACGGTCGCGCAGTTCTTC
Source organism: Phyllobacterium sp. 01N428 (assembly GCF_056399405.1). Taxonomy (NCBI): domain Bacteria; kingdom Pseudomonadati; phylum Pseudomonadota; class Alphaproteobacteria; order Hyphomicrobiales; family Phyllobacteriaceae; genus Phyllobacterium; species Phyllobacterium sp. 01N428. The sequence continues at coordinate 169,787 of NZ_JBFTRH010000004.1, forward strand.
CGCATCAATGGCGGGACTACCCAGCTGCGCGGCGTGACGCCGGATATCATCCTGCCCGGGTTTTCGGATGAGGAGACGCTCGGGGAGTCGAGTTACGACAACGCGCTGCCATGGTTGCAGATCAAACCAGCCAGGTACAAGCCGCTCGGGGATATCAAGCCGATCCTGCCGGAACTTCAAAGCCGCCACGACGCGCGTGCCAAGGAGGACAGGGATTTCAAGAAACTCGTCGAAGACGTGAACGAGCTCAAGGACTTGCGTGACAAGCGGGTCATATCCCTCAATGAAACCGAGCGACGTGCGGAAAGGGATCGCCAGATTGGCCGCCTGAAGGCACGTGAAGCAGCCGATGGCAAGGGCTCGGCGTCGACCACCGATCTTGTATTTCAGGAGGATGGTCTGCAGGCCGACGAGCGCAGCATGAGTGCGGATATTGCGAGCGAAAAAGCGCTGAAGGATGCAAAAGACGTGCTTCTCGACGAGACGGTGCACATTCTCAGCGATGCGTCCGACCTTGGCAAAGTCACGTCGGCGAAAAACAATTGATCAATGGCAGTTGATGGGCACCCGGCATCGGGTACCGCGCGCCGCAATAACGATGGTGTAGCAATGAGTGGTCAGATCAGTATCGAAAAGCAGGAAACGGGCAAGGGCGGTCGCTACGTAGCCGTTGTATCCGGCCACGTAGCCGAGATGACCTTCTCACGCGCCAGCCCGCATCTCATCATCATCGACCACACCGCGGTGCCTGACGCGCTTCGGGGGCAGGGCGTCGGCCAGGCGCTCGCCTTGAATGCGGTGGAAGATGCGCGGGCGGGTGGCTGGAAGATAATTCCGCTTTGCCCGTTCATGCGGGCGCAATCGCTGCGCCACAGCGAATGGTCGGACGTAATCCAGCAGCGATAGGGCGGCAGTCCGTCAGCCAATCATGGCGCGCTTGTCGGTCAGGGGGATCTCTTCCTCGCGCGGCTTGCCGTCACGCTGCTCAAGCGCCTCGGCCTTGGCAAGTTCGGCTTCCGATTCGGCAAGGGCGGCTTCCGCCTCGTCCTTTTGCGCCTTCAGGTCACGGATCGAGTCGAAAAGATTGTCGCGGCGCTGACGCGCGGCCTTTGCGAATGTGGGATAGGCAAAATTCGTCGTGTCGGTGATGCCGGCCTTCTTTTCCTCTGAAAGGATCTGGGCGTCCAGTTCAGCGGCCATGCGTTCGAATTCGCCCATCATCAGATCGAGTTGACCGAGCTGGCGGCGCTTTTCCTTGACCTGAAAGAGTTTCAGCCGAACCAAACCCTCATGCGACTTCATGCTCACTACCCCCTCAACGCCATACTCTCGGCCGGTACGCGTATGCCGCCAAATGTGAGGCGGCGGTCCATCCAGCCGGTATTCCACCCGAATCACCTCGGGAAAATGAAACAAAAACTTAAAGGCGGCCCCGTCTGGTAACCTTTCCTTTACGTTCAGCATTAATCATACGCCTTAAGACTTAAAGCTCGGTAAATCGAATCCTGAAGTTTCTAGGCAGAGATTTTATTGAGTCGAATGAATCGCTTAGCCTTTGAACCTGAAGCACCATCTGATGGTTTTTGGCAGGCGAGTTGACCTTATGAATCAATGCGGTGCCTGCGATCTCTAAATTAAGAGTCGAGGGCACTTGCAAAGCGGAATCAGATTTTGTTAACCATTCGGTGGCAATCTTAACGTTATGGAAACGGCTTGTTCGCGACCTGGCTTCGGGATTGCACGGCAACCCATTTCAGCGGCGGGAAAAGGGGAATGATATGCGGGTTCTTTTAATCGAAGATGATAGTGCAACGGCCCAGAGCATCGAACTGATGCTCAAGTCGGAAAGCTTCAATGTTTATACGACTGATCTGGGCGAGGAGGGTGTCGATCTCGGCAAGCTCTACGACTATGATATCATCCTTCTCGACCTGAACCTGCCGGACATGTCCGGCTACGAAGTGCTTAGGACGCTTCGCCTGTCCAAGGTGAAGACCCCGATCCTTATCCTCTCCGGCATGGCCGGCATCGAGGACAAGGTTCGCGGTCTCGGTTTCGGCGCCGACGACTATATGACGAAGCCCTTCCACAAAGATGAACTCGTCGCCCGCATCCATGCGATTGTTCGCCGCTCCAAGGGTCACGCCCAGTCGGTCATCACAACGGGCGATCTCATCGTCAATCTCGATGCCAAGACGGTGGAAGTCAGCGGACAACGCGTGCATCTGACCGGCAAGGAATACCAGATGCTGGAACTGCTCTCGCTGCGCAAGGGCACGACGCTGACCAAGGAAATGTTCCTCAACCACCTCTATGGCGGCATGGACGAGCCCGAACTCAAGATCATCGACGTGTTTATCTGCAAGCTGCGCAAGAAGCTCGACTCGGCTTCCGACGGTGTGAACTACATCGAAACCGTATGGGGCCGCGGCTATGTGCTGCGTGAGCCGGACTCGACCGAACTGCGCGAAATCGCCTGATAACATTGTGCAAGAATTTCAAAGGGCTCCGTTAGCGCGGAGCCTTTTGCTTTTGGAGTCAGCTTTTGCGTTTGAGCGGGTAAATGGTCTCACCCTGGGCAAGCATGGCGATATATTTCTCTATGTGCGCTGCCCGTGTTTTCGCCTGTTTCGCGCCATGGACGCGGTAGAGAATCGCAAACCGGTTGTGGCTATCAAGCTGGTTGAAGAACGTCAGCGCCTCCGGATTGGCATCCAGGGCCCGTTGCAAATCGTCCGGAACTGTCGCGGTGCTCTGCCGGGCATAGGCGGCATCCCAGCGACCGTCGGCCTTGGCTTTTTCGACTTCGGCAAGGCCCGCCGGTTGCATCCGGCCCTGCGCCATCAGTTCGATCGCCTTGTCTCGATTTTTCTCTGACCACTTGCTGGTGGCCCGACGCGGCGTGAAGCGGATAAGCCAGTGGTGGTCGTCGAGTTTGTCGAGCTGGCCGTCGATCCAGCCATGGCAGAGCCCACATTCGATCGCTTCCTCGCGAGACACGCCCTTGATCGGGGCACTCTTCTTCGCAAGCTTTAGCCAAATCCCCTTCGAAGTGATCGGTTCAGCGGCGAGAAAAGCGTCAAGCTCCGTTGCCGACGCAAAGAATCTCACAGGAAGATCGCTCTTCGGCATCAGCCCGCCACTGGAACCTGCGGTAGGATTTCGGCGATCGAAGCCCGGTTGAAAGGCTTGAGCAGATAGCCGGCAGCACCAGCGCGCTTGGCGCGCATGATCTTGGCAAGGTCGATTTCGGGAAGGCAGAGGTAAATCTTGCTGTTGGCGCCGCCGGGAAGCGATTTTACCTGTGCGATGACATCGGCAGCCGGCATGTCGGCGATGGCGCTGTCGAGAATGATGATATCGGGCATCTCGACGCTGCAAGCCGCAACCGTCTGGAAGCCGGTGTCGGCAGTCGTGACGACGGTCGTTTCGCTCGCGATGAGTCGGCGGGCGACCTTCCGCACGACCGGCGAGCCATCAATGATCATGCAACGCAGCAATACAATACCCCCGGCAGGCCAGAAACATACCTTTCCGGGTACGAAGACTAGCTGGCCTGGGTGAACAAATACCCAAGGTTGATGGTAAATATTAGTGCAACTTTTGCGCGGCGATCAGGTTGCGGCGAAGACGATCTCTTCCGGTGTCGCATGGATCGAGATGGTCATGCCGGCTTCCTGCGCAAGCAGCAGGGTATAATAGGGCTGCACCGCGTGGGCGTCGATCGGTTCTTCCGGTACCCTGCCGCTGTGAAGTTCGAGGAACTTCGGCGGCACGCGCAGCATCGGCCCCCGCGAAGTGAGGCTGAAACGCGGCTCGGTATCCCCGCCCTCAAGCTTGACTGCGAGCGTGCCGCCGCGGGGAAGGGCGGCATTGGCAATCAGGACGAGGTTGAGCAAGAGCTTCACCTTGTTCTTCGGCAGAAGGACGCGGGTGCCTTCCCAGGTGAACTGTGCTTTCTCGCCTTTCATATATTCGTTGGCGACGTTCTGCGCGTCGCCGGTATCGATCTGGACGCCAGCGGATCCTGCCGCGCCGAAGGCAATGCGGGCAAATTGCAGGCGGGCCGAGGCGCTTCGGGCGCTCGACTTGATGAGGTTCATCGCATCCTCGTCGGCGCCGCCCTCCTCGAGCAGTTCGAGGCCGTTGTTGATGGCGCCAACCGGCGAAATGATGTCATGGCAGATGCGGCTGCTCAGGAGCGCTCCGAGGTCCGTTGCCGAGAGAATTACGGGCAATGTCATGAGGGCTTCTCCTGGAGGTGGTCGAGTGGGTTTTCGCGAATCACTGGCAAGCGAATCACTTCGAATTTCAGCGCTATTTGGATACATAGACGCGTCCGGATCGGCAAGAAGCTCGTGGCGAAAGCCTGTGAATGCTGAATTTCGCGCATTTTTGCCGATCTTTGCAAGTCATTGAAATGCCAAGATCGATTCATAAACTTTTATACAAGGTTTAGCGCCTTAAATTGAGCACCAAATCATTAGGCAGGCGCAAGATCTGCAAATTTCCCGTATCAGGCGTCAGGCAAAGAAGCGAACAGCCAAAAGGAATTACGATGGCGTCTCTACTCTTGTCTATGAACCGTGGTCTTCTTCTCGTCCTGACACTCGTGTCACTAGTTTTTGCCCAGGCCCAGGCGGCCCGCGCGCAAGAAACCTATACGATGGAAGAGATCGTCAATTCCGGTCAGCGGTTCTTCGGATCAACCTCAGGTGGATTGGCTACAGCTGTCGAGAAGGTGTTCGCGAGTTACGGCCTTCCTAACGGCTATGTCCTTGGCGAGGAAGGATCGGGCGCTCTCATCGGCGGCCTGACCTACGGGGAGGGCACGCTCTATACAAAGAACGCCGGCGATCACAAGACCTACTGGCAGGGCCCGTCGATCGGCTGGGATTTCGGCGGACAGGGCTCCCGCGTGATGATGCTGGTTTATAACCTCGACGACGTTCAAAACCTTTACGGGCGCTTTGTTGGGGTTGCTGGTTCCGCCTACCTTTTTGCCGGCGTGGGCTTCAATGTTCTCAAGCGCAATCAGGTATTGCTCGTTCCGATCCGCACGGGTGTCGGCGCGCGTCTTGGCGTCAATGTCGGTTACTTGAAGCTGACCCAGACCCCGACATGGAATCCGTTCTGACAGATCAGGATTCAAGTCTGCCCGGCGCGGACCCATGCGGTCCGCGTCTTTGTTTTCGGCGCCCCCCCTGCTAAGACTCCCTTTAAAGAAACGCCAACAGGACCCCGATCTTGATCCAGTCCGTAATCTATTTTGCCCTTGGGTTCCTGAGTGCCGTGCTTCTGGTCCTGCTGGTCGCGCCGCCAATCTGGCGCAGGGCCATGCTTTTGACCCGCAAGCATGTCGAGGCCGAGACACCCCTGACGCTCAATGAAATTCAGGCGCAAAGGGATGGATTGCGCGCCGAACACGCGATGGCGGAGCGCAAGCTCGAACTTGCACTCGAAAGCGCGCGCAACAAGGCGGCGCTGCATCTGACCGAGATCGGCGAAAAGGAACGGCTCATTCGCAAGCTCACGGCGGATCTCGGCGAGCGGGAAACCAGTATTGCCGGTCTTTCAACGTCACTGAGTACTAATGAAGACACGCTCGAACGATCGTCACAAAATCTCAGTGGCACGGCGAAGACTCTCGAAGAGCGCACCACCGAGGTTGAGCAGCTGAACCGGCGTCTCTCGAAACTCTCGATTGATGCCGATAGCCTGCAGATTGAACTCGCTGCCCAATCCGCGCGCGTCGAAAACCTCCTCGACGAATTGAACGACGCGCGGCGCGAAAAGCGCGACAGCGACGAGCAGCGGCGGAAAATCGAGACCGAGCACAAGGCTTTGCAACATAGTCTGGAGCAGGAAACGGCGCAGCGTACCGAGTTCGAAAAGCAGGCGACCGGGCTTTTGACCAAGTTGTCCGACGCAGAGGCGAAACTCGCCCGTCGCGAAAAAGACATGGAAAGGCTGAACGAGAGACTACGCAAGGTCCTCGCTGACGGTCGCAAGCAGGGCACTTCCGTGGTCGATACGCCGCGTGGCAAGCAAGCGTTGATCCAGGCCGACGAAACCCGGCTTATGCGCGACGAGATGAATACGCTTGCCGCACAGGTCGTGGCGATGGTGGCGAAGCTTGAAGGCGAGAAGTCTCCCGTCAACGAAATTCTTGCCAAGGCAAAAAGACAGGTGCCGGCGGTCTATGATGAAAATGGCGAGGCCATCGTCAGCATTGCCGACCGGGTGCGCGCCCTGCAGGCCGCCTCAAAGCCCGCCAAAGCGGCTGAACCGCGCGAGAGCGATGCCTGAGGCAGTTGCAACGTTTAGACTATCGAAGCTCTTCGACATGGGTATTTGCACGGTTTGAAGGCGGTCCAGCAGCACCTTTGGCAGACCTTCCCCTTCCGTTCCAAGGAGAAGTGCGGTGCGCTGTACGGGCTCAGCCGCGTTGATGCTCGTCTTGCCCGAGGGACTCAAGGCAAAAATGGTATAGCCTGCCCTCTGCAGTTTACTGACAAGGGCCTCGATCGATCCCTCCCGGGCGAATGGAACCTTGAGCGCCGCGCCAACAGAAACGCGGATCGCCTTGCGGTAGAGCGGATCGCAACTCGTCTCGTCCATGAGAATGCAGTCAGCCTCGAAAGCCGCGGCGTTGCGGAAGATCGAGCCCATATTGTCGTGGTTTGAAAGCCCGCACAGGACAATGGCCAGCCCGTGCTCCGGCATGGCGGCAAGCAATGTGTCGACGGTGTGCGGTCCGCTGCGCCGTCCGATTGCCAGAACGCCGCGATGCATGGGAAAGCCGGCAATCGCATCCATCGTCTCCCGGCTGACGCAATAGACCGGTACGTCGGGCGGACACAGTTTCAGCTGTTCGGACAGGCCCGAAAGCCGGTTCTCCAGCACGAGGAGCGAGTCGGTGGCAAAATGCGGGCTCGTCAGCAGAACGTTCAGGACAACCTTGCCCTCGGCAATAAATCGACCCTGGCGGCCGACGAGATCGCGCTCGCGCACGTCGCGATAGGGCGCAAGTCGTTCATCGTTAGGGTCGTCGATACGGATGAGCCTTTGATCGGGCGACACTGTCATGCCGGAGATTGGGACGCCTGCAGACCGGCGCGCGCTTCTCCCGCCATGCGGACGAGCGTCTTGTGCATGTCCTCAGCCGATGTGAGCGGCGAAGCAAAAAAGACACGCTCAACTGCATCGCCATCCGCGATATCGAAGCCGTCGGCGTCAATGCCGGTGATCCGCCAGTTGCCGTCATCCGCCTTGGCGAAATACCGGGCATAAAGGGCAATCGCCGCCGCATGATCCTCGTTCATGTGCTCGACTGCCGATTTTTCCGCCGCCGCAAGCGCGTCATTGGCCGGATTGAGACTGAGCCATTCGGCTGGCGGCAGCTGATAGGCGCGCCCGAAACCGGCGTTCAGGCGGGCATTGTCGGGTTCGAGCCGGAAGAAACTGAAATCGCCAAGGCCTGCATAGAGTTTGGCCTTTGGCAGGTGCGAAAGATAGCGCCACTCGATGCGTTCATGTTCCGGCGTGTTGCGTGCGATCTGGCGTGCTTTCGCCGTAACGGTCATGCGGGGATGGGCCAGCGGGTCGCCCTTTCCAGGCTCTCCTACCAGCAGCGAACAGCGGGGATCGGCAAGGAGGGCCGGCGTATGCGCGGCCAGTGCCGATGCAAGAATGATAGGCGTGCCGTCGTGGTCGGTGGCAAGGCCTACCCGCGTCGCGATGGGATGGCCGGAGCCAGGTTCGAGCGTCGCCAGCGCCGCATATCGCGCGGTGCGCAGCAATGTACGCGCAAGGCGAACGGCGCCTTCATCGATTTCACGCAAGACGTCTTTCTTTTCGGCCACGGGATACCTCTCAATCTGTTGGCCGATTGATAGTGCGTGACGGGCAGGGGAACAAGCTGTTTGGTAGCAGTGGCTCAGGCGGCGACTGATTGGTTGTCATTGAATCCGATCGCATCCATGCAATCATCGAGGAGATCGAGATCAACCGGGCCGATCGTGCACAGGACCGGCGCCACGTCCTCCGCCGGAACCTGCAGCGCCACAAGTTCTTTCAGCGCTTCCATTAGTGATTCGCGCGTGTCATACCGGTGGGAGCGCTTGTGCATCGGCCGTGCCTTTGAGCGTGGTTACTGGCCAAAACATTAAGGCAATTACGGTAAACGAATTCTTAATTTTGCCATTTTTGAAATTTTTTTGCTGTGCGGGTGAATAAAATAAGTTCATGATTTCAAAAGGATGAATAGGCATGGTAACGTTAACGTCATCTTTGCCATTGTTTGGCCCTAAATGAGATCATTCTGTGAGCACCTTCACCAGCAGGAACAACAGCGATGAGAATTGCTTCGTGATCGGCTTCGCTAAGTGGAAGATCCATTCAATTGCGGGCATCATAGCGGCCGCGGGGCTTGTCAGTGGCTGCACGCAGACCGGACAGCACTCGAAAATTTCAGCCAATCTGACGAATAAGGGCACCAGCAAAAGCTACGCCTATACGCCGAAGGACAAAGAGTGTCTTGAGCGGGCGATGTTCTTCGAATCCAACCGTTCGAGCCAGGACGGACTGGTTGCGGTTGGCACGGTCGTGATGAACCGCCTCGATTCCGGCAAATGGGGCGACTCCATTTGTGGCGTGGTCGGACAGAAGGGGCAGTTTGCTCCAGGCGTGCTTTCTCGCCCGATGAAGTCCGTTGCCCTCCCGGATGTGCAAGCTGCCGCCGACGCGGTGCTGCGCGGCGAGCGCAATACCAAGGTGAAGAATGCCATGTATTTCCACACGGCGGGTCTTCGCTTCCCCTATAAGAACATGCACTATACGGTCGTTGCCGGTGGCAACGCGTTTTATGAAAAGCGCGACCGCTATAATACGGCAGACATCGCGTCCAAGGATGCAAGCGCAGCCATCGCCAATGCCTATATCGCCAGCCTGCGCATGGGCGGCAGACCGACGATCGCAACTGCCCCGACAATGGTCGCGAGCAATGTCCCGGGCGTAACGACGACTGCGGTCGCCGCAGCGCCGGCGGCTGCGACGACGACCTCGACGGCGACAGCGGGACGGGTCACTGCCAACCAGCAGCCGATCCTCGTGGCACAGGCTGACATAACTCCGGTCATGGCCAATCCGGCGAAGGTTGCCGTGCCGATGGATCCGCCGCCGCAGGCGATGGATTACCGGACCAGCGAGCCGACCGTTCGCGTGGCACAGCCAGTTGCAGCGCCGGCAACCGATCCGAGCTTGCTCGCCTATGAGGCGCCGAACGCCAAGAAGGTCGATGCCATCGGACAAATGCTGCTCGCGCAGGATCGACCGACGTTCAACTGACCGATTTTCGTTTCAGAGAAATCAATCGAGGCGTCTTGTGCGCCTCGAACTTTTAGGGGACGAGGTAGTGGTGCGCCCACTGATCGTGCGGCACCACCTGGCCGATCGCATATTGGAACGTCAGGATCGTCATGTGATCGGGTGAGGTCGAGCAGGTGTAGGAGAGGTGATACCACTCTCCCTTGCTGCGAAAGGCTGCCCCGGCCGAACGGATTTTATCGCCCTTGATCTTCGGCTCTTCAAAAGCATAGGCGACGAGTTCGTCAGGGACCAGCTTGGCCGGGTCCTTATGTATGCGGTCCATCGCCTCGACGTCGCAGCGCTGTTCCAGCCTGGTTTCGGGATCAAGCCGCTGCAACTCTTCCGTTGCACCGCTATCCATGGCCCGGGCCGGCGCGGCCAAAGCGAGCGGCAGCAACAGCATGGCGCTAATTCGTTTCATCATTTCGGCTTTCAAATTGCAGGATATCGAAGCAGGGACCGGTAACAGGCCGGCCGAAGGTCAAAACGCTAGAGTAACAAGAATTGCCCTAGATACTCCGCCGATTGGGACCAAATTATGAAACGTTCCTCGGCCTGCCAAGCCGATCCATCTTCTGGCGTCGCGTCCGGCTATTTTGGCGCCATGCGAATGGCACCGTCGAGCCGGATCGTTTCGCCGTTCAGCATGGGATTTTCAATGATATGCAGCGCGAGGGCGGCATATTCCTCCGGTTTGCCCAGTCTCGAGGGGAAGGGGATCGAGGCCGCCAGCGAATCCTGTACCTCCTGCGGCATGGCAAGCAGCATGGGCGTGCCGAAGATTCCAGGCGCGATCGCCATCACGCGGATGCCGAAGCGTGCAAGTTCGCGTGCCGCCGGAAGGGTAAGGCCGGCAATTCCCGCTTTCGACGAGGCATAGGCGGCCTGTCCGATCTGGCCATCGAAGGCAGCGACCGACGCGGTTGAAATGACGACACCGCGCTCGCCGGTCGCAAGCGGTTCAAGCTTTGCAGCGCGGTCGCTCACCAGACGCAGCATGTTAAACGAACCGATGAGGTTGACCTCGATGACGCGGCGATACAATTCGAGATCGTGCGGACCATCGCGGCCGACGATACGGCCGGCATTGGCGATGCCAGCACAATTGACGAGAATGCGCGGCGTCCCAAGTTCATCGGCCACGCGGGCAACCGCCTTTTCGCCCTCGGCAGCGTTGGCTACGTTGCAGGCAAGGGCAATTCCCCCGATCTCGGCGGCGACCTTTTCGGCCGCTTCCAGATTGATGTCGATGATGGCGACCCTGGCGCCTTTTTGTGCGAGGGCGCGCGCCGTGGCTGCCCCGAGCCCCGATCCGGCGCCTGTAACGATTGCTGTTTGCCCGTTTGCGTCCAAAATACACCACTCCTGTTGCACTTATGAGTTCTTGCACGTGTTTTGGTGCTGAACTAGACTGAAATGTACCCTCTTGGCGTGAAATGCGCCACGTTTGCGTCAAACTGGTAAACGCTGCTACCCCGCATACCAAAAGTTAGTGGACGGATTTTTAGTCGATTTCACCATTAATTGATTAAATGGGGCGATTTTCCCCAGAATCGACAATTATGCCTTCCGGGACGGGTTGACTGCGAATGAATCTGCTTGCATTGCGACATGGCAAAGGCTTCCATGCGACTTTCGTTGCAGGCATGGGGGCTTGCAACACAAAAAACCTCTGAAGGTGGAAAAGATGAATACCTACAAGAAACTCCTTGCGGCGAGCGCGCTCGCAATGCTGACGGGTGGGCTGATGGCAGGTGGAGCCTCGGCCAAGACGTTGGTCTATTGTTCGGAAGCTGCACCGGGCGGCTTCGACCCTGCGCTCTATACCGGCGGCGAGACGCTCGACGCTACGGGACAGGCCGTTTTCAACAAGCTGGTCGAGTTCAAGCCGGGCAAGTCCGAAGTCGAGGCCGCGCTTGCTGAAAGCTGGACGATCTCCGACGATGGCCTGCAGTACACGTTCAAGCTGCGTCCGGGCGTCAAGTTCCAGACCACGAGCTATTTCACGCCGACGCGTGACCTCAATGCCGACGACGTCGTTTTCTCCTTCGAGCGTCAGAAGGAAGGCAGCCCCTGGGCGAAATATGTCGACGGTGCGTCCTATGAATATTTCGAAGGCATGGACTTCCCCAAGCTGATCAAGTCGGTTGAGAAGGTTGACGACCTGGCCGTCAAGATCACGCTGACCAAGCCGAATGCACCGATGATCGCCAACCTTGCCATGGACTTCTCGTCCATCGTCTCCAAGGAATATGCCGACAAGCTGCAGGCTGACGGCACCCAGCAGAAGTTCAACGAGCAGCCGGTCGGCACAGGCCCGTTCCAGTTCGTCGACTATCAGCTCAATACCGCCATCCGCTACGAAGCCAATCCGACATTCTGGAAGGGCAAGGTCAAGCTCGACAACCTGATCTTCGCTGTTACGCCGGATGCTGCCGTTCGCGTACAGAAGCTCAAGGCCGGCGAATGCCAGCTGACGATCTATCCGGATCCGGCTGACGTCGAGGGCCTGAAGGCCGACTCGAACCTCACCGTCCTGCAGGAAAGCGGCCTCAACGTTTCGACGCTCGCCTACAACACGACGCAGGCGCCGTTCGACAAGCCGGAAGTGCGCAAGGCGCTCAACATGGCAATCGACAAGAAGGCTATCGTCGATGCCGTCTATCTCGGCCAGGGCACGCCGGCGATCAACCCGATCCCGCCAACGATGTGGTCCTACGACAAGTCGATCAAGGATGACGAGTACAATCCTGAAGCGGCAAAGGCAGCTCTCGAAAAGGCTGGCGTCAAGGATCTTTCGATGAAGATCTGGGCAATGCCGGTTGTTCGTCCATACATGCCGAACGGCCGCCGTACCGCGGAACTGCTGCAGTCGGACTTTGCCAAGGTTGGCGTCAAGGTCGAGATCGTCAGCTACGATTGGCAGGAATATCTCAAGCGCGCTTCGGATCCGAAGCATGATGGTGCCGTCATCATCGGCTGGACCGGTGACAATGGTGATCCGGACAACTTCCTTGCAACGCTTCTTTCTTGCCAGGCCGTAGGCAGCTCGAACCGCGCTGCATGGTGCAACAAGGAATTCACCGACCTGATCGACAAGGCCGCTGTGGTTTCCGACGTTGCCGAGCGCACCAAGCTCTACGAACAGGCGCAGGTCGTGTTCAAGCGCGAAGCTCCGTGGGCAACGCTCGCTCATTCGCTCGTTACGACGGCAATGACCAAGAACGTCACCGGCTACGTGCCGAGCGCTTTCGGTGTCCACAATTTCGAAAGCGTTGACATCGCCGAGTAATCAAACTCCTCGCGGTACCGGCTTTGGCCGGTACCGCATTTTTTCAGGTTGCCATGTTCCGTTATATCGCTTCCCGAGTGCTGCTGCTGATCCCGACATTCATCGGCATCAGCTTCATTGCCTTTATCTTCATTCGCCTGCTTCCTGGTGATCCGGTCATCGCGCTTGCCGGCGAACGCGGCATGACGCCCGAGCGCCATCAACTGCTCATGGAGCAGTTCGGTTTCAACAGGCCGATCTGGGAACAATATTTCTCGTTCGTCTGGAACATATTCCACGGGGATTTTGGAACATCCATTGCCAGCAAGCGCGCAGTCCTCACCGACTTCCTGACGCTCTTTCCGGCGACGCTCGAGCTCAGCATCTGCGCGATGCTCTTTGCGACCATCATCGGAATTCCCGCCGGCATTTTTGCCGCCGTCAAGCGCGGCTCGGTGTTCGACCAGCTCAGCATGGGCATCGCGCTCGTCGGTTATTCGATGCCGATCTTCTGGTGGGGCATCCTGCTGATCATTCTTTTTGCCGGCATCCTGCATTGGACACCGGTTTCCGGCCGCATGGATCTCATCTATTTCTTCAAACCCACCACTGGTTTCATGCTGATCGACAGCCTGATTTCCGGGCCGAAGGGCGCCTTCAAATCGGCATTCTCGCATCTCGTGCTACCGACGATCGTGCTTGGCACGATCCCGCTCGCCGTCATTGCGCGGCAGACGCGCTCGGCCATGCTCGAAGTGCTGGGCGAAGACTATGTGCGCACGGCGCGCGCCAAGGGTCTCGCACCCCGCCGGGTCATCGGCGTTCACGCCCTGCGCAATGCCATGATCCCCGTCATTACGACGATCGGTTTGCAGATGGGCCTGTTGATGGCGGGCGCGATTCTGACTGAGACGATCTTCTCCTGGCCGGGCATCGGCAAATGGATGATCGACGCCATTGCCAAGCGCGACTATGTTGTCGTGCAAGGTGGCCTCATGCTCGTCGCGCTCATCGTCATGACCGTAAATTTGATTGTCGATCTGCTCTATGCAGTCGTCAATCCGCGCATCCGCGTAAAGTGAGGAAGTCTTGACTAACGAAGTTTCCCCTCCCGTACCGCTCGCCGCGCCCAAGTCCGCGGGGCGGATGGCACGGCTCTCGGAGTTCTGGTTCTATTTCAGCGTCAACAAGGGCGCCGTGATCGGCTTTGGCGTTCTCGTGTTCCTCATGCTCGTAGCCATTTTCGCGCCGGTGCTCGCGCCCCACGCGCCCTACCAGCAATACCGCGAAGCGCTGCTGACGCCGCCATCCTGGCAGACCGGCGGCAATTCGATGTTCCTGCTCGGAACGGACGCGGTCGGCCGTGACCTGCTCTCGCGCCTCATCTATGGCGCGCGCTTCTCGCTGTTCATTGGCCTTATCGTCGTGACGATCTCGATGGTAACCGGCGTGATCCTTGGCGTGCTCGCCGGCTACTTCCGTGGCTGGGTCGATGCGCTGATCATGCGCATCATGGATATCATTCTCGCATTCCCGCCGCTGCTCCTCGCCCTGGTGCTTGTCGCAATCCTTGGGCCTGGGCTCTTCAATGCGATGATCGCAATCGCTCTGGTCCTGCAGCCGCACTTCGCCCGCCTTACCCGCGCGGCCGTCATGAGCGAAAAGAACCGCGAATATGTGGTCGCCTCGAAGCTCGCCGGGGCAGGCCATATGCGGCTGATGTTCAAGACCATTCTGCCGAACTGTCTCGCACCGCTTATCGTGCAGGGGACGCTTTCATTCTCGAACGCCATCCTCGAAGCGGCCGCCCTCGGCTTTCTCGGCATGGGCGCCCAGCCGCCGACGCCGGAATGGGGCACGATGCTTGCTGAAGCGCGTGAGTTCATCCTGCGGGCCTGGTGGGTCGTCACCTTCCCCGGCCTTGCCATCCTCATCACCGTCCTTGCCATCAATCTCGTTGGCGATGGGCTGCGCGATGCTCTCGATCCGAAACTGAAGAGGAGCTGAGCATGGCGCTTCTAGAAATCAAGAATCTGTCGGTCGGCTTCGATACCAGCAGCGGTCTCTTCATGGCGGTGCAAGGCATCGACCTGCATGTTAATGCGCGCGAGGTCCTCGCGATCGTTGGTGAATCCGGTTCGGGCAAGTCGGTGGCCATGCTTGCGGTCATGGGGCTTCTTCCGAAGACCGCTACGGTGACCGCCGACAGCATGACCTTCGACGGACACGATCTTCTCGCGATGTCGTCCAATCAACGGCGCGAGATCGTCGGCCGCGACGTCGCCATGATCTTCCAGGAGCCGGTTGCCAGCCTCAATCCGTGCTTTACCGTAGGCTTCCAGCTTGAGGAAGTCTTGCGCGTCCACATGAAAATGGATGGAAAGGCGCGCCGCCAGCGGGCGATCGAACTGCTCAAGCAGGTCGGCATTCCAACGCCGGAGGAACGACTGAATTCGTTCCCGCACCAGATGTCTGGTGGACAGTGCCAGCGCGTGATGATTGCCATCGCAATCGCCTGCAATCCCAAGCTCCTGATCGCCGACGAGCCGACCACTGCGCTTGATGTCACCATCCAGAAGCAGATTCTCGATCTGCTCGTCGGCCTCCAGGCCAAGCACGGCATGGGCCTCATCATGATCACCCACGACATGGGCGTCGTCGCGGAAACCGCCGATCGCGTCATCGTTCAATATAAGGGGCGCAAGATGGAAGAGGCGGATGTGCTGACGCTCTTCGAATCGCCCAAGAATGCCTATACGCGCGCGTTGCTTTCAGCCCTGCCGGAAAATGCCACCGGCGACCGGTTGTCGACCGTTGCGGATTTCATGAAGAACGAAGCGGCCAATGCAGGAGTGGCACCATGAGCGAGATCGTGCTCGAAGGCCGCAATATCATCCGTGACTATCACGTCGGCGGGGGCCTGTTCGGCAAGGACAAATCCGTGCGGGCCGTCAAGGGCGTCAGTTTTACGCTCGAGCGCGGCAAGACACTCGCGATTGTGGGCGAGAGCGGTTGCGGCAAGTCAACGCTCGGGCGCATCCTGACGCTGATCGATCCGCAGACGTCGGGCGAACTCCTGATCGAAGGCAAGCCGATCAATATCGCCAAGGATACCGTGACGCCCGAACTGCGCCGCAAGGTGCAGATCATTTTCCAGAACCCCTATGGCTCGCTCAATCCCCGCCAGAAGATCGGTGAAGTGCTGGGCGAGCCGCTGCTTCTCAACACGAAGAAGACGGCGGCGGAACGTCGTGACCTTGCCATGCAGATGCTGATCAAGGTTGGTCTTGGCCCCGAGCACTATAACCGATATCCGCACATGTTTTCCGGCGGACAGCGCCAGCGCATTGCCATCGCCCGCGCGCTGATGCTGAGCCCGAGCCTGCTTGTCCTCGATGAGCCGGTCTCCGCTCTCGACCTTTCGGTGCAGGCGCAGGTGCTTAATCTCCTCGCCGACCTGCAGGACGAGTTCAATCTCACCTACGTCTTCATCAGCCACGACCTTTCGGTGGTGCGCTACATCGCCGACGAGGTGATGGTGATGTATTACGGCGAGGTCGTCGAGTACGGTACGCGCGACGAGGTCTTCGCCAATCCGCAGCACAGCTACACGAAGACGCTGTTTGCGGCGACGCCGAAGGCCGATGTCGAAAGCATTCGCGCCCGTATCGAGAAGAAGAAAGCTGCCGCCTGATCCCCCGCGTATGGGGTCATTGCGGAAAACGCGCGTGAGCGCTTGCATTCGATGCCTGCTTCATGGTGACTTAACAACGCATATGAAGCAGGGAGCGATACGCATGGCCGGCAAACAGCCAATTTCCACGGCGCCCAAGGACGGAAGCAAGGTCACGGTTTTCTGGACCGACGAAGATGGCCAGGAAAACGAATCGATCGGCCAGTATCGCTCGCTCGAGCGGCTGAAGGCGACGGGTGGACAGTGGGACGAGACCGACGCCGGTTGGTGGATCTTTACCGATTCCAGCACGCAAAAAAAGGTCTCGCCGCATTCCTGGCAGCCAGCCGGCAAGTCCCGCGATGACGAGGATCAATCCGAGGCCGAGTAAAGCCTAATGCTTCTGGTGTCGTAGCAGACCACGGACAATGTCGTCGGCCGATATCATGCCGAGTATGGTGCCCTTGTCGACGACGCCGACGTCGCCGCTGTTTTTGGCAACAGCCTGCATTATTTCACGTACCGGCGTTTCCGGACGCGCCGTTGCGGCAAAAGGCCGGCTGGCCGGCCGGGTTCGGTCGAGCGGCACCATGATATCTGCCGCCGTCAACACCCCAAGCGGGTTCATGTTGGCGACAAAATCCGCCACATAGTCATCGGCCGGGTTAAGCAGGATGTCCTGCGCCGTGCCGCACTGGATGATGCGGCCGCCCTCCATGATGGCAATGCGATTGCCGATTTTCATTGCCTCATCAAGGTCGTGGCTGACAAAAACGATGGTCTTCTTCAGGCGCGCCTGCAGGCTCAAAAGCTCATCCTGGAGCCTCGTGCGAATCAGCGGGTCGAGCGCCGAGAAGGGTTCATCCATGAGCAGGATAGGCGCGCCGGTGGCGAAGGCACGGGCGAGGCCGACGCGCTGCTGCATGCCACCGGAAAGTTCGCCGACCTTGCGCTTTGCCCAATCCTTGAGGTTCACCAATTCGAGCTGCTGCTGGACGGCCTTGGCGCGCTCTTCCTTGGGAACGCCGGAAAGTTCCAGGCCGAAACCGACATTTTCCTCGACCGTGCGCCAGGGCAGGAGGCCAAATTGCTGGAACACCATTGAAACGAGATGCTTGCGCAGATCCCGCAGCGTACCCTTGTCCGCTTTGCCGACATCGATGGAACGGCCATTGTTGTGAACGACGACGGAACCGCGGGAGATTGGGTTCAGGCGGTTGATCGCCCGCAGGAGCGTGGATTTGCCGGAGCCTGACAGCCCCATGAGCACCACGATCTCACCTTCCTCGATCGTGATCGAGCAATTATGCACGCCGAGCACGTGGCCGGTCTCGGCCTGGATATCCGAACGGCTCTTGCCCTTATCGGCAAGCGCGAGGGAACCGTCCGTCTTCTTGCCGAAGATAATGCAGACATTGTCGAGCGTAATCGCGGTCATTCCCCTGCCTCCTTGCCGGGACGGAAGATGCGGTCAAGCACGATGGCGACGACCACGATGACAAGCCCTGCTTCAAAGCCGAGCGCGGTATTGACCGAGTTGAGCGCGCGGACGACCGGAACGCCCAGTCCATCGGCGCCGACGAGCGCGGCGATAACTACCATGGACAACGAGAGCATGATCGTCTGGGTGAGGCCGGCCAGTATCTGCGGCATGGCATAGGGCAGTTCGATCTTCCACAGGAGTTGGCGCGACGAGGCGCCGAAGGCTTCGCCAGCCTCGATCAGATGCGTCGGCGTCGAAGAGACGCCGAGATGGGTCAGGCGAATCGGCGCCGGGAGAACGAAAATGGCGGTCGCGAGCAGGCCAGGCACCATGCCGATGCCGAAGAAGACGATGGCCGGAATGAGGTAGACGAAGGTCGGCAAGGTCTGCATGAGGTCGAGGATCGGCCGGATCGCCGCATAGAATTTGGGGCGATGGGCGGCGATGATGCCGATCGGCACGCCGATGCCCATGCACAGGATGCAGGATGAAAGGACGAGCGTCAGGGTCTCCATCGTCTCCTGCCAGTAGCCCTGGTTGAGGATGAAGAGGAAGCCAAGCGCGGTGAGGATGGTAACGCCAATGGAGCGGCGCAGCGCATAGGCGATCGCCGAAAAGATCGCGACCATGATGAGAGGATGCGGATATTTCAAGACGAACATGAGCGCGTCGATGAAGCCCTGCATGAGGATCGCGAGACCGTCGAAGAACCAGGCGAAATTGTTCGTCAGCCAATCGACGATTTGCTTGGCCGTCCTGCCAACCGGAATCTTGTCTTGCGTTAACCAGTCCAAGCGGAAGTATCCCTCTGTCGCGAAACGAATGGATGAAAGGAGCCGTCCGGCGGATATGCCGGGCGGCCTAGCTTCTTTTCGTTGTTACAGCCGTTCCCCCGTCGGGATCGCCTGTTAGAGTCCCAGAGCCGACTTGACGGCGGGCAGACCTTCCTTGCCGTCGACGGTGGTAACGCCAGCCAGCCAGGTATCGAGAACGGCGGGATTGGCCTTCAGCCATTCCGATGCAGCCTTGGGTGCATCCTCGCCATCGTCGAGGATTTTGCCCATGATCTGGTTTTCCATCTCAAGATTGAATTTGAGATTGGTCAGCAGCTTGCCAACATTCGGGCATTCGGTCGTATAGCCCGCACGGACGTTGGTGTGGACCACGGCGCCGCCAAAGTCCGGGCCGAACACGTCATCGCCGCCGGAAAGATAGGCGAGCTTGAAGTTCGTATTCATGGGATGCGGTTCCCAGCCAAGGAAGACGATCGGCTTCTTGCCCTTCGTGTCCTTGGCAACCTGCGCCAGCATGCCTTGCTCGGACGATTCCGCGAGCTCGAAATCCTTCAATCCGAACTGGTCCTTGGAGATCATCCCGAGGATGAGGCGATTGCCGTCATTGCCGGGTTCGATGCCGTAGATCTTGCCGCCCAGCTTGTCCTTGAACTTGGCGATGTCCTTGAAATCCTTGAGACCTTCGTCATAGAGATATTGCGGCACGGCGAGGGTATATTTCGCGCCGGTGAGGTTCGGGCCCAGATCCTCGACGGTCTTGTTTTCTAGGTATGGCTTGATGTCGGCAGCCATTGTCGGCATCCAGTTGCCGAGAAAGACGTCCATGTCCTTCTTGCCGAGCGAGGCGTACGTGACAGGAACGGAAAGAACCTTCGTGTCCGTGGAATAACCAAGCGCCTTGAGCACTTCGCTCGTCGCTGCGGTGGTTGCGGTAATGTCGGTCCAGCCGACGTCGGCGAAACGAACGGCCTTGCAGGAATCGGGCTCGGCGGCAAACGCGGTGCCAGCAGACAAAACAAGAGCCAGCGAAACGGTGAGTTTGGATAGTACGTTCATTGGTAGTTCTCCCTCTCCGGGTTTCTCCCGGTTGATACTTGCAAGAACCAAGCACCAAATCGGCGGCCATTCAAGCATAGGCGCGCATAAATCCGGTCAAATCGCGACAGTTGTTAAAAATCCGACAAAAGTTGCGGACAAGCTCGTGTGAGGGGTGCATGCCACCGCTCATTCCGGTTAAAGCAGGTCATGGCAAAACTCTATTTCAGCTATTCGGCAATGAATGCCGGCAAATCGACGCTGCTGCTGCAGGCTTCCTATAATTATCAAGAGCGTGGCATGCGCACGATGCTGTTTACCGCCGCGCACTATGCCGAAAACGGCGTTGGAAAAATAACGTCGCGCCTCGGCGTCAGCGCCGCTGCAGAGCTTTATCGCGAAAACGACAGGCTGTTCGAACGAATTGCCGTCGCGCACAAGGTTAGTGCCATCAGCTGCGTATTTGTCGATGAAGCGCAATTCCTGACGAAGGATCAGGTATGGCAGCTCGCGCGCGTTGCCGACCGGCTCAACATTCCGGTCATGTGTTTCGGGCTTCGCACGGATTTTCAGGGCAAGCTGTTTCCGGGTTCGTCGGAACTTCTCGCCATCGCCGACAGCTTGCGTGAAATCCGCACCATCTGCCATTGCGGCGCCAAGGCGACGATGGTCGTCCGGCGCGATCCGGAGGGTCATGCGCTGACCGAGGGCGATCAGGTGGCGATCGAGAAATCCCTTTATGTTTCGCTGTGCCGCAAGCATTGGGAGGAAGAGACGGGGCGCGTATCGCCGGGCGATTTCAAGGCTCTATAAGTCTTCAATGGCCAGTATCGGCAAGGCAAGGTATGGTCGCACATTGAGCAAGCGCGGCAGGCACAATAACGGAGGACACTCATGAAAATCAGCGCACGCAACCGTCTGAAAGGCAAGGTCGTTGACGTCACCAAGGGTGCGACGACCGCCCATGTCCGCATCGACGTTGGTGGATCGGTCGTCACGGCTTCGATTACCAATGAGGCTGTCGATGAACTCGGCCTCAAGGTCGGCGACAACGCCTATGCAGTGGTCAAGGCCTCCGACGTGATGGTCGCAATCGACTAGAATCCTCTACCGCTTCTGACAATAGGTTGCCGTCGCGGCCGGATCGGTTTCGAAATCGCCGGGCTGCGGCGGTGCAATCGGCTTGAACAGCGTCCTGTCAGGCTTGATATCGAGAAGGGGCGTGCCGTCGAGGCAATCGAGCCCGCGCACCGACAGGATTGACCCGTTTACAGATTCGAGTTTGACGATGGCCGTGCCGATAGGATTCGGCCGGACTGGCGAGCGCAATGAGAATGTGCCGTGAACCACGCCATTATTGCCAGGGCTCTGCAGGACGAGATCGCGGCGCGACCGGTCGAGCCAGTAGAGGACTTCGAGCCGCTCGAACGCTGCAACGCCTTCAAGTCCGGCCGCCCAGGGCTCGAATATTTCGATAGTGCAGAGCGGCCCATCGTGGCGGCCCTGACGGGGACATGTGAGGCGAGAAGTCCACGGCGTTGAGATCCGGCCGATGAAAGCGAGGGCGGCATCAGCCGGCTCGGGCGCCCGGACCGCTACTTCATTGGCGCGAATTTCATTCTCCCGTACCATTTTTCGCTCCTAGGGCTTTTCCTGCAATAATCGGTCAAATTGCGCGTCGCTGAGATCCACTTGATAGAAGGTCTTGTAAAACGCTTTCGCTTCCTTGCGCAGGTCGGTCGGGAATACATCGGGATAGAGCAATTGTTCCAGCCAGATTATGCCGATCAGGCGGTTGACGCCCGGCGGCCCGTCGAACCAGCCGAAGGGCAGTGCCGGCTGGACAAGGACACGGCCGCTTTTCACTGCATTGATGCCGCTCCAGGCAGGGTCGGATCCCGCCATTGCAGCGAATTTCGGGTCCGCTGCAATGATAATGTCGGGATTCCATTTGACGACCTCGTCCGGCGTCACTTTCGCCAATCCGCCTTGCCCCTTTTCGGCCGCAACATTGACGGCGCCGAGGGCGTCGAGCAGCTCGAGATTGATCGAACCGGCGAGCCCAGTCTGCATTCCATCGGCGCCCCGCCCGTAATAGACCCGGGGACGGTGGTCCGCGGGAATCCTGGCGAGACCCTCGTTAAGCTTGTCCAGCGTCATCCTGGCGTATTGCGCAAGTTCCGTGCCGCGTTCCGGTTCTCCGACGACCTTCCCCAACGTCTCGAAAACCTCGGGCGTCTTCGCGAGGCTTCCGTCGAGGAGTATATAGGGCACGCCGGTCTCGTTCTGGATACGCGATGCGAGAGCCGCATATTCCTCGCTGACATCGCCCACATCGATAATCAAATCCGGCTTGGCCTTCGTCACGATGTCGGCGCGGATCGCATTCCCTTTGCCGGTCAGCCGCCCCAGTTCTGGCAATTTCAGTGCATCCGGGAGAAGGAGCTTGCCCTCCGCGGACGAGGGGGCGTGCACCCAGCCTGCAAGCTTTCGCGGCGCCAGCACATATAGGAGAACGGAGGCGGGCGGGCCTGCCGCCATGATGCGTTCGACGCGCGCCGGAAGTTCGACGGTTCGACCCGCTGCGTCGGTGAAGGTTTCTGCCCGTGCCGCAAACGCGAAGCTCAGGAAAAGCAATGCCAAAAACGCTATCCGTTGCATGCGCCGATCCTCCATTCACCGAGCAATATGTTTCAAGAAATATAACACTGGCTATATGATGCCCACCGATATATTCAGAAAAATATCTCGAACGCCTGAACTGGAGGGTTAAATGGGCATTCAACGTCGGCAATGGTTGAAATTGGCAGCGGCCGCATGTGCGGCGGCGTGGCTTGGCATAGCAGGGCCGGTTGCAACGGCACAGGCGCAGGAGAAGGTCACGGTTTTTGCTGCGGCAAGCCTCAAGAACGCCCTTGACGATATCGCCGCCGCCTGGACGAAAGAGTCCGGCAAGGAAACGGCGATATCCTATGCGGCTAGCTCGGCGCTCGCCAAGCAGATCGAATCCGGCGCGCCGGCCGATATCTTCGTTTCGGCCGATCTCGACTGGATGGATTATGTCGCCAAGAAGAACCTGATCAAGGCGGATACGCGCAAGAACCTTCTGGGCAACCGCATCGTCCTCGTCGCTGGCAAGGACAAGGCGGAACCCGTTGAAATCAAGAAAGGCTTTGATCTTGCAAAGCTTCTTGGCGATGGCCGCCTTGCAATGGGGGCGGTCGATTCCGTCCCGGCCGGCAAATACGGCAAGGAGGCGCTTGAGTCGCTTGGCGTGTGGTCGTCGGTTGAAAAGAAGGTTGCCGGCGCGGAAAGCGTGCGTGCCGCGCTCCTGCTCGTATCGCGCGGCGAGGCGCCTTACGGCATCGTCTACCAGACCGATGCAGCCGCCGACAAGGAAGTGAAGATTGTCGGCACGTTCCCTGAGGACAGCCACAAGCCGATCATCTACCCGATCGCGCTTCTCGCCGAAAGCAAGAACCCGGATGCTGCGTCGCTGCTCGACTACATCAAATCGGACAAGGCAACGCCATTCTTTGAAAAGCAAGGATTTACCGTGTTGAAATAACATCCGCGGACTATCCGGACCTTGCGTTCGGATAGTCCTGCAATTTGAACGGGCGAGGGGCATGCATTGGACTGGTTTGCATTAAGCAATGAAGAGTGGACTGCGGTCCACCTTACGCTGCGGATTGCTTCAGTTGCGATGCTTGCCAGCCTCATTCCCGGCATCTTCGTCGGCATCCTGCTCGCCCGCGGAAAATTCTGGGGCAAATCCATCCTCAACGGCCTCGTCCATCTGCCGCTCATCCTACCACCGGTCGTTACCGGATTCATTCTCCTGATACTTTTCGGCAGGCGCGGCCCAATCGGCGCATTCCTGGCCGAATACCTTGGCATCGTCCTTTCCTTCCGCTGGACTGGCGCCGCGCTTGCCTGCGGCGTAATGGGGTTTCCCTTGATGGTGCGCAGCATCCGCCTGTCAGTCGAGGCGGTCGACCGCCGCCTCGAGGATGCCGCGGCCACGCTCGGCGCAAGCCCGGCCTGGGTGTTCCTCACCGTAACGCTGCCGCTGATCCTGCCGGGAATTATTGCCGGCATGATCCTTTCCTTTGCCAAGGCGATGGGCGAGTTCGGCGCGACGATAACCTTCGTTTCAAATATCCCCGGCGAAACGCAGACGCTCTCGGCAGCGATCTATACGTTCACCCAGGTGCCGGGGGGCGACGCCGCCGCATTCCGGCTGACGATGATCTCCGTCGTCATATCGATGGCCGCGCTGATGGCATCGGAATTCATGGCATATCTCGTCGGACGTCGGGTGGAATTCGAATGAGGCTGCAGTTTGAGGCGAAGCAACGGCTTGGCGCCTTCGATCTCGACGTGGCGTTCGTTTCGGAAAGCGGCGTCACTGCCCTGTTTGGACGTTCGGGGTCAGGCAAGACTTCGGTGATCCGGATCATTGCGGGCTTGGCGCGTCCCGCGGAGGGCAGGATCGTTTTCGATGGCGATGTTCTGCTCGATACGCAGCGCGGCATCTTCGTGGCGAAGCACAAGCGCCGCTTCGCGACGGTGTTCCAGGAAGGGAGGCTGTTTCCGCACCTATCGGTGCTGCAAAACCTCAACTACGGACGCTGGTTCACGCCGAAGCAGGATCGGGCGGACAATCTTGCGAAGATTGTCGACCTCCTTGGCATCGGCGGACTTCTCGACCGTCGGCCCGGAAAGCTCTCGGGCGGCGAAAAGCAGCGCGTTGCCATCGGCAGGGGGCTTTTGTCGTCGCCGCGCCTGCTCTTGATGGATGAGCCGCTCGCGGCGCTGGACGACACCCGCAAAGCCGAGATCCTGCCCTATCTCGAGGCGCTGCGTGACGAGATGAATATCCCGATCATCTATGTCAGCCATTCGGTCGCGGAGGTCGCGCGCCTTGCCGACAGGGTGATCCTGCTGAGCGAGGGCAAGGTCGCCATGGCGGGCGCCGCGACAGACGTTCTCAACGCAACCTCCGTCTCGGTAGCGGCCTCAAAGCGCGAAGCCGGCGCGGTTGTCGAGGGCAAGGTCGTGACGTACGACGCTGTTCACCGGCTTGCCACCATCGGGTTCAACTCTTCCCGCCTCTATGTTTCGGGCACGGAGATTGCCGAAGGCCGATCGGTCCGCGTTCATATCCTCGCCAAGGATGTCATGCTGTCGACCATGCGGCCGGAGCATCTGAGTGCGCTGAACATCATCGAGGGAACCGTCGAGGCGATCAGTCTCGACGCAGCCGGCTCCGCTGACATCCGCATCGAATGCGACGGTGCGCCGATCCTCGCGCGCATCACGCAGCTATCCTGCGAGAGATTGGGTTTGAAGCTGGGGCTTCCCGTCTTCGCCATCATCAAGACAGTGGCGCTGGAGCCCTACTGATCGTCGGGCGACGTCGTCGTCCTGCTGCGGTTGGCGTCCAGCCAATCGATGTCCTCGGCAATTGCCGCAGCGATTTTCGCCTCCATGGCGTGGAAATGCTTGAGGAGTTCTTCACCGAAGGCGGTGACGACCGCGCCCCCACCTTGCTTGCCGCCTCGCTGCGAATCGACAACCGGGGCCGCGAACATTTTGTTCATTTCACTGACCAGCAGCCAGGCCCGCCTGTAGGACATATCCATCGACCGGCCAGCAGCCGAGATCGAACCGGTGGCGGCAATGCGCTCGAGCAGTTGCATCTTCCCGCGACCGAGCCGGTCCTTATTCGGAAAGTCGATGCGGAACACCGTTTTCAGCGTCGTTTTGGAAGTCGAACCCATGTGATTGCTACCGCGCCCATGCCGCTATGCCCGCCGTTCTATAGCAAGGCGCATGGCCAGAACACCAGTGTGATAGATTACTTGTGCGTCGTCGTACATTGGTAGGGTTTTATTCACAGTGTGGCGTGTCTATATTCGCTGCTCGAGGCGGAAATTATTATTGGGAAACAAAGGAAATATTCTAATGGCGAGTTTGCAGAATTTCGATGCTGAAATCGAAAAGACGCGGTCCATGGTCAATGACATGCGGACCAAGATCGACCAGTCGAGCGTCGTTCTCGACAAGTTCGCCAAGGCAGATGAAAAGATCGGCGCATCAGACTTCGATATCGAAAATGCCCGCATTGATGACGTGCTGCGGCAGCAGAAGGTGATGGAAGGCAATATCGCTGAACTCATCATCGGTCTTGAGGATGCCACCAACGTCTTCGGCTCCGAATTCGAGAGCATGAAGGGCTATTCCGGCTGGGAAAAATTCATAGGCGTGTTTTCGAAACAGAAGATGCAGCGCATGCGTTCCGACCGCGTCCGCAACATGTCGCTTGCTGGCAACCTGCAGGAGCTTCTTGCCAAGTCCGATCGCATCGTGGGTATCCTGAAGGAGCAAAAGGGCGTGCTCGACCAGCGCTACAAGACGTCGGAGACAAGCCTCGCCTCGGTCATCGAACGGCGCAAGACGACGATCGCCAATCTCGAAGCCACGCAGAAGCGAATCGAGGAACTGAACCCGCAACTGCTCGACATCGAAAACCGCATCGCCGCGTCAACGGATCAGGGCGCACGGGCCGCGCTCGAAGGCGAGCGCTCAAAGCTTGCGACCGAGTACAATGAGCGTCAGGCGAAGGAGCAGGAACTGCTCGCCGAAAGCCAGACACTGGAGCGCTATACCTCAATGTTCCAGACCTTCGTCGATTCCCTCAACAATCAGATCGCCGCGCAAAGCACACTGATCAACAAGTTGTCGATCGATACCGAACAGCGCATCGTCCTTTACAAGGCGCTCGAGGATTCGTTGAAGACGGCGGCGCAGCAGGACGTTGCGCACAAGATCAATACGCTCGGCAGCAAGGTCGACACGGCGGCCGAAGAGACGATGGCCGGTGTGGGCGCCGCTGCACAAAAGCACATTGGCGACCTTCTCGAAATGCATGAGAAGAACATGGTGAGTTCGCAGGATATACAGCGACGCAAGAAGCTCGCCGACGATGCATTCTCGCGCCGGTTCTCCGAAGTACTCAAGAAGCACAACACCGCCGACTACGTGAAGAGCTAGTCTATGGACGACAAAGCGGACATCGGGGCGGCCGAGCGCTATTTTGGCGCCATTCGCTCTGCGCTGGACGGGCTCGGCATATTCTTGAACCAGCAGGATTCCCCGCTCTACAAGCATGACCTGGTGGCCCAGACCGTCGCGCAATACCTGCAGCGGCTGAGCGCCTCGTTCGACTGCTGGCGCAACCGGCTCGGCTTTGCCGAACGGTTCCGCATTTCGCGCGCCGATAGCGGATTTCCGGTGTTTCAGAACGTTCTTGAACTTGAGAACGACAAGAAGGATGCCAAGGCAAGGCTTGCGGCAATCCCACCGGCCGAGGCGCTGCGGGGTGAAATGGCCGATTTCATTCTACGCAGCCGCGACTTTCCCCATGACCTGCAGCGTTCGATGGCGGAGCGCGTTTATCTTGAGACCGTCGAAAAGGGCGAAGTTTTCTCACCCTTCCTTTTGCCGGAAACCATCCGTGTTTCCGTCAATCCGAAGACGATGCGCCCGTTCTACGTCGTGCATTGGGGCGCCTTCGACGGTGCTTCAAACCTGCCGCTCGTCTATATGGCTGTGATCGAGGATTCCTCGGAGGATATGGTCGAGGCGCTGGTCGGAAAGGACGGCAAGCTCAATCCTGCTGTGAAAATTCCGCTTCCGGTCGGTGGCCTGCTTAATCCGGTCCTGGCGCGCCGCTTCGATGATTTCGCGGCCAGGAATTCGGCCTATTCGCTTTCGCCGGTGACGATCGCGACCAGCCTCGATCAGGACTTTCCTGAGCTTCATCCCAAGCAGTTGCGCCGTTTCGTGCTCGGCCCGTTTTATACGGCCGGTATTACCGAGCACAATCAGAAGGTTGCCGACGTGCTGGGCAGCGTGCGCCGCCCGGAAGACGCGTGGCTTCTCACCTGGACATTGCAGGAGGTATTTTCGGTCGCCGAGAAGCCGGGCAAACGCGGGCTCTGGTCGTCGGAGCCTGCGCGCGAGGAATTCCACATCAATACCGACGATCTGGAAGCCACGCGCCAGGGCGTCAGCCATTATGAACAGCATGCGCTGGTGCCGCACGAAGCATATCAGGCGCTTTATGCGTCCGGCGAAGCATCGCGCATCTTCACGGGGTTCCAGACGCATATCCTGTCCAACGGCCAGGTGATAAGCGGCATCTAGATGCCCGGATTTTGCCGGCAGGCGACGCCGCATTTGAGGAGACGGCCATGGATATCGGTCTGACGACCATCAGCGAACAGGACATTGCCCGGCATCTGGCGGTAGCGCAGGCGATGGTGACGCGTTTTGTCTCTCTTGAGACTGGCGAGGGCAAAGCCGGCACCGAGATCGCCGGAACCGGCCGACGTTTCGTTCCTACCATTTCGACTGGCGGTCTGCGGAAGACGCGCGAAGTCGAATTGGCAAAGTCGATCCAGTCCGTTCGACCCGACGACCCGATGCTGTCGATCGCGCAGCATACATTGCTGTTTCGCGCCCGCCGGGGTGTCGCCGTCGCGCTTGCGGTTGCCGATATTTTCGGGCGTCAGAGCGACCTTGAGAGCCTTGGTGCCCGCAATGCGTCAGCACCGCTGCAGGGCGAGGATGCGAGCCGCTTCAAGCGACTTTTGTCAGCTGCGGCTTACGTAGCGGCATTTACACTGTCTGCTTACCTTGCGCAGTTTGTCGAATCCGATGCGGAACCCGTCAGCGATATTGCTGAACCCGATTTCAATTTCGATACGGCGCAGGATGCGCTGAAATCGGTAATTGCCGGGCTCGACAGGACGATCTCCGGCGCCAGCGATGAACAGGCCATGCTCTCGCGAGCCAAGGCGTTCGCGGCGCAGTCGATCGAAAGGCTGCTGCGTCGCAAGGCACGCTTCGATGGCCTGGGCAATTTCGAAGACACACATTTGCGGCTGGACAGCGATGATTTCACGCTGGATGGTTTCGACGTTGCGCCATCGAAGAAGCGCACGCCGCTGACGATGACTTTCAAGAAACCCGATGAAGTCGTCGGTAATCACATCGCCAAGTTCCAGGCGCTGAAACTGTCAAAAATGCTGATGGCCTATGATTTCGACCGGCAGCTCAATCCCTTTGTCGAGCTTGGCGGATTTCTCTTCACTTTTATCGGCGACGGCGCGCCCGGCACGGGCAAGACGACGCTCATCCAGATGATCGCCGGACTCGTCAATGATTACTGCCAGGTCGCGGGCTATCCCTTCCATTATGAGAATTTCGGCGTCGACCAGATCTCGTCCTATCAGGGCAAGTCGGGGCAGAACTGCAAGCAGTTCGTCACCAACGTGCTCAACCCGCGCGTCATCGGCTTCGGGACGATCGATGATATCGACCAGGTGGCGGCAAAGCCCTCCGATGATCGGGCCTCGTCCGGCCAGCACGAAATCACCGGTGTTTTGATGGAGGCATTTTCCGGCGCCTCGACCGTTGTGCGGGGCAATTGCGCGTTCGGTATGTTTTCCAACTACCCCGAGAATGTCGACGATGCGCTGCGCCAGCGGGCAGGTGCCCGGTGGCTGGTGGACGGCCCACAATCCCGCGACGACTATATCGACATTTTTGCGCTGCTCGCCGGCAAGAATCATAAGATTCCGCTCGGCGACCACAAGCTCTTCGAGGCACAACAGATCGAACGCGCTGTCGAGACCGCCTATGATCAACTTTCGGAGCCCCAGGAGGACGGGCTTCGCACCGTCTATGACCGCTTCATTGCCGAAAACGGCGCGCCGGAGACGCTCGCCGATATCGGCACCTACCTCCATATGATCAAGGAGCGCGAACCACGTTTTACCGGCCGCGCCATCAAGAATGTCACCGATGCCATCAAGATGCGGGCGATGGATGTCGAGCTACCCGACGAATGGTTCGAGAAGCCCGAGACCTTCATGCATAAGGGTTATGACGAGAAGAAAGCGATGATCGAGGAACTGCGCAAGCCGTTCACGATGGAAATGGTGCTGCAGGAAACCAACCGCTATGCGGATTCCGAGTTCCGCTACGCCGATAAGTCCGATGATGCTGCCGTGGAAAAAATGGTCCGCGACGCGAGGCTGCGCGAGCGAGCGGTGCGCGAAGTCGAGACCTTGAAGGCGAAAGGACAGTGGGATGTTTAGTCTCGTGTCGCTTTCAGGCAAGGCCGATCTTCCCACTTTTGGGGAAGATGCGCGGCAGCGCAGAGGGGTGTGATCGGTGGATCTGCTCTACGAAAACGAACTGATCTATGGCCGCCTGCTCAACGTCGACCAGCCGCATCTGATCGAACGCTACAATCGCGCGCTCGCAGCCTTTGGCTTTGCCGCAACGCAACTCAGTGCCTTCAATATCGACCGCACCGGGTTCTCGCCGGAAATTGCCGCTGAACTGAAGGATCCGTCCTATCTCGATCCGAACGGCGTCAATCGCCGCTTCATCATCCTTACGCCGGCGCAGGCCGACCTTCCTGTGGTTCACACCCAGTTCTCCAACACATCGCAGTTGATGTATGAGTTCTTTTCGAACAATGCCCGCGCCATCAATGCGCTGACGATCAAGGACGTCATCTACGGGGAGATCGAAGACTCGGTGTCGGTGGTCAACGATATCGAGGATTTGCTTTCGATCAATCAGGTGGAATTCCGGGTGCTTTCGGCCGAAAATGTCATGGGCCAGGCAGCGGAACTGCGGCTGCTCGTCGACCGGCTGCAGAACGAACCGGACGCATGGCGCGACGATGCCATGATCACGCGCATGGTAGCGCTTGCCAAGGTCACCGGCGACATACGCGAGAACTCGCTCGTGCCCGACAAGGTGATCTTCCGCCACCGTGCCTATTGGACCAGCCATTTCGGCGGCACATATATCTTCGTCGATGACAACACCACGACCGTCATCGGCGATCCATCAGCCCCCGGCTTTCGTCGCTCGCGCCCTTGGCAAGTGAACTATATCTCGATCCGGGATGCCGAAGCGGTTTTCCAGTTTCTCGCAACGACCTCACGGCTTGAATTACCGCGCGCATCCTGGATCGAACAGTCCGGATACCTCGAAAATCGCGGTGAGATGGTCATTCGCCATCTCATCCAGACACTGGAACCCGACCGCGACTTGCGCAACATCGACCATATCTGGCTGCAGACCTGGATCCACGCCAATGCTGCATCGATCAATCATGACGGCACCTGGCCGTTCCTCAATGCCGCCAAGCGCGAGATCAGCCAGACCGGCCAGCTCAACATGGCGGAGATCGAGCCCAAGCGACGATTCCTCGTCGTGCGGGCCGCACCGCGCCACGCCGACGCCTGGCTCGTCAATCAGTTGATCAGCGATTTCGTCCCCTTCGATTTCCTCGCCCGCTATGTCTTCAACAAGCCCGGGTTCTATGCCGACTACCAAACGTGGAACCCGGCCTATCAGGAGCACGTCGTCGACATACTCAAGGCGAAGTATCTCAAGGACAAGGAAGGGTTGCGAAAGAAGATGTACGGGTTGTCGTAGTTTTGTACATGAGACGATTACCCGTCTCATGGCAGCGGTGTTAATTCGCAACGCAACATTGTCCGCACCTTCAAAACCGCCTATGTGAGAAGCCTGAGGGGCTGCACAAACGGCTCTATGGACTTGAACAGTAACGAGGAAACAGGATGCTCGAGCCCGTGATCAATTTTTTCAGCCGTTTGTTTTATTATATCGGGCGCGGGATCGGTTTTCTGATCGGTCTTATCCTCTGGCCCTTCATTTGGATCGGCAAATGGTATGGCCAGCGCGGCCTCATTCTAAAGGCAGTGCTTGGCGTTCTGGTCCTGGTCTGGCTGGGGCTCTACGGCTATTTCTTCTACAACACGCAGGTCTGGACCAATTTCAATCCCGACTACGTTAATGTCTATGATTTCAAGAGCCGCAACGTTCCCGCGGGCGAGCCGATAGCGCAGGCGGCTGCAACCGGCGCAAAGACATGCGCACGTTCGGCAATCGTCGAAGTAACGGCCGATCTGACCGACTTCAACGTGAACCAGAATGGATGGATATCATCCATGCTGCTTTATAAGCTCGGCTTTTTCGGCAAGGATTGGGACGACACGCCCTTCATGGACAACAAGGCGTCGTTCCAGCGCGGCATCAACAATGCGGTGCGGCGTACCGCAGTCGAACTCGTCGATACGCTCGGCCGTATCCGCGGCACGTCGCAGATCGATGCAGACCTGCAGAAGGCACGCGGCAACCTGCAGTTTGCTGAAGATTCCTGGTATTTTGGCCTCAATCCATTCGGTCCGAAGACGCCGACGCCGAGCTATTATCGCTCGGCCGTACGCGACCTGCGCACGTTCAACGCCAAGCTTGAGAGTTGCAACGCCATCTTCGATGCGCGCGCCGACAATCTTATCCAGTTCATCGACCGCATTGCCAACGACATCGGCGGAACTTCCGCCATTCTCAAGGACAGATCCGAAAACAATAACTACGGCTGGTTCGATTTCCGCGCCGACGACCGCTTCTGGTTCGCGTACGGGCAGCTTTATGCCTATTACGGTCTCATGAACGCCGCACAGGTCGACTTCAACCAGGTTCTGCAGGAAAAGCATCTGGCACCGCTTTGGGACGGCATGGACGGACAATTGCGTTCGGCGCTCAACATCAAGCCGTGGATTATCGCCAATGGCAGCGAGGGCGGCTGGCTGTTGCCGAACCATCTGACGACGATGGGTTTCTACATCCTGCGGGTGCGCTCAAACCTTATCGACATAAAGCAGGTGCTGCAGCAGTAGTGGACTTGGCTTGGTAAATTGCTATATTTGATGCTGGAGTGAGGGCGAGCTTTCGCCCACCCTCTTTCCTGGTTAGTTGAATTGGATCCGGATGGTCACTTGCCAGCGATTCCGGATCCTTTTCACGACCAGGGTGATGCTAAACGGCAAACTCCGCATGAGCATACACCTCCAAGTTTGATGGCAAGGCTGTTGCCGCAGTCGGAAAAGCCTATCCTGTCCGATACGCCGCTGGCCCGGCGCGGGTGCTTCTGCCTTCAACGCTCAAGTCATGGCGCAAATCGGTCGCGGTCACCACGCATGCACGGTTGTGCGTCGTAAGGTATGCGGTTGAGGGTTCAGACCGGCAAGGCCGACGATTCCTTCACCTCTTCCATAACGGCGTAGGTGTGCGTTTCGCGCACTCCAGGCAAGGAAAGAAGGGCATCGGACAGAAACCGCCGGTAGTGCTCCATGTCGGCGACGCGGGCCTTGATCAAATAATCGAAGCCGCCGGCGACCATATGGCACTCCATTACATCGGGGTTGCGGCGCGTGGCGGCGGCAAAGGTAGCAAATACGTCCGGCGTCGTGCGGTCGAGCTTGATTTCCACAAAGACCAGCATTGCGCGGTCAAGTTTTTTGGGCGACAATTTTGCCGTATAGCCAAGGATATAGCCATCGCGAGTCAGGCGCTTTACCCGTTCGGTTGTGGCCGTTTGCGAAAGGCTGATACGCTCGGAAAGCTCGGTGTTGGAAAGGCGGCCGTCCTTCTGCAACTCGCGCAAAATCCTGCGATCCAGGCTATCCAGATTCTTCATCACTAAATTATACCTCGTTTTTGGTCTTTTTCATCAAATATGCGTCACTCATTGGTGAGAATGACCAAGTAGAATAGATTATATGGGAAAAATCAATAAGGGGACCATGATGACCGTTCAAATGCCCACAACCAATGATTTTTCCGCGCCCTACGCGGTCGACGACCAGGAACTCGTCGCCAGCCTTCTGAAGACGATTGCGCTGCCGGAGGATGTTAACCGCCGTATCGACGCACGCGCCAGCAGATACATCGCCACCATCCGCAAGGAAGCGCGCGGCATTGGCGGGGTCGAGGATTTCCTGCGGGAATACGGCCTGTCGACCCGCGAGGGGCTGGCATTGATGGTGCTCGCCGAAGCGCTGCTGAGGGTCCCCGACGCGGCGACGCAAGACAAGCTGATTGAAGACAAGCTCAAGCAGGGCCATTGGTCCGAACACGAGCCGAGCGGCGATACCTGGTTTGTCTCGGCTTCCGCATGGGCGCTGGGTCTCTCCGCCAAGGTCATCAAGCCGGGCGAGACGCCGGAAGGCGTCATCTCATCGCTGGTCAAGCGCATCGGCCTGCCGACTGTTCGTACCGCAACCAAGCAGGCGATGCGCTATCTCGGCCACCACTTCGTTCTCGGCGAGACCATCAAGGATGCCCTTAAACGCGCCAGCACCAACGAGGCGAAGGGCTACCGCCACTCGTTCGACATGCTGGGCGAAGGCGCGCGCACCCGGAAAGACGCACGCGGCTATTTCAAGTCATATGCCGATGCGATCGACGCCATCGGCCGCGCGACTGGCAACAAGAAGCTTCCCGACCGCATGGGCATCTCGGTCAAGCTTTCCGCGCTGCACCCGCGCTACCTTGCCACCCACCACGACCAGGTCATGGCCGAACTCGTGCCTGACCTGCTGGCGCTGGCGCAAAAGGCGAAGTCCTACGATCTGAATTTCACTGTCGACGCCGAAGAAGCTGACCGGCTCGAACTTTCGCTCGATGTGATCGACCGGGTTTTCGGGGATCCCTCTCTCGCAGGCTGGGACGGATTCGGGCTCGCCATCCAGGCCTACCAGAAGCGGGCGCTCGACGTTATCGAGCATGTAGATCGCCTCGCGGCCCGGCACGGCCGCAAGATGATGGTGCGCCTGGTCAAGGGCGCCTATTGGGATACGGAGGTCAAGCGTGCGCAGGAACGTGGGCTCGCCGACTATCCGGTGTTTACGCGCAAGCCGGCGACAGATGCGTCTTATCTTGCCTGCGCCAAGCGTATGCTGGCGGCACGACCGCGGCTCTTCCCGCAATTTGCTACCCATAATGCACTGACAGTCGCGATGATCCTGGAAATGGCCGGTGACGACAAGACCGGTTTCGAGTTCCAGCGCCTGCACGGAATGGGTGAAAGCCTTTATAAGCAGATAACCGAAAAGGGCGACAAGATCGCCTGCCGGATCTACGCGCCGGTTGGTGGCTATCGTGATCTCCTTGCCTATCTTGTGCGCCGGCTCCTCGAGAATGGTGCCAACTCTTCCTTCGTTTCGGTCGTGGGCGACAATGACATTCCGATTGCCGATCTCCTCGTCCGTCCCGCCGAAAAGCTCAATGACGGCAAGGGCTACCGGCATCCCAACATTCCGTTGCCGCCGAAAATCTATGGCAAGCGCGCCAATTCGGCCGGCGTCGAACTCGGCGTGCGCACGGAACTTGCGGCGCTTCTCGGCGGGATCGCCAAGGCATCGCGCCCGGTAAACGCCGTTCCGCTGATTGCTGGGTTGAAGCCTTCGGGCAAGCCGCAGGATGTGATCTCGCCGGTCAACGGCGCGAAGGTCGGCTCGGTCGTGTTTACCACCGCA
This sequence comes from Phyllobacterium sp. 01N428, assembly GCF_056399405.1. Taxonomy (NCBI): domain Bacteria; kingdom Pseudomonadati; phylum Pseudomonadota; class Alphaproteobacteria; order Hyphomicrobiales; family Phyllobacteriaceae; genus Phyllobacterium; species Phyllobacterium sp. 01N428. The sequence continues at coordinate 204,852 of NZ_JBFTRH010000004.1, forward strand.
GAAGAGGCTGGAAAAGCTGTTACGATTGCGCGCAAGGGTTTTTCCGCATGGTCGCGAGTTGGTGTCGATGCACGCGCGAAGATGCTGGAGCGGGCCGGCGACCTGCTTGAGGACAACCGGGATCACCTGCTCGATCTGCTTTCGCGCGAGGCAGGCAAGACGATCGATGACGGCATTGCCGAAATTCGCGAGGCAGTGGATTTCTGCCGCTACTATGCCGCCGAAGCGCGCCGGCAATTCGGCGCCGACAAGGTCATGCCGGGACCGACCGGCGAAGACAACAAGCTTCGTCATCGCGGCCGGGGGGCGTTCGTCTGCATCAGCCCGTGGAATTTCCCGCTGGCGATCTTCCTCGGCCAGGTAACCGCAGCGCTGGCCGCGGGCAATTGTGTCATTGCCAAGCCAGCCGAGCAGACGCCGCTGATCGCGTATGAGGCAGTTCGCATCCTGCACGAAGCCGGTGTGCCGAAGGACGCCGTGCTCTATATGCCGGGCGATGGCTCGGTCGGCGCGGCCTTGACCTCGCACGCCGAGATTGCCGGCGTTGCGTTTACGGGTTCGACCGATACGGCCTGGGCTATCAACCGCGCCCTTGCCGCCAAGAAGGGGCCGATCGTTCCGCTCATCGCCGAGACCGGCGGGCTCAATGCCATGATCGTTGACGCCACGGCCCTGTCGGAGCAGGTCACCGATGATGTGGTGATGTCGGCTTTCCGGTCGGCCGGCCAGCGTTGTTCGGCGCTGCGCATCCTCTATCTCCAGGAGGACATCGCCGACAATATGCTTGAGATGATCGAGGGCGCAGCCAAGGAGCTTACGGTTGGCGATCCGTCTTTGCCTTCGACGGATATCGGGCCGATTATCGATGACGACCAGCGCAAGATGCTGCGCGATCACATAGCGGCCATGCGCAAGAGCCAGAAGGTGCATTATGCCGGCGACGCCCCGAATGACGGGCTGTTCTTTGCGCCGCATATTGTCGAGCTTGATCGGCCGGAAGTGCTGGAGCGCGAGGTTTTCGGACCTGTGCTTCACGTCGTGCGCTGGAAGGCCAAGGACCTCGACAAGGTGCTCGACCAGATTGCATCGACGGGCTATGGCCTGACCTTCGGCCTGCACACCCGCATCGAGTCCACCGTGAACAAGGTCGTCGATCGGCTCGACGTCGGCAACGTCTACGTGAATCGCAACACGATCGGCGCCGTCGTCGGTACGCAGCCCTTCGGCGGGTCTGGTCTCTCCGGTACCGGGCCAAAGGCTGGCGGGCCCGCCTATCTTGCACGTTTTGCGCTTGAGCAGGTCGTTTCCGTCAATACTGCCGCAGCCGGCGGCAATGCCAGCCTGATCGCCATGGGCGAATAGGCAGCGCAAAGCCGATGCCAATGGGGATAGTCCGATCTGCCTATCCCCATTTTCTTCCCGGAATGCTATTTGATGAATAGCAATATGGGGGGAATGCGATGACTGTCGTCAAATCCGATATTGAGATTGCCCGTCACGCGGCAAAAAAGCCGGTCGTGGAGATCGGTGCGAAGATCGGCATTCCACCCGAGCACCTGGCTCCTTACGGCTATGACAAGGCCAAGCTTTCAGCAGAATTCATTCGCTCCAAGCGGGGGGACAAGAATGGCAAGCTCATTCTTGTAACGGCCGTCAGCCCGACACCAGCAGGCGAGGGCAAGACCACGACGACAGTCGGGCTCGGCGACGGTTTGAACCGCGTCGGCAAGAAGGCGATCGTCTGTATCCGCGAAGCGTCGCTGGGCCCTTGTTTTGGCACGAAGGGAGGTGCGGCTGGCGGCGGCTATGCGCAGGTCATTCCGATGGAAGACATAAACCTGCACTTTACCGGCGATTTCCATGCGATCACCGCTGCGCATAACCTCCTCGCGGCGATGATCGATAATCATGTTTATTGGGGCAACGAGCTTAATCTTGATACTCGCCGCATCACCTGGCGTCGGGTGATGGACATGAACGACCGCGCCTTGCGCGACATTGCGACGTCGCTCGGCGGTGTCGCCAACGGGTTTCCGCGCGAGTCCGGCTTCGATATCACGGTTGCCTCGGAGGTCATGGCCATTCTCTGCCTCGCCACCGACCTTGCTGACCTCGAACAGCGCCTCGGCGAGATCATCATCGGCTATCGCTTCAACAAGACGCCGGTCTATGCGCGCGATCTCCAGGCGGACAAGGCCATGGCCGTGCTTCTGAAAGACGCCATGCAGCCGAACCTCGTGCAAACGCTGGAGAACAACCCCGCTTTCGTGCATGGCGGTCCCTTTGCCAATATCGCTCATGGCTGCAATTCGGTGGTCGCGACGACAACGGCTTTGAAGCTTGCCGATTATGTGGTGACCGAAGCGGGTTTTGGTGCCGATCTCGGGGCCGAGAAATTCTTCGATATCAAATGCCGCAAGGCCGGCTTGAAACCTGCTGCCGCCGTCATTGTCGCAACCGTCCGGGCGATGAAAATGCATGGCGGCATTGCCCGCGAGGATCTCGGCCGGGAAAACATTTCAGCCGTCAAGGCGGGCTGTGCCAATCTCGGCCGTCATATGGAGAATGTCAGGCAATTCGGTGTGCCCGTCGTTGTCGCCATCAATCATTTCACCGCCGATACGCAAGGCGAGATCGATGCGCTGAAGGCCTTCGTCGCCGCCCACGGCGCTGAAGCCGTTCTTTGCCGCCACTGGGCCGAAGGCTCGGCCGGCATCGAGGAACTCGCGCACAAGGTCGTCGCACTTGCAGAAAGCGGATCGGCGCAGTTCTCGCCGCTCTACGAGGATGAACTCCCGCTTTTCGACAAGATCGAAACCATCGTCAAACGCATTTACCGGGGTGCCGAGGCCGATGCCGATTCGAGCGTGCGCGAACAACTCCGGCAATGGGAAGACGCGGGCTATGGCAATCTGCCGGTGTGCATGGCCAAGACTCAATACTCCTTTTCGACCAATCCCCATCTCAGGGGCGCGCCGGTCAATCACGTGGTGCATGTACGCGAGGTCCGCCTTGCTGCCGGCGCCGGCTTCGTCGTCGCCATCTGCGGTGAGATCATGACCATGCCGGGATTGCCGAAATCGCCCTCCGCCGAACGTATCCATCTCAATGAAGACGGATTGATCGAGGGGCTCTTCTGATAATCCGCGAAAGCCCTCGCGTTTTTGCAGTTGCAAGCAGCCTCGGCTGCCGCTAACAATCAGCGCATGAATACGCACGTTAACAACACTGGTTGGTGGTGGCTCCGCTCTTAGCGGCCGCACAGCCTTTTGCATGCGTAAAGGGAACAGGGCCGCAACGGGTTTTCCGGGCGGCCTTTTTGTTTATCGCCAGAAGCCCCCAAGGCCAAATGCAACGAGACGGAGAACAAGATGCATAGAATTGAGGGCGACGTCGAAATCTTCGACACCAAAGGCGGCATAACAATTTCGCGCCAGCGCATCGGCACGGCCTACGCCAGCGCCATCGACAGCTACGTGGATGCTCTGGACGAGCGCCGCGGCGCGGTCTTTTCGTCCAATTACGAGTATCCCGGGCGCTATACACGTTGGGATACGGCGATCGTCGATCCGCCCGTTGTCATCACCTCGAATGGCCGGCATATGACTATCGAGGCGCTGAACAAACGCGGCGAGGTCCTTCTCGTTTCCATCGGCAAGACCGTCGCGGCACTGGACGAAGTATCGGTCGCTGCCACGAGTGCCACAAAGATAGAGCTTGAGATAGCGCTGCCGACCCGTCACTTCACGGAGGAAGAGCGCTCGCGCATTCCGTCAGTCTTTACGGTGCTGCGTGCCATCGTCGGCCTCTTCTTCACCGAGGACGACGCAAGCCTCGGGCTTTACGGCGCTTTCGGCTATGATCTCGCCTTCCAGTTCGATCCGGTCCAGTACAAGCTGAAACGGCCTGACGACCAGCGCGACATCGTGCTTTATCTTCCGGACGAGATTCTGGTTGTCGATCACCATGCAGCAAAGGCATGGCTCGACCGTTACGACTACGCCTTTGACGGCCTTTCGACCGAAGGCTTGTCCCGCGAAACCGAGTCAAAGCCGTTCAAGCCGACCGCCACGATACCGGGCCGGGGCGATCACAATCCGGGCGACTATGCCGAACTCGTAAAAAAGGCCAAGGAGAGCTTCAAGCGCGGCGACCTTTTCGAGGTGGTGCCGGGCCAGACATTCTATGAGCGCTGCGAAACCTCGCCGTCGGTCATTTCGCGGCGTCTGAAGGCCATCAACCCGTCGCCTTACTCGTTCTACATTAATCTCGGCGACAATGAGTACCTGGTCGGTGCCTCGCCCGAAATGTTCGTGCGCGTCGTCGGTCGCCGCATCGAGACATGCCCGATATCGGGCACAATCAAACGCGGCGAGGATGCGATTGCCGATTCCGAACAGATCATCAAGTTGCTCAACTCGAAGAAGGACGAGTCCGAGCTGACCATGTGTTCGGACGTCGACCGTAACGACAAGAGCCGCGTGTGCGAGCCGGGGTCGGTCCGCGTCATCGGCCGGCGCCAGATCGAGATGTATTCCCGCCTCATTCACACGGTCGACCACATCGAGGGTCGTCTGCGCGAGGATATGGATGCGTTCGACGGGTTCCTCTCGCATGCCTGGGCGGTAACCGTTACCGGAGCGCCGAAACTCTGGGCAATGCGCTTTATCGAAGAAAACGAGCGCAGCCCGCGCGCGTGGTATGGCGGGGCCATCGGCATGGTCAGCTTCAACGGCGATATGAATACGGGGCTGACGCTGCGCACCATTCGCATCAAGGATGGCATTGCGCAGGTTCGCGCCGGCGCAACCCTGCTTTTCGACTCCATTCCCGAGGAAGAGGAGGCCGAGACCGAACTCAAGGCCTCGGCAATGATCGCCGCGGTGCGGGATGCGCACAAGACCAACATTCTTGCCGAAGAGCGCGCCGTGGCGCGCGTGGGCGAGGGCCTGCAGATCCTGCTCGTCGATCACGAGGATTCCTTCGTGCACACATTGGCGAATTATTTCCGCCAGACCGGGGCAACCGTGACCACGGTGCGAACCCCGGTTCCGGATGAGATTTTTGACCGGATCAAGCCTGATCTCGTCGTACTCTCGCCCGGGCCGGGCACGCCGGAGGATTTCGACTGCAAGGCGACGATCAAGAAGGCGCGCAAACGTGAGCTGCCGATTTTCGGCGTCTGCCTAGGCCTTCAGGCGTTGGCAGAAGCCTATGGCGGTACGTTGCGACAGTTGCACGTGCCGATGCATGGCAAGCCCTCGCGCATTCGCATTACCAAGCCGGGCAAGGTGTTCTCGGGCCTTCCGAAGGAAGTGACGGTCGGCCGTTACCATTCGATCTTTGCCGATCCGGTCCGGCTTCCTGACGAATTCGTCGTCACGGCGGAAACGGAGGATGGTGTCATCATGGCGTTCGAGCACAAGAGCGAACCCATTGCAGCGGTGCAATTCCATCCCGAATCCATCATGACACTCGGCCACAATGCTGGTATGCGCATGATCGAGAATGTCGTGGCGCATCTGCCGCGACGCGCCAAGGAACGCGCTGCCTGATGCGGGCAGCGAAGCAACGAGCAGCTTGAGCATGAGCCAAGAAACTACAGTTCAGCGGCTGGCGTTCTGGTCGATCATCATCGGTTGCACAGTGCTGGCGTTGAAGTATGTCGCTTACCACGTGACCGGCTCCGTTGCGCTTTACTCCGATGCGCTCGAATCGATCGTCAACGTCGTTGCGGCCCTGGCTGCCTGGTGGGCGATCCGCGTCAGCCATATCCCTGCCGACCGGAATCACCCTTACGGTCATCACAAGGCGGAGTATTTCTCGGCTGTGCTCGAAGGCGCGCTGATCATCGTGGCAGCACTCTTGATCCTGCGCGAGGTCTGGTTCGCATGGCAGACGCCGAAGACGCTCGACCAGCCCTGGCTCGGTCTCGCCATCAACGGCGGTGCGTCGGCCATCAACGCCATCTGGGCGACCGTTCTCATCAATCGCGGACGTATCGCGAAGTCGCCGGCGCTCCTTGCCGATGGCAAGCATCTGATGACCGACGTTGTGACCTCGGTCGGTGTATTCGCTGGCCTGGTGGGTGCAGTTCTCACCGGCTGGACGATCCTCGACCCGCTCCTTGCCGTGATCGTTGCGGTCAATATTTTGTTTCAGGGCTGGAATGTCATCGGCAATTCGGTCCAGGGGCTCATGGATATGGGTGTTGCGACCGAAGAGACGATCCAGATCCGCGACGTCATTTCTGCCAATGCCGGCGGCGCACTCGAAGTACACGACCTGAAGACCCGCGTTGCCGGCCGGGTAACGTTCATCGAGTTTCATCTCGTGGTCGATGCCAAGATGAGCGTCGGCGACGCCCACGTGATCTGCGACCGGATCGAGAATGCCCTTATGGAACAGATCCCCGAGGCCAGCGTCGTCATTCATGTTGAACCCGAGGACGAAGCCAAGCTGCCAATTGGAACGGCCGCCGTTCCCTTTGCCTGATATTTCCATCCCTTTGCAGGAGCGTTTCGATGAACGACAGTCCCGTGCGCATGAAGTCGGTCGAACTCCTTTCCGATAATTGGGGCACGCTGAAAAAATATACCTACGACATGGAGCGGCGCGACGCGCGCGTGGAAGAGCACAAGCGCGAAGTCTATGATCGCGGCAATGGCGCGGTGGTGTTGCCCTATGATCCATCGCGTGGGACGGTGCTGCTCACCCGGCAGTTTCGCCTGCCAGCCTATGTGACGGGACCCGATCCGATGCTGATCGAAGCCTGCGCCGGACTTCTCGACGACAATGATGCTGAAACGACCGCGCGCAAGGAAACCGAAGAGGAACTCGGCTATCGCCTGCGCGACATCGAGCGTGTCTTCGACGTGTTCATGAGCCCTGGCAGCGTTACCGAGCGGCTGGTCTTCTTTGTCGCCGTCTATGACGCTTCGGACCGCATCTCCGATGGCGGCGGGCACGAGGGCGAAGGGGAGGACATTGAAGTTCTCGAGATGACGCTCGATGATGCGCTCGTTCGGGTGGAGCGTCATGAGATCGTCGATGCCAAGACCGTCATGCTGCTCCAGCATGTCAAGCTTAGGGGTTTGATCGGCTAAATTGCCGGAAACCGATGCACGACCGCAACAAAATGTAACGGACTGTTTCAGTTCGTCATGATTTCGTTACAATTATGTTGACATAGAGCAGGTGCTTGGGCGAGTGATTGCCCAGCAATGCGAATTCATCTTGATGCGACGCAGGGGGCGTACATCAGGGGACATAAATTGGCGGGACGCATCATTCCAGTTTCTGAGAATCGAGCGCCAATAGGCATGGCAGCGCCGAGCGGACGACCGCGGCTGTTTACAATCTTGGTTAACCTTTAACTTTTAGGATTAACTTATGGGTAAACCGTATCTCTACGCACTTATCGCAGGCCTTTCACTTGTTGCTGCGGCCCAATCGGCGCACGCAATCGGGATAGCGGATTGTGAGAAACCGCAATCCGGCAAGGCCGAGGTGCGTTCGAACGCGGTTGATCCGACGCCTGACATCGATAAGAATACCGCTGCCGATGCCTGCTCGCAAAAAAGCAAGGCTATGCCAGCGATGCAGATCAAGGCGACGCCGATCAATACGCTCACAACAGGTGGGGCCACGATCTTGAACAAGGCGATCAAGGGTGAAATCATTCCGCAAAGCGACGGCATGCTTCACGCCGATCTTCCATTCAAATACCGCATCTATCGCCCCGACGCGCCGAACGGCGATACGCTTGTGCTTCTCCATGGTTCTGGACAGGATGAAACGAGCCTCGTTTCCTTCGGCGCCAAGATCGCCCCAAATGCTTTGCTCCTCGCCGTGCGCGGGCGTGTGGTGCAGGACGGTTCCAACCGATGGTATCGCCGTCTAACCCCGATCAGCTTCGACCAGAAGGATATCCGTTCCGAGGCGAAGGCCTTTGCCGATTTCTTCAAGCAGGCGGCGCTGCAATACAAGATCGATCCGAAGCGCACGACCTTCCTCGGCTATTCCAACGGCGCGAACCTCGTCAACGCGGTGATGATGCTTTACCCCGACCTCGTCAAGCAGGCCGTGCTGTTACGCTCGATGCCGGTTCTGACTGGATCGACCGAGGCGAACCTTGCCAATGCCCGCGTCCTGACGGTTTCGGGCGCCACGGACCAGCTTTATGCGCCTTATGCGCCGGCGCTCGAAGACATGCTGCGCTCGCACGGCGCCCGCGTCGAAGCCCGTTCGATCAAGTCGGATCATGGCCTTGGCAAGGAAGACGTCAAGGTCGTCAGCGAATGGCTGTCCGGCATGACGGCCCAGCTCAAAAAGAACTGATCTGCCCGAAACTCATCCTTGCATCTGGCCAGACAGTCGTTTATTTGTCTGGCCCATGAGAACGCGCCCGACCCACAAGTCCTTCGCCTTGTCCGCTTTTGCGGGCTTGACGAATCGCGCCTTCCTCCTTCCGCTTCTCCTCGACCTTATCGGCGACCGCCGGGCTCGTTGAGAGGAGCGTCCGGCGGTCGAAAGTGCCGCCAGGCTTCTGCTCCTTACCCTTTACAAGTCCGATGTAACGCTTAAAAAAGTGCCGAGATCGCTTGAAACTATCGCGTATCCGGCCGGAAACGAGAAGCACAATGACCGATATGATCGCTCCGAGGAAACCGACCGCCGGCATGCCCAATGCCGGCAATAAGTACGAACCCTATCCGTTCGTTGAACTCACCAACAGGCAATGGCCGTCAAAACGTATCGAAAAGGCGCCGATCTGGTGCTCTGTCGATCTGCGCGACGGCAACCAGGCGCTGGTCGATCCCATGGGCCATGATCGCAAGGTGCGTATGTTCGCGCTTTTGCTCGACATGGGCTTCAAGGAAATCGAAATCGGGTTCCCCTCCGCATCCCAGACCGACTTTGATTTTGCCCGCTGGTGTGTCGAGGAGGGAAACGCTTCCGACGATGTATCGCTGCAGGTGCTTGTCCAGTGCCGCCCCGAACTCATAACGCGCACGTTTGAATCCCTGGAAGGCGCGCACAAGCCAATCGTCCATTTCTACAATTCGACCAGCGAATTGCAGCGCCGGGTCGTTTTCAACAAGGATGTTCACGGCATCAAGTCGATCGCGACCGATGCTGCCAAGATGATCACCGACATGGCTGCCAAAGCCGGTGGCGGCTACCGTTTCGAGTATTCGCCGGAGAGCTTCACCGGGACCGAACTCGATGTCGCACTGGAAATATGCAATGCGGTGACCGAGATCGTCAGGCCGACGCCGGACAACAAGCTGATCATCAACCTGCCTTCGACGGTCGAAATGTCGACGCCGAACATCTATGCCGACCGGATCGAATGGATGTGCCGCCAGCTCGACAATCGCGAGAACCTGATCATTTCGCTGCATCCGCACAATGACCGCGGCACGGGCATTGCTGCTACGGAACTCGGCCTGATGGCTGGCGCCGACCGCGTCGAAGGTACGCTCTTCGGCAATGGCGAGCGCACGGGCAATGTCGACATCGTCACGCTGGCCTTGAACATGTTCACGCAAGGCGTCGACCCGGAGATCGACTGCTCGGACATCAACCGCATGAAGGAAGTCTACGAATATTCCAACCAGCTCGTCATTCCCGAGCGTCACCCCTATGTCGGCGAACTGGTCTACACGGCTTTCTCGGGATCGCATCAGGACGCGATCAACAAGGGCATGAAGGCGATCAAGCAGGCGAACAAGACCCTGTGGGAGGTGCCCTACCTGCCGATCGATCCGCAGGATGTGGGTCGCAGCTATGAGGCGATCATCCGCATCAATTCCCAGTCGGGCAAGGGTGGCATCGCCTATATCCTTCAGGCCGATTACGGCCTCAATCTGCCGCGCGGCATGCAGGTGGAGTTCCGCGAGGACATCCAGCACATCACCGACGAGGAAGGCAAGGAGATGCCCTCGAAGCGGATCTACGACCGCTTCCAGGAACTCTACGTCGAGCAGCCGGCCGCGCGTTTGAAGTTTGTCGACCACCACACCTATCCCGATACGGAGCGCAAGGGCATGCGGATTCTTTCCGCCGAAATCACGGATCGCGGCGAAACGAAACGGATCGAGGGGCGTGGAACGGGGCCGGTGGATGGCTTTATCGATGCACTGTCCCACTATCTTGGAATCAAGCTGTCGGTGGTGAATTATTCCGAGCACTCGCTGCAGCACGGGTCCGACGCAGCGGCCATCAGCTACATGGAAATCGAATATCCGGGCGGCAAGCTCTTCGGCGCGGGGATCAACAAGAACATCGTGACGGCATCCCTCGAAGGGATCATTTCCGCCGCCAACCGCATCATCGGCAAATGAATGGAAGGGCCCTCGGGCCCTTCACCCATTTCTGGGCACGCGATGCGGCGAGGGTACGTTTTTGATGCAATTGCCGCGACTTGTCGTTAAGGATTGGTAAAATCGCCTCCTTGCCGGAAAACGCCGATGAATGAAATGCGCGAGAAGAGAACACCCGACGACCGCCGGCTCGCCGAAGCAATTCGGGGCGTTCAGATTGCGGCCGCGGATCGCGGCGATGTAGTCATCGACATGAAGGAAGCCGATCTGGCGCGCATCGAAATCCTTGCTGAGGATCTAAAGCCGGTCTTCGCTGATGTGGCTGCCGACGATCCGCAGTGGGACTTCGCCATTTCCAGGGGAGTGCAGCCGCGGCTCTGGATCGATGCTACCGCCCATGTGATGATGGCGCGCGATCGGCGCACCTATCGTTTCGTGCGCGATACGCGCCTTGGCCGGATCGTTCTTGCGGAATCACCCGAAGTGAAGCCCGTCTCCGAAGCGGTCACGACCTATATCGCCGAGCGTATCGTCGAGCGGCAGCGCCTGATGGAAGGCGAGCGGGTTTCTTTGCGGCCGGAATCGGGTATCGACCCCGGAATTGCAACCCCGCGACCAGTTGAGATAACGGCTGCCGCCGCGCCGAGGACTGCCGGGTTGACCGTTTTCTTGATCGCGATCGTCTGCCTTGCTATCGGCGCGACAATCGGCGCAAGTGGCATGCTTGCCCACCTCTGGAGCATCATCAAGCCAACTTACTGAGCCTCAGATCCCGGCGAGCACCTTGCCTACCTTAAGATTGTGCTCGCGGATCGTACGGATCGTCGTTTGCGCGTCGACGATGCCACGCTCCACCATGGTGCACTCCCATCCGGCATTGGTCTTCGAGATCGTGAAAAGATTGAAGCCCGCTGGTGGTTTGTGCTGTCCAAGCTCGAAACCCTGGCTTGCGGCCGGCACACAGACCACGGGGATTTCCCAGTCCGGTCCGTTGATCGTGTAGCGCGTCGCAAGATGCGTATGGCCGTGGAGGACGAGTTCAGCGCCGTATTCAGCAACCGTTCGCTGAAAGAGACCGATCCCGAGAAGGCGCTTGTGCGAGGGAGCCGCACCGCGAACCGGCGGGTGATGAATCATGATCACGCGGAAGAGCCCGCGCTTGCCGGTCTCATCGAGAACCTCGCCGAGCTTGCGCGCCTGGCGTTCGCGAATGTCGCCCGTCGCCATGAAGGGGGCGGTCGCGCGGGCTGAGGAGACGCCAATGAGCGCCACGTCGCCGCGTACGCGAAGATACGGAAATTCGACAGGCTTGTTTTCGGCGGCTTCGATATCGCCGCGCATCCACGGCTGCCAAAGGCGCCGTGCCTTCTTCAGCGCGCCGGGCACATAGGCATCGTGATTGCCGGGAACGACCGACACATTGGCCGGGTCGCCCAGCGTCCGCAGCCAGCGTTCTGCCGTCTCCAGTTCCTCATCGAGCGCCAGATTGACGAGGTCGCCGGTCACCGCAATGTGATCGGGCGTGTGCGCCTTGATATCGGCAACGAGCGTATCGAGCGTGCTGCCGGTCATCGTTTCCTTGCGGTTGGAACGCCAGTTAATATAGCCGGTGATGCGCTTGGAGATCAGTTCCCGCAAGTTCGGTGCGGGAAGCGGCGATAAATGTATGTCTGAGATGTGGGCAAGACGGAACATTTTTCAGCTTTAGGAGAGTATGACGGCTAAATCCAGTGGTAGAACGTTTCGCGCGAACGGCGCACCCGATAACAAAACAGTCGCGAGGTTAGACTGTTCCACCTGAAGAAGGAAAGAATGACCGACAAGCGTTCCACCTGGCGCCACCGTGTGCTCCATGCCTATTTCCTGCTGCGGCGCCCGATGACCCTCGGCGCCCGCGGGGTCGTCATCGATGAAAAAGCGCGTACGGTCTTCCTCATCCGCCACACCTATGTGCATGGCTGGCAGTTTCCGGGCGGCGGGGTCGAGACTGGCCACACAATGGAAGAGACGCTCTCGAAGGAACTCATGGAAGAAGGCAACATCGAACTGACCGGCAGGCCAGAGCTCTTTGCGATCTATCACAATGCTCATGCGTCGAAACGCGATCATGTTGCGCTTTATATATGCCGGTCGTTTCGTCAGACAGCGCCCTTCAAGCCCAACCGCGAGATCGCCGAGGCTCGATTCTTCGGCCTCGACGACCTGCCCAAGGACACGACGCCTGCAACCCGGCAGCGCCTTGCCGAAATATTCGAAGGCGCGGAGATTCCGACCGCCTGGTAGCGGCCTCAGTCAGACGCCGACGCCTTCAACCGGTCGCGATCGTGCGGCGCGCCATAATCGAGCGCCGGGCCGACAGGGATGATACCGGTTGGATTGATTGTCCGGTGGCTGCCATAATAATGCGCCTTGATATGCAGGAGATTGACCGTCGGCGCGACGCCCGGCACCTGATAAAGCTCGCGCGTATAGTTCGACAGGTTCGGATAGTCCGCGATGCGTTGCCGATTGCATTTGAAATGCCCGACATAGACCGGATCGAAGCGTAGCAGCGTCGTGAACAGGCGCCAGTCAGCTTCAGTCAGGCGGTCGCCGGTGAGGTAGCGCTGTTTTGCGAGCTTCGCCTCGATTTGATCGAGCGCGCCGAAAAGCTGGGTGAAGGCTTCTTCATAGGCCTCCTGCGTGGTGGCGAAACCGGCGCGATAGACGCCGTTGTTGATGTTGGGATAGACGAGGGCGTTTACGGCATCGATTTCCTGTCGCAACGCCTCCGGGTAGAAATCCAGGGCGTGATCACCGAAGGCATCGAATGCCGAATTCAGCATGCGGATGATCTCCGAGGATTCGTTCGACACAATCGTGTTCTGCTTCTTGTCCCAAAGCACCGGTACGGTTACCCGGCCTGAACATTTGGGATCGGCCCGCGTGTAGACCTGATGCAGATAGTCGTAGCCGAAAAGCTCGTCACCGGTCGCGCCATCCCGTTCAAGGAATGTCCAGCCTTCAGCACCCATGAAGTGGTCGACCACCGATACGGAAATGACATCCTCGAGCTGCTTCAGCGCGCGGAAGATCAGCGTGCGATGCGCCCAGGGACAGGCATAGGATACATATAGATGGTAGCGTCCCGGCTCCGCCTTGAAGCCGTCGCGGCCGGATGGTCCGGCGCTTCCATCGGCTGTCACCCAGTTGCGAAATTGCGATTCAGTGCGAATAAAGCGCCCGCCGCTCTGCTTGGTGTCGTACCACTTGTCCTGCCATACGCCGTCGATCAACAAACCCATCGTTTCGAATCTCCATTGGTTACTGAGCCTATAGCTGGCGCTGCAGGATTTTTAATTCAGCCCCCGGGTGGTGAACAGAGCGTAACTCTTCGACAGTGTCTGTTTAGATTTTGGTTTACGTCGCGACAGATTGATGTTAGGCGAACGAAAAAGGAGAGATTTGTGGCAGGACTTCTGATCATCCGACGATGAAACCTGGACCGGCGCCTCGTGCGACGGACGCTCCTGTGCTGGCCAATGGCGATATTTGCCGAGGCGAACGACCACTCTCTTCAAAGAAATCCAACATGCTGAACCATGTCGTGACCTACGCGCCGGAAGAACCGGTGCACGATGCTGCAATCGAAGACATCAACCGGGAAGCTTTCGGGCCGGGGCGGTTTGCCCGGGCGGCCTATCGCATTCGCGAGGGCGGACCGCATGATCGCAACCTCTCCTTCGTAGCGCTCAACGGCGAACACGTCGTCGCGTCGGTCCGGCTGACGCCCATCCGTATCGGCACTACCCCGGCGATGCTTCTCGGCCCGCTCGCCGTGCGGCCGGCATGGAAGAAACAGGGCATTGGCGCAGCGCTTATGCGCACCAGCATGGAAGCCGCGCGCGTTGCCGGACACAAGCTCGTCATCCTCGTTGGTGACGAGCCCTATTACGCGCCGTTCGGCTTCCGCCAGATACCAGGCCACCGGATCGTATTGCCGGCGCCGGTTGATCCGGCGCGGTTCCTCGCTTGTGAGCTCGCACCAAGGGCTTTGCAGGATGTGGAAGGCAAGGTCATCCACGCCGCGATGGCAGGCCAGTAGCTTTACCTGCCTTCGCGGTACCACATGCCGCCAAGCACAAGCATCATGGCGGCAAGGCCAAGGAAGCCCGAGAAAAGCGGCAGGCGGGTGACGCTCTTCAGCACCGTCTCATTGGTCTGGCGCAGGCCGATCCAATTGTCGCCGCTGGCGCTTGCCGTGCCGCGCGAGGCAACGATGTTCGGTACCTCGATGTCGCTCTGATTGGCGGCCGCGCGCAGGCGGCGCGTCCCGCCGCCGGTTTCGCGGGCAAGCGGATCGAGTTTTGCCTGCGTCGAAACATTGTCGGTGAACTCCGGCGCATCGACGGGTCCGACATGGGCGAGCGTCGTCAGATCGCCATTGGCAACCTGGTAGAGCCCGATCTCATCGGTCGGCACGGAGGCGGTAAAGACGCCGGGCTCGGTCTCCGTCAGCGGAACCGACCGCGTCTTGCCCGACGGCGTGATGATATTGGCGGGCTCAGCCGTTTTTTGCATCGTCTGGCGATGAATTTCGAGATTGCGGCCATTGCCTGTTGCCGTCAGCGCCTCTTCCTCGAGGTCTGGCTCCTTCATCAGCCAATGGGCGATCCGGCGATAGAGCGCGGCATGCGGACCGCCGCCCTCGAAACCGCGCGCCCAGAGCCAACCCTGGTCGGACAGGAACATGCCGACCCGGCCATCGCCAATGCGGTTGAGAACAAGCAGCGGCCGGTCCCCGGCGTTCATGATGACCGAGCCTTCAGGTGGATTGACATCGATCACACGGAACCATCGGCTCCATGCCGGCGGTTCCTGCGTACTGCCTTCAAGCCCGCGCGTCACCGGATGGCGTTTACCCTGGTCGCTGAGGCGCGGATAAAAGGCCTTTTCCTCAATATTGCCGGTTGGCGTGGCCGGAAGCACCGAAAGAAGCGGCGTGTTCGCAATCGACATCTGGCCCGCAAATTCCGGACCGGCTGCGATAAGCAGGGCTCCGCCCTTTTGCACATAGTCGTTTATGTAGTCGTAATAGAGCAGCGACATCACATCGCGATGCTGATAGCGATCGAAGATGATCAGATCGAACTGATCGATTTTGTCGACGAAGAGTTCGCGCGTCGGAAAGGCGATCAGCGCGAGTTCCGGAAGGGGGGTCGAATCCTGCTTTTCGGGCGGGCGCAGAATGGTGAAGTGCACGAGATCGACGGACGCGTCCGACTTCAGGAGGTTGCGCCAGGTCCGCTCGCCGTTGTGCGGCTCGCCTGAAATCAACAGCACCCGCAGATTTTCGCGAATACCGTCGACCATGGCGACGGCACGGTTATTGACGCCAGTAAGCTCGCCTGGAATCGGATCGACGGTAATCTCGACGATATTGACCCCGGCGCGCGACAACGTCACCTCAAGCGGCATTTCCTCGCCGATGATGGCATCTTCGCTGCCGGACTCGTTGCCATTGACGCGCACATGAACGCGCGCGCTGCCGCCCGGCGCTTCGCCCGAAGCGGTGACCTTGTAGGTCATCTGCTGCGGCTTTCCAGTCAGGCCGAAGCGCGGCGCACGCACGAACTGGATGCGCCGATCGATTTCATTGGGGACGCCGGTGATCAGCCCATGAATGGGAGCATTGAAGCCAAGTCCCGCCTGGTTGGCCGGAATATCGTGGATCTGCCCGTCGGTGATCATAATCGCTCCGCCAACGCGCGAAGGCGGCACATCGCGCAGCGCTCCATTCAAGGCCCCGAACAAACGGGTGGAGGTGGCATCATCATTCTCGCTGGCACGGCCGGTCTCGACCGTGCGAACCTCGAATTGCGGCAGGCGTGCAAGCTCGGTCTGCACCTCCTTGAGCGCGGCGTCCGTATCCGCGCTGCGGTTGCCGAGATCCTGGCTCTGGCTGCGGTCGGCGATCACCGCAACGACGCTTTTCAAGGGATCGCGCTGCTCGTTGACGACGATCGGATTGAGCAGCGCCATGGCGAAGGCGGCCAGTGCGACAAAGCGAAGGAGGCTCCCGCGTTGGCGAAAATAGATGCCCGCCAGCGTCAAGGCGAGCAATGGCACAAGCAGAATGGCAAGCAGGGTGGTCGAAAGCAGCGGCTGGAAATCGAGCGACAGGTACATGGCTAATTTCCCAGACGCTCAAGCAGGTCCGGCACATGCACCTGATCGGACTTGTAGTTGCCGGTAAGCATGTACATGACGATGTTGATCCCGGTGCGGAAGGCATAGGTGCGCTGCATCGGATCGTTGGGAATGGTCGGAAACATGGGCGAGCCGCTGGCATCGATAGCCCATGCGCCGGCAAGATCATTGCCGGTAATCATGATTGGCGTCACGCCGTCGCCTGCGCGCACGGGCCGGTCCGACCTTGCCTCGGTGGAAAGAGACGCCTGCACCCAAAGCGGGCTGCCGCGGTAGCGGCCGGGGAAATCCTGCAGAATATAGAAAGACTTGGTCAAAACGTGATCGCTGGGCACCGGCTCGAGCGGCGGAATGTTGAGGCCGGCAAGGATATCGCGCAATCGCTGGTTCGAGGGCGTGGTCGCATTCTCGAAGCTCACGGCCGCCGCATCCTGGTCGCGCGTGTCGAAGAGCACGGTTCCACCCTGCTGCATATAGGCGTCGATCTTGGCGATGGCTTCAGGCGATGGCATGCGCGCAGCCGCATCGACAGGCCAGTAGATAAGCGGATAGAAGGCAAGCTCGTCAGTTGCCGGATTGACGCCGACCGGCTCGCCCGGCTCCAGCGCCGTGCTGTCGGCGAGCGCCCGCGAGAGCCCGGCAAGGCCGGCCCTGCTGATATCGTCGACCGCACTGTCACCGGTGATCACATAGGCAAGATGGGTGGCGTTTACCGCCTCGATGATGGCCTCGTCGCCGGGCTTGCTGTCGTTTTGCTGCGCATGGGCGGGCGAAGGTGCGATCGCGAAAAGAACGGGTAAGAGCAGAATCGCGAGCGAGGCAGCCACCGTGCGATAGCGGCGGCGCAGATGGCCTCCGAGCCAGAGGATGGCCACGGCATCGGCGATCAGCAGCAATGCTGCCAGCGCGAAGAGCGGGCCGCGCAGCGGCAGCGATTCGTCGACCGCATAGCGCGCCGTCGTTACCGGGAATGACATATCGGGTCGGGCCAGCGGCTTGATCTCCCCATCGGGCCGGAAAAGGTTGAGTGCCGACATCGCGTCTTCCACTCCGTAGAAGCCGGGAGGATTGTCGAAACTCACCTGCGGTGTTTCACCTGGCTTGGTGATCAATGGCTTTGCGTCACCTGTGGGCGGCATGAGCCCGCCCTCGGCATTGAGGATGAGGTAAGGCGGCAAGGCACGGGACGCGCTGGCGCCGTTGCCATTGGCTGCCGGACCCGCATTGCGCGAAAGGGCAACGAGGCGGTGCAGCATATCGACGAAGCTGCCGCTGATGGGCAAATTCGACCAGGTCGCCTCGGGCGTGACATGAAACAGCACCAGTTGGCCACGCTGGCGCGTTTCACCGGTAACAAGCGGGGTTCCGTCGGCGAGGTTGGCCCAGCTCTTGTCATAGAGGTCCGAGGACGGCTCTGCGAGGACCTGCCGCGTTACCGTCACGTCCTGCGGGGTCGGAAGACCGGCAAAGGGACCGTTGTCCGGGAACGCCGCGACCGGCTGTGACTCTTTCCAGGAGAGGGCGCCGCCAAGCGAGCGCTCGCCCTTGCGCAGTGTGACCGGAAGCAGGGGATCTTCGTCGCTGCCGGCAAGGCGGGGGCCGGCGAAGCGGATCAGCGTGCCGCCGTTATTGACCCAGTCGGAAAGCAGGCGCTCGGTCTCGGGAGGCAACTTGCCGATATCCGCCATGATCACGACCGACGGCTTTTGCTCGAGCAATTCCGGAACGGCGCGCACGAGTTCGGCATTGCGCGGCCGCAGGAGATCGGCAAAGGGCTCAAGCGCCCTTGAAATGTAGTAGAGCGGAGAAAGCAGGGGCTGCGACAGATCGGCATCCGATCCGGAAAGCAACGCAACGCGGCGGCGCTTGTTATTGTCGTCTATGAGGAAAGTCGCGCCGGCTTGCGCCGTCCCGTCGATGCGCAGCGTGTGAAAGTCGTTGCGCAGCTCGTACGGCGCATTGATGACCGCTTGCCCTGTCGCTTCTCCTGCGGAGAAAACCAGACCGGTCTCGGCGATGCGCCGGCCCTTTTCATCGAAGGCGCCGATGGTGACTGCGCCCTGTCCACGGTCATTGCTCGGTCGCACCGCATGAACCGTCAGTCCATTGGCACTGTTTTCGGCCTGGCGGATAGCGGAGATGGCGCTGATTGATGGCTGATACCAGATCATCGATGCGATTTTTGCGTCCTGCAGCGATTTCAACGCAGCATTGGCCGCTGGCGTATCGATACCGTCATTGAGATAGGCGATGCGGGTTCCCGAAATGTCGGCAAGCGCGGTTTTCAACCGGGCGAAAGCGGCCGCACGATCGACCGGGATCGGCCGCACGTTCAAGGCGCGTACGCGCTCGAGCGCGGTTGTCGCGTCGAATGGTCCGATATCCGTGTTCGCTCGTTCGGCCGTTCCGAGAATGTAGATCAGTGCGCCCGAATTCGCCGCATCGCCGATAAGGCGCTCCGCCGTCTCCTTGCGCGCCGGCCATTCCTCATTCGAGGACCAGCCATTATCGAGGACGATCGCGACCGGTTCCTTGCCGGTCAGCGTTTCCGGGCGTGGGTTCCACACCGGCTCCGACAAGGCGAGGATGACAAGGGTTGCAAGCAGTAGCCGCAGCAGGGTCAGCCACCACGGGCTCTTGTTCGGCGTCTCTTCCTTTTTGAGAAGCTGTGCCAGGATCCGCAAGGGCGGAAAGATTTCGCGTACTGGACGGGGCGGCGTCACCCGAAGCAGCCACCAGATGACCGGAAGGGCGATCAATCCTGCAAGAATCGCCGGAGCGCCAAAGGCGAGGGGAAGCGCATTCATGCGACGCCTCCACCCTGATAGCCGATCTTGGCGGTCATGTTCATATGCACCGTCACAAGCGCTTCTGAAGCGAGGCGATCAGTGCGATTAACCGTGTAGCTCCAGCCGATGCGCTTGCAATAGGCGCTCAAGGTCTCGCGGCGGGCATAAAACAGGTTGCGATAATCGCTGGCATAATCCTCGGCCCGTCCGAAAGTGAGTGAAGCGCCGGTCTCGGGGTCGACAAATTCGGTGCGCCGCCTGTAGGGAAAGTCTTCCTCGGCCGGATCGTAGATTTCAATGAGATGCGCACGCGCGCCGACATGGGCGAGTTTTTGCAGGGTTTCGAGCGTTTCTTCGACCGGCTCCAGGAAATCGCTGACCAGCACCACATCCGAGAAACGGCGCACCCTGTCGAGATCAGGCTTGGCCGGCAAGTTGGCGGCGTGGGAGAGGAGGGTTGCCAGGCGCTCGGCGCCATTGCGTGCCGAGGATGGGTCGGAAATATCGGGATAGGCAATGCGTTCGCCACTGCGCGAGAGCAATTCCGCCAATGCGAGCACCATTACGAGCGCGCGCGACTCCTTCGAGACCTGCGCCTGTTCGGATTTGAACAGCATCGATGGCGAAGGATCGGCCCAAAGCCAGACGGTGTGGGCCGCCTCCCACTCCTGGTCGCGGATGTAGGTGCGATCATCGCGGGCGGACCTGCGCCAATCGATGCGCGAGACGGCCTCGCCATCGGTGTAGGGGCGAAATTGCCAGAAGCTCTCACCAACGCCGCTCTTGCGACGACCGTGCCAGCCGGTATTCACCGTATTCAAAATGCGATGGACCTCGACGAGGAGGTCCGGCAGCAAGGCGGCACGTTGGCGGGCGCGCGCAAGCGCGTCGCCTGTCTCGGTTCGCCGGACTTGCGTGCCGATTGCTGCCATCAGAGGGCAACCTTGGTCACATTCGCGATCACATCGCGCACGTTCATGCCGTCGGCGCGGGCCGCAAACGTCAAGGCCATGCGGTGCTGGAGGACAGGTTCGGCGAGTGCCTTGATATCATCGACCGATGGGGCGAGACGACCGTCATAAAGGGCGCGGGCGCGGGCGCAGAGCATCAGCGCCTGGCTGGCGCGGGGACCAGGTCCCCAGGAGATGAACTTTCTCGCAATGTCGTTGTCGGCGCCGGGCCGCGCCGAGCGGACGAGGGTCAAAATGGCGTCGACCACGCCTTCGGGAACCGGCATGCGGCGGATCAATTGCTGCATCTCGAGAAGACGTTCGGCGTCGATCACCCGAGCCGCGGAAGCTTCGGAGGTCCCCGTTGTCTCAAGCAGCACGCGGCGCTCCGCGTCGAGTTCGGGGTAAAGAATGTCGATCTGCATCAGGAAGCGGTCGAGCTGAGCCTCGGGAAGCGGATAGGTGCCTTCCTGCTCCAGCGGGTTCTGGGTCGCGAGCACGTGGAAGGGGCGCGGCAGGTCGTGCCGTTCGCCGGCGACAGTCACGTGATATTCCTGCATGGCTTGGAGCAGCGCCGACTGGGTGCGCGGCGAGGCGCGGTTGATTTCGTCGGCCATGAGAAGCTGGGCGAAGATCGGACCTTTGACATAACGGAAGTAGCGCTTGCCATTGTCGTCCTGCTCCATGATCTCGGAGCCGAGAATGTCGGACGGCATCAGGTCCGGCGTGAACTGGATGCGGCGGTCGTCCAGTCCAAGCACGGTTCCGAGTGTCTCGACCAGCTTGGTCTTGGCAAGGCCGGGAACACCGACGAGCAGGGCGTGTCCACCGGCAAGAAGGGCGACGAGGGTGCGCTCGACGACGCTCTCCTGGCCGAAGATGACCGTTCCGATGCCGTTCCTGATCTTGGCGATATCGGCCAGCGCTTTCTCGGCCTCGGCGACCATCGCCTTTGGATCGGACGCCACCTCTGGTTTAATCATCGTCATCGATTTACCTCGCCGCTGGTATATGTGCAGAGTCTTTCTTAAATCACTCCAAGTCACTATGACATGTGAAAAGACTCTAAATCACTATGACATGCTGACAAGCGGTCCAACGGTGACTATTTCGTGACGGGTGGAGAAAAAAGGTCAGGGCTATGGCAGTGCGTGAAACCAGTGTGCGCGATACGGCGGGACTTGAGGCGCTGATCTCGCGGGCCGCAGCGCAGGGCAAGGGTCTGCCACCGGTCGACCGCTGGAATCCTGAGTTCTGCGGCGATCTCGATATGGAGATCAAGGCCGACGGCACTTGGTTCTACATGGGAACGCCGATCGGCAGACAGCCTCTCGTGCGCCTGTTTTCGACAGTCCTGCGCAAGGATGCCGACGGAAAGACCTATCTCGTCACCCCGGTGGAAAAGGTCGGGATCCGCGTCGAGGATGCGCCCTTCCTTGCGGTCGAGCTCAATGTTTCCGGCTCCGGCGACGATCAGGTCATGACCTTCCGCACCAATGTCGGCGATGTGGCCGAGGCGGGAGCCGAAAACCCGCTTCGCTTTGTGGTCGATGCCGAGAATGGCGGGCTGAAGCCATACTTGCTGGTCCGCGGGCGGCTCGAAGCCTTGCTAGCCCGTGCCGTGATGTACGATCTCGTCAACCATGGCGAAGATATCGTTGTCGACGGCAAATCGATGTTCGCGGTTCGCTCCAGGGGCGTTGTGTTTCCGATCATGCCGTCGGGCAAACTTGAGATGCAAAGTCGATGACCTCAGCCGACCCGCTCGATGAGGGGTTTTCGGCCCGCGCGTTCGCACGTCGCGTCGCGCTCAAGGGCAATGAGCGGCTCGACGACGACCATGGCGATCACCGGCTCAATCCGGGCCTCGATGCGCTGATTGCCGCAAAACCGCTGCGCGATGCGGCGGTGCTCGTCCCTATCGTTGACCGCGGTGACGAGGCAAGCGTCATTCTCACGTTGCGCACGACCAGCCTGCGCAAGCACTCGGGCCAGGTGGCGTTTCCGGGAGGCGCCATCGATCCCGAAGATGATTACGAGCCGGAAAAGGCGGCGCTGCGCGAGGCGCATGAGGAAATCGGGCTCGAAGGGCGGCATGTCGAACTGCTCGGCCGCCTGCCGCGCTATTTGACTACCACCGGATACTCGATCATTCCGGTTCTTGGCCTTGTCCACCCGCCTTTCGAAATCGCGGCTAATCCGGACGAGGTTGCCGATGTATTCGAGGTGCCGCTGTCGTTCCTGATGAACCCGGCAAACCATCGCCGCGAAAGCCGCATGTGGCAGGATCAGGAGCGGTTCTACTATACGATGCCGTTCGGCGATCGCTTTATCTGGGGCGTGACGGCCGGCATCATTCGTACTCTTTATGAAAGGCTCTATTCTTGAGCGCGATAAAGTCCATTTCAGACAAGGCGCCGTGGCTTGCCAACGAGCAATTGCAAGTTCTGTTGGCAGCGCTTTCGGTCGGGGGCGAGAGCGCCCGCGTCGTTGGCGGCGCCGTGCGCAATACGCTGCTCGGGCAACCAGTAAGCGATATCGACATCGCGACGACTTGCCTGCCCGAGGAAACGCTGCGGCGCGCGGAGGATGCGGGGTTCAGGGCGGTCCCTACGGGAATAGCTCATGGGACAATCACAGTCGTCGCCAAGGGACGTCCCTATGAGGTGACGACCTTGCGCGCCGATGTCGAAACCGACGGGCGTCACGCGGAAGTTGCGTTCGGCAAGGACTGGCAGGTCGATGCCGAACGTCGCGACTTCACGATCAACGCGCTTTATGTCGAGGCCGATGGCACAATCGTTGATCTTGTCGGCGGTCTTGCCGACATCGAGAGCCAGACCCTGCGCTTCATCGGTGATCCGGAACAGCGTATCCGCGAAGACTATTTGCGCATATTGCGCTTCTTCCGCTTCTTTGCGTGGTATGGGAAGGGCCGGCCCGAAACGGAGGGGCTGAAGGCCTGCGCGCGCCTCAAAGGCGGACTTTCGCGCCTTTCGGCCGAGCGTGTCTGGTCCGAACTGAAGAAGCTTCTCTCAGCGCCGGACCCGTCGCGCGCCCTCTTGTGGATGCGCCAGGCCGGTGTTCTGACGGCAGTGCTGCCGGAGACGGAAAAGTGGGGCATTGATGCCATCCACGGCCTCGTTCAGACCGAACAGGCACTTGGTTGGGAGGCCGACCCTCTGTTGCGTCTTGCCAGCATGGTGCCGCCGAACACGGAGCGGCTGGCGGAGCTTGCCGTTCGGCTCAAGCTCTCAAATCAGGAGCGCGACCGCCTGGCGGCTTTTGCCGCGACGGTGCCGCCACATCCCGAGATATCCGAGACCGGCTTTGCAAAGCGGCTCTATCGCAGCGACGTGCAAGGTATGCAGGATCGCTTGAGGCTCGCCCTTGCCTCCGCCCGTAACGATGCGGCGAGTGACGATGCAGCCATGTTCCGCGCCGGTAACCTGTCGCGGCTGCTTGAATACCTCAAGGACTATGAGCGGCCGAAATTTCCCTTATCCGGCGGCGACCTCGTGACGGCGGGCCTTTCGAAGGGTCCTGATGTCGGCAAGGTGCAACGCGCGCTCGAGGATGAGTGGATCGAGTCCGGATTCAGCCTCGAGCGCGATGAACTGCTGGCAAGAATTCCCCACCATGCGGGAAAGGCCTGATCAGGCGGCTTTACCCTTTTCGGGCTGGATGTTTGCCTTGATCGTTTCGAGCATGGATTCGCGAATGACCGTTTCACCATGGGTTTCGCGCAAGTGCTCGCTGGCGCGGCGGATGATTTCAGCTTCGGTTTCGTGACGTGTATGCCACTGGCAACCGGGAACAATGCAATGAAGTTCTTTCATGGCCTTCTCTCCCTGTTGTGAGCCCGCAAACATTTGCCTGACGCGCTCGATCAGGCGCGGACAATCACCCGCGCCAAGGAAGCATGATAACGCATCATTCCTGTATTTGATCCCTCAAATTTCCCGTTCATGGCCATTTGACCGCCGGCGGCATCGAAGAAAGGATCGAATCCACGTTCCCGCCGGTCCTGAGGCCGAAGATCGTGCCGCGATCGTAGAGAAGGTTGAACTCGACGTAGCGGCCGCGACGCACCAGCTGTTCCTGGCGATCGGCGTCGGTCCAGTCCTTGTTGAAGTTCTGGCGCACCAGGTAGGGATAGACCACCGAAAAAGCCCGGCCGACGTCGCGAGTGAAGTTGAAGTCGGCGTCCCATCCGCCGCTCTCGTCCGACGAATGCAGCCAGTCATAGAATATGCCGCCGGTACCACGGGGTTCCTTGCGATGCGGCAGGTAGAAATATTCGTCGCACCAGGCCTTGAACTTGTCATAGTCGGCAACAGCGGAATGCTTGTCGCATACGAACTTCATCGCCTTCTGGAAGGCGACCGTGTCCGCGTCCTCCTGGGTCCGCTTGCGATCGAGCACCGGCGTCAGATCGGCGCCGCCGCCAAACCACTGGCGGGTCGTCACCACCATACGCGTATTCATGTGAACCGCCGGCACATAGGGGCTTTGCGGATGTGCGATCAGCGAAATGCCGGACGCCCAGAAGCGCGGGTCTTCATCGGCGCCGGGTATTTGCTTGCGGAACTCCGGCGAGAACTCGCCGTGAACCGTGGAAATGTGGACGCCGACCTTCTCGAACACGCGGCCATGCATGAGCGACATGATGCCGCCGCCGCCCTTGCCATCGTCACGCTGCCAGGGCGTCTGTTCGAAGCGGCCCGCGGCGCGATCCGACAGAGGGCCTTCCAGTTCGTCCTCCAACTGTTCGAACAAGGCGCAGATCTTGTCACGGATCTCCGTAAACCAGGCTGTGGCTGCGGCTTTCTTGTCATCGAGTGCATCGGGAAGAGCGGCGGGAATGTCAGGGCGGTCCATGGCAAAGAATCCTTTGTTTATGCGGACATATCACAACATCGAAAAGACAAAGGGAAGGGGCGTTTACTCAATCCGCAGATCTCCAAAAAATGACTCGTTTTCCGCAACAACACTGCATAAGTTTACAGTGTAAAGCGTTGAGTGAGGGCTCAAAGAATGGTCTCCAAGGCGCCCAGGTCGCAATTCCCCAAGCCACCGCTCGAGGGCTTGCGCAAGCAGCTCAAGGAAAGCCGCCGTGACGCCGGCCAGCAACGCGGCGCGTTCGTTCGCGAAAGCTTCCGCCTGCCGAGACTGGCAGCCCGTGAAAAAGCCCGCGAATGGTTCGAGCAATTCCCCAAGGCCGCCTATTGGACCGAGATCGAAAGCTGGCAAGAGCGGCCGGGTGATATCATCGAATTTACCATGCGCAGGTTGCCCAACGCGGATTAGCTTTTGGTAAGAGAAGCGCCAAAACTGTCGATTCAGCAATAAAATTGATGATATTTTTCAAGAAATTGATCGATATGGTCGAAAATCGCCGCGAGTTTGCAAGATTTTTCAATTTTTCGTCAGTAGGCGCCAAAATCCAAGCAATCGTTGCTGACAGCCATTTCCAAAGTCACTAGAACTCTGCCAGCCCCGGACAGTCGTTCGGATGCACAAAATCCAAGGAGGAAACTATGCGCTTATCGTTGATCTCTGGCGTGGCGTTGGCTGCCGTCATGGCGATGACGTCGTTCGCCAAGGCCGATATCGTCGTCGGCATTATCGCGCCGGTCACCGGTCCTGTCGCCGCCTACGGCCTGCAGGTGAAGAATGGCGCCGAAAGCGCTGCCGAGGCCATCAATGCGGCGGGCGGCATTAAGGGCGAAAAGATCGTCACCAAGATCTTTGACGATGCGGGCGAACCCAAGCAGGGCGTGTCGGTCGCCAACCAGGTCGTCGGCGAAGGCATCAAGTTCATCGTCGGACCGGTAACGTCCGGCGTTGCCATGCCGGTATCGGACGTTCTTGCTGAAAACGGCATCGTCATGGTCACCCCAACCGCGACAACGCCCGATCTGACCACACGCGGCCTCGAAACCGTGTTCCGCACCTGCGGCCGCGACGACCAGCAGGCCGATGTTGCCGGCAAGTACATGCTCGACAACTTCAAGGACAAGCGCATCGCCATCGTCTACGACAAGACGCCTTACGGCACCGGCATCGCCAATGGTCTGAAGTCGGTTCTCAACAAGGGCGGCGTCACAGAAGTCGTCTTCGAAGGCATCAATGCCGGCGAAAAGGACTACAGCGCTCTCATCACCCGCATCAAGTCGGAAAAGGCCGATGTGATCTATTTCGGCGGCTATCATGCCGAAGGTGGTCTGATCGCGCGCCAATTGCATGATCAGGGCGTCAAGGCCCAGATCATCGGGCCGGACGGTCTTTCGAACACGGAATACTGGGCAATCGGCGGTGACGCTGCAGCCGGCACGCTGTTCACCAACAGCGCCGACCCGACGAAGAACCCAGCCGCCGCCAAGGTCGTCGAGGCTCTCCAGGCGAACAACATCCCGGCGGAAGCCTTCACGCTTAATGCCTATGCGGCCATGCAGATCATCGCGGGCGGCATCGAGAAGGCAGGTTCGGTTGAGCCGACGGAAGTCGCAGCAAAGATCAAGTCGGGCGAGCCGCTTTCGACCGTCGTCGGCGACCTGACCTACTCGAGCACCGGCGATCTCACCACGCCGGCATTCGTCTTCTACAAGTGGGAAGGCGGCAAGGCCGAACAGATCAACTAATTCCGCCAGACTGAAAACCCAAGGTCCGCCGGTCAGAAATGGCCGGCGGATTCGTTTCAGGCCTGGAATTGCCGCAGTGCCTCAGCTGCGGCGATGGCCGCGGACAGCGCAAGGTTGAGCGAGCGCGCGCCCTCGACCATCGGAATGATCAACCGCGCATCGGCGACTTGATGAACCTCATCAGGAACGCCGGCGGATTCGCGTCCAAGCAGCAGGATGTCGCCGGGTTCAAAGGCGAACTTCGTATAGGGCACCGCAGCTTTCGTCGAGAAGAGCAGCAGCCGCCGTTTTGCGGCAAGCCGCCACGCCTGAAAATCCGCCCAGCTGGCATGACGCGTCAACGCCGCCTGTTCGAGATAGTCCATGCCCGCACGCTTCAACGCCCGGTCGGAAAGGTCAAAGCCCGCCGGCTCGATCACATCGACCGCGATCCCGAAACAGGCAGCCATGCGCAGTATCGTTCCGGTATTGCCTGGAATGTCGGGCTGATAAAGCGCGATGCGAAGGTCCACTGATGCGTCGGTCAATACTTACGGCTCCATTGCGATGGCCTCTCGCCTTTTGCGTTCATAATCGCTATAGGAAGCAAACTGCAACGCTAACTTGGAGGTGTCGATGCCAAAATTGATGCGACTTCTTCCAGACTGGACGATGTCCGGTTGCCTTTGCGGTTGCGTGTCGGTTCTCCCTAACTAGAAATTTCGTCTTTCCGACACGAGCCGCAAACTGCCGATCTTCGCGTTTGCAGGTGTTTTCCATGTTTGTCCCAAGCAGTATCCCAACGACCGGCTCGCGGTCCGCTACCGTGATCAGGACAGGTGTTTACGAGGTTGAAAATGTTTCGCTGGTTTGAAGAGAGGCTCGAACCATTTCCGCCAGCCGAGCCCAGTGAGCCGCCAAGATCGCTCGTGGCGTTCTGCCTGCATTACACGCGCGGCGTGTGGCCATTCATCGCCGTCATGGCCGTTTGCACAGCTCTGATCGCCGTGCTCGAAGTGTCGATGTTCGCCTTCATGGGCAATATTGTCGACTGGCTGTCGAACCACTCGCGGGAGACCTTCCTTTCCGAAGAGGGCTGGAAGCTGGCGCTGATTGCCGGCGTGATCCTCATCGTCATGCCCGGCATCGTGTTGATCGATTCGCTCGTTATCCATCAAACGCTCCTTGGCAACTATCCGATGCGTATCCGCTGGATGGTGCATCGCTACCTGATCCGCCAGTCGATGACGTTTTTCCAGGACGAGTTTGCCGGACGCGTCTCGACGAAACTGATGCAGACCTCGCTCGCGGTGCGCGAAGCGGTGATGAAGCTGCTCGACGTTCTCAACTATGTCATCGTCTATTTCAGCGGCACGCTGATCATCGCGGCAGCTGCCGACCTTCGGCTGATGCTGCCATTCGTCGTCTGGCTCGCTGCCTATATAGGACTTTTGCGCTACTTCATTCCGAAAATCCGCGTCATTTCGGAACGGCAGGCCGATGCCCGTTCGACCATGACCGGCCGGATCGTCGACAGCTATACGAATATCGCCACGGTCAAGCTCTTCTCGCACTCGAAGCGCGAAGAAAGCTATGCACGCGAGGGAATGGAGGATTTTCTCGGCACCGTGCATCGCCAGATGCGCATGGTGACGAGCTTCCACTTCTGCCTCTATGCGATGAACTGTCTCCTGCTGTTTTCGGTGGGCGGCATCGCCATCTGGCTGTGGCTGGACTCCGCCATTTCCGTCGGCGCCGTTGCCGTGGGGATCGGATTGGTCC
This sequence comes from Phyllobacterium sp. 01N428, assembly GCF_056399405.1. Taxonomy (NCBI): domain Bacteria; kingdom Pseudomonadati; phylum Pseudomonadota; class Alphaproteobacteria; order Hyphomicrobiales; family Phyllobacteriaceae; genus Phyllobacterium; species Phyllobacterium sp. 01N428. Next base: position 233,513 of record NZ_JBFTRH010000004.1, read on the forward strand.
TGCGCCTCAACGGCATGTCGCAGTGGATCATGTGGGAAATGTCCGCCCTGTTCGAAAATATCGGAACGGTGGAAGACGGTATCACCTCGATTTCGCTGCCGCGCCTGGTGCCGGACGTTGCGAATGCGCCCGAACTCGTCGTGAAATCGGGCGCGATCACTTTCGACGCCATCGGCTTTCACTACGGCAAGGGTGCGGGGATCATCGACAAGCTCTCGCTGGATATCCGGCCCGGCGAAAAGATCGGCGTCGTCGGCCGGTCGGGCGCCGGCAAGTCAACGCTCGTCAACCTGCTGCTGCGCTTCTACGACCTCGAGAGTGGGCGCATTTTGATCGATGGTCAGGACATTTCGAAAGTCTCGCAGGATTCGCTGCGGGCGAATATCGGCATGGTCACACAGGATACATCGCTGCTGCACCGCTCAGTGCGAGACAATGTGCTCTATGGCCGACCCGATGCATCGGATGAGTTGATGCGGCAGGCCGTGCGCAATGCCCAGGCCGATGGCTTTATCGAGGAACTAACCGATCCGAAGGGGCGCCGGGGTTTCGAAGCTCATGTCGGCGAGCGCGGCGTCAAGCTTTCCGGTGGTCAGCGCCAGCGTGTCGCCATCGCTCGAGTCATGTTGAAGGACGCGCCGATCCTGATCATGGACGAGGCAACCTCGGCGCTCGATTCGGAAGTCGAGGCGGCGATACAGGACAATCTTTATCGGCTCATGCAGGGAAAGACCGTCATTGCCATCGCCCATCGCCTCTCCACAATTGCGGCGCTTGACCGCCTTGTCGTGATGGACAAGGGCAAGATCGTCGAGAGCGGCAGCCACGACGAGCTCATCGCCGCAAACGGGATTTATGCCGGCCTTTGGGCGCGCCAGTCCGGCGGGTTCCTCGGGCTCGACGATCAGGAAGCTGCGGAGTAGGGCTGAGCGCAGCAGCCAGGAGGGGACTTGTTTTATTCTGACCAGGCCCCCACCCCAGACCTTCGGTCTGACCCTCCCCACGAGGGGAGGGTGAGAAGCCAAGCCATGAAGAGTGTCCGGTAACCGAAGTTTAATTTGACGCATCGCGGGACTCGACCGATGGTGGCCCTTCGCCCATTGGTTTCATCATCGTGATGATTTTTCAACGCAATGCAGGTTGAATGACACGCCTTTACCGCCTGTTCGAGAGCTGGGTCGATCCCTATGCCAGTGCGCCGGCGGAACGGGTTCCGAACCAGTCGCTCGCCTTCATGTGGTTCTATGTCCGGCAGGAGAAATACGTTTTCCTGGCAATGCTCGTCTGCGGCGGGCTGATTGCCCTGTTCGAGGCCGGGCTCTTCTGGTTCGTCGGCAAGATTATCGATATTCTCGCCTCCACCGATCGCGCCGAAGGTTGGCAGGGTGTTATCGACCGCCACGGTGTCGCGCTGCTTTTGATGCTGCTTGCGGTGTTTCTTGGGCGAACGCTCGTTCTTTCCCTTGCTGCCCTCGTCGAGGAGCAGGCGATCGTGCCGGGTTTCAACAATCTCGTCCGCTGGCAGGCTCACAGCGTCGTCTACCGGCAGAGCCTTGCATTTTTCCAGAACGATTTTTCCGGCCGCATCGTCACCAAGGTCTGGGCCGCGGGACAAGCGCTTGGCGATTTCATGGTGACGCTGCTGCAGGCAGTGTGGTTCAGCCTTGTATATTGCGCGACGACACTCTTTCTCATCGGCCGCCTCGATTGGCGGCTGGCTTCAGTCGTCGGCGTGTGGCTCGTCGTTTTTGGCTTCACCGCCCGCTATTTCCTGCCGCGCGTGCGCAAGGCCGCCCGCGATACGGCCGAAATGAGCTCGCTGGTCATGGGTCGGCTCGTCGATGGCTACAGCAATATCCAGACGCTGAAGCTGTTCGGCACCACACAGCGCGACGACGCCTATATGCGCCGCGGCATGGATCGCTGGCTCGTCGCAATCATGTCGCTGACGCGGGGTTTGAGCGGCATTCGCATTTCGCTCGCCAGCACAAGCGGGGCGATGATCTGCGTCGTGGCGGCGCTGTCGATCGATCTTTGGCTGAAGGGCGAGATTTCTTCCGGCGAGGTCGCCTTCACGCTGGGTCTTGTGCTGCGGCTCAGCATGCTTCTGACGCGCATGATGGCCAACCTCAATGGCTTGCTTCGCAACTACGGCACGATCCAGAATTCCATGGAACTCCTCGCGCGCCCCGTCAGCGTCGTCGACAAGCCGGGGGCCCAGCAGCTCACCGTGACGCATGGGGAAATCAGGTTCGAGAACGTCCGATTTCACTACGAGTCGGCAAGGATCGTCATCGACGATTTTTCCCTGCATGTGCGGCCGGGCGAGAAGATCGGCCTTGTAGGCCGCTCCGGCGCCGGCAAGTCGACGCTCGTCAACCTGCTGCTGCGTTTCTTTGACGTCGAAAGTGGCCGCATTCTCATCGACGGCCAGGACATCGCCAATGTCACTCAGGATTCGCTGCGTGCCCATATCGGCATGGTCACGCAGGATACGTCGCTGCTGCATCGTTCCGTCCGCGACAACATCCTTTATGGCCGGCCCGACGCTTCCGACGACATGATGCGCGATGCGGTAATCAACGCCCAGGCGGAAGCGTTCATCGACACCTTGACCGATCCCAAGGGCCGTCGCGGACTTGATGCCCATGTCGGCGAGCGCGGCGTCAAACTATCGGGCGGGCAGCGCCAGCGCATCGCCATCGCACGCGTCATGCTGAAGGATGCGCCGATCCTCATCCTCGACGAAGCGACCTCTGCGCTCGATTCGGAAGTCGAGGCGGCGATACAGGAAAGCCTTTACCGGCTGATGGAAGGAAAGACCGTCATTGCGATCGCCCATCGCCTGTCGACCATCGCGGCTCTCGACCGCCTGATCGTCATGGACGAGGGCCGCATCGTCGAGAGCGGAACGCATGCCGAGCTTGTTGCTGCCAATGGGCTTTATGCCGGGCTCTGGGCGCGCCAGTCGGGCGGATTTATCGGGCAGGAATAAGCCGCCGGTTTATCCCTGCGACATCCTGCCCTTATGCCGCTGTCAGGCTGGACAAGCTCCTGCGACATGCTTAGAAACCACGCGATATGTTGGGGATTCCGCGGGGCTCATCTTCTTGGGCCTGTCTTCTATTATGCTGACTTCGTGGACTCTCCCGCTGCGTTGTTATTCGGAAAGGAACAGGCCCCGTGAGCGCACACGATACGACCGAGCCGACACGGCGTGACTTCCTCTATATTGCGACAGGTATGGCCGGTGTGGTCGGCGCAGGGGCTTTTGCTTGGCCCTTCATCGACCAGATGAGACCGGACGCATCCACGCTGGCAGTCTCGTCCATTGAAGTTGATGTTTCGGCTGTTCAGCCGGGCATGTCCCTCACGGTCAAGTGGCGCGGCAAGCCGATCTTCATCCGCAACCGTACGCCCAAGGAAGTTGAGGAAGCCAAGGCTGTCGCGCTCGGCGATCTCAAGGACCCGATTGCGCGCAATGCCAACCTTCCAAGCGATGCCCAGGCCACCGATGCCGATCGTACCGCTTCGAAGGAAAAGGAAAACTGGCTGGTGATGGTTGGCGTGTGCACCCACCTCGGCTGCATTCCGCTCGGCCAACAGGGTGATTTCGGCGGCTGGTTCTGCCCCTGCCACGGCTCGCACTACGATACGGCCGGACGCATCCGCAAGGGACCGGCGCCGGAAAACCTGGCGATCCCGCCACTTTCTTTCATTTCCGACACCGTCGTCAAGATCGGCTAAGGTTCCACGGGGAGACACGACATGAGCGGTGGACATTCATCCTACACGCCGAACAGCGGAATCGAAAAATGGTTTGATGCGCGACTGCCGTTGCCGCGTCTGCTCTACGATTCATTCGTAGCCTATCCGGTTCCGCGCAATCTGAACTATGCCTACGCCTTCGGCGGCATCCTGGCGATCATGCTGGTGTCGCAGATCCTGACCGGCGTGGTGCTTGCCATGCATTATGCCGCCAGCACCGGCATTGCCTTCAATTCCGTCGAAAAGATCATGCGTGACGTGAATTCGGGCTGGCTCCTGCGCTACCTGCATTCCAACGGCGCCTCGATGTTCTTCCTCGCCGTCTACATCCACATTTTCCGCGGCCTTTATTACGGCTCGTACAAGGCGCCGCGCGAACTCCTGTGGATCCTCGGTGTGATCATCCTCCTCCTGATGATGGCAACGGCCTTCATGGGTTACGTGCTGCCGTGGGGCCAGATGTCCTTCTGGGGTGCGACCGTCATCACCGGCTTCTTCACGGCGTTCCCGATCATCGGCGATCCGATCCAGCAATTGCTGCTCGGTGGATTTGCCGTCGACAACCCGACGCTCAATCGCTTCTTCTCGCTGCACTACCTGCTGCCGTTCATGATTGCCGGCGTCGTCGTCCTGCACGTCTGGGCGCTGCATGTGACCGGCCAGACCAACCCGACCGGCATCGAAGTGAAGTCGAAGACGGATACGGTTGCCTTCACGCCTTACGCCACCGTCAAGGACGCGTTCGGCCTGGTGCTGTTCCTGATCCTCTTCGCCTATTTCGTCTTCTACCTGCCGAACTTCATGGGCCATCCGGATAACTATATCCAGGCCGACTCGCTGAAGACTCCGGCCCACATCGTCCCCGAATGGTACTTCCTGCCCTTCTACGCGATGCTTCGCGCCATCACCTTCAACATCGGCCCGATCAACTCGAAGCTCGGCGGCGTCTTGACGATGTTCGGCTCGATCGCGATCCTCTTCCTCGTGCCCTGGCTCGATACATCGAAGGTCCGCTCGGCCGTCTACCGGCCCTGGTACAAGCTGTTCTTCTGGATCTTCGTTGCCAACGCCATCATGCTCGGCTGGCTCGGATCGCGTCCTGCCGAAGGTCTCTACGTGGTCTTCTCGCAGCTCGGAACGGCCTATTATTTCGGCTTCTTCATTGTCCTCATGCCATTGCTTGGACTGGTTGAAACCCCGCGCCGACTCCCGAATTCGATCACCGAGGCGGTGCTCGCGAAAACCAAAGGTGGTGGCCGGCCGGTAGGCGTCACCGCGGCTCCGGAAACCAAAGGCTGAGAATCGTGAAGGGCTCAAGGAACTTTCCCATGAAAAAAATCCTCCTCGGTCTTGCAGCTGCCGGTCTCGGAACCATGCTGGCATTCGGAACGGTCGCGGTCGCCGAAGAAGCGCATAACGCCGCCGAACCGACGCACTTCCCGATCAAGAAGCCGGAAGAGATGAACTGGACCTTCGCGGGTCCGTTCGGACGCTATGACAAGCAGCAGTTGCAGCGCGGCCTCAAGATCTACAAAGAGGTCTGCTCGGCCTGCCATTCGATGAATCTCGTGGCATTCCGTTCGCTGGCGGAACTCGGCTATAGCGATGCTCAGATCAAGGCATTCGCGGCCGAATACGAAGTGCCGGGCGAACCCAATGCCGATGGCGAGCCTACAACCCGCAAGGCTATCCCTGCCGATCATTTCCCGTCGCCTTACGCCAATCCGGAAGCGGCGGCAGCAGCCAACGGCGGCGCGGTACCGCCAGACTTTTCGCTTATCGCCAAGGCACGTGCGGTAGAGCGCGGCTTCCCGCGGTTCCTGATCGATATCTTCACGCAGTACCAGGAAGGCGGTCCGGACTATATCCACGCGCTTCTGACCGGCTTTAACGAAACGCCGCCGGAAGGCATGCAGATCCCTGAAGGCACGCACTACAACCCGTTCTTCATCGCCGCCAAGTCGTTGAAGATGGCGCAGCCTTTGCAGGACGGCCAGGTCACCTATGACGATGGATCGCCGCAGACACTTACGCAGTATTCGCAGGACGTTGCCGCGTTCCTGATGTGGGCGGCCGAGCCACACCTCGAGGCCCGCAAGAAGACCGGCTTCCGCGTCATGCTGTTCCTGGTTCTCTTCGCAGGCCTTATCTATGTGGCGAAGCGCCGGATCTGGTCCGACGTCGAGCATTGACCGGATTGGTAGAGTCAATTTGAGGGAAGGGCGCTATGCGCCCTTTTCTTTTGAGGGCGGGGCTGCATAGATTGTCTGCCCGCTGACAGCGCGAAGGGAACGATCAGATGGATTCAAGCCTCAAGCAGACGCTGGTTGATGCCATCCGCAACATTCCGGACTATCCAAAACCCGGCGTCATGTTTCGCGATATAACCACACTCCTTGGCAATGCCCGCGCCTTTCGCCGCGCCGTGGATGAACTGGTGCACCCCTATGCCGGTGGCAAGGTAGATCAGGTTGCAGGCATCGAGGCGCGCGGCTTCATAATTGGTGGCGCCATGGCGCATCAACTGTCATCGGGCTTCGTGCCGATCCGCAAGAAGGGCAAGCTGCCGCGCGATACCGTGCGGATCGCCTACAGTCTCGAATATGGTCTCGATGAGATGGAGATGCACCGCGACGCTATCGCGCCCGGCGACAAGGTCATCCTCGTTGACGATCTGATCGCGACGGGCGGGACCGCAGAGGCCGCGGTCAAGCTTCTGCAGCAGATGGGCGCCGATATCGTCGCCGCCTGCTTCATCATCGACCTTCCGGAACTCGGCGGCCGCAAGAAGCTCGAGGCACTCGGCGTCAACGTACGGACGCTGGTCGCCTTCGACGGGCACTGAGCGGATTCATTGTTTTACACTTTTGTTGGCCTGCCGACCCTTCAAGCGGGCAGCGCAACAAGGGCGGTGCTGTCGAATGAAAGAACCTTGTCGCCATTCTGGTTATAGGCGGCGGAGGACATCTGCATCATCGACCAGCCCGGCCGAGACTTGAGCGGGCGCACGTCGTGCAAGGTCCGGGTAAAGCGGATCGTATCGTCGGCATAGACCGGCTTCAGCCATTTCAGGTTCTCAAAACCCGGTGAGGGGCCGAATTGCGGCGGCTGTTCGCCTCGTTGCAAGGCTTCTGCGATGATCCGCTTCATGTCCTCGACATTGAGGCGCATCCATATCGCCGTCGTATGCCAGCCCGAGGCACAAAGTCCGCCGAAATTGCTTTTCCTAGCCGCTTCAGGATCGACATGAAAGCGTTGCGGATCGTACTTCGACGCAAAATCAATGATCTCGCTGGCGTTGAAGCGATGGGTGCCGAGATCGCGCTCCACGCCAATGAACTGTTCGATGCTCATGCTTGCACAGGCTCCCGTGTCGAGAACATCGCGGTATGTTCGAGTTCGCACACCAATATGCCATCCTGATTGAAGACATCGTGGTGCATCTTGACGAACCCGAGGGAAGGTTTCGACTTCGACAGGCGTTGTTCGAGGATCGTCGTTCGTCCTGTGAGCGTGTCGCCGGCGAGCACGGGATGCTTCCATTTGACGAAGTCGATCCCTGGCGCGCCTTGCGAGGTCGAATCAAGGAGATAGGCGTCGCATAGCATGCGCATGAACATCGAGACCGTGTGCCAGCCCGAGGCCGCCAACCCGCCGAGGATACTGGCCGTGCCCGCGGCCTCATTCAGATGAAAGGGCTGCGGATCGAACTGCCTGGCAAAATCGATGATTTCTTCCGTCATCACCTGCTTGGAGCCGAGCGACCATTCACTGCCGACGATGAAATCCTCATAGGCGTAGGTGGGCGTGCGTTCAGCCATTTCTATCCAACCGTATCAGGTGTTGAACTTGAACAGCATGATATCGCCGTCCTGGACGATGTATTCCTTGCCCTCGTCGCGGGCCTTGCCAGCTTCCTTGGCGGCTGCTTCGCCGCCGAGCCCCACATAGTCCTGATAGGCGATGGTCTGGGCGCGAATGAAGCCCCGCTCGAAATCCGTATGGATGACACCCGCCGCCCTTGGCGCCTTCGAACCGCGCTCGACGGTCCAGGCGCGTGCCTCCTTCGGGCCTACGGTAAAGTAGGTGATGAGGTGCAGCAGTCGGTAGCCGGCGCGGATCAACCGATCGAGGCCGGGCTCGTCGAGGCTCATTGCCTCAAGATATTCGCGCGCTTCTTCATCGGGAAGCTGCGCGACTTCGGCCTCGATGGCGGCTGAGATCGTGACTGTCTCGGCGCCCTGTCCGGTCGCCATTTCCTCGACAGCTTCGGTATATTCATTGCCGGTTGCGGCATCGCCTTCGGCAACGTTGCAGACGTAAAGGACGGGCTTGGAGGTCAGAAGATTGAGGTCCTGAAGGATCGCGAGATCGTCGGGTGCAATGCCGTTCAGCATGAAGCGAACCGGCTGGCCGTCCTGGAGCAGTGAAAGGGCCTGTTCCATGATCGGAAGCACGGCGAGCGCTTCCTTGTCCTTGCTGCTCGCACGCTTGCGGAACTGGACGATGCGCCGTTCGAGGCTTTCGAGATCTGCGAGCATCAGTTCGGTCTCGACGGTCTCCGCGTCGGCGACGGGGTCGATGCGGCCTTCGACATGGGTGATGTCGTCGTCCTCGAAGCAGCGCAGCACGTGCACCACTGCATCCACTTCGCGAATATTCGCAAGGAACTGGTTGCCGAGGCCTTCACCCTTCGATGCGCCGCGCACGAGGCCGGCAATATCGACGAAGGAGATACGCGTCGGGACGATATTGGCTGATTTGCCGATCTTGGCGATGGTTTGCAGGCGCGGGTCTGGAACCGCCACTTCGCCCGTATTGGGTTCGATCGTACAGAACGGGTAGTTGGCGGCCTGCGCCGCCGCCGTCTTGGTCAGGGCATTGAAGAGCGTGGATTTGCCGACGTTAGGCAAGCCAACGATGCCGCATTTGAAACCCATAATGTGCGATCCTTATTCTTTCTTGCCGAAGAGCTTGTTCAGCATGTCGGCCATGGGGCCGGATTTTGGAATGGTGACGGCAGGCTTTTGCTGGCGCGCCTGCCGGATATGGCTTTGTCCGGTACTTTTTGCAACCGGCTTTTCGGTTGTCGCAGGCTCGCTCCTGGTGTTGCCGCCGACGGCAAGCGCGACGCGGTTCATGAAGCCGGAATCATCCTTGCGAACCAGCAGTCCCGCATTGGCGGCAATCGCCTCGAGCAGGGGATCGAGCCATTCGCGATCCGCCTTGGCGAAATTACCGAGAACATGGTTGGAGACCATTTCCTTGACGCCCGGATGGTTGATACCGAGGCGGACGCGCTTGTAATCCTTGCCGCAATGGGCGTCGATCGATTTGATGCCGTTATGGCCGCCCGAACCGCCGCCGATCTTGATGCGCACCTTGCCTGCGGCCAGATCGAGTTCGTCATAGATGACGATGAGATCGCCGACGCCGAGCTTATAAAAGCGCATGGCTTCGCCGACGGCCTGGCCTGAAAGGTTCATGAATGTCTGGGGCTTGATCAGGATGGTCTTTTCGCCGTCGATCATCCCGTCGGCAATCAGTGCCTGGAACTTGCGGGTCCAGGGAGAAAAACCATGGCGGCGATGTATTTCATCCGCCGCCATGAAACCGATATTGTGCCGGTTTGCAGCATATTGGGAGCCCGGATTGCCAAGACCTGCGATAAGCAGCACGCGCCTAGCTCCCAATAGTCGAAAGGACGATTACTCGCCTTCTTTTTCTGCAGTTTCAGTCGGTTCCGCTGCTTCGGTGATGTCTTCGTCAGCGGTTGCATGGCCAGCGATCGTAGCAATCGTGAAATCGCGATCCTGAATGACCGGTGTCGCGCCCTTCGGCAGCGTCACAGCGGAAATGTGGATCGAGTCGCCGATCTGCGTGCCGGTGAGATCGATTTCGATTGCTTCCGGAATTGCATTGGCCGGAACATGCAGCTCGATATCGTGGCGAACGATGTTGAGAACGCCGCCGCGCTTGATGCCGGGCGAAGCCTCTTCGTTCAGGAAGTGGATCGGTACATGGACGTTGACGACCGACTTGGCCGATACGCGCAGGAAGTCGACATGGACCGGCTTGTCGCTGACCGGATCGAGCTGGTAATCCTTGGGCAGGACCTGGATCGACTTGCCATCCAGAAGGATGTTGGCAATCGTCGTCTTGAAGCCGCCGCCGTGAATCTTGTAATACAGCGTCTTGTAGTCGAGGGTGATCGAGATTGGCGCCTGTTTGTCACCATAGATGACTGCTGGCACTTTACCGTTGCGGCGAATGTCCCGGGCGGACCCCTTACCGACCCGTTCGCGCGCCTCGGCCTTGAGCTCGTATGCTTCGCTCATGGCATTTCCTTTCGAGGTTCAAATCTGGAGTGTTTTTCGAGACCACAAGGTGGATGCACAAAAAACATGAAGCGGTCCAATGCTCATCCGAGACCGGATGAATGACCGCCCCATTCCGCGTTGCCTCCAAGGGTGTCTACGCGGATGGCGGCTCTATAACGGAAACCCGGCGCCAGTGCAAGTTTGTTGCTGTTAACGCCTCGAATGTATAAGATTTGCGTATGAAAAGGAATTTGGTCATTGCCGAACTGGAGCGACATGCGGATGCGATAAAAAGCATCGGCGCGACCGGGCTTTACCTTTTTGGATCGACCGCGCGCGACGAAGCCGAAGACGACAGCGATATTGATCTGTTCGTGGATTACGATGCGTCGGGGCGGTTCTCGCTGATCGAGCTCATCAGCATTAAGCAATTAGTGGAAGCGGCAATGGATGCGCAAATCGACATAACGACGCGCGACAGTCTTCATCCCATGCTGAAGCACGAAATCGAGCAATCTTCTATTCGTATCTTCTGATGCCGCGCCGTCGCATAGAGCCCGTCGTAGCGGAAATCATTGAAGCGATTGACGGGATCGAAATTTCGACACGGAATAAATCGCTCGCTGACTTCAGCAAAGATTGGCTATTGCGGATGGGGGTTCAGCGTGCCCTTGAAATCATCTCTGAAGCCTCGCGCCACCTGCCGGATGAATTGCTGTTAATCGCGCCGGAAATTCCCTGGAAACAGATTCGCGGCATCGGCAACATTTTGCGTCATGAGTACCACAGGCTTGCCGATTCGATCGTCTGGTCCGTTGTGACGGATCATCTCCCGCAGCTTAGAATCGCAATGACCAAGATTCGAGCAAAACTGGACAGCACCGCCGAATAAACTGCCGTTAGTCGAACAGGCTGGAAACGGATTCTTCCGAGGCCGTGCGCGATACCGCCTCGCCGATCAGGTCGGAAATCGACAGGACGCGGATGTTGTGCGCAGATTCGATGGCTGGCGTCGGCTGAATGGAATCGGTGATGACGAGTTCCTTCAGCTTCGAACTCGCTATGCGAGCGACCGCGCCGCCTGAAAGAACACCGTGGGTGATATAGGCGGTGACGCTCGTTGCGCCCTTGGCGAGGAGGGCCTCGGCCGCATTGCACAGCGTGCCGCCGGAGTCGACGATATCGTCGAAAAGCAGGCAATCCTTGCCGCGCACATCGCCGATGACGTTCATCACTTCGGATTCGCCCGGGCGGTCACGCCGCTTGTCGACGATTGCAAGCTGCGCATCGATGCGCTTTGCCAGCGAGCGGGCGCGCACCACGCCGCCGACATCGGGGGAGACGACCATGACGTTCGACGTGCCGTAATGGGCGCGTACATCGCGGGCGATGACCGGCACTGCATAGAGGTTGTCGGTCGGGATATCGAAGAACCCCTGGATCTGGCCGGCATGAAGATCGAGCGTAAGGACGCGATTGGCACCGGCCTCGGTGATCAGATTGGCAACGAGCTTTGCCGAGATCGGCGTGCGCGGACCCGGCTTGCGGTCCTGGCGGGCGTAACCGAAATAGGGAAGCACCGCGGTGATGCGCTTGGCCGAGGAACGGCGGAACGCATCGATCATGATGAGCAGTTCCATCAGGTGGTCGTTGGCGGGAAACGAGGTGGACTGCATGACGAAGACATCTTCGCCGCGGACATTCTCCTGAATCTCGACAAATATCTCCTGGTCGGCAAAGCGGCGAACGCTGGCTTTTCCAAGCGGAATATTCAGATATTTGGCGACAGATTCAGCGAGAACACGATTGGAATTGCCCGCGAACAGTTTCATGCCGATTTTTCCCCACGTCTTTTCAGAGCGTCAGCCAATTAAAGGATATGGCGGGCCTTTTACTGTGCTTCCCGCACAATGCAAGCATGCAGCAAGAAATCCAACTCTATTCCGCGGCATTATCCGGGAAAACGCGTAAATATGTCACGTCTTGGCGCCCGAAACCCATGCGAGATAACCCTGTATTGCCTTGTCGGCGATGCCTTCCATGGTCTTGGCCGGTACCGTGCTCCAGGGATCGGCGCCGCCACCCGGCACTTTTTCCTGGCCCTGTATACGGTGCAGCCGGGTGCCAGCCGGATCGAGTACGTCCCATACATAGATGATCGTCGTCTGGTTGCCGTCGGGCAGCGCCGAGAAATAGCCCTTCATGATGTGCGTGTTGTCGGTATCGGCGGCGGTGCCGAGGACAATACCCTTTTCCTTGGCAAGAGCCGAAAGGCGCTGCGACAGCGGCGTTGCGGCAGCGATTGGCGCGCCGACGATAGGGGCAAAGCGAAGCTTGGCGGTGCGCGCGGCGCCTGGCGCATTGGCGGTGGTGGTCGGTGCGGCCCCGGCAGTTGTGGGCACGGGTGCGCCGGCAGTCGTCTGCGCCGCTGTGGCGGTCGTTTGGGCTGTACCAGGGGTTGCCGGCGTGGTCGCGCTGCCCTGTGCCGCTGGCAGGTCGGCCTTGCTGACGCCCATCGGCGATTCCGAACTGTTGCAGGCGGCGAGCGCGAGTGTTGCAAGCAATGCGACCGCGCATGTCAGTGAGTTACGAGACCACATCTTCAGTCAAACCCCGTCATGAGCCACCTTATCAAATAGAAGCAGAAGAGAGTTTTATTTTACGATCAAGTCAACCCGGCTATTGACTATGCTTCGCTTTTTGTCGCGTCGGGCGCACCTTTTTAGGCAATTCCGTGGAGACGTCGTCACCCTTGCGCGCTTCACGCGCTTGCGAGCTGCCGGACTGCTCCAACCCCGACGAAGCTTGAGAACATTTGCAACGAGCTATCAGTTCGGCTGGGAGTGGAACCTAAATCCTTTGCGGCTGTTGAGAAACAACCAGCAACAGCCGGGGAGAAACCCAAATGTCAGATGACAAATTCAAGCAGGACAATCGAGACCGCGCCACAGTGTCGGCAAGCGAGGACTACGAGGTGAACTACCTCATGACGAAACATGACATCAGCAGAGACCGGGCCCTTGAGCTGATCAAGAAGCACGGCGGCAGTCGCAAGAAGATCGAGAGCGAACTTGGAGGCCGCTGACCCATGGCCGCCTATGATCTGTTGTGGACGACACTTCCAGTCTTGATCGCCGCCCTTCTCTCCTCCATTCCCGAGATCGGCCCACCCAAAAGTGGTCATCGTCATCTTGTTACTGAAGGACGGTAGAATGGAGTATCTGTGGTTTGCCCTAGTGTTGGGTGGTCCCATCGTCCTCGGCGCAATCCTTGCTTTTGGAATGATGAAGCGCCGGCGCCTTTCCGCGCGAGAAAGGCACGCCTCAGATGAGGCAACCAGGAAGCTTTATCGATCGGACGATTAGGAATTTTTTTGCACCGAAAATCTTGACAGCGTTTCCTGCCAATACCAAATTTTTTCGCGGTCGGTTGCACGTCAGTGGACCGACGTCAGGGAGCGCCAAGCTTCTTGGCGCGCCTCATTTCTATGTTGCTCAAAGGAGGACCTAGCTATGAGAAGCAACGTCGATTTTTCCCCGTTCTACCGGTCGAGCGTCGGCTTTGACCGCATTTTCAATCTGCTCGAAAACTCTACGCAACCGCAAGGCTCGGACAGATGGCCCCCGTATGACATCGTCAAGCTTGGGGAGGACAAATATCGCATCGTGATTGCCGTGGCCGGCTTCGGACAAGATGACCTCGCCATCACCCATGAGCCGAATCTGTTGGTGGTCAAGGGCGACAAGTCCGTTGATGAAGAGCTGCAGTATCTTCACCACGGTCTGGCGCTGAGGCCATTCGCGCACCGCTTCGAGCTTGCGGACCATGTGAGCGTTACCGATGCGCGTGTCGACAATGGTCTGCTGATCATCGATCTCAAAAAGGAGATCCCCGAGGAAATGAAGCCGCGTCGGATTGCGATCAGCGGATCCGCCAATACGATAGCCGGCGATAGCTCCAACCGGGTCAGCGATAATCGAGCTGCTTAGGGAGCGGCTGCCTCCAGCTCATCAACTGGGTCAGGTGGAGGCCAGTTGCCGTTATCTTTGTGAAGGGTGACAGCCATGCAAGCTATTACATCAGGACCAAAACAGCGGACGGCGCCTCCGGACCTGTTGCGAAAGGTAAAATCCCAACCGTCGGATAAAGTCCAAGCCACCCATACATTTGCCGACATCTTACGAAAGGCCAAGGGTGGTTATATGAGGCATCGGTTCAAAACCAACCAACCTTGATCGATGCGTTTATTGGCGGGTCCCTGAGTTGGGACTCGCCGTTAGGTTGCGGCAGGTCGGATTTGCACCGACGATCTAGTTTGCGATAGCAACCATGGCTACTTTACGATCAAGTCAAGAGGTTGGCGCGAGAGGGTTTCGGCCGCGCCGTTGGTCGTAAGATAGGTCCGGCCCAGCGTCATCGCCGTATTGGTGTCGGAGTCGAATATGATCATGTGCCCGAACAGCGTCATGTCCGGCTGGATACGTTCGGAGTTCCCCGGATAGAACATCGGCATGTCCATCCAGGACGGGGTAAAGCGCGCGCCAACCGAATAGCCGCACGCATTCAAGCGATGGCGGGTCAGTTCATGGGCTTCCATGACCTTGGCATGGGCCTCGAAGACGTCGCCGAAGGTCGAGGCGGGGGTCATGGCGGCCTCGACGGCAAGCAGGGCCTCCTGCGCCGCATCGAAGAGTTCCTGATGACGCTTCGATGCCTTGCCGGTAAGGACCGTCCGCATCATCGGTGCGTGGTAGTGGCGGTAGACGCCAGACCATTCAAGCGTCAGCTGGTCGTTCTTGGTGAGCTTGCGGCGGCCGGACTTGTAGCGGCACAGAAGCGCATCGTCGCCCGAACCGATGATGAATTCATTGGCCGGGTAGTCGCCGCCGCCCGCAAAGATCGTCGATTGCATGGCCGCAAGAATGGCGCCTTCATCCGCGCCTGCCTTGATCAGTTTCAACGCCGCATCAAGGGCATCGTCGCTGAGCTCGGCCGCCTTGCGGGCGTAGACAATTTCGGCCGGGCTTTTCAGCGCGCGGAGTTTGTCGACGATGCCGGAAATGTCGACCAGTTGCCCGAAAGCCGTCAACTGCTCGTCGAGTCGTCGGCCGTCAGCGGCCGTCAGACCGTGCGTCTGGTATTCGATGCCGATGCGGCGGCCGAGAAGATCGAGATCATTCAATATTTCGCGCAAGTCTGCCGCGGGATTGGCATTCTCGCGATCCGCCCAGACGACGACGTTTTCGATGTTAGAGGTCTGGCGCGCTTGCCGCAGATCAGCGGACCGGGTCATCAGCACGTGACTGCCGTCGGCCTTCATCACAAGGCACTGGAAAAAGCAGAAGCCGAATGTATCGTAGCCGGTCAGCCAGTACATGCTCTCCTGCGCAAACAGCAGGACCGCATCGAGCTTCTGCTCGGCCATCACGATCATCAGGCGATCGCGGCGCGCAGCAAATTCTTCCGGTTCGAAATGAAGGGCCATACTGTTACTCCGTAATGGTGATCGCCGAGATCTGCCGACCGTAGTCTGGTTCCTTGCGATGCGTCGTCCGGCGATAGGAGAAGAACTGATCCTCGTCGGCATAGGTGCATTGGCGAAGCGCCGACGCATTCACGCCGGCCTTTTCGAGCCGGCCGACGATGAAACCCCAAAGGTCGAACATCTTGTGGCCATTGTTGTGCGACGGACGGAAAAAATCCTTGTAGGAAGCGTCCCGCTCGACGAACTGGTCGTAGAATTCGCTGCCGACTTCATAATTGTCGGGGCCAATCGTTGGGCCGAGGACAGCCTGAATGCGATCGCGTTTTGCACCGAGCGCGATCATCGCATCAACGGTATTTTCGAGGACGCCCCCTAGCGCCCCGCGCCAGCCAGCGTGGGCGGCGCCGACGACCTTCTTGTCCTTGTCGGCAAAAAGTATCGGACCGCAATCGGCCGAGAGCGAGCCGATGACGATGCCCGGCGTTGCCGTCACCATGGCATCGGCGTTCGGCCGCGTTCCGACAAAGGGACGGTTCACCGTGATGACGTCCGGGGAGTGCACCTGATGCACCGTGACGAGATGTGTCAGCGGGGCACCGAGCGTTTCGGCGACGCGCCTGCGGTTTTCGCGGACGCGCTCCTGATTGTCCTTGGAGCCGCTCCCGACATTGAGGCCGCGATAGATGCCGTCCGACACCCCACCCTTGCGGGTGAAAAATCCATGGGCGATTCGGTCTTCTTCGGGGGATCCGAGCAGGGCTGAGCGCAACGGTGCCGGTTTTTCGGAGTTGATCATGCTGTATGCCTTTCAAGGCCCGGGATGGTGGTTGAGCGAGCGCGCGAAGTCAATTGCCCTGGGTTCCGGCTTCGCTGCGTTCGAATGGAAAGGTGTGCGTGGCCACGTCCGCGACGCACAGCACCTTGAACAGTGTGCCCATCTGGTCCGGTCCCGCGAGGCGCTCGACATCGGCGCGGATCCGTTCCTGAAATTCCGGCGATTTGTAACGGCCAAGCGCGCCGGCCCGGTCGAGGATGCCCATGGCGATGAGAAAATCGCCCTGGGTCATGGCATTCGTCTTGCAGCCCTCATGACGGGCAGCCTGCGCCAGACTGTGGAAATCGACGTGGGTGGTAAGATCGGCTGCGCCGGGTATATGCAGCACGTCAACCGATTCGTGCCGGCTGAGCGCCTGCAGCGTGTCGCCAAACCCGGGTTGCAGGTGGCCGTAGTCGAATAGGAGCGCGGCGCCGCGCTGATTGCGCAGACGCAGGGCGATCTCCTGCATCAACGCACTTCGCGCCGGAGCGATCTCGAATATGCTGCCTTCGGGTGCAACATCGCTTCCGGCCGGCAACAGGGCAGCCTCGATCGAACCGGAACCCGCAGCAAAGAACAACCGGCCTGCAGGGTCGGCCGCTATCATGCGCTCGACGAAACGACCGTTGGTCTTGACGTATTGGCGGGTCGGAATGGCGTCGAAAAGCTCATTGGCAACGAGGAGGAGGGGGCCATCGGCGACTTCGCCGAGCGTCTTCGTCCAGATGATGCGTTCGGCATGCGCCGCCAGCTTTTCCTGTTGCACCGACCGCAGGCGATCGCTGATCTCGACCATGTGGATTCTGGCGGCGGCGGCGAACTGCGGCGAGAGCTTGCCCGCGGCGCGCAGGAGGTCCTGCATCAGCGTGCCGCGCCCCGGACCTATTTCGCAAAGAACGAAGGAGGCAGGAGCGCCGAGCGCGCGCCAGGCATTGACGCACCAAACGCCGATGAGCTCGCCGAACATCTGGCTGATCTCCGGCGCGGTGATGAAATCGCCATCCTTGCCGAAGGGTTCGCGCGTCGTGTAGTAGCCCGCATCGCGATCAAACAGGCACATCGCCATGTAGTCGGCGACGCTGATCGGGCCGCTCGCTTCGATCTGCCTGATGATCCGCTCTTTCAGGTTCATCGCCCTGTTGCGACCTCGGGATTTCGTGCCGATACTATAAAGGCAAGTCCAACCAGAATCATCGGTATCGACAGCACCATGCCCATTGTGAGCCAGCCGCCATAAAGATAGCCGAGCTGCGCGTCAGGCTCGCGGAAAAACTCGACGAAGATGCGCGACAGGCCATAGAGGCCAATGAAAGTTCCACTGATGAAACGCGGACATTTCAGCTTGCGCCCGTAAAAGATGAGCACGGCGAGTACCGTGAAGAGGACGATGCCTTCAAGCCCTGCCTCATAGAGCTGGCTCGGGTGGCGGACGAAGGGTCCGCCCGTCGGAAAGACCATGCCCCACGGCACGTCGGTCGGACGTCCCCAGAGTTCGCTGTTGATGAAATTGGCAACGCGCACAAGTCCAAGCCCGACAGGCACGCCAGCCGCGATCGTATCGAACATGCTGTACACGTTGATCCTGCGCGAGCGGGCAAACAGGATCATCGCAAGGATAACACCCAGCAGGCCGCCGTGAAACGACATGCCGCCTTCCCATACTTTGAAGATATCGAGCGGATGGGACAGATATTTCGGCAGATCGTAGAAAAGAATGTAGCCGGTGCGCCCGCCAAGGACGACGCCGAGGGCTGCCCAAAGGACGAAATCGTCGAGATCGGTCGGCTTCATCGGCGGTGTGTTGTTCGCCCATAGGCGGGGCTTGGAGATGAGTTTCTTCGCATACCACCAGGCAAAGAGAATGCCGACGACGTATCCAAGTCCATACCAATGCACGGAAAGCGGGCCGATGGAAAATATGACAGGATCAATATCAGGAAAAGCAATCGCAGCTAATGCAGGAAGGAGGATTTCGCTCACAAAGGCGCTCCGTGGCAGGACAAATGTCGGCGGGACCATGCGCGAGGGCATGAACAGCGTCAAGCGGCGTGTTGGGTAACATTTGTGCGGGCTCGCGCCAATCACGGCGATTGTCGGACTTGCTTGCAATCGCTGTCGGCGACGATTATTTGTTTCACGAAACCAGAGAGGTATCCGCCATGAGCAATGGACCAAACCGCGTTCTCGATGAACTGGCAAAGCTTGTGACCGATGCTGCGGGCGCGGCGCAGGGCGTCCGGCGCGAAGTCGAAACCGCCTTTCGCGGTCAGGCGGAACGGCTGCTCAACACCATGGACGTCGTCCAGCGCGAGGACTTCGAGGCCGTGCGCGAGATGGCGATCAGAGCCCGGGCCGAAAACACCGCGCTGCTGGCGCGGATCGAGGCGCTGGAGGCTCTCGTAGGCACCGATGGCAAAACCGCGGACGCCGCCGAGAAACCCGGCACATCGAGGGCCAGGCCAAGGAAAGCATAGCCTCCAGCACCGCAATCTTGATCTGAAGGGTCTCGTCAGACCTTTCTGCGTGCGGAGCTCGAGCTAGGCCGATTCGCCTTTTGCCAATCTGTCCTCGCCGGCTGCGAGCGCCGCTTCCTCCGTATCGAACGGGCCAACCTTTGGTCCCTGTTTGCCCTCGGCGGTTATCGCATAGTACCAGAGCCCGTCGTCATTTTTCTGGCTCACGGTTACTTTTGCACCTGGTTCACTGGACATTGCACGTCTCCGTTGTTTGTTGGTCGGCTTGTCGGAACGACAGGTTAGATGCCCACGATATCGGAGATATGACGAAACCATGCATTGGCCTTATCGCGAGAATGGACCGGGTCGTAGAGTTTACGAAAAGAAGCTGGCTTTTCATCGCCGGCGTTGTGTATTTCCGCCGCCAATGCGCAATCCCCAAAATAAATCTTAAGAATTTATCAACAGGTGGAAATCGCCGAAAATCGTTTTCTTAGAGTCGGTTAAAGGGGGCTCGTGAATCTTTTTGGCAGCGTCTTTCCACACCCATTCGCGCCATTCGACCAAAAGGGGGCTGGCGCTCGGACTCAGCATCAATACACTGAAATTACAGCATGATTCGTAAAAGGGATCATGCAGCGGTTGGGCTGGCGTCCAGCCGTCATCCGGCTGGTGCGTTCTGCCTGTCGGTGCGGTTTCAAGCGTATGTGTGCTTTGGGTGGGTGCTGCATTCCCGCAGCGTCGATGGGATTCGAAATAGCAGGTAATGGCGATGAGCCTTCTGGAAATAGAAATTGCGCGTGATCTCCATCCAGTGGATGTGATTGAACATGTTGCCCACACCAATGAGTGGGCATTCGAGCGCACCGGGGAAGATGAGATTGCCATAACCGTCGAAGGGAGCTGGACCGATTACCAGATTTCCTTTTCGTGGATGGAGGATTTCGAGGCTCTGCATCTTGCCTGCGCCTTCGACATCGCGATCAGCGAGCCGCGGGTCAACGAGGTCATGCGTCTGCTATCCCTGATAAACGAACAATTGCTAATGGGCCACTTCGACCTTTGGCGTCAGGAAGGCGCCATCATGTACCGTCAATCGCTGCTGCTTTCGGGCGGCGCCGAGCCAACCAGCAAACAGGTCGAAGTTCTGCTTTCAAGCGCGCTCGATGCCTGCGAGACCTATTTCCAGGCCTTCCAGTTCGTGGTCTGGTCGGGCTCGACCGCTCGGGAATCACTCGACAGCATCCTGTTCGAGACGGTAGGTTCGGCCTGATCGGTTCAACGTTCAGGCAGCATGCAAAGATCATGACGATAAGTTTTGACGATTTCGAAAAGGTCGATATCCGCGTCGGCACCATCATCGAGGCCCAAGCATTCCCGGAGGCACGCAAGCCCGCCTTCAAGCTGAAGATCGATTTCGGCTCCGAGATCGGGATCAAGCGCTCTTCGGCGCAGATCACCAAGCATTATTCGATCGAGGAATTGCAAGGCCGGCAGGTCATGGCGGTGGTGAATTTCCCACCCCGCCAGATCGGGCCCTTCATGTCGGAAGTCCTGACGCTCGGATTTCCGGATGATGAAGGCGCCGTCGTGCTTGCCGCGGTCAGCAAGCCGGTGCCGAATGGCGGCAAGCTCTTCTAGTTGGCGGCCGCCTCGCCTTCACCCGAAGGTTGGAACAGGCGATTGCAGAATATCGGCCCCACTTGCCTGCCGGACGCTCAGCATATAGATTAGCGAAATGCTTGATCATTCGTCCCGACCCAATTCGCCGCCACATATTCCGATGGATGCGCTGAGCGAGGTCCTGCAGGACTTTCGCTTGAATGGCGTCAATTATGGACGCTGCGAGCTCCGACATCCATGGAGCATCGCCTTTCCGCAACAACCGCTGCTTCGTTTTCACTTTGTCGGGCAGGGTCCCTGCTGGATGCATACGGAAGTGCAAGGCTGGCAGGAATTGCACGATGGCGACCTGGTTCTACTGCCGCAGGGCATCGCCCATCGGCTCGCCAGCGCGCCGGACGTGGCGGGCGACTCGCTGGAGAGTTGCCAGGTGACCAAGTTGGGGAGCAACGTCTGCGAAGTTGTGCGCGAAGGTACCGGGGCGACCAGCACCCTTTTCTGCGGTTCCATGGCGCTGAACGCCTGTGCGCTTAACCCATTGATCACTTTGATGCCGCCGATCATCAAGGGCTGCGACGTGGCGGGCAATGACCCGATCGTCGGTCCCTTGCTGGCGGCCATGACGACCGAGGCCGCACAACCGCAGATGGGTAGCGCCACCATCCTGTCGCGCATGGCGGATCTCCTCACGGCGCGGCTCATCCGTTGCTGGGTAAATTGCAACGGAGCCTCGACAACCGGTTGGCTCGCCGCTATCCGCGACCCCCATATAGGCCGCGCCCTGGCAGCAATGCATCGGGACCCCGGCCGTAACTGGACTCTCGAAAGTCTCGCCGGCCTCGCCGGCCAGTCGCGGTCGATTTTCGCCGAACGCTTCAGCGCTGTTTTAGGTGAGGGTGCGGCACGCTATCTCGCCCGTCTGCGTATGCAGCTTGCCCGCGAGTTGCTGGGGCAAAGCGGCATGTCGGTTGCCGAGGTCGCTACCCGGTTGGGCTATGAATCCGAGGCATCCTTCGCCCGCGCATTCAAACGCATCACCAATGTCTCGCCGGGCGTTGTGCGCCGCACAATTTCCGGACGAACAGACATGAATTTCGGATTTTAGGATACAGATCATCCGAGGTAACTGATTTATGAAGTATCTCCAAACCTTGGAGATGCTTCGATGACAGACACAACACTACAGCTTGAAGGCGCGGCAATAGAGCTTGATGGCGCCGCGCCGGTTGCGTGGAGCCGGGGTACCTGGTTCGCGGTCCTTTCGATGGCGGCGGCCAGCTTTGCTCTCGTTTCCGCCGAGTTCCTGCCGGCCGGCCTGTTGACGCCGATGGCGCGCGATCTCGGCATCAGCGAGGGGACGGCCGGACAGGTCGTCACTGCCACTGCTTCCGTCGGCGCCGTCACGGCCATGTTGAGCAATGTTCTCATCGGCCGCTTGAACCGCAAGACCGTGCTGGTCGGCCTCAGCGCCCTTGCGATCGGCTCCAATATTCTTGCGGCGCTAGCCACCGATTTCTGGTTGTTATTGCTGGGCCGGGCCGGGCTGGGCATCGCCCTCAGCGCGTTCTGGGCGCTTTCAGTCGCCGTTGTCGCAAGGCTGGTCGGCGCCAATGCCAAAGGCCGGGGCATGGCTATCGTCACCCTTGGCGTATCGCTCGCCACCATTGCCGCACCATCGATGGGCGCATTGATCAGCGACTGGCTGGGCTGGCGCAGCGCCATGGCCATGACCGCGGGGCTGGCGGCGTTTGCCATGCTGCTGCAGTTGCTCAGCCTGCCGACCTTGCCTGCAACCACAAGCAACAGCCTTGCCGATGTTCTTCGGCTGACGCGGCGGCGCGGCATTCAACTCGGCATGCTTGCCATTCTTTTGCTGATGACGGGGCATTTTGCCGGCTCGGTCTATGTGCGCCCCTTCCTCGAACACGTAACGCTCCTTGCAACCGGACCAATTGCCCTGGCGCTGCTCGGCTTCGGTCTCGCCGCCGTGGTCGGTAATATCGCCGGCGGCCGCTTGGCCGACACCAATATCCGCATGGCGCTCGCTGTCACCGCCGCTCTTATGGCATTTGCGGCGCTCGCTTTGGTACTTTGGGGCGTGCACATTGGCGTTGCCTTCGGCTTCGCTACGCTGTGGGGCTTTGCCTTCGGCATGGCCCCGGTGGTGCTGCCGACAAACTTGTCCAGCGCCGCGCCTGACGCGCTGGAGGCAGCGGGCAGCCTGATGGTCACCTCTTTCCAGGTCGCCATCACGATTGGCGCGGTTGTCGGCGGTTATGTCGTCGATACCTATGGCGCTACGGCTCCCTTGACGCTTACCGGTATACTTGCGGCAGCGACAGCCGTGCTGGCGCTGCTACAGCCCCGCACTGAAGAATAGGATCAGTGGTTCAAAGGCTAGCTACACCATTGACGCAATGTCGACGGGAAATTGCGCCAATGGCGTAGCCCGGTCTGCTTGGGAGAAATCGACCGGGCGTTTTCAGATTGTCTTTGCCGCCATCTCCTGTGCGATATAGTCGGCCTGGCGGATTGCCAGGCTGACAATGGTGAGTGTCGGGTTCTCCGCCCCGCCCGTCGTGAACTGGCTCCCATCCGCGATGAACAGGTTCTTGATGTCGTGGCTCTGCCCGTTCTTGTTGACGACGCCGTCCTTTGCCTTCTCGCTCATCCGGTTGGTGCCGAGATTGTGGGTCGAAGGATAGGGCGGGGTCGGGAAGGTGCGCACTGCACCCACGGACTTATAGAGTTCCTGACCCTGCTTATAGGCATGATCCCGCATCGCTTTGTCGTTGGGATGGTCGCTGAAGTTCACATTGGCGATGGGCAGGCCATATTTGTCCTTCTCATCCTTGTGCAGAGTGATGCGATTATCCTCTTGCGGCATGTCTTCGCCGACGATCCACATGCCAGCCATGTTTACATATTGGTCTAGCGCCGAGGTGAAAGACCGGCCCCACGCGCCCGGATCGAGGAACGCCGCCAGGAAGGGGATGCCAAGGGACAGCGTTTCCATCTCATAGCCGCCGACAAAGCCGCGCGACGGATCGTGTTTTGCCTCATCGCGAATGATACCGGCCATGGTGGTGCCGCGATACATGTGCACCGGCTTCTCGAACACGGCATAGACGGAGCCGGTGGTGTGGCGCATGTAATTGCGTCCGACCTGCCCGGAGGAATTGCCGAGCCCGTCCGGGAACATGCTCGACGCGGAGTTCAGCAGCAGGCGCGGGCTTTCGATCGAATTGCCGGCAACGGCGACGATGCGAGCCTTCTGCAATTGCTGCTTGCCATCCTTGTCGACGTAGAGGACGCCGGTAACCTTGCCGCTCTTGTCGTGCTCGATCTTCTGCACCATTGAATTGGGACGGACCTCGAGCTTGCCGGTCTTCTCACCTTTGGGAATTTCCGTATAGAGCGTCGACCATTTCGCGCCCCATTTGCAGCCCTGGAAGCAGAAGCCCGTCTGTTGGCAGGACATGCGGTCGTCGCGCTCGGCCGAATTGATGGCCATGTGACCGGTATTGCATTCCTTGTAGCCGAGCTTGTCGGCGCCGGCTTTCAACACCTTGAAATTGTTGTTGCCCGGCAGACCCTCGATATTATTGGTGCGCGTGACGCCCATCTTGTCCTCGGCCTTGGCATAATAGGGCTCGAGTTCGGCAAGGGTGATCGGCCAGTCGAGAAGGTTTGCACCCTTGACCTTGCCGTAGTGCGTCAGCGCCTCGAACTCGTGGTCCTGGAAGCGTAGCGATGCGCCGGCCCAGTGCGTGGTCGATCCTCCGACGGATTTGACGATCCAGGCTGGAAGATTTGGAAAGTCCTTGGCGACGCGCCAATCGCCCGAGGTGGTGCGCTTGTCGACCCATGCAAGCTGGCCGAAGCTATCCCACTCGTCATTGATGAAATCATCATATTCGTGACGCGCGCCCGCTTCGAGGATGACGACGTCTATGCCTTTTTGTGCAAGTTCGTTGCCTAGCGTGCCGCCGCCGGCGCCAGAGCCGATGATGACGACGACGCTGTCGTCTTTGAGATCATAAGGTGCAGCCATGGTTTCCTCCCATTAGCCAAAATCTTCGGTTCTATCGGACTTGCCGTCAGAGCCACTCAATGTCGCTGAAGCCACGGGCGATGTAGCCGCCCTTCGAGAAGGATTCGCCTTCGTAGCCAAAGATCGGCCAAAGGTCCTTCTGGTTATAGAGGCCCGTGACAAGTCCGCCGCGAATGGTCTGGAAGAACGGCGTGTCCTCGATCTTGCGAAGAATGGCCAGGCGGTCTTCTTCCCAGCCGAGACCAAGGTAACCGCCCTTGCCGGCACGCTTGTCGAGATCGGCAACGCCGTCGACGACAAGCTTTTTGGTTTTCGGGTCCTCACCGGCTTTGGCGTCGTAAGGCTTGACGGCGATCGCATAGAAGCGGTCGGGCACCTGATCGTGCGGATAGACGTCGCGCGCCATCTGGATCAGGGTCGCCATGGTCTGCGGATCGAGATTTGTCGTCTCCAATCCCCAGGCGAATTTTGGATGGATGATCGAACTGCCGCTGATGATGAGAATGGCGCCAAGGCTGGCGCTGCCACTTTTCAGAAGATCGCGGCGGGATATGCCCTTGCCGCTCGGGCCGGACTCGTCCAGATCCGGCTTGCGGTTGAAGATTGTAACCATTGAATTCCTCCCTTGCTTGCTATCGGCACCCGCCGGAGAACCGGCGAAATGCCCTTGCTGGCTATGACGGCGTTCCTCCAACGCCGCTCGGCCGGTTCAGACGAACCGGCCATGTCTTTCCAGGACTTCGATCTTGTATCCATCCGGATCTTCGACGAAGAAGAAGCGCGCGATCATTGTTTCCTCCCGCTTGAATTCGACAATGTCGCGGACCTTGTAGTCGAGGCCTTTCAGCCGCGCGTGGATGGCGTCGAGGTCGTCGACGCTGACGGCGAGATGACCGTATCCGTCCCCAAGATTATAGGGCTCGGTCCGGCCTTTGTTGATCGTCAGTTCGAGTTCGAACGGCGTTTCTTCATTGCGCAGATAGATGAGCGTGAACGTATCGAAGTCCAGCCGGTCGGCGACGTCGAGACCGAAAGCCGACTTATAGAATGACCTCGATTTTTCCTCATCGAGAACACGGATCATCGAATGAATGGCTTTTGCCAAGGGCGCCTCCATGGAGGTTGACGGGTTCGTCTCAAAACGAGGTTGCAGTGTCGAGACTTGTCGGTGATTATGCGCCTGGGAGAAGAAAAGTGGTGGCAATCGGCTACCACACCGCCTTGCAAGCGGAATAAATTTTCTCAAAACGCACCAATGACCATTCCGTCCGTTCGGGCACCGATTACAGACGCGGTCATCAGGCAGAAAGGGAGGTCTTGATAATGTGCAAGGTATTTGCAGAACAGGATCCGCAGGGTTATCGGCAGATCAATCGTTCTGTGCGCATCGGCGGACATTCTACCAGCATTCAACTTGAAGCGACGTTCTGGCAACTGCTCGACGAGATTGCCGAAAGCCAGAAAATGACGACGCCACGCTTCATTTCGACGCTCTATGACGAGGCTTTGCAAGCACAGGGAGAGATACCCAATTTTGCTTCAATGCTGCGCACGACATGTGCGCTCTATCTGCGCGGCGTCCAGATTGCAGCCGAAAAACCCGGAGAATGCGGATCGGCGCTGATCAATGAACATGCGGCCTGACTGCCGCAACAGGCCTAGGCCGGAATTCGCACGACGGCCCTGAGCCCTCCGGCCGGGCTTTCATCCAGCGTAATGTCGCCGCCATGGCTGCGGGCTATATCGAGCGCAATGGCAAGGCCGAGCCCGGTTCCGCTCGAGTCCTGATTGCGTGCCTCGTCTAGTCGGAAGAATGGCTTGAAGACCTCGTCGCGCATCTCCTTCGGAATGCCGGGACCATCATCGTCGATCGTGATCGTCAGCCAGCCTTCACGATGGTCGGCCAGAACCGAGACATTGCTGGCGTAGCGGAACGAATTCGACACGAGGTTCGAGATCAGGCGCGAAAAAGCATTGGGGCGGACCTGAATGACCGGCTCGCCCTTGATGATCGAGCTGAAGCCGCGGTCGAGCAGCGTTCCTTCCTCCTTGAGCTTGGCGAAGAAGCGCTCGAGGCTGAATGCGCCGGTTTCCTCCTCGGCCTCGCTACGCGCAAAAGCAAGATAGCCTTCGAGCATCGACTGCATGTCGTCGATATCCTGCTCCATGGCTTCGGTGTCGACCCTGTTGCCGACGAGGGCAAGTTGCAGCTTGAAGCGCGTGAGGATCGTGCGCAGATCGTGGCTTACCCCGCTCAGCATGGTCGTGCGCTGTTCGATCTGCCGTTCGATGCGCTCGCGCATGACGATGAAGGCGGCGCCGGCGCGCCGCACTTCCTCGGCACCGCGCGGCTTGAAGTCGGGAGGCGGCGAGCGTCCCTTGCCGAAACTGTCTGCCGCCGATGC
Source organism: Phyllobacterium sp. 01N428 (assembly GCF_056399405.1). Lineage (NCBI taxonomy): Bacteria > Pseudomonadati > Pseudomonadota > Alphaproteobacteria > Hyphomicrobiales > Phyllobacteriaceae > Phyllobacterium > Phyllobacterium sp. 01N428. The sequence goes on from NZ_JBFTRH010000004.1 coordinate 260,441, forward strand.
AAGCTGCTGGATCGGCTTGATCTGGTTGCGCAGGAAGAGGATCGCAATCGCCAGGAGAACCAGGGCTGAGCCTGCCATCCAGACCAGGAAAATCAATGTGTTCGACGCATAGGCCTGGCTGCGGCGCGCGAAGACGCGCAGCACCTTGTTGTCGAGCTGGATGCGAATTTCCACGAGGTCGGAGTCCCCGATCGTATCGATCCAGAACGGGCGGTTGATCTGACGCGTGATTTCCTCGCTGAGGATGCCGTCGAGAATTGAGAAGAACGGCTTCGGGCCTGGTGCGGGCAGCGGATCGCCCGGCAATATGGAGATGTTGAGCGCGAGGCGTTCGCGGGCGATTCGAATGAGATTCTCGTATCCGGGATCCTGTGGATAGGTGTCCATCAGGTCGATAATGCCGGCAATGTCGCGCACCACAGCCGTGGAAAGGCGCTGGGTAACGGTTTGCCAGTGCCTTTCCATGAACACGAAGGCGATTACCGACTGCAACAGGACCATCGGAGCGATGATGATGATCAGGGATCGCGCATAGAGCCGTTTCGGCATCCAGTGCGCGAGCCAGCGCGTGAACTTTCGCCAGGGACCGAGCAGCGTGCTTCGCCTGCGCCGCCAATGACGCTTTCTGACGGCCAATGCGCGCTTTGCGGTATCAGTCTGTGCCATTACTCGTTGTCCGCTCACGCATTGAAATGGCGCGGATCACGAGGGTCGGGATCCTACTCCACGCTGAGTTTATAGCCGACGCCGCGCACGGTCTGCAACCAAACCGGATTGGCTGGATCGTTTTCGATCTTGCGGCGCAGGCGGTTGATCTGGACGTCGATCGTACGCTCGCCGACATCGCCCTCCTGGCCCGTCAGTTCGTGCCGGGGCACGGTCTCGCCGGCGCGCGCGGCGAAGATCGCCATGATATCCTGTTCGCGATCGGTGAGGCGAATGATTTCGCCGGACCGTTTCAGTTCGCGCTTGGCGATGATGAACGTATAGGGGCCGAATACGATCTGTTCGATCTTGGCCTGGGCTGCCGGGGCGCCGCGGCGCAGTATATTGTTTATCCTGAGAATCAGTTCGCGCGGATCGAACGGCTTCGGCAGATAGTCGTCGGCGCCGGCTTCGAGCCCGGCAATGCGGCTGTCGGTTTCCGACAGCGCCGTCAGCATCAGGATCGGCACGGTCTTTTCCTTGCGCAGCGACTGCGTCAGGGCAACGCCGGTTTCGCCCGGCATCATAACATCCAGAATCAGGAGGTCGAAATCAATGCCGGCAAGTTTGCGGCGGGCGTCGTCGGCATTGGCGGCCACCGTAACACGAAAGCCGCTGCCGGTAAGATATTGCGACAGTAGATTGCGAATTCGGGTGTCGTCGTCGACGATGAGCAGATGCGGCGCATCGTCCGATAGCGGATGTTCTTCACTCACCAGGTGTGTCCCTCTGATTGCCGGGTCTTGCGTCCCTTGTTCTTTCAATTCCAATTCTTCGTGCACTAAATTTCTATCCTGCCTTGGGTAGACTGTCGATCTGTTGCCATTGTGAAGGATTGACCATTGCCTTGAGGAAATGTTCGATCACGGCGCGGTCGGAGTGACCGATTTGGTCCAATGCACCGGCAATGCGGCGTGATTGCGGTGCCGCAAGTTCGAGCGCGAGATCGCGCCCTTTGGGCGTGGGGTATAATTCGCGCTGGCGCCGGTCGTGCGGGCCCGGTATCTGAACCACATGGTCGGTATCGATCAATTGCTTCAAGACGCGGGCGAGGCTTTGCTTGGTGATCTGCAGAACGTCCAGAAGTTCGGCCACGGTCATTCCCGGCTTGCGGTTGATGAAATAGAGAACGCGGTGGTGTGCGCGCCCGAAGGAAAGTTTCTCGAGGATCATGTCGGGATCGGCTGTGAAGTCGCGATAGGCAAAGAAGAACAGCTCGATGATGTCAAGTTCGCGCGCGTCGCTTTTCGTCAGGGCTGTCTCGATATGCCGATCGGGTGTATAAGATTTCATGCAGGTTTCCCGCTCCAGTTGGAAAATTATGTCAGCGTTGTTGACATAATTTTAGACTGTTGATAATTTTTGGCAAGCTGTTGGCCGCGTTTTGAACGAAACGAAAAGCCGATGAGTGTTTCCGAGACATTTTCCTCTTCGACACGCCTGTTTGTGCCTGCCGGCAATGGTACACCAATCGGTATTCTGGACCAGTTGGTAGCAACTCGAACTTGAAAAAATAACAGGAATCCAACGCCTGGAGGACAAACATGGCATCCGTCCCATTTGATCAGCTTGAAGGTTACATCTGGATGAACGGCGAATTCGTTCGCTGGGCGGATGCAAAAATTCACGTGCTGACCCATGGCCTGCACTATGCAAGCTCGGTTTTTGAAGGTGAACGCGCCTATGGCGGCGAGATCTTTAAGCTCAATGAACATACCGAGCGCCTGCACGAATCAGCTCGCATCCTCGGCTTCAAGATACCCTTTACTGTGGAAGAATTGAACGATGCCTGCCGCAAGCTTCTGGCAAAGCAGGGGTTCAGGGATGCCTATATACGTCCCGTCGCCTGGCGCGGCAGTGAGACCATGGGTGTTTCCGCCCAGGCCAACAAGATCAATGTCGCCATCGCCATCTGGCAGTGGCCGAGCTATTTCGATCCGGCGCAAAAGCTGAAGGGCATTCGTCTTGATCTTGCCGAGTATCGCCGGCCGGATCCGAAAACGGCTCCATCGAAGTCGAAGGCCGCCGGCCTCTACATGATCTGCACCATCTCCAAGCATGCAGCCGAAGCGAAGGGCTACGCCGATGCCCTGATGCTCGACTGGCGCGGACAAGTCGCCGAGGCTACGGGCGCGAATGTCTTCTTCGTCAAGGACGGCGTCATCCATACACCGACGCCCGATTGCTTCCTCGACGGCATCACGCGGCGCACCGTCATCGATCTGGCCAAACGGCGCGGCTACGAGGTTGTCGAAAGGGCGATCATGCCTGAGGAACTGGAAGGTTTCGAACAGTGCTTCCTGACCGGAACCGCCGCCGAAGTGACGCCAGTCTCCGAGATCGGACCGTATCGTTTCAGCGTTGGTGAAATCGCAATCAACCTGATGAATGATTACGCTGCGGAAGTAATGCCAAAGAAAGCGGCCGCAGAGTAGACGAAAGTCTAATGAAATTAGTGTTTGATACCCTGTTAAAACGACGCCAAGTTGTTTGACTTTGCTTAAAACATAGTCATCATGACCATGTCAGGCATGAGTCTGGCATGAAACGTTGACGGGGTGTCAATCATGGAAGCGCTTCTTCCTATCATTATCCAGCTTATCTCAGGTGGCGTCGGCGGCAATATTGTCGGCGGACTTCTCAAGAACCTGAGCCTCGGCACAACCGGCAACACGGTTGCTGGCGGTATCGGGGGTCTCATCGGCGGATATCTGACGCAATTTCTCGGCGCCGGCGGTGCCGAGGCGGTCGCGAACGCAGCAGCATCGTCGGGGCTCGATCTCGGCGCGATCATCGGCCAGGTCGCCGGCGGCGGTATCGGCGGCATTATCCTGACGGCGATCATCGGCGCGATCAAGAATTCGATGGCGAAGACCTGATCTGGTTTCGGGACATAACGGGTTTTGGGCGGCCACCGGCCGCCCTTTTCATTTCCGGATTGAGGCTTATAAAGTTGAGCGAATAGAGGATGGTTGCGCTCAATAAGCGGCCCGCCATCTGAAATGAGAGGGCTTTTCCGCGACGATAGGCCCGCTGGTGATATGTTAGACAGGAACAGGAAGGCATATTAATGGGACAGTTGCAGGCAGGAATCATCCCCGTTACGGCCTTCCAGCAGAATTGCACGATCCTTTTCGACAGCGACGACAAGCATGGCGTGCTCATTGATCCGGGCGGCGACAATGAACAGGTGCTGGGCGCAATCCAGGCGAACGGCATCACCATCGAAGCGATCTGGATTACGCACGGCCATATCGATCACGCGGCCGGCGCAATGGATATGAAGGAAGCGCTCGGCGTCGATATCATCGGACCGCACGAGGCGGATCGCTTCCTGCTCGACAGTATCGAGGCGAAGGCGGTGCAATACGGCATCACCGATAATGTGCGCAACTGCACGCCGGATCGGTGGCTGAAAGACGGGGACAACGTGTCGTTCGGCACTCATGTTTTCGAGGTGCTGCATTGCCCGGGCCATGCGCCGGGACATGTCGTCTACTACAACCGCGCCGCCAAGTTCGCGCATGTGGGTGACGTGCTTTTCAATGGTTCGGTGGGGCGGACCGATCTGCCGGGCGGGGACCACGCGACGTTGATCTACTCGATCAAGACGAAGCTGCTGCCACTTGGCGACGATATTGGCTTCATCTGCGGCCATGGCCCGGGCGGGCGCTTTGGCGAGGAGCGCCGGACCAACCCTTTCCTGACCGGCGCATAGCAAAACCGCCGGACTGGCCGGCGGTTTTCGAATGTTTATGGCTGCAAGTCAGTTGGCGTTGCAGAAATAGTCGCGGCCGTCATATCCGCGGAAGGTACCTGTTTCCGGGTTGAATGACCGGTAACGGTTCGAGCAGTAACGGTACCATTCACGCGACCATGGCCGTGCGCCGGCGCCGTAATAACGCGGCGCTTCGCGGTAGACCGTTACAGGGCGGCGATAATAGCCGTCATCGTAGTCGCGATAGATCACGTCGGGCTGGCGCGGCGCGGCAAGAGCTCCACCGATCAGGGCGCCAGCAGCAAGACCTGCGGCACCTGCGACCCAGGCGTCGCTGTTGTCGTGATGATAGTAACCGCCATGGCGCCAGCGCCAGTTGTCGGCGGAGGCAGAGGTCAGCGGTGCAACGACGGTTGCAAGCGCGGCGGTGGTGAGAATGGCAATCTTGGTGCCGATATTCATGTGTGCCTCCTTGAAGCATGCTGCAGAGCGCCCTGCGCTCTGGCGTAGTCCTGACTGAGACAATGCTGGAGCCTCAGTTGTAGTTCCGTTTTAAGCCTTTCAGAATGAATGCAGGCTGAACAAATGCCAGTGCGCTCGCCTGCCGGTCATTTCTGACGGCAGCCCGAGAAAGCACATAGAATTTTAGCAAATCCAAGGCATCGAAGCACAAAACGCTTAACGTGGCGACTGGCCGAATGGCGCGCCAAAAATGATGCCGTCTGAAATCCCCGACAGCCGATCGGGGATCTTTGGCAGCGCAAGCTGCCGGTATTATTCGGTGATCGTGATGTTGACGGCCTTGGGGCCTTTGCCACGACGATCCGGTTCGGTATCGAAGGAAACCTTCTGATTGTCCGCGAGACCTGTGAGGCCCGAAGCCTGTACGGCGGAAATGTGGACGAAAATGTCCGCTGCGCCGTCGTCGGGCTTGATAAAGCCAAAGCCTTTTTCACTGTTGAAGAATTTGACCGTACCGGTCTGTGCCATGCTTCGTTCCTTTTCCTTACTTACCGCGTCCCCCCTCGGGTTAGCGGGATTGGTAGAGCCGTTTTCGGTGCGTTACGTCCAACGGTGTCATGCAGGCAGTTCTCGAATTCAGGAAAGGAGCCGATCATTGCCGGGATTGCTCCCGACCCGGTATTCTTGCGGTTCCGGCGCGCCGTTCTTCCAGTCTTCCAGTGTTCGCAGATGCCCGAACGCTTTGAGACTGCTAGAATAAGTGTTTTTTGGCAAGCAAAAGTTTTACTACCTTTTAGTCGACTATATCGAAGGACATTGCGGGCTGCATACTTGGCGAAGTAAAAAATCGCCTGAAGTTCGCCCGATGACACCTTTGACGCGAAAGAAACGAGACGTTCCAAGGGGTGTATCGCGCCCGCTCAGCGGTTGCGCAGCACGATGCAAGCGCCGCCAGCGCTGTGCAACTGGGCGCAGATCTTGTCGGCTTCCGGACGGCTGTCGGCGCCTATCCGCACCGCATAGATGCCGCGCCTTCCCATCGGAGTGCGGTTGCGGCTGATGACCGGCTCATGCGTATCAAGGATGGCGGGGAAGCTCTTGCGCAGGCGGTCGAGCTGGCGCGCCGCGGCAGCGCGGCGGAAATTGCCGGCGATCTGGATCCCCCAGGGCTTGGGCTTGATCTGCGACATGGCAACGGTTTCGAACCGAACGATCGGCAACTGGCGGCACGCGGCATCGAAGCTGAGTTTGGCGTTGAGCGGACGCTTGTTGATGTCGGCTCCCGCAGCAAAATCATCGGGCGATTGCCCGGTTATGTCGAGGACGTATTCCTCGGTTTCGAGGGGAAGGAATCCGCCGCTGGCCAGCCAGTTGGCAACGCGCGTGGGGCCGGCATTATAGGCCGCAGCGGCCAATCCCCAATTGCCGAATGCCTTGCGCAAGTCTCTGAGAAAGCTCGCGGAAGCCGGCAACGCCTTATGAAAGTCGAAGGGGTCGTCGAGCCGCCTTTCTTTGGCTGTACGCGGCATGAACTGGGCAATGCCCTGCGCGCCGACCGGGCTCTCCGCCTGCACATCAAACCGGCTTTCCTTCCAGATCAGCCGGGCGAAGAAATCGCGTGGCACACCGAAACCATCGGCATGGGTCGCAATGGCTGCACATATCTGCCCGATGGTCGGAGGCGGCGGTGGCACCTGCGGCGTGGCAGCCGGGGACTCGGCCGCCGACGCGCCCAGCGAAGGCAGGAGCATCAATGCCAGGAGCATGACGGGCTTTGCGAGCCAATTCACTCTGATGCCATTCCCCGTTTATGCTTCGGCGGAAGATGCCAAGCGTGGCCCCAAATCTGCTAAAAGGTCGAACGCCCGATTCCATGCGCGGGCGCTGCAGACAATGTTTGAATGAAGGAAAATAATCATGCAAGTGGAACGCGATATGCTTGCGCCTGGCGCTCTTACCACGATCGGTTTCGATGCCGATGACACGCTGTGGCAGAACGAACAGTTTTTCCGCAGTTCAGAACGGCATTTTGCCGATCTCCTCGCGCCCTATGCCGCCGTTCCTGACCTTTCCGGGCGGCTTCTTGCCGTCGAAAAGCGCAATCTCGACCTTTACGGCTTCGGGATAAAAGGGTTCACCCTGTCTCTCGTCGAGACCGCCGTGGAGGTTACCGAGGGGCGGGTGCCCGCATCGATCATTGCCGATATTCTTGCGGCCGGCCGCGAAATGCTGCGCCACCCCGTCGAGACGCTGCCGCACGTTACGCAAACGCTGGAGGCGTTGTCGGATGCCTACCGGCTTGTGCTGATCACCAAGGGCGACCTGTTCGATCAGGAGCGCAAGCTGGCGCAATCGGGGCTTGGCGACTTTTTCGATGCGGTCGAGATCGTAAGCAACAAGGACAAGGCGACCTACGAGACCATCTTCCGGCGTCATGGCGATGGCGCGGAGCGGGCCATGATGATCGGCAATTCGCTGAAATCCGATGTGATTCCGGCGCTCGAGGCGGGCAGCTGGGGCGTCTTCGTGCCGCACGAACTCACCTGGGTGCTCGAGCACGTCGATGCGCCCGTTGAGGAGCCACGCTTCCGGCAGATCAACCATCTGGGCGAACTCTTGCCGCTCTTGGGCGATCTGACCTGACTACTCTGCGGCCTCCTGTTCGGGCGCTTCCTCAGGGCCGTTTGGATCGCCGGGGCCGGTCTCGCAGCCAAGATCGGGAAAGGCAACGATGCGATTGCCGGTAAAATCGGTGCGGACCACGATCAGGCCCTGTTCCTCGAAATAGGTGAGCAGCCGGCGGGCACGTCGGGTCGAATGCGTACCATAGGCTCGCGCCAGCGTGGCGTCGGACGGGCAACTGCTGCCTTTAACCGCCGCCTGCGCGACAATGAAGAACACGCCTTGAACGTCGTCCGGCAATGTCTTGGAAAGTTCGAGCGCCTGCTGCCATGGCTCGCTTTGCGCCGTTTCACCATCGATGCCGGCGCGGGCGACTGCGAGGCGGCGCCGAAACTCTGGCAGGGACAATGCATCGCCAGGCACGCGGCGAATGCGACAGCGGACGAGGAAATCCTGGTAAAGGACGGCATCGGTGCGGAATGACGCGTCCGGATCTGCCAGCATTTCCTGCATGACGGCGCTGATCGACGCGTTGCGCTCCGCCTCGTCGATTTCGGGGAAGAGCATCGGGGCAGGGTTGTCCGGCTGGGCAGCCGCCTTTGCCGCCTGGTTGAGCTGGCTCAGAATGTCCGCAGTCGGCGTTGTCGGCGGCGGAGTGGGCGCACGCCGGATTGGCGTCCTGCGCTCTTCCGGGGCCGGCGTGAAGATCAGGTCTCGGGCATCCTCACCGGGCTGCGGCAGCGGCGTGAGCTTGGGGCTCGATGACCGCGCCGAAGTCTCGACCGTGCCGATTGTAACCGCCAAGGGCCTTCGCGAGAGGGCGGGTCCAAGCGCCACGAAATGACCGCGGGCGAGGTCGCGGAACTGTTCGGCCTGGCGTCGTTCCATGCCGAGCAAATCCGAAGCGCGGGCCATGTCGATATCGAGGAACGTCCGCCCCATGAGGAAATTGGAGGCCTCGGCAGCAACATTCTTGGCGAGCTTGGCGAGACGCTGGGTGGCGATAACGCCGGCAAGGCCGCGTTTACGCCCCCGGCACATGAGGTTGGTCATCGCGCCGAGCGACAGCTTGCGGGCCTCGTCCGATACTTCGCCGGCGACAGCCGGAGCGAAAAGCTGGGCTTCGTCGACGACGACGAGCATCGGATACCAGTAGTCGCGCTCCGCATCGAAGAGGCCGCCGAGAAAGGCCGCCGCGCAGCGCATCTGCTGCTCGACATCGAGGCCTTCGAGATCGAGGACCACTGAAACGCGGTGCTGGCGAATACGCGCTGCAATGCGCGTCAGCTCGCTTTCCGTGCGTGCGCCGTCAACAATGACATGGCCGTATTTCTCGGCAAGAGTGACGAAATCGCCTTCCGGATCGATCACGCATTGCTGGACCCATTGTGCGCTCTGTTCGAGCAGGCGGCGCAGGAGATGCGATTTGCCGGAACCGGAATTGCCCTGCACGAGAAGACGCGTGGCCAGAAGCTCTTCGAGATCGAGCATGGCTTTTGCGCCGGCGGGCGCCGCTCCCATGTCGATGTCGACCTTCATCCATGCTCCAGTTGCTTCGAGTGATTCCGCGCGACGAACCGGCGCGCGGACTCTCTTAGCATCGGTCGATGTCCTCAATGCAGCGTTTTCGACGGAAACCCACAGCTCGTTTCGTGTCGCCCGGCCTCAACCCGCCGGTGCGGGTTCCGGGACGGCATCGTCCTTGCTCTGCTTGCTCAATGTCAGCACCAGCAGCGCTGCAATGAGGCACAGGATGCCCGCGACAAGGAATGCGGGGACATAGGTAGCATATTCAGTGCGGGCAAAACCACCGCCATAGGCCGCTGATGCCGCGCCGAGCTGGTGTCCGGCAAAGATCCAGCCGAACATCAGGCCTGCCTTTTCCCGGCCGAAGCGCTCGGTCGCAAGCTTCACCGTCGGCGGCACGGTGGCGATCCAGTCGAGCCCGTAGAACATGGCAAAGAGGGAGAGGCCGTAAAAGGAGAAATCCGAATAGGGCAGATAGAGCAGCGAGAGGCCGCGGAGGCCGTAGTACCAGAAGAGCAACCAGCGATTGTCGACCCGATCGGAAAGCCAGCCCGATCCAATCGTACCGAAGAAATCGAAAAAGCCCATCATGGCGAGCACGCTTGCCGCCCCGACGGCGGCAAGACCGTAATCGCCGCACAGCGCCACGAAATGCGTGCCGATGAGGCCATTGGTGCTTGCGCCGCAAACGAAGAAGGTGGCGAACAGCACCCAGAAGGTCGAACTGCGCGATGCCTCCTTCAGGGCCAGCAGCGGCATGGTAATGAGCGAGAGCAGGCCGCCGGTCACCGGCACGGTGGTCGCGACGAGCTTGTCGCCATAGGCCGGCAAGCCGACATCCGACGGGCGATCGCGCATCAGGAAAAAGACACCCACAACAGCGACGAGCAGCATGGCACAGATGAGAACGATTGCCGTGCGCCAGCCGTAATTTTCGCTTAGCGAAGCCATCAGCGGCATGAAGATCAACTGACCGGTCGCGGAACTTGCGGTCAGCATGCCCAGTACGAGGCCGCGCCGCTCCGTAAACCAGCGCGTCGCCACGGTTGCGCCGAGCACCATGGCGGTCAAGCCGGTGCCGAAGCCCACGACTACGCCCCACAGAAGCACCAGCTCCCAGATCCGCGTCATCGCCAGCGAAGCAAAAAGTCCGGCCGTGATGAGGATCAACGCAACGCAGACGACACGCCTGACGCCGAAATAGTTCATGAAAGCGGCGGCGAACGGCCCCATGAGGCCGAACAGCAGGAGGCGGATGGAAAACGCGGTTGCGATCTGTTCCGTTTCCCAGCCGAACTCCTTTTCAAGTGGAACGATGAGCACGCCGGGTGCGCCCACCGCCGCGGCGGTGACCAGCATCGTGATGAAGGTGACGGCAACAACGACCCAGCCATAATGAATATTGCGGCGGGCCAGCAGGGCGGCGAGAGGTGTGGAGAGCATGGTCGGCGCTTTCGCAAATGTGGTGTGGCGTCTATCAGATGAGGGGAGCCGAAGAAAGGTCGAGAACTTCGAGCTTGCCGCCCGTCAGCCGCTGGCGTGTACGCTCGCTGCCGATCAGTTCATGCGGCGCGCCCAGTGCAATTGCGCTGACGCGGTCAAGCCTTTCTACCTGTTCACTGGTGAGAACCAGTGCTGTAGCGCCGATATTGTCGCGGAACTGGTCGAGCGTCTTTGGGCCGATGATCGGCAGGACGCCCTTGGCGGCGACCCATGCAATGCCGACCTGGCTCGGCGTTACGCCGATTTCTGCAGAGATTGCAATGACTTCATTGATGATCAGCGTGCGCTGTGTGCTGTCTTCGTGCTGAATGACGACACCCAGACCAGTTGCGCGGCCTTCTTCACCCATGCGGTATTTGCCTGTCAGAAGTCCGCCGCCGAGCGGCGACCAGCCGACGACGCCAAGCCCGAAACCGCGCGCCATAGGCAGCAGTTCACGATCGGCAGTCCGCTCGACAAGACTGTATTCGGTCTGGAGGCCGACAATCGGCGTCCAGCCGCGCAGCGCGGCGATTGTCGCGCCGCTGGCGATCCGCCAGGCGGGGAAATTGGAGAAGCCTGCATAGACAATCTTTCCGGCGCGAACGAGGTCTTCGAAGCTCCGCACGATCTCGTCAATGGGCGTCATCTCATCGGACATGTGGGCCCAAAGCAGGTCGATACGCTCCGTCTTCAGCCGCTTCAGGCTTGCTTCCACCGCCTGGATCATGGATTTGCGGCTATTGCCGACAACAGAGGGCCCGACATTAGCAGAAGCGCCGTGTGAATATTTGGTGGCGAGAACGAAGTTGTCGCGCTCTGCCGCGATGAGATCGGAGAGGATGGTCTCAGACTGCCCGAACTGATAGCTGTCTGCTGTATCGATGAAATTGCCGCCCGCTTCAGCATAGGCGTCGAATATCTGTTTGGCGACGTCGGCGGTGGAGCCGTAACCCCAGCCGGTACCGAAATTGCCGGTACCAAGCGCAAATTCCGAAACCCGCAGGCCCGTATGGTTGCCGAAAAGCTTGTAGCGCATGAACTGCTCCTGTGCGGGCGTATCGCAGCCGCATTTAAATGATGATCATAATGATTGACTATAAATGACGTTCATCATATAAAATGTCAACAAGGAATTTTCGTGAGGATGGTGTCATGCGTGTGAGCAAGGAACAGGCTGCCAAGAATCGGGACCGCATCATCGAAGTTGCGAGCCGCGAATTTCGCGACAAGGGCTTTGATGGCATCGGCGTCGCGGATCTTATGAAAAGTGCTGGCCTCACCCATGGCGGCTTCTATGGCCACTTCGCCTCAAAGGACGATTTGATCGCCGAAGCCTGTGCGGCTTCCATGGACCAATCGGCGGAAAAGTGGGGCAAACTCGCGGATCGGTCGCCCGAGGAGGCGTTCGCCGCCCTCACCGATGCCTATCTCCTCAAGGAGCATCGCGACCACCGGGCAACGGGTTGCACCATGGCGGCGCTTGCTCCCGACATCGCGCGGCAGAGCGGACGCGTGCGCGCGCGCTTTACGCATGGAACGCGTGCCCTGCTTGATATTCTGGCTAAGATCATACCGGGCGTATCCGCAGAGGCGAAACGCGAGAAGGCGCTTGCCACCATGGCGGGTCTCGTCGGCACGCTGGTTCTTTCGCGCGCCGTCGATGATCCGGCATTTGCCGATGAAATCCTGGCGGCAGGGCAGGCGGCCTTCGGCAAACAGGACTGATCAGGCAGCCGTCACTGCGCTGCCCTGATTACCGCCCGGGCCGACCGGTCTTGCCGGGTCGCCGCTTCTTGCGCGCATCGCCTGCATCTTCGTAGGACCCGACGCCCGAACGCTCACGCCGCACGATCTCGTGGTCGTTCCTGTTCGTGCCGGTAAAGGCGGGCTTTTGCGGCACTGAACCGACGACTGGCTTTTCCGTCCGACCGACCGTCATCTCGTCGAGCGTATTCTTGCGGAAGACGCCGAGCGGCCGCGTCGTGTCGCCGCCCATCTCGTCGAGATGCGGCTTGCGGAACAGCTGCGAGTCCTGGTCCTGATCGTCGGTAACGACGCGGTGCATCGCCCGCCCGGCATTGTGCCGTCCCTTGGTGCGTCCCGTGGCCGGACTTTCCAGTTCCACCTCGCGCGCCATCGGGTCGTCGGCGATAGCAAGTTCCGTCTCGCGCAGGCGCTTGATCTCGTCGCGCAGCCGTGCCGCCACTTCGAAGTCGAGGTCGTCGGCCGCTTCGCGCATCTGCCGTTCGAGATGCTCGAGATGCGACTTCAGATTGTTGCCGATCATGGCGCCGGACTCGGCAAAGCCGGAAATGTCAGCCCGTACGTGGTCACGTTCGTAAACACTGTTGAGAATATCAGCGATGTTTTTCTTGACGCTGGCGGGCGTGATGCCGTGCTCGGCGTTATAGGCCTCCTGCTTCTCGCGGCGGCGGTTGGTTTCCGCCATCGCCCGCTCCATGGAGCCTGTTACGTGGTCCGCATAGAGGATGACCTTGCCGTCGACATTGCGGGCGGCACGGCCGATCGTCTGGATCAGCGAGGTTTCGGAGCGCAGGAACCCTTCCTTGTCGGCATCGAGAATGGCGACGAAACCGCACTCGGGAATGTCGAGACCCTCACGCAGAAGGTTGATGCCGACGAGAACGTCAAAGGCGCCGAGCCGCAGGTCGCGCAGGATTTCAATGCGTTCGAGCGTGTCGATATCCGAGTGCATGTAGCGCACCCGAACACCCTGCTCGTGCAGATATTCGGTCAAATCCTCTGCCATGCGCTTGGTGAGAACCGTAACGAGGGTGCGGTAACCCTTGGCTGTCGTCTCGCGAATTTCGCCGAGCACATCGTCGACCTGGCTTTTCGCCGGGCGCACCTCGACCGGCGGATCGATCAGGCCAGTTGGCCGGATGACCTGTTCGGCAAAGACGCCGCCGGACTCTTCCATCTCCCAGTTGCTCGGTGTTGCCGAGACCGCAACGGTCTGCGGGCGCATGGCGTCCCACTCCTCGAAGCGCAGGGGACGGTTGTCCATGCACGAGGGGAGGCGGAAGCCATATTCGGCGAGGGTCGCCTTGCGGCGGAAGTCGCCCTTGTACATGGCGCCGATCTGCGGAACCGTAACGTGGCTCTCGTCGATAAAGACCAGCGCATTGTCCGGAATATACTCGAACAGCGTCGGCGGCGGTTCCCCGGGCTTGCGGCCGGTCAGATAGCGCGAATAATTCTCGATGCCGGCGCAGGAGCCAGTGGCCTCCAGCATTTCCAGATCGAAGGTGCAGCGCTGTTCGAGGCGCTGCGCTTCGAGCAGGCGTCCAGCGGCGTTGAGTTCCACAAGCCGATGCTTGAGCTCTTCCTTGATCGACCGGATCGCCTGGTTCAGCGTAGGGCGCGGCGTTACATAGTGCGAATTGGCGTAGATCTTTACCGAACGCAAATCGCCGGTCTTCTGCCCGGTCAGCGGATCGAATTCGGTAATTGCCTCAATCTCGTCGCCGAACATGGAAATGCGCCAGGCGCGATCCTCAAGGTGGGCCGGGAAGAGTTCGATCGTGTCGCCGCGCACGCGGAACGAACCACGCGTGAAGTCCATGTCGCGTCGCTTGTATTGCTGCGCCACGAGATCGGCGAGCAGCGCGCGCTGGTCGAGGCGGTCGCCGATCTTCATCTCGAAGGTCATCGCCGTATAGGTTTCGACCGAGCCGATACCGTAGATGCAGGAGACGGAAGCGACGATGATGACGTCGTCACGCTCGAGGAGCGAGCGGGTGGCCGAGTGGCGCATCCGGTCGATCTGCTCGTTGATCGAGGATTCCTTCTCGATATAGGTGTCCGAGCGTGGAACGTAGGCTTCCGGCTGGTAGTAATCGTAGTATGAAACGAAATACTCTACCGCATTGTTCGGAAAGAAGGATTTGAACTCGCCGTAAAGCTGCGCGGCCAATGTCTTGTTTGGCGCGAGAATGAGCGCCGGACGCTGGGTCTGCTCAATCACCTTGGCCATGGTGAAGGTTTTACCCGAACCCGTAACGCCGAGCAGGACCTGGGTGCGGTCATTATCCTTGATGCCGGAGACGAGATCCTGGATCGCCGTCGGCTGGTCGCCGGACGGCTGGAAATCGGTCTCCATGCTGATCTGGATGCCGCCCTCGGATTTCTCGGGCCGTGCCGGACGGTGCGGCTGCCATGCAGCGCCGTTCTTGAAGAGCGGATTGCCACTCTCGATGAGCGCCGCCAGCGCTGCGACCGTTGCCGTGGCTCCGCCCGGTGCGATACTTCCAGCATCCTCGAGCCTGATATCGAGGCCAGCAACGGGATTAAGGCCGGCGGCCGCGCGCGTCTTCGGGTCGGTCGATCCGCCGATCGACGTCCCGCGCGATGTCCGCGACGCGCTGGATTGCGTCTTGGCGCCCTGCTTTGCCTTGGCCTTCGCTGGCTTGGCTTTGGCCGAAGCTTCGGTGATCTGGTTCGCCCAATCGCTGATAGAGCCGGAAAGCGGCGTGCCTTCCAGCTCGGGTTGGGGCGCTTCGCCGAAACCGCTTACTTTGTACTTGTCAGGAGATTTAGCCATTCGTCGAATATGGTAAGAGTCCGGCGAAATGGAAAGGGCGGCCCGGCAGAAACTGACAGGCTCCTGACAACAGGTTGTCAGGAGGGCGGCCAAGCCAGGCCGGTTTGCTGGCAATCAGCCGTAGCGGATTTTCAGGCCGAGAATGGCGAGGATGAGCAGGAAAGTGACGCCGTTGGCCATGATCACCGGCCATGAGCCGATCATCATGCCGTAGATCAGCCACAGGAAAACGCCGAGCATCAGCGAAGCGTTGGATACAAGGGAAATGCTGGCCGTTTCGCGGTGCCGCATGATCTTGATGATCTGCGGGATCCAGCACAGCGTGGTGATCACGGCAGCAAGGCTACCCACAAGTTCGATATGGAGCGGCACGGATCGGCTCTTTCGAAGAAAAATGCGATTAATATATGAGCTGATTTTTCCTTGAAATACAGCGGAATAATGGCATCAAGCTTTACATGCGACAATTATTTTCGTGGAACGCGGGAAGGCAGCTTTGACGGCTATGGCTGAGCGCGCCGAGGCGGAATCGCGACCGGCCTCAGAGCCCAGATCGATGGGCCCCATCAGGTCCATACGATCAGCGGATCGCGTCCCATGCCGAGATGCAGGTCATGGCCGTCATAGGCGTGCGCGGCGGCGACGTCCTCGTTAAGTTCGACGCCGAGGCCGGGTTCCGAAGACGGAATGACGTAGCCGTCCTCCCATTTGATCGGCCTTTTCAGGATATCGGCGTGGAACCCTCTGAAGCCCTGGATACATTCAAGGATCAGGAAGTTCGGGCTGCAGGTGGAGATCTGGATGTTGGCGGCTCCGACGATTGGCCCGCAATAAAGGTGCGGTGCGATCTGCGCATGGAATGTCTCCGCCATGCCTGCGATCTTCTTGGCTTCGAGAATGCCGCCGACGCGGCCGAGATTCATCTGCAGTATATTGGCGGCACGATTGACGAGAAGGCGCTGGAATTCGTACTTCGTCGTCAGGCGCTCGCCCGCCGCGACCGGGATCGAGGTGTGCTGCTGCACATACCCCATGTTCTCCGGCATATCAGGCGGCACCGGTTCCTCCAGCCACAGCGGGTCATAGGGTTCGAGCCGCCTGGCCAGCCGCACCGCGCTGGTCGGCGTCATCTGGCCATGGGTGCCGAACAGAAGGTCGGCCTTGCCGCCGACGGCTTCACGCACGAGGCGAACGAATTTCTCGCCGAGATCGAGTTGTTCCAGCGAAAGCTGGCGCGGATCGAACGAAGTATAGGGGGCAACGGGGTCGAACTTCACCGCAGTATAGCCTTCCGCCACATATTCGGCGGCACGCTCGGCTGATGCTTCCGCGTTCCAGTAGATGGCGGAGGTCTCGCCGAGTTCGGGCTTGGGATAGATGTAGGTATAGCTGCGCAGCCGCTCGTGCACCTTGCCGCCAAGCAGTTCATAGACCGGCTTGTCGGCTTCCTTGCCGATGATGTCCCAGCAGGCCATTTCCAGCGCCGAAACGGCGCCCATGACCGTCACGTCAGGACGCTGGGTGAAGCCGCTCGAATAGGCGCGGCGGAAAAATCGTTCGATGTGGTGCGGGTCTTCGCCTATGAGCCAGCGCTCGGCGACGTCCTCGATGACCTTGCGCATAACCTGCGGACTGACCGTGGAATTATAGGCCTCGCCATAGCCGACAACGCCGGAGTCGGTCGTCAACTTGACGAAGAGGAACCATGTGCCGCCGAACGAGGGCGGCGGATTGCCGACCACGAAGGTCCTGACGTCGGTTATTTTCATGATCCCCTCCGGTACGTTCGCTGTATTGCCAGACTAAGCCAGCGGCGATACGAAACCGAAACCGGTCAACGACCCGCAATGTCGGGTTTCTGACAGTGGCGGGCGAAGGCCCCTTTTCAATCCCGCGACCGCACCCCATCATGGCGGCAACGCAATTCATTGACGGAGACGGCAATTGACCGAAGAGATGAAGCCTATCGGCGAACTCACCCTGCGCACGCTGGCGATGCCGGCGGACGCCAACGCGGCCGGGGACATTTTCGGTGGCTGGGTCATGGCGCAGATGGATTTGTCCTGCGGCATTCGGGCCGCGGAACGGGCGCGCGGACGCGTAGTGACGGCTGCCGTCAAGGAAATGGCCTTCGCAAAACCGGTCAAGATCGGCGATACGCTGTGCATCTACACCCATATCGCCCATGTCGGACGCACTTCGATCACGCTCAAGGTCGAGGCCTGGGCGCAACGCTACCTGTCCGATCTGATGGAACTCGTCACCCACGCCGACTTCATCATGGTTGCGCTGGACAAGGACGGCAAGCCCACCCCGGTGCCGAAGGAAATCTGACCGATCAGCTCTGGCTGCCGATCATGTAGCGATCCCAAAATCCAGCTGCCGATTCGATTTGCTCGACAACGTCGATCCAGAGGCCCGATGGATCATGAAAGCCGAAGCGGCGCTGGCCAAAGGGCTCGTCGGTCAGCGGGTATTCGATCTTGAGGCCGGTGGATGAAATCTTGTCGAAGGCTCCCCGGGCATCCTCCACCTGGAGCTCGAAACACATGCCGGTTCCGCTGAACTTTTCCGGACCGGGCGGGGCGGAAGGGTGGTCCGGCGTCATGAAAGCGATGCTGGCCGATTGATCTTCGGCCATGAGGTAAGAGAACCAGGTGCTGTCGAAGGCGCTGACAAAGCCAAGATGCTCGATCCAGAAGTCGCGGCAGGCCTCCTTGCGGTCTGTGACGATGATTGGATAGCGGTCAACGAAGCGCATGGGTTCCTCCCGGAGTTGTTTGATCATCTAAAAGTGGGAAAGCGGCGCGCGAGCGCAACCCCAAATTGTCAGGAGTTTGAAGCGAGCATTCAGGTCCTGGCTGCGGCAAAAACCATTTCATTTTTGGCTGGAACCGCTTCATCTTACGGGCAGGCTAATGATTTGGGAGATGGGGCGTGGCATTCTTCGGGGCAATTCGGGACTATTCCCGTCAGCGGGATGCTGCTGATAGTGCGAAGGTCGATTTTGTCGAACTCTTCTTCGACCTCGTCTTCGTATTCGCCATTACGCAGATATCGCATTTCCTCCTGCATGATCTGAGCCTCGAGGGCCTTGCCGAAAGCGCGCTGCTGCTCACGGCCGTTTGGTGGGTATGGGTCTATACAATGTGGGTCACCAACTGGCTCGACCCTGCAACCGCGCCGGTGCGCACGATGCTGTTCGCGCTGATGCTCGCCGGGCTTGTGCTCTCCACCTCGATCCCCGCCGCCTTTGCCGGACGCGGCATCGTCTTTGCGCTCGCCTATGTGTCAATGCAACTTGGACGCACCCTGTTCATGCTGTGGGCGGTGCGGCATCACGACGACGCCAACTTCCGCAACTTCCAGCGCATTGCCGTGTGGCTCAGTATTTCGGCGATCTTCTGGCTTGCCGGTGGCCTGGCCATGCCGGAATATCGTCTACCGCTGTGGGCAGGGGCGCTGGCAATTGAGATCATTGGGCCGGCCGTGGGATTTTGGGCGCCCCGGCTTGGCGCCTCAATCACCACGGACTGGAATGTCAGCGGCGACCATATGGCTGAAAGGGCGGCCCTTTTCATCATCATTGCACTCGGCGAATCCATCCTCGTATCCGGCGCCACCTTTTCAGAGCATGAATGGAGCCTGGTTTCGCTGGCGGCGTTCTTGACGACTTTCGTCGCGTCCGTCGCCATGTATCTCATCTATTTCAATCTCGGCCAGTCGGCGGCGCATCACAAGATTGCAGAGACCGACGATCCGGGGCGAATCGCCCGCATCGCCTATACCTATGTCCACGTGCTGCTGGTCGCTGGCATCATTGTCGTCGCCGTCTCGGACGAGTTGGTGCTGGATCATCCGCTCGGCCATGCGGAAGCAGCCATGATCTGGACGTCGGTCGGCGGCACGGCGCTTTATCTTGTCGGCAATCTTCTCTTCAAGCGCTACGTCAATGGCCGGGTACCGCTATCCCATCTCGTGGGGCTGGTGCTGTGTGCCGGATTGGCGGTCATTTGCCCGGCACTTTCACCGCTGGCTATCGGCGCCGCGACCAGCGCCATCCTGATCGTCGTCACCGTCTGGGAATATCGGAGCTACAAGCAGCGGCAGTTAAATCCGCAATGATCAGCGGCAGGCGCGGTGGCCGCTGCGCCGCTGCATCAGGTCGAAATGGAAGTGCGTGCTGTGAAAACGGTCATAACCGGGTCCGAGCACGGTGGTGAAATAGTCGCAAGCATCCGAACGAACGGTGTTGAGAAGACCACGCTGGCGGAACGAGAAGAGCCCCGGCCTTTCGACCTCGATTTCGCGGCCGTTGTTGAGCGTGATTTTCGCAATGTCGAGCGCATTGCCCCTGGCATGCTCGGACATGGGCCGGCCGCGCTGGCTGCTCATGGTGCGGCAGGAATAGCTCGACGCCTGATGTATGGTGTTGATGCCCGAAAGGTAGCGCAGCCGCGTCGATGGCGAGAGGTCGCCCTTGACCCAGCGGGCGAATGCAAGCGTCATATGGCAATTCAGGGTCGCCGTCGGCTTCAGCTTTATATTGCCGCTGGCAAAGCCGCTGACCGCAAGCGGATGGTCGATGCGGCAGGCGCCGCCATCGTTGATTGGCGGCTTTTCCTGAAACACCACGCCAAGCTTCTTGAGTTCGGTGCGGCAGGCCATCTCGCCGCCGGACATGCCGAGAACGCTTTCGCCGCGTGCGATAGGATCGCGTATCGCATTGGGATAGCTATAATTTTTCAGGTAGCCATAGCTCTTGTCATCATCCGACGGTGGTTCCATTTCGGGCAGGGAATAGGGCTTGGTCTCGCCAAGCCGCGGAATTTCCGGCGCTGCCTCGGGTGGCTGCAGGGTCGGCGTCGCCGCCTCGATCGGTTCGCTCGCCGCCTGGCTGGTGTCCGGCACAGAAATGACATCGGGGGGTGGCCCGGCCATTTGGTCCATCCCGGAGCTCGGCAGCGTTTGCGTTTCGACAGCGACCTGGTTTTCTTCGCTGGCAAGCGACCTGCTGGCAATGGCGGTATCCGAACCGCTGCCGACGTCGGCCATGGGACGGCGCACCTCGTCCATGCCACAGCCACTGAGGGTCGTCGACACAGACAGGAGCAGTATCGTGGATAAGCGCTTCAAGCGCACAGCGGACGACAACGCACAACTCATGTCACCACATCCCATTGCCTGAATCGAGGCGCAGCAACGGGTGAAAGTAGAGGCAAATCGTAAAGGAAAGGTCAGCGGCTTCTTAACATTTGGGATCGAAACATGACGGGCCCGCAAATGGCTTGATTTTGCTGCAATTGCCGGTGCATTTAGCCTGCCGTAGCCAACGACCTATCTTCCTGAAAGAGCGATCATGCCGAATTTCCTATCGCCATCCATTGCGCCCATTTTCCTGCTTATTGCTTCCAATGTTTTCATGACCTTCGCCTGGTACGGTCACCTGAAGTTTCCGTCAGCGCCATTGGCGAAAGTGGTGTTCATCAGCTGGGGCATTGCGCTGATGGAATATTGGCTGGCCATTCCCGCCAATCGCATCGGCCACACGGTCTATTCGACCGCTGAACTGAAGACGATGCAGGAGGTCATCACGCTCGTCGTCTTCAGCCTGTTTTCGGTGTTTTATCTCAAGGAATCATTCACCTGGCAGCACGTGGCCGGATTTGCCCTGATTGCCGGCGGGGCGACCTTGATCTTCAAGGCGTGACTTGTTGCGCAGCATCGGGATGAGTTCGACAGCGATCATTGCCGAAAAAATGAGGGCGCACCCGACAAGGCCCTGAAGCGTCAGGCGCTCGCCGAGCAGAATGATGCCGAAGATCGCGGCAAAAAGGGCTTCGGACGAAAGCATGATGGCGGCCTGCGGCGCCGTTGTAAAACGCTGGCCGACGGCCTGCAGGGTGAAGCCTACGCCCGACGACAGGACACCCGCAAAAATGAGTTCCGGACCGGCCGCGAGGATCGAAAACAGTTCGGTCCGCTCGCTTGTCATCGAGACCAGCAGGCCGAGGATGCCGCAAACCAGATACTGCACGAGGCACAGCATGATCGGGCGTCCACTCTGAACGCCGATGCGGTTGATGAAGATGATCTGCAGTGCCCAGAAAACCGCACATCCCACGATAAGCCAGTCTCCAACAGTCAGACCATCGAGACGGCCTCCGGAAAGAAGGTAGATACCGGCAAGCGCAGTCAGGGCGCAGGGCCAGACGACTGGATGGGGCCATTGCCAAAACAGGAATACGCCGAGGATCGGCACCATGACGACGTAAAGCCCAGTCAGGAACCCGGCATTGGTGACCGACGATGTGAGCATGCCAACCTGCTGCAGGGCTGCGCCGGAAAAGAGCAGGAGGCCGATGAAGACAAAGCCGAGATAATCGCGCTGTGTCAGGCCTTGGCGCGCGTTTTTTGCCTCGCGCATCGCGAGAGGCAGGACGGTCAGCGCCGCAAGAAAAAAGCGGATGGCGACAAACATGAACGGCTTGACGCTGGCCATGGCCGTCGACTGGGCAACGAAGCCGAAACCCCAGATCGCTCCGGCAAGAAGCAACAGAATATTGGCGCGGCCATGCGTCATGACGATCCCACAAGTTGGTGCGGTTACATCAGGTTCCGCAGTCGCAATTGCTCTAACTGCTGCAACCGCCGACTGCAAGACGCTTAGCTCGCTCGCGCGCGTGTCAATCGAACGATCCTGCCATCAGCATCGTCGGTTAGAAGATAGACCGAGCCATCCGGCGCGACGCGGACGTCGCGGATACGGCCGAACGCGTCCTTGAGCATGCGCTCCTCGGTTCCGATCGTGCCTTTTCCATCGCGTTCAAGTCGCACCAGCGTTGCAAACTTCAGCGATCCGACAAGGAGATCGCCCTTCCATTCAGGAAACATCTCGCCTTCGTAGACGGCCAGCCCCGACGGCGCAATCGACGGATCCCAATAGTGGAGTGGCTGCTCGTAACCCTTGGCCTTCGTGCCCTTACCGATCTTGGCGCCGGAATAATCCTTGCCGTAGGAGATGACCGGCCAGCCATAATTCTTGCCTGCCTGGGGTTGGTTGATTTCATCACCTCCCTTGGCCCCATGCTCCACTGTCAGGAGCGACTGCGTGACTGGATCCCAGGTCGCCCCTTGCGGATTGCGGTGGCCCTTCGACCAGATTTGCGGTAGCCCCTTCTTGCCATCGGCAAAAGGATTGTCGGCCGGCGTGGTACCGTCGGCATTGATGCGAAGCACGGAACCTGCTTCATCCTTGAAATCCTGGGCGCGGTTGCTGTCGCCGCGCTCGCCCATCGTCACGAACAGCTTGCCATCGGGCGTAATGACGATGCGCGAGCCGAAGTGCTGGCCCTTGCTGGTCTTCTTGCGCATCGAGGTGAGGACGGTGACGTCCTCGAGGGTTCCGCCCTGTCCACTGCGCACGAGTCTGGCGCTTGCAATCGCAGTGCCCGCGCCGTCCTTGCCAGGTTCTGAGAAGGTGAAAAAGATGCGCCCGCTTTGCGCAAAATCCGGCGCCAGCACGACATCGAGCAGGCCGCCTTGGCCCATCGCGGCGACCTTCGGTACACCTTTCAGCGGTTCCGATACATTGCCATCCTTGACGATACGTATATTCCCGGCGCGCTCCGTTACGAGAAGGGCGCCATCCGGAAGGAAGGCGAGGCTCCAGGGGTGGTCGAGATTGCTCGCGACCGTCTCGGAGGCGACTGGCGTTTTCTCGGTGTCGAAGGTCTCGGCCTGGGCTATCTGGGCGCCAAAGCAAAGGGCGCTTGCCAGCAAAATAGCTGTTCTCCGTCGCATCGATGAGGGTCCTTTCATCGCGGGCGTTGTCGGGCGTGGCGAGTCAGTTTGGGAAATTGAGAACACATTTCGACGGTTCGGTCGCCTCACAGTGATGTGAGTCCCTTGTGATTCGATACCGCATCGCCCGCAAATCCGTTTGCCGGCACTATTTCCACTTTCTTCGTGAAATTGCCTGAAACGATGC
The DNA here is from genome assembly GCF_056399405.1 of Phyllobacterium sp. 01N428. Classification (NCBI taxonomy): domain Bacteria; kingdom Pseudomonadati; phylum Pseudomonadota; class Alphaproteobacteria; order Hyphomicrobiales; family Phyllobacteriaceae; genus Phyllobacterium; species Phyllobacterium sp. 01N428. The sequence continues at coordinate 283,514 of NZ_JBFTRH010000004.1, forward strand.
TATATTAAGTCAGGAATGATTGAACGGTTCCGAAGCTTTGAGCTCCGGCGACCGTTTTCTTTTTGTGCCGCGCGGCTCTGTTTTGGCCCGTTTTGGCACTACAACGAAAGGAGAGGACATGGAAAAGGTCCCGATGACTCAGGCAGGATTTGATAAGCTCAAGGAAGAGCTGCGCTGGCGCCAGCAAGAAGAACGGCCGCGCATCATCCAGGCGATTGCGGAGGCGCGCGCTCATGGCGACCTTTCGGAAAACGCCGAGTATCATGCTGCCAAGGAAGCGCAGAGCCACAACGAGGGTCGCGTCGGCGAACTTGAGGACTATACGGCGCGCGCCGAGATCATCGACATTACCAAGCTTTCCGGCGACAAGATCAAGTTCGGCGCAACGATCCGTCTTGTCGATGAGGATACCGAGGAAGAGCGGACGTACCAGATCGTCGGCGACCAGGAAGCCGATCCCAAGGCGGGCCGGATTTCCGTTTCCTCGCCAATCGCCCGCGCCCTGATCGGCAAGAGCGAAGGCGACACGATCGAAGTCAATGCGCCGGGCGGCGCACGGTCCTACGAGATCCTCGGCTTCAGATTTGTTTAAGCGGTGTCGTTCGATACCGTGTCAAACGTCGAGGTGATCGCGCCGAACTTCAAGCGCACGCTTTCCGGCGTCACCTCGACCATCATCCAGCTTATTCCATTGCAACGCGCGAACGGCCTCAAGATAGCAACCTTGGGGCCGGGCCTGCCGGACGATTTGCCGAAGCTCCGTTGGTTGGGTCTACCTGGCCTATGGCTAAAGCCCCGGACCCGTCCGTTCCGCATCTGGCACGCCCGCCGCAATACGGAGATGGTCGCAGGCATTTTGATGCGTTCGGTGTTGCGCATGCGGCTGAAGCTGCTTTTTACCTCGGCGGCGCAGCGCGACCACAGGTCCTTCACCAAGTGGCTGATCCGGCAAATGAACGCCGTCATCGCGACGAGCGGGAAATCTGGCAGCTTCCTCGAGGTGCCGCACACGGTGATCATGCACGGTGTCGACACGGAGCGGTTTCACCCGCCATTGGGTGAGGAGGACAGCGTTGCGGCCTCTGGACTGCCGGGGAAATATCTCATCGGCTGTTCGGGCCGGATTCGGCATTCGAAGGGAACCGATCTCTTCGTCGACGCAATGATCAGCCTTTTGCCGCAGCATCCGGAATGGACGGCAATCATGACCGGCCGCACAACCGTTGAAAACAAGGGTTTCGAGCAGGAACTGCGGCAGAAGATCGCCGCTGCCGGACTTGAGGACCGCATTCTTTTCCTCGGCGAAGTGCCGGACGTGCGCATCTGGTATCGCCGCATGACGCTTTACGTTGCCCCGTCCCGCAAGGAAGGCTTCGGCCTGACGCCGCTCGAAGCCATGGCGTCGCAGACGGCGGTTGTCGCGAGCGACGCGGGCGCCTATGCCGAGATGATTACACCCGGAACAGGATCAGTCGTTCCTGCGGGTGACGGCAAGGCGCTGGAAGCAGCGATCGCGCCTTATCTCGCCGATCCGGCCCAGTGCGCCGATATGGGTAAGGCCGGCCTTGCCCATGTGCGGCAGAATTTTCCGCTGGAAAAGGAAGCCGGAAAGATTCTCGACGTCTATGAGGCCATGTTCGCGAGCGGGCTGCGGTGAAGACTGCCGCGCTGATCATCCATCTAAAGCGCGCCACAAAGCGCGGCGAACACGTCGAGAAGCTGATCAAACGCCTGCCGATCGAGGCCGAAATCCTTGATGCCATTGACGCCTTGAACATGACTTCGGGTCAAATCGATACGGTCTATGCCCGGTCATTGCATAAGCCCTACTACCCGTTCGAGCTGCGTCCTTCGGAAATCGCCTGCTTCCAGTCGCACCGCAAGGCCTGGGCGACGATCGTCGAGCGCGATCTCGATGCGGGGCTTGTCATCGAGGACGATGTCGATATCGACGACGGGCCATTCGCCGAGCAACTGGCACTGGCGCTCGAGGCAATGCAGCCCGGCGATTATATCCGCTTTCCGCGCTGGGCGCGGGGCGAACATGGAACCGATATTGCGCGCAAGGGCATCTATTCGATCATGCAGCCGCGCTTGCCCGGCCTTGGCATGCAGATGCAACTTGTCGGCCGCGAGGCGGCCGCAGAACTCCTGAAGGCCACGGAGCGGTTCGATCGTCCGGTCGACACGACGATACAGATGCGCTGGCTTCATTGCGCACGCATTCTTTCCGCGCGGCCGATCACCATTCGCGAGATCGATTTCGATCTTGGCGGTACGGTCGTTCAGGGCAAGAACAAGAATTTCGGCGCCCGCTTGAAACGGGAAATTCTAAGGCCGTATTACCGGGTCGCCTTGAACCTCTACAGCCGCACGCGACGAGCCTAGAGCACCATCAAAGGTTCGTTCTTTACCGAGCGGATGGTCAGCGATGTGCGCACCGAATCGACGTTCGGCGTCGAGGTGAGTTCCTCGATGACGAAGTTCTGGAAGGTGGAAAGGTCGCTCGCAACGCAGTGAAGCAGGAAGTCCGATTCACCCGAAACCATCCAGGCACGGCGCACGAGCGTCCAGTTCTGGGTCTTCTCGGCAAAGCTCTTCAGATCGGCATCGGACTGGCGGTGCAGGCGGATCATGCAGAACGCCACGATGTCCTGCCCAAGGACCGCGCCGTTGAGTATCGCGCGATAGCCTTGGATGACGCCGCTTTCCTCAAGTTTGCGCACGCGGCGCAGGCAGGGGGGCGCCGAGATACCAACGCGTTCGGCGAGCTCCACATTGGTGATGCGGCCATTGTCCTGCAATTGTTTCAGGATTTTCCAGTCGATCGCGTCGAGTTCCGCCTTCAGAGGCATGGGTGCCTTTATCCTGTTTCACACGGTAAGTGCGTTATACATAAGCGATTCCTGCTGCTGTGTAATGCATTGCCCGCCGGTTGCAAACAGGTTGCGATTTATCTCGTCCAGAAGCGACGGGTAAAGAGAATAACAACCGTGACGATTTCAAGCCGTCCTGCGAGCATCAGATAGCTCAGAACCAGCAGCGATGGATCGCCGATTGTCGAGAAATTGCCGGCCGGGCCGATCGTTTCGCCAAATCCCGGGCCGACATTCGAAAGCGCAGTCAGGGCGCCGGTGAAAGCGGTCCCGAGATCGTTGCCGAGCATGGCAAGCACCGTGGCGCCCGCGACGAGCGAGGCCATGTAGAGAAAGATGAACAGGAGCGCCGATTGTGCGACTTCGTCGGTGATCTCCGATTTTCCATAGCGCATCTTGACGATGGCGTTCGGCAGGATCAGACGCGTCAGGCTTGCAGATGCCATCTGCCAGAGAATGATGAGGCGATTGATCTTGATGCCTCCGGAAGTTGAACCGGAGCAGCTGCCGATGAACGTCACGAGGAAGAATATGCCGAGCGCCTCGGCACCCCAAAGCGTATAGTCTTCTGTCGCAAAGCCCGTCGTGGTGATCACCGAGACAAGGTTGAACGTTGCCGCGATGATCGCGTCAACAAGCCCTATGCCGGTCTCCAGCATCAGCCCGGCGGCAAGGATTGCACTGAAGCCGACAATGATGATGAAGAACAGCGTAACCTGCGGATCGCTCATCGATACCCGGCGTTGCGGCATCGCCGCCTTTATATAGAGCACGAAGGGCAGGGCACCGAGGATCATGAACACGGTGGCGATGATGAGGATGGCGCGGTTGTGCGCGTAAAAGCCGAGTGATGAATCGTGCGTCGAAAAGCCCGCCGTCGCAACGGTGGTCATGCCATGATTTATGGCGTCGAACATGCCCATTCCGGCAACAAAATAGAGAATGGTGCAAATCAGCGTCAGGCTGACATAGGCGAGAACAATGCCGGTCGCGATCTGGTGGATGCGCGGCAGTATCTTCTCCGACTTGTCCGAGGATTCCATGTGCAGCAGCTGGATGCCGCCGACGCGCAAGGACGGCAGCAGCAAAAGCCCGAGGCCAATGAAGCCGAGGCCGCCGAACCAGCACAGCATCGAGCGCCAGAGCAGGATACCGCGCGGCATCCTGTCGAGACCGGTCAGGACGGTGGCTCCGGTGGCAGTAATGCCGGACATGGACTCGAAGAAGGCCTTGATGATGCTGATCGGCAGGGGCGAGAAGATGAAGGGCAGGGCGCCGAACACGGCCGCACTAAGCCAGAGGGCGACAATCAGCAGGAATCCAAGCCGGGGGGTGAAGCGGATCTCGGGGTGGTGCGTGGCAAGGCTGGTCAGCCAGCACAGGACAGCGGTAAGACCTGCCGCCTGGACGAAGACGAGCCAATCGCGACTGCCGGCATTGAGGTCGATGAGTGCCGGTATGAGCATCGTCGCCGCCATGATGAGGCCGAACCGCGCGCATAGATTGATGATGGTGCGAAAAATGGCGTTGACCTCCCTCCGTCAGAAATCGGTCGCTATGTTCTGGAAAGGGCGGTGGTCCGCATTTTTGACATCTTCAGTTTCATAACTGGTTCGTGCAGAGCGCACAATGGAACGAAGAGGCGGGAAAGGCAGCAGCAAGCTGTGGCTAACCTGCCTATGTTTTGCACAGACCTTGCAACACCGGGGGCTGAGCCACTACCTTATGGCGGTCGAACGCGAGCTGCGGCCCGCGCCAACTTTTGTGAGAAATGAATTTAAGGTCTTGTTATGTCGAAGCGCCATGTGCCCGTTCTCATTATCGGCTCCGGTCCCGCGGGCTATACCGCAGCGATCTACGCTGCCCGCGCTAATTTGAAACCGCTTATCGTGGCGGGCCTGCAGCAGGGCGGCCAGTTGATGATCACGACCGATGTCGAGAACTATCCGGGCTACGCCGATCCCGTCCAGGGACCCTGGATGATGGAGCAGATGCGCATTCAGGCCGAACATGTCGGGGCCGAAATTGCGCATGACATCATCACCGAGGTCGACTTGTCGGTGCGCCCCTTCCGGCTGGTCGGGGACGGTGGAACACAATACACCTGCGATGCGCTGATTATTGCCACCGGCGCACAGGCGAAGTGGCTCGGAATTCCGACCGAACAGTCTTTCATGGGCTTTGGCGTTTCGGCTTGCGCCACCTGCGACGGATTTTTCTATCGCAACAAGGACGTGGTCGTCGTCGGGGGCGGCAATACTGCCGTCGAGGAAGCGCTTTACCTTGCCAATCTTGCAAAGTCGGTGACCATCGTTCACCGCCGCGACCAGTTCCGTGCCGAGAAAATACTGCAGGATCGCCTGTTCAGCAAAGAAAACGTCACGGTCATCTGGGACAATGTCATAGACGAGATCACGGGCACCGAAGCCCAGGCGCCGCTGCCGGCATCGGTCTCGGGCGTGCGCCTGAAGAACATCAAGACTGGCGAAACCACTGATCTTGAGACTGATGGCGTCTTTGTTGCCATCGGTCACGCGCCGGCCGTCGAGCTCTTCAAGGGCAAGCTCAAGCACAAGCCGAACGGCTATCTATGGACGGCGGCTGATTCCACGGCCACCGATGTTCCCGGCGTCTTTGCTGCCGGCGACGTCACGGACGACATCTACCGGCAGGCGGTAACTGCAGCAGGCATGGGTTGCATGGCAGCACTTGAAGCCGAACGCTGGCTGGCCGCCCAGGAACCAGTACGCGAAGCTGCTGAATAAGAATAACCGCCGCGCACCGCGCCTGATGGCACGCGGCGCTGCAGTGGAATGTTGAGTGGCCCAACCCCAGACAATCAAACATGATTTTGGGAGCAATGGGTCAAATGGAGCTGGCCGCGATGGCGCGGCCGGAGTGGGGAGAAAACTGCGCGATGTCGCTTGATTGGGACAAGTTGCGAATATTTCATGCTGCGGCAGAGGCTGGGTCGTTCACCCATGCTGCCGAGACATTGCACCTGTCGCAATCGGCTATTTCCCGTCAAGTCAGCGCCCTGGAGCAGGATGTCGGCGTGCCGCTGTTCCACAGGCATGCGCGGGGTCTCATTCTGACTGAACAGGGCGAGGTACTTTATCGCACCGCCCACGAAGTTCTCATGAAGCTTGAAAACGTCAGGTCGCGGCTCACCGAAAGCAAGGACAGGCCGTCTGGAAAGCTGCGCGTGACGACGACGGTCGGCCTCGGTTCAGGCTGGCTTATCGAGCGCGTACAGGAGTTCATCGAACTTTATCCTGAAGTCCAGTTGCAACTCCTCCTCGACAATGAGGAACTCGATCTGACGATGCGCCATGCTGATTGCGCCATTCGCCTGCGCCAGCCGCAACAGCCGGATCTTATTCAGCGTCGGCTCTTTACCGTACACATGCACGTCTACGCCGCGCCGGGCTATATTGCCAAGTATGGCAAGATCGAAAGCATCGACGAAATCGATTCGCATCGCATCATCAGCTTCGGCGAACCCGCGCCCTCCTATCTCACCAATCTGAACTGGCTTGAGGTCATCGGCCGATCGGATGGGAACCTCAGGCCGGCGGTACTGCAGATCAACAACCTTTTGTCGATCAAACGTGCCATCCAGAAAGGCGTCGGCATCGGTGTATTGCCGGACTATATGGTGGAGAAGGACTCGACCCTTGTTCGGCTTCTGCCCGAGATGGAATTGCCGTCCTTCGATACGTTCTTCTGCTATCCGGAGGGCATCAAGAACGCCGCAAAGCTGCATGTTTTCCGCGATTTCCTGTTTTCCAAGGCGCGCACCTGGGCGTATTAGACTATCCTTTCTTCGCAGGCGAATTATAGTCCGCCGTGAGGCACCTTCGAACGGACCGGCCATTGCGCCGGCACGGTGTGTCATGCCTGCAGTTGCTCGCATATCGATTGCGTTTTTGAGTCTGCTCCTGGCCTTGGGCCACAGCGATGCGGAAACACAAACGCCGATCGCCTCGGCCAATTTCGATTTCGTCGATACGTCCGGTGAGCCCCGGGACCAATCCGCTGATCATCAGAGGCGCCTGAGGGAGCTTGCAGACTATCTGCGGCAGCAACTGGCGGAGCAAGGCAAGTTCAAACTCGTGCAACTGCCATGCCAGGACGGCCAATGTACGGCGACTGATCCGGGATTTGAAAAGCTCTCCGCACTGGCGAGGCAGAACGGCGCGACCTATGTCGTCATTGGCGCCGTGCAGAAAACCAGCACGCTCATCGGCTGGCTGCGATATTCGGTGCTGGACGTGCGGGACAGCCGCGCCGTCTGCGGCGACTTCATCACCTATCGCGGCGATACCGACGAAGCATGGCGGCGGGCTGCGAAGTTTTCGGCCGGACAAATCATTCGGCATTGCGATTTCAATATGCAAAAATGATGAATTCTTAAGCGGATTGGCGCGCTATGCATCAGATGCATGGGTGCAATGCACAATTGGATGTTGCGAGAAAGGGCCAAAACCTTCATATCCACATCACTTGCCGGTGCGTCTCCTCCTCCCATTGCGCGCCCGCAAGTGTTCCCCTCTGGAGGTTTTAGCCGGAAACGGCACCTTCAAAACTTAAGGCCGGGCATTTGTCCGGCCTCTTTTCTTTTCAGGGGTACGCTTTTTAGCGATAGAGTTCTTCGCCCTCGATCCCCGCATATAATCCAGCCACCTGTTCGCCATACCCGTTGAATAGCAACGTCGGCACGGTCTCGCCGGTGTGCAACACGCGCTCCTGCGCCTGGCTCCAGCGCGGGTGCGCGACCTCTGGATTGACGTTGGCCCAGAATCCATATTCGTTCGAGGCGAGCCCTTCCCAGAAACTTACCGGCCGCTCGTCTGTGAAGCTGATCTTGCGGATCGATTTGATCGATTTGAATCCGTATTTCCACGGCAGGGCAAGGCGAAGCGGCGCGCCGAACTGGTTGAGGAGCGGCTTGCCATAGGCGCCCGTCACCATGAAGGCGAGTTCGTTTGCCGCCTCCGCCATGGTTATCCCCTCCACATAGGGCCAGGTATACAGGAAGCCATTCTGGCCGCTCGCCATCGCCGGATCGTAAAATGTCTCGAAGCGAATATATTTCGCCGAGGCGGTCGGCTTTGCCAGTTCCACAAGCTTCGCCAGCGAGAAGCCGGTCCAGGGTATGGTCATCGACCATGCCTCGACGCAGCGGTGCCGGTAGAGGCGCTCCTCCAGCGGCATTTTTGTCTCGAGTTCGGCAAAGGCGATGGTGAAGGGTTTTTCCACCATGCCGCCGATTTCAATGTCCCAGGGATTGGTGACGAGTGTCTGCGCCTCGGTCCAGATGTCCTTGTCGCCACCGAACTCATAGAAATTATTGTACTTCGAATTGATCTCTTCCGGTGTCAGGCTGCGGTCGAGTTTATAGGCCGCATTCTGTTTCGCGGGGTAGAGCGCCGGGTTGCCCGCAGGCAAAGTTGCAGCCCGCGCAGCTTTCGGCAGACTCGCGCTTGCCGCAAGCGCCAGCGCCCCGAGGCCCCAGGCCTTCAAAATATACCTGCGATCGAGAAATGCCGTTTCAGGGGTCGCCAAGGCGTCGGAAATCGCCCAGGCGGGCTTGCGAATTATTACGGCCATGACCACTCCGTTATGCCGGTTTCGGGGTGCAAAATAGCCAGTAATCGCAGGCCGTTGTCACACAATGGCGTGATTAGTCGGCGGAACGAAAAGGGGCCGCTTTACGGCCCCCTTCACTGGTCTTCTGCAATCAATCAGCGAAGGCTGGCGCAGAATCGCTGAATGCGCTTGCCGGCCTCTTCGAGGTTGGCGTCGGAGGTTGCATAGGAAATACGGAAGTTCGGGCCAAGCCCGAATGCCGAGCCATGTACGGCGGCGACAGCTTCCGTTGCCAGCAGTTCGCTGACGAAATCCTCGTCAGTTTCGATGACCTTGCCCGACGGTGCGGTCTTGCCGATTGCGGCCGCGCAGGACGGATAGACGTAGAATGCGCCTTCGGGTTTCGGGCATTCGAGGAGCTTGGTCTGGTTCAGCATCGAGACGATCAGGTCGCGACGTCCTTCGAAGGCCTTCTTGAACACCCGCAAATGTTCTTGCGTTCCATCGAGCGCTTCCACGGCCGCCCACTGTGAAATGGAGCTCGTCCCGGACGTCTGCTGGCCCTGGACCATGTCCATTGCCTTGATCAGTTCGAGCGGGCCGGCGGCGTAGCCGATGCGCCAGCCGGTCATGGCATAGGCCTTCGAAACGCCGTTCATCGTCAGGGTGCGGTTGTAGAGGTTCGGCTCGACCTGTGCCGGCGTGACAAACTTGAAGTCGCCATAGGTCAGGTGCTCGTACATGTCGTCGGTCAGCACCCAGACATGCGGATGCCGCATCAGCACATCCGTCAGCTTCTTCATTTCGTCCCACGTATAGGCCGCGCCCGACGGGTTCGAAGGCGAATTCATGATGATCCACTTGGTCTTCGGCGTGATCGCACGCTCGAGATCCTCGGGCTGCAACTTGAATTCGTTCTTCTGCAACGCGGAGACGATCACCGGGGTGCCGCCGCACAACGCCACCATTTCAGGGTAGCTTACCCAATAGGGCGCAACGCAGATCACTTCATCGCCTGGATTGAGCGTCGCAAGCAGCGCGTTATAGATGACGTGCTTGCCGCCGGTGCTGACGATAACCTGGTTGGCCTTGTATTCGAGTTCGTTCTCGCGCTTGAATTTGCGCACGATCGCTTCGCGCAGCTGCGGTATGCCCGCGACGGGCGTATATTTGGTTTCGCCGCGGCGGATGGCGGCAATTGCGGCTTCCTTGACATTATCGGGCGTATCGAAGTCCGGCTCGCCGACCGATAGGGAAATGACATCACGGCCCTCGGCTTTCAGATCGCGCGCTTTCTGGGTGATCGCAATGGTTGCGGAAGTCTTCACACGGGAAAGGGCGTCTGCGAGGAATGCCATTTTGTCGTTCTCCAGAAACGAGGGTTGATAACCGCCGGGCGGTTGCGGGGTTCGTATGTCGCAATGGAGGGCGAATCGCAAGCAAAAGCATGCCCTGAAGGCTTTTCATCGCTCACTTTCTATGCAGGGTGTGACATCGAACTGACGAAGCATCAGCTTCGCTTGTCACATCCTTCAAGCAAAATGATTGGACATTGCGCGAAGGAGCGAAAATATTCGCCTGCCACAGGAGACCAGCCATATGCCGAAACTCTACTCACAGCCCGAATCCGGAAACTGCTACAAGCCACGGCTTTTGATGGCGAAATTGGCAATGCCGTTCGAGCATATCCATGTGTCTTCCGTCGACGGTTCAACGCGCAAGCCGGAATATCTGGCAAAAAATCCGAACGGAAAGGTGCCCCTGCTCGAGCTCGACGACGGGCGGCTCCTCGCAGAATCAAACGCAATCCTGCTGCACCTTGGCGAAGGCAGCCGCTTCATTCCCGAGGACCCCTACGAGCGGGCGCTGATGTATCAGTGGCTGTTCTTCGAGCAGTATACGCATGAACCGAACATCGCCGTGCGAAAGGCCTTGTTCGTCTATCCGGAACGGGCCAAGGAGGCGACGCCCGAGCGGCTCGCGGCAACGCTCGAGGGTGGAAACAAGGCACTCCTCGTCATGGAAACGCAGCTGCAGAAAACGCCATATCTGGTGGGCAGCAGCATGAGCCTCGCCGACATCGCCCTCTACGCCTATACACACGAAGCCAATCGCGGCGGCTACGATCTTTCAGCCTACCCGTCGATTGCAAAATGGCTGAGCCGGGTTGCTGCAGACGAAGGACACGTGCCAATCACGTGGATCCCGTAGGAGATCCCACTCGCCCAGTCACTTGATCTCACGGTCTGCGCCGGTCATGCCCGGAAGGTGGCTCGCCAAAGCGTCGACGAGGACACGTAGGCGGGCGGGCATGAAGGGCGCGGTCGGCCATACGGCGAATGTGTCGAAGATCAGAGGCTCAAGCCCGGTCAACACCTGGACCAGACGGCCTGCGCGAACGTGTTCGCGGATCAGCCAGCACGGCGACCATACGAGGCCAAGACCGCTCGCGGCAGCATCCGCCGCAGCCTCAAGATCGTCAACGATGAGCAAACTTCGCGCCGGGGCAGCGAAGGTGCCGCCGCGCCCGTCAGGGAACAGCCAGGGTCGGGCATTGCCGTCGCGGCCATAGGTGATGGCATCGTGTGCCGCGATGTCATCAAGTGTGCCCGGCGTCCCGCGCGCGGCGAGATAGTCCGGCGACGCGCAGATGGCCATGCGCTGGCGGGCAATACGGCGCGCGCTCAATCCAGCCCTGTCCGGAAGCACGGTGTTGCGCACGATCAAATCGTAACCCTCTTCGATAAGGTCCACGGTCCGGTCGGTGAAGGAGACGTCGAATCGCAGTCGCGGATATTGCCGGGCGAGATCGAAGACAATCGGCGCCACGCAGCGCCGGCCGAAGATTGCCGGCACGCTGATCCGCATGCGGCCGGCTGGCTCGGCCATTTCCGAGGTCAGAGCAAATTCGGCCGCCTCGACTTCAGCAAGGACGCGCAGCGAGCGCTCGTAGAAGGCGTGCCCCTCTGCAGTCAGCGCAAATGCCCGGGTTGTGCGATGGCAGAGCCTGACGCCAAGCCGCTGCTCAAGGCGTGCCACGGTCTTGCCCACCGCTGACCTCGACATGTGCAGACGTTCGGCAGCAGCCGAGAATCCGCCCGCGTCGACAACCGCGACAAATTCTTGAATGCCGGCGAGTTTGTTCAACGTCCTCGATCCTCATTGTAGACAGTAGGGATACAATATTGATGCGGATTGGCGCAACTGTTGTGCTCGCGGCGCCTATATGGTCGACACCTCAACCCGGAGGCGGGTGCGATAGAAAGGTGTATTTATGAAAACGACGATGGGACGCTGGCAATTGATCGCGGCCGGCAGGGAAAATCTAAAGCTAGCGGAGGTACCGGTTCCGCAACCAGGGCCCGGCGAAATATTGATCAAGGTCTTCGCCGCGTCGTTGAACTATCGTGACAAACTCTTCATCGATGACGGTTTCGGCTTGCCCGATCCGCTGACGGAACCGGTGGTGCCTGCTTCCGACCTTTCCGGCATCGTCGCCGGGGTCGGCGACGGCGTGACGCGCTTTGCCGTGGGCGACAGCGTCATCTCCACGTTTATTCCCGATTGGATCGATGGCGACGGCCCCGGGACCGCGAGAGAACCCAACGGGCGCACGCTCGGGGGCGCGGTGCCGGGGGTTCTTGCCGAGTATGTCGTTCTCCACGAAGACTGGGCGGTGCGAGGCCCTGCCACCCTTACGCACAGTGAGGCCAGCACGCTGCCCTGCGCTGGACTGACCGCGTGGACGGCGCTTGTCGAGCGTGGACAATTGCGGGCGGGACAGACGGTCCTCATTCTTGGCACCGGCGGCGTTTCGCTGTTCGGGCTTCAAATCGGCCTGATGCACGGGGCCGAAATCATCGTCGTTTCAGGGGACGACAAGAAGCTGGCTCGCGCGAGCGAACACGGCGCCCACCATGGCATCAATCGCAAAAAAGAGGATTGGGTGGCCGCCGTTCATCGCCTGACGCACGATCACGGCGCCGATCATATTCTCGAAACCGTGGGCGGCGCCCATCTTGGCAAATCGCTTGAGGCGGCTGCCGTCGCGGGGCGCATCTCCCTTATTGGCATTCTCGAAGGGCTGGATGTGTCCGGCAGCTTTGGCGCATTCGCCCGCAAGCGACTGATCGTCGAAGGTCTTCAGGTCGGCCATCGGCGGGGACTTGAAGATCTGGTAAGCGCCTATGACGTTTCAGGCGTGAAGCCGATCATCGAGGCCAGCTACACGTTGGCCGAGCTCAACGCTGCGCTTGATCATCTTGATCGGGGACCGTTCGGTAAAGTTGTTGTTGAACTCGCTTAGAAGTTGAGTCCGGCGGACCGACGAATCTCTTGATATAAAACGAAAAAGGCGGGGTGAACCCGCCTTTCTCAATTCTGTGCTTCAGAAATCGAACGATTCCCGGTTTGCGGCATCAACCCGCGACGCTGAGGTTGTCAGCGGACGACTTGCCCGAACGACGGTCCTGAACGATCTCGTAGTTGACCTTCTGACCGTCATTGAGGCCGCGCAGACCTGCGCGTTCAACAGCGGAAATATGGACGAATACGTCGGCACCACCGGTATCAGGCTGGATGAAACCGTAGCCCTTAGTGCTGTTGAACCATTTCACTGTTCCCGTAGCCATGGGAAATTCCTTTCAGATGTATAAGACAGGCAGCATGCACATATGCAGCCCAGGGAATCGAACCTATGCAATGGAGTTCATCAGGAAGCGCAACGGGTTACGCAGGTCGCAAAGTCACTCGACCGATAAAATCGATGACGGATACATATGACAGATTCCGGCCCAAAACAAGCCGGATTCAAAATGGCCTGCCATCGAGGTTACCGCGCAGCGCTTGCGTGCGTAAATTTTGCCCCTACATTCCGTCTTGCATTTCAGCGCATTATCCGACGTGTGTTAGAAGGTAGAACAAGGCCGACTCGCGGTCGCCCACAGGGGAAACTCATGGCGGAGCAGAAACCGAACCGATCCACGCCCACCTCCGTCGCGGGCGAAGTGGAAGCGGGTCTCTGGGCGCAGCTTCGCGTCATCGGCAATATCTACTGGATTTCGCCGGTTCGTAACCGCCTTATTCTCCTCATCCTCGGCGTCTTCGCCATTATCATCGTCACCTCGGCGGGGCAGGTCCTTCTCAACCGCTGGAACGTGCCGTTCTATGATGCCCTGTCGCGCCGCGATTTTTCGGCGTTCGTCGATCAGCTCATGGTGTTCTTCGCCATTGCCTCGGTGCTGCTCGTGCTCAACGTGGCGCAGACCTGGCTCAACCAGATGGCGCGCCTCAAACTGCGCGAGGGGCTGACGCGCGATCTCGTCGGCGAATGGCTGCAACCACGACGGGCATTCAAGCTCTCCAATTCCGGTCCGATCGGCGTCAATCCCGACCAGCGCCTGCATGAGGACGCCCGCCACCTCGCCGAAATGTCGACCGATCTCGGCTTCGGGCTGTTGCAGGCGTCGATATTGCTGATCAGCTTTGTCGGCGTGTTGTGGACGTTTTCCAGCGGCTTCGTCTTCAACGTGGCGGGCTACAGTTTTTCCATACCGGGCTACATGGTCTGGGCAGCATTTCTCTATGCCGGCATCGCTTCGTGGATCAGTTGGCTCGTCGGACGCCGGCTCATCCATCTCAATGCCGACCGATACCAGAAGGAATCGGAACTGCGCTTCTCGCTGATGCGCGTCAACGAACATATCGATGCGATTTCGCTCTACCGTGGCGAGGCCGACGAGAATCGCCGGCTCGGTTTCGATATCGACCGACTGCTTGGCGCAATCCGCCTGTTGGTCACCGCCTTGACCCAGTTGACCTGGGTCACGTCGGGTTACGGCTGGATCACAATCGTTGCCCCGATCCTCGTTGCGGCACCGGTCTACTTTGCTGGTAACCTGTCATTTGGCGGCTTGATGGCTGCGATCGGGGCGTTTAACCAGGTGCACGACGCGTTGAAATGGTTCGTCAACAATTTCGGCGCCATTGCCGATTGGCGCGCCACGCTTTTGCGTGTGACGTCATTCCGCCAGGCCGTCCAGGCGACCGACCTCATGAACAGTGTTGACCAGCGCATCAAGTTCACCGAGACGGATTCCAACCAGATCGTCCTGGAATCGCTGAAAATCACCGCGCCCCGGGCAACGGTTCGGCTGAAGGAAAAGAAGGCGGTCGTCAAGGAAGGCGAGCGGGTCCTGATAACCAGCGAAGCTGGGATAGACCGGACATTGCTGTTCCGCGCCATTGCCGGCCTCTGGCCGTGGGGTGCCGGAACGGTCAGCCTGCCGGCGAACACCTCGATACTCTATATGCCGCGTTCGCCCTATTTTCCGCCGGGCAGCCTGCGGGGAGCGATGTCGTATCCGCAAGGCGAGGAAGCCTTTTCCGACGAGCAACTGGTATCGGCCCTTCATGAACTCGGCCTGACCCGGCTTGAATCAATGCTCGATTTCCGCGCGCGCTGGGACAGGGAACTCAGCGACGACGAACAGCAATCTCTGGCCTTCGCCCGCCTCAAACTGCACGAACCAAGCTGGGTGGTGATCGATGAGGCCCTCGACGCAATGGAACCTGCTGCGCATGAGCGGGTCATGAAGGTTTTGCGCAACCATCTCGCCAAGTCGACCGTGGTGCATATCGGACGGGAGGACAAGGACGAAAAGCTCTTCGCCAAGGTGCTGCATTTCGTCAGCGACCCGTCAGGCCACGGGCTCGAGAACGAAGGGATCGAAGGGGTTTAGCGCTACCAGATTGTGGTGATGTGCGCGTATTCCTGAATTTTGCTGTCGGCTGTGACCAGCGGCGCGCTCAAGACATGACACGTGGCGACGATCATGCGGTCAGCCGGATCCTTGTGAAAGTCGCCTGGCAATCTCACCGATTTTACCCCGATCTCTCGATCTACGGCGACAAAGCGCATTCGCTCGATTCGCGCGACTGCGCTTAGCCAAGAATCGACATCCATCGAAAGCACCAGCCGTCCTCGATCGACCAGCATGGCGATTTCCCAAACTGAGATGGCCGAGATAATGATCTCGCCACTCACTTGCTGCTCTTGGATCACGTTACGTGCCGTCCTACTCAAGGCGGGATCGCCGCTCACCCACCAGACCAGGACATGTGTGTCCAGTACGATCACTGCGCCTCGGCCCAGTCATCGTCGCCGACCGGGTCGGTTGGCTTGTCGTACTGAATGACCGAGCCACGTAACACGTCCATTGCGCTGCGTTCGGTTCCGCCGCGATAAGGTCGCACTTCGAGCACCGGCTTGCCGTGGTCGGTTACGACAAGGCTTACTCCAGACGCTTCGACCTGCCGAAAATATTCAAGCGCCTTTGCCTTGAACTCGGATTTGGATACCTGTCTGCTCATATTCGTGACCATAGTCAGATGCCTGTGGTCATTTTACTGTGTATTGTCCTGCCAGGCAAGTAGCGGTGCCACCAGCCCGGCCTAGACTGTCAAACGAAATAATCCTGCAGCGGCCTGACCTCAAGCGACCCCGCCTTCAGCGCCGCGATTGCTTCGGCGACCGCATCGGCACCCGAGAGGGTGGTGTAATATGGCACCTTCTGCATCAGCGTTGCGCGGCGGAGGGACTTGGAGTCCGAGATCGCCTTAGCGCTGTCCGTGGTGTTGAAGACCAACTGGACCTGCCGGTTGCGGATGGCGTCCTCGACATGCGGTCGGCCTTCCTGAACCTTGTTGATCTTCTGGGCCGCGACGCCGTTTTCCGAAAGAAAACGGGCCGTGCCGCCGGTCGCCATGATTTTGAAGCCGAGCCCGGAGAGACGCTTGACGGCCGAAAGGATACCCGGCTTGTCGTCGTCGCGGACAGAAACGAACAGCGTTCCATCGCGCGGAAGATCGACACCGGCGCCGAGCTGTGACTTGGCAAAGGCCAGCGCGTAGTCATAGTCGAGACCCATGACCTCACCGGTCGAGCGCATCTCTGGCCCAAGCAGCGTATCAACGCCGGGGAAGCGCGCGAACGGGAATACCGCTTCCTTGACGGCGATGTGCTTGCGGCCCGTCGTTGCCGGCTTGCCGCCATAATTGGCAAGCGCCTGATCCAGCGTTTCGCCGGACATGATCCGCGCTGCGACCTTGGCAATTGGCGTTCCGATGGTCTTGGCGACGAAAGGCACTGTACGTGAGGCGCGAGGGTTCACTTCAAGCACATAGATTGTGTCGTTCTTGATGGCGTATTGTACATTCATCAGGCCGACGACATTGAGCGATTTGGCAAGCGCAGCCGTTTGCTTTTCGAGTTCGGCCACCGTTTCAGCGGAGAGCGAGTGGACGGGCAGGGAGCAGGCGCTGTCGCCGGAATGGATGCCGGCCTCCTCGATGTGCTCCATTATGCCGGAAACCCAGGTGTCCTTGCCGTCGCACAGGCAGTCGACATCGACTTCAATGGCCTCGGTCAGGTAGCGGTCGAAAAGCAGCGGGTTTTTGCCGAGGAGCGTATTGATCTGCCCGGTTTTATCATTGGGATACTTCTGCTTGATTTCCTCAGGCACGAGTTCGGGAACCGTGTCGAGAAGATAGCTCTGCAGCGACCGCTCGTCATGGATGATCTGCATGGCGCGTCCGCCGAGCACGTAGGACGGGCGTACCACTAGCGGGAAGCCGAGTTCGCCAGCAATGGTGCGGGCCTGCTCAACCGAATAGGCGATACCGTTTTTCGGCTGGGTCAGATCAAGCTTGACGAGAAGCTTCTGGAATCGGTCGCGGTCCTCTGCAAGATCGATCGCGTCCGGCGACGTGCCGAGGATCGGGATACCGGCCTTCTCCAGCGCATCGGCGAGCTTGAGCGGCGTCTGGCCACCGAACTGGACGATGACGCCATGGAGTGTGCCGGCGCTCTGTTCCGTGCGCAGGATTTCAAGGACGTCTTCAGCCGTCAAAGGTTCGAAGTAGAGCCGGTCCGAGGTGTCGTAGTCGGTCGATACGGTCTCCGGGTTGCAGTTGATCATGATGGCTTCGTAGCCGGCATCGCGCAGCGCGAAAGCAGCATGGCAGCAGCAATAGTCGAATTCGATACCCTGGCCGATACGGTTCGGCCCGCCGCCGAGGATGACGACTTTCTTACGATCGGAGACTTCGGCCTCCGAGGCGAGCGCTCCGGCAAAGGGTACTTCATAGGTCGAATACATGTAGGCGGTCGGCGAGGCGAACTCGGCAGCGCAGGTGTCGATGCGCTTGTAGACCGGATGAACGTCCAGCTTGTTGCGAAGCTTGGTGACATCGGAAGCCTCGACCTTGGCGAGACTGGCGAGACGCGCATCGGAAAAGCCCATGCCCTTCAGCATGCGCAGGTTCTGCGCGTCCTGCGGCAGGCCATGCTCGCGTACCCGTTCTTCCGTGGCGATGATTTCCGCCATCTGTTCGAGAAACCACGGGTCGATCTTGCAGCCCTCGTGCACCTCCTCGACGGAAAGACCAAGCCGCAACGCCTGCGCCACCATGCGCAGCCGGTCCGGCGTGGGCGTGCCGATGGCGGCGCGGATCGCATTGTTGTCGTTGCCCTCACCGGTGCCGGGGATCGTAATTTCGTCGAGGCCGGTCAGACCGGTTTCAAG
This sequence comes from Phyllobacterium sp. 01N428, assembly GCF_056399405.1. Taxonomy (NCBI): domain Bacteria; kingdom Pseudomonadati; phylum Pseudomonadota; class Alphaproteobacteria; order Hyphomicrobiales; family Phyllobacteriaceae; genus Phyllobacterium; species Phyllobacterium sp. 01N428. The sequence continues at coordinate 301,566 of NZ_JBFTRH010000004.1, forward strand.
ACCGCGCAGCGCCTTTTGCAGCGATTCCTTGAAGGTGCGTCCTATCGCCATGACCTCGCCGACCGACTTCATTGCCGTCGTCAGGATCGGTTCGGCGCCGGGGAATTTTTCGAAGGCGAAGCGGGGGATCTTGGTGACGACATAATCGATCGAAGGTTCGAACGATGCCGGCGTCGCGCCGCCGGTAATGTCGTTTTCAAGTTCGTCGAGCGTATAGCCGACGGCGAGCTTGGCTGCGACCTTGGCAATGGGGAAGCCCGTTGCCTTCGACGCCAGCGCCGAGGATCGTGATACGCGCGGGTTCATCTCGATGACGATCAGCCGCCCGTTTTCCGGGTTGACGGCGAACTGGACGTTCGAGCCGCCGGTCTCGACCCCGATCTCGCGCAGCACCGCGATAGAGGCGTTGCGCATGATCTGGTATTCCTTGTCGGTCAACGTCAGAGCGGGGGCAACGGTGATCGAGTCGCCGGTATGGACGCCCATCGGATCGACGTTCTCGATCGAGCAGATGATGATGCAATTGTCCGCCTTGTCGCGAACAACCTCCATCTCGTACTCCTTCCATCCGAGCACCGACTCCTCGATCAGCACCTCGGTCGTCGGCGAGGCATCGAGGCCGCTGCCGATGATTTCATAGAACTCGGTACGGTTGTAGGCGATGCCGCCGCCGGTGCCGCCCATGGTAAAGGAAGGGCGGATGATAGCCGGGAGGCCGACATGGTCGAGCGCGGCCCCGGCCATACCGAGTGCATGCGAGACATAGCGCTGCTTGCGGTCGCCTTCGCCGAGCTGCCATTCGGTCTCGAGCTTGTCGAGCGCGGCGTCGAGTTCCGCGCCGGAATATTTCGCTTTCACCGCCTCGCGCTGCTCCTGGTGCAGGCGGCGGTCGTGATCCTTGACGTCCGTGGCATTAGCGAGCATCGAGCGCGGTGTTTCGAGGCCGATCTTGGCCATCGCCTCGCGGAAAAGCGCCCGGTCCTCGGCCTTGTCGATAGCCGCGGCATCGGCGCCGATCATCTCGACATTGTAGCGGTCGAGAACGCCCATGCGGCGCAGCGAAAGCGCGGTATTGAGCGCGGTCTGGCCGCCCATGGTCGGCAGCAGCGCGTCCGGACGCTCCTTGGCGATGATCTTCGCGACGACTTCAGGGGTGATCGGCTCGATATAGGTGGCGTCGGCAAGCTCCGGATCGGTCATGATCGTCGCCGGATTGGAATTGACGAGGATGACCCGGTAGCCTTCTTCCTTCAGCGCCTTACAGGCTTGCGTGCCGGAATAGTCAAACTCGCATGCCTGACCGATGATGATCGGGCCAGCGCCGATGATCAGAATAGATTTGATGTCGGTGCGTTTTGGCATGGTCGGTTCCTATCCATAGCGTGCTGCACAAAAAACCGCACGGGTTTCGACCGTACGGACAGACACTTAAGTTCCAGATGCGAGGCTAAGGCTGCCTTATAGGCAAAGGAATCGCATTACGTAACCCCAAAAACGCGGCATTTCATCCTTTTTCGCCGCAGTTTGGGGCTCGTTTGTGGCTCGGCCTTGCCGCTGCATCAATCGGTCATGAAAGTTGATTATGTGTCGTCGGCGCCTCTGCGTTGAAAAATAGCCGCATGCGTGAAACAAATATCGCACTATACTGTTGATAGTGCAGCATATCGGCCGGTTCGTCGGCTGGCTTTGGGAGATGGACATGCGTTGGCAAGGCCGCAGGCAAAGTGACAATGTTGAGGATCAACGCGGCGAGGGCGACGGCGGCTTTCCCGGAGGCATCGGTCGCGGCGGGTTCCGGTTGCCGACAGGCGGCGGTTTCAGCACGGCGCGCGGCGGCGGCTTTTCAGGCATCGTCATCCTCGCGGCAATTTTCCTGTTCCTGAAGTTCTGCACCAATATCGATCCCATGCAGATCCTCGTCGGTTCTGGCGAAGATGGCGGTTCGCTTTCGCCGAGCCAGACCCAGTCCCCCTCGGGAGGCGACACGTCCGTCAAGAGCAACGATGAGATGACCCAGTTCGTCCGGACGATCCTTGCCGAGACCGAGGACGTCTGGAGCGGCATCTTCCAGGCCGAGGGCCAGACCTATCCGGCGCCCACCATGGTGCTCTTCAATGGGCAGGTGCGGTCCGCCTGCGGTTTCGCCAGTGCGGCGTCCGGGCCGTTCTATTGCCCCGGCGATCGCAAGCTCTACATCGATCTGAGTTTCTATGACGAACTGGACAAGAAGTTCGGCGCATCGGGCGACTTCGCCCAGGCCTATGTGCTTGCCCACGAAGTCGGCCACCATGTACAGAACCTGATCGGCGTGCTGCCCAAGTTCAACCAGATGCGTCAGAACATGAGTGAGGCGGATGCCAATGCCATGTCTGTTCGCGTCGAGCTCCAGGCCGACTGTTTCGCCGGCATATGGGGCCACTTCACCGAGCAGAAGGGCATTCTCGAAGCGGGCGATCTGGAAGAGGCATTGAATGCCGCACAGAAGATCGGCGACGATACGCTGCAGCGGAAAATGCAGGGTTATGTCGTGCCGGAGAGCTTCAACCATGGCACCTCGCAGCAACGCGCGACCTGGTTCAAGCGCGGATTCGACAGCGGCAAGCTCGATAGCTGTGACACGTTCAACAGCAAGATCTGATGTGGCTGGTTGCCTCCCGTCACGGGAGGCACTCCGCTAGATGGCTTCTTGATCGCTGACCCGGTCAAGGCCGAGCGCATGGGCGACGGCGGCCTTAGAGTGGATCGTTGTCGAGTCGAACACCGGCAGGGCCAGATTGTCGGCGGTCAGTGACAGGCATATTTCCGTGCAGCCAAGAATGACGCAATCGGCGCCGGCTTCCTTGCCGCGCTGCACGATCTTTTCGAGTGCATGACGGGAATCATCCTTGACGATGCCGCAGCACAATTCATCGAAGATCACAGAATGAACCTTGGCGCGGTCGATCTCGTTCGGCACCATGACCTCGATAGCAAAGTGATCGCGCATGAATTCGGCATAGAAGCCGTGTTCCATCGTATAGCGGGTAGCGAGCAGCAGCGGCCGGCTTTTGCCTGCGGCAGCCAGCGCTTTCGCGGTTTCGGTGCGGATATCGATAAGCGGCACGCAAATAGAGGCTGCGACGGGTTCGGCGACGAGGTGCATGGTATTGGTGCAGATGAGCACACAATCAGCGCCGGCAGCCTCGAGGTGCTGGGCCGCACCGGAGAGGAGCACAGCCGCATCGTCCCAGCGGTTGGCTTTCTGCAAGGCAACGACTTCGGAGAAGTCGAGCGACTGCATGGCAATCTTTGCCGAGACCAGCCCGCCAAGTCGCTCACGGATCATCTCATTGATCTGGCGATAATAAACAGCGGTGCTCTCCCAGCTCATGCCGCCAATCAATCCAATAGTGCGCATACCAACCCCTTGCTTTGTGACCTGGGCAAAGGATAGGCGGGAACACGCGCAAAAGCTTCGCAAACTTGGCGCCTTTTGGTTGTGGCTTTGCAAAAAATCAGCGTAGTATGTGCCTAAGGTGCAATAAATGGGCTTGATTTAATCAATGTTCGACGATCGCGATCGGAAAATCCTTGATTTGCTGCAGAATGACGCGTCACTCGGCGTATCTGAACTCGCTGAACGGGTAAACCTATCGGTATCGGCATGTTCGCGCCGCATCCAGCGCCTCGAAGAGGAGGGGTTCATCGCGCGACGCGTGGTCCTGCTTGATCGTCCGCTGATGGGATTGCCGACGACGATGTTCGTCATTGTCCGCACTGCACGCCATTCCGCCGAATGGCTCGAACAATTCCGCAAGGCGATCAACGACATTCCCGAAATCGTCGAGGTGCATCGCATGACCGGTACGATCGACTATATCCTGAAACTCGTCCTGCCCCGGGTCGAGGCCTATGACGGCATCTATCGGACGCTGGTCGAAAGGGTCGAGTTCTTCGATATTTCAGCGTCGGTTTCGATGGAGATCCTGAAGACTACGACGGCTGTGCCGACGCGCTACGTGCGCTAGCTTTTGGCAGCAGTTGTCAGGAGGAAGTTTGCTTTCAGCCAGAAATCGATGGCATTTTGCGCCGTTTCCTGTTCATGTTCACGAATTGTTTCGCGCCTGACGACTGAAAATGTGCCCTTTGCGCCTCCGCTGCGCATAAAGGGGCTGTTTGTGAGTTTTCCGATGATCGATCCGGTCCTTGCCAAACGCGGCCTTATTCTCGTTTTTACGATCCTACTGCTCGACATCATCGGCATTGGGATCATCATCCCCGTTCTCCCCGAATATCTGGAGGAACTCACCGGCACGGACGTCGGACAGGCGGCAATCTACGGCGGCTGGCTGCTTTTCGTTTATGCGGGCATGCAGTTTGCATTTGCGCCGCTTATTGGAAATCTGAGTGACCGGTTCGGCCGCAGGCCAATCCTGTTGATATCCATCATCACCTTCTCACTCGACAATCTGATCTGCGCGCTTGCACCCAACTTCGCCATTTTGTTGCTCGGACGGATTCTCGCGGGGATAAGCGGCGGCAGTTACGCGACGGCTTCAGCCTATATCGCCGATGTCAGCACCGACGAGAACCGCGCCCGAAATTTCGGCCTGCTCGGCATCGCCTTTGGCATTGGATTCATTCTCGGCCCGATCATAGGCGGCTTCCTCGGTGAATTCGGCCCGCGGGTTCCCTTCTTTGGCGCCGCAGCAATCTCATTCGTCAATTTCGTCGTCGCCTGGTTCATGCTGCCCGAAACACTCGCAATCAAAAACCGCCGGGCATTCGAGTGGAAGCGCGCCAATCCGATCGGCGCGTTGAAACAGATGCGCCAGCACAAGGGCATCCTCGCTATCGGACTTGCTTTTTTCATGCTTACGCTCGGGCATATGGCATACCCGTCGGTATGGGCCTATGTCGGAAGTTTTCGCTATGGCTGGAGCGAAAGCGATATCGGCCTTTCGCTCGGCGTCTATGGCCTCTGCAGCGCCCTCGTTATGGGGCTGGTATTGCCGCGCGTCGTCACGAAGTTCGGCGAATGGCGAACCGCCGTCATTGGCCTGACCTTCGCCATGCTCGGCTTCTTCGGCTATGCAAGCGCCTGGCAGGGCTGGATGGTCTATGCGGTGATTATCGCAACCTGCCTTGAAGGTCTGGCCGACCCGGCCATGCGCAGCATCGCATCGGCCAAGGTGCCGGCCTCCGAACAGGGCGAACTGCAGGGTGCGATGACGAGCCTTTTCAGCATAACCAATATTATCGGGCCGCTGATCTTCACGCAGATTTTCGCGGTTTTCACCGCGGCGGACGCGCCGGTGAAATTTGCCGGCGCCGCCTATGTGCTTGGCGGTCTGTTCGTGCTCGTTGCCGTCATCGTCTTTATCCTGCGCGTCGACAAGCCTTCGCCCGCAAAGGATGGCGCGCTTGCACCGGGCGCGCTTGCGCCGAACGAAGCGCAGTAGCTCAGGCGAGGAGCCTTCGTTCGATCCGGATCATGGCGCGCTCGAAGACCGAAGCATCCCCACGGGCCCGGGCCAATACCAGCGCGCCCTGGATGCCGGCTACGGACTCTTCGGCAAGATCTGCCGCATCGACCGCACTGCAACCATTTTTGACGAGGGCCGCAGCCAGTGACGCCTGCCAATTCGAAAAGTAGGCGCTGATCCGGTTGCCGAACCGATCGCGGACGTTGTCGAGAGCAAATGCGCCGACAAGGCACACGCGCTGCCCCGAGTGAAAATATCCGGTCACGCTGCGGCACATTGCTTCGATAGCTGCGCGGGGATCAGCGCCTTCCCGCAAGACCCGATAGATATTTGCCTCGAACCAGGCATCAATTTCGGCAAGGACCGCCGTTGCCATTTCCGCTTTGCCACCAGGAAAGAAGTGGTAGAGGCTGCCCTTGCCGAGGCCGGTGCGTTCACCGATGATGGCAAGGCTTGCACCCTCGAAGCCATATTCACGAAAGATTTCGGCAAGGACAGGAACGACGTCGGCGCGTTCGGCAACGGTTTTGGCCATAGCCTATAGACCGAGATCCGTTAGCCCCGGATGGTCCGCCGGGCGGGGTTTCGAGCGTTCCCAGAAAAACTTCCGTTCCGGTTCCTTGATGGGCAGGTCATTGATCGATGCGTAGCGTTCGCGCATCAGCCCGTTCTCGTCGAACTCCCAATTCTCGTTGCCATAGGCACGAAACCAGTTGCCCGAATCGTCGTGATATTCATAGGCGAAGCGAACGGCGATGCGGTTGTCGGTAAACGCCCAAAGCTCCTTGATCAGGCGATAATCGAGCTCGCGCACCCACTTTGCGGTGAGAAAAGCAACGATCTCATCGCGTCCGCTGATGAAGGTGGAGCGATTGCGCCACGAGCTGTCGAGCGTATATGCGAGGGAGACCCGCTGCGGATCGCGGCTGTTCCAGCCGTCTTCAGCGGCACGAACCTTTAAGATCGCTGTTTCGCGGGTGAATGGCGGCAGCGGCGGACGTTGCTCTGACATGTTAGGTTCCTTTGTGTACCGAAAGGTAAAATCTTGAGTGATTGGTACAGTCATCCCCTCTCATGTCAAGAGAGAACTCGGTAGTTTCATGCGCAAGCGAACTTACTTTCAGCCATTTTCACCATTTCACATTTGCTCTAGAAAATGGGCGCCGTTGGAAAGTGAGGTGAGAGAATGTCCCAAGGATCGCGCGTTACGCTGAATGGAGCAGGGCTCAGCCTGTCGAGGATTGTCCTCGGTGGATGGCGGCTCCTGGACGGAACTTCGAAACCAAGTGCCTCCGACATTGCGCGGCTCACTCAGGGTTCAATCGACCTCGGAATAACGAGCTTTGACCATGCGGACATCTACGGCAACTACGGAGTTGAGCAAGCTTTCGGAGAGGGGCTTAAAGATTGGGGCGGCCCCCGGGACACGATAGAGTTGATCAGCAAATGCGATATCATGCTGAAATCAAATGCCCGCCCCGACAATCGTCTCAAACACTACGATACGAGCGCCGCGCATATCAGGGCCTCCGTCGAACGCTCGCTCACCAATCTCCACACCGACTATCTCGATATTTTGCTGATCCATCGTCCCGACCCTCTCATGAATGCGGACGAGACGGCCTCGGGTCTGGAAAGCGTCGTAAAAGCAGGGAAGGTTCGCGCTGTCGGCGTCTCGAATTTCTCGCCATCGCAGTTCGACCTGTTGGCATCGCGTTTGTCGTTTCCACTGGTGACGAACCAGATCGAAATGTCGGTGCTTCAAACATCGCCGTTATTTGATGGCAGCCTCGACCATGCGCAACGCTTGCGGTACGCGCCGATGATCTGGTCGCCACTTGGCGGCGGCAAGCTCTTCAGCAGTAACGGGCAGCGTGAAAGCTGCGTTCGTGATGTCCTGGGGGAAGCGGGAGTGAAAATTGGCGTGGAGGACATCGCCACGATCGCGATCGCCTGGCTGCTATGCCATCCGGCGAGGCTTATCCCAGTGCTTGGCAGCTTAAACCTCGATCGTCTCGCAGCAATGTCTCGGGCGCTCGACATCCAACTCGACCGCCAGCAATGGTTCGAAATCCTGAAAGCTGCTACGGGACGGGACGTGCCCTGATCAGGCCGCCTGGTCCCGCTCCGGCAGCGGTTCCAGACCCTTGCGCGCGCGAATGAGATTGAAGAAGCGGCGGAAGAGATAGTGCGAGTCCTGCGGACCGGGCGAGGCCTCCGGGTGATGCTGGACCGAGAAGATCGGGCGGCCGGTGACGCGCAAGCCGCAATTGCTGCCGTCGAACAGGGAGACATGGGTCTCCTCGACGCCAGCGGGCAGCGATTTGGTGTCGACCGCAAAGCCATGGTTCATCGAGACGATCTCGACCTTGCCGGTGGTATCGTCGCGTACCGGATGGTTGGCGCCGTGGTGGCCCTGGTGCATCTTCTGCGTGTCGCCGCCCAGCGCGAGCGCCAGCATCTGGTGGCCGAGGCAAATGCCGAAGATCGGGATTTCGGTCTCGATCAGTTGCTTGATCGCGGGGACCGCATATTTTCCGGTTGCGGCCGGATCGCCCGGGCCGTTCGAAAGGAAAATGCCGTCGGGCTGGTGGGCGAGTACGTCGTCCGCCGTGGCCGTCGCCGGAAGAATGGTGACCTTCGCGCCAAGCCCGGCAATGAGCCGAAGGATATTGCGCTTGATGCCATAGTCGATGGCAACCACGTGGAATTCCGGCGCCGACTGTTCGGCAAAGCCTTCATTCCAGACCCATGGCTTCTCGGTCCAGACCGAACTCTGGCCGGACGTGACGTCCTTGGCGAGATCGAGGTCGAGAAGGCCATGCCATGCAGCGGCGCGTGCTTTCAGCGCCGGGATGTCGAACTTGCCGTCCGGATCGTGGGCGATCACGGCGTTCGGCATGCCTTTTTCGCGGATGAGAACGGTAAGCGCGCGGGTATCGACGCCGGCAAGCGCGATGATGCCGCGCGCTTTCAGCCAATGATCAAGGTTGTCGGCGGCACGATAGCTCGACGGGGCGGTGATGTCCGCCTTGAAGATCGCGCCGACAGCGCCAGCCCGGTTGGCGGGCGTCAAATCCTCGATGTCTTCCTTGTTGGTGCCGACATTGCCGATATGCGGGAAGGTGAAGGTCACAATCTGACCCGCATAGGAAGGGTCGGTTAGTATCTCTTCATAACCGGTAAGTGCGGTATTGAAGCAGACCTCCGCCTCGCAGCTGCCGGTGGCGCCGAGGCCCTTGCCTTCGATGACCGTGCCATCGGCGAGGACGAGAACTGCCGTCGGCTTTGCTTGTGTCCAGCCGGCTGTCTTGGGGCTCGTCTGGGCTGCAGCGTCTGTCGTTGTCGAGGGGTTCATGCGGCACTCCTGGCGTGGGCTTGCGTCGTTGTTGTCCTTGTCGTTGCGGGGCATTGAAGAATGCCGTCCATGCGTCCATATGACGTGACTGAACGCGGTGGCCGGAAAGCTCTCCACCGCAGCAACAACAATAATAGTCTGGCTAAGGCCCACTCCATAGACAAAGCCGCGCCCGCGGTCAATTGGAACGCGAAGACTCCTGGTGAATTCTCCAGGCGTCGGGATTGACACCAATTGTTTCAGGCTGGCTCCGCGTCTAGGTTGCTCGCAAACAGGAGACGACGAATATGCGCAATACGATCGCACAAGCACTCACCGCCGCCGTCAAGGCACAGGACAAGCGCCGGGTCCCGACGTTGCGCCTGATCATGGCGGCTATCAAGGATCGCGACATTCTCAACCGGGGAACGGGCAAGGAGCCGGTGACGAACGAGGAAATCAGCACAATCCTCGCCAAGATGATCAAGCAGCGCGAGGAATCGGCGAAGCTCTACGAAGATGGCGGCCGCCAAGAGCTTGCCGCGCAGGAGCGCGCCGAGATCGAGATTATCCGCGACTTCATGCCAAAGCAGATGAGCGAGGCCGAAATACGCGCCGCTACATCGCAGGTCATCACGCAAACCGATGCAAGCGGCCTGCGCGACATGGGCAAGGTGATGAACGCGCTCAAGGAGAAATATGCCGGCCAGATGGACTTCAGCAAGGCAAGCGCCCTGGTCAAGGAACTGCTGCAGTAGCTGCGCTCAAGTACCGTGTGAGACTTGCTTGTGCCGGGAACTCATCGCAGTTCAGGGTTTTATGAGGAGAAGGTGGGCTCGCGCGCCATCGGGATTTGAAAGGTCAAAGCTTCAAGATGGGCAAATTGTCATCGTGCGCAATTTTTAGGCGTCATTGGCGGAAAACCATGTAGGATGCACTGAGCCACTCCGTCTATTGCTTGCCGGAGTGGACGTTCTTCCAACGTAATTTATGATCAGGCGCAGGCCACTGCGATACATCGGTCGTCTGCTTTTATTGTTTTCGATTTTTAGCCCCGGAGCGCCACGAATGAAGATTGAAGTCGGATGCAAGCTGACCTTCGAGTTTCCGCAGGAAACACCGATCATTGCCATACTGAATGTTCATCACTCGCGCGTTGACGATCTCATCGGTATAGAGACGTTCAAGACAGCACCACTGATCCATGCTCATGGCTACCACGACCAATTTGGAAACTGGTGCAATCGTATCCTGGCGCCTGCAGGCCAATTCAGTTTAAGCACGAATGCTGTTGTCAACGACAGCGGCTCCCCCGACCCAATCCACCTCGATGCCGAGCAGCATCTGGTTCAGGATCTTCCCGATGAGGTGCTGGTTTACCTGATGGGTAGCCGCTATTGCGAGACGGACTTGTTGAGCGATCAGGCCTGGCGGCTGTTCGAACAATTCCCGCTCGGCTGGCAGCGCGTTCAGGCCGTCTGCGATTACGTGCATCAGCATATAAAATTCGGTTACGCCTATTCCAATCCGACCCGAACGGCGAGCGGTGCTTTTGGCGAGGGCATTGGCGTCTGCCGGGACTTTACGCACCTCGCGGTCGCATTTTGCCGCTGCCTCAACATACCGACACGCTATTGCACCGGATATATAACCGATATCGGGGTTCCCCCGCCGCATTCGGAGATGGATTTCTGTGCGTGGATGGAGGTATTCCTCGGCGGAGAGTGGCATGCGTTCGATCCGCGGAACAACGCGCCGCGCATTGGTCGCATCAAGGTCGCGCACGGGCGCGATGCTGCGGACGTCCCGCTCACAAACATCTTCGGTCCCAATGTCCTGACGCAATTCAAGGTGTGGGCCGACGAGGCAGTCCCGGCCTGACGGCCGACCCTGCCTGCATCCTCGGCAGATCAGTTCACCAATTCGAAATCGCCGGGCTTCCAGCTCTTGTCGAACCATGGTTCCAACGGTGCGTACAGGCGCAGGATGGAACTCCAGCCCTTGCCGGGCACGGTATGCACCCAGTTGCTTTCGTGCCCGGCGGGCGCGTTCGGCGCAAACCATACTGTCACCGATCCATCTTCGTTCTTCTTGATGTCGGGGTTATTGCTGTCGATACCTGCCAGTTTCTGGTCTGTTTCGAGCATGGAGCGCGTCTGATTGTCGTAGGCTGTGAACGACCAGAACTGGCCGGCGGGTATCGGTGCGGGGAGCGTGATTTTGTAGGTCTTTCCGCCATCAAGAAATGTCCCCGCCGCGTCGCGAACGGCAAAGGCGTAGGCCGATCCGGTGCCGGGCTTCGCGGCGGCCATGGCCGGCGTTATTCCGGTTGCCATGTAGTGGAACATGGTACGCGGATCGAGCATGCGTTCTCCACCGTTCAGGAACGCGTAACTGTTGCCGATGAACCCGTTGTTCCACTGGCGATCAGGATAGAATTTGGCGCGCTCGTCGCGTGGAGCAAACACCATCGCCCGCGCCGTCGCGTTGCCCACCGCAATGGCGTCGGCGAGAATGGCTTTCATCCGCGCATCTGGCGCGAATGGCTTGCCCTTCTTTATGCCGATGGAAGCGAACAGACCGACAATCTCCGGATCGAACGCATCGCCTGGCTCGGCCTGGATAACCTCATTGATTTCTTCATAGAACTTGAAATCGTTGGAGTGGATCGTGTTGAACTGCTTGCCCGAACTGTTGACGAATGTGGTTTCCGGCGGATTTTTGGCAGCCGCCAGCGGATAGACCCGGGCATGTGCCTTGACGCTTTTTACCGCTCCGGCGATGTCGCCGTCCTTTACGAATGCCCGGTAGAAGATGAGATTGGTAAAGGTCGGCGTCCTGGTGACGAAATAGCCTTGATCCGGCAATTGTCCTTCCTGGTTCGGACCGACGAACAGATACTTGCCACCCTTGCCCTTATCCGGGCCGATCAGGCCGAGATCCGTGACATAGCGAAAATAGGCGTCGTCCACAGGTCCAAGAACACCCGGCGGTACTTGGACGACGACGGGACCATCCCTCAGGTCGATGCAGAAGAACACGTATACCGTGGTCGAATTGGCTGTCAGGAACAGGGAGCGCGCGTCAAGCAGGTCTTCACTGATCGATACCGCCTCGTTTGGGTTGACGCCGATGCTCTTCAGCCCGTTGCAGGCCGCGTGCACCGACGCGGCTGGCACGCCTGAGAGGAAAGCCTCGACACCGCGCGAGAAATCGATGTTGTCATAGACCTTCTGTACGGTTTCGTCGCTGGGAAGCCCGTCGGAGAACTTCAGTTCGCCAATGCGCGTCTGGACCGCGTTTGGCGTTTGGATATCCGCCGGAACTTTGGCGGCAAACTTTGGCGGCTGCTGCTGCGCCAAGGCCGGCGAGGCGGCGGCGATCAGCAGCGCGGCTAGCGGTGCGTGGCAAAATCTGAACATGGATCGACCTTTCCAACGATGCCGCTTGGGGCGGCATTAGCTTCGCAAGGTCATTGCCAAGCTATCGATGCCAGTTGAAGTACGTTACGGTTACAGTGACCGATACCGTGCTCCTTCATTGGGCTATCTTGAGGGGGCGCCGCGCCCCTTTGTTCTCAATAGGGGCGATTTTCTGATGCCGCTTGCTCGGAAGAAGCCGGATTGCCGGATGCTTTGAAAGCGCCTTTCGCCGGGATAGCCAAGCGAAATACAGCTCCGCCGTCCGGATGATTGAAAGCCTCGATCGTTCCGCCGTGGGCCTTGACGATCGACTGGCATATGGCAAGTCCTATGCCGAGGCCGCCCTCCTTTGTGGTGAAGAAACTGTCGAATATCCGTTCCATGTGATCGACGGCGATGCCCGTGCCCGTATCCCGGATAGAAAAAACAACCTGATCGTTGTCGTCCAGGCTGGTCTCGAGGTAAATCTCGCGTCGGGTTTTCGGCGCCGACTTCATGGCCTGGATGCTGTTGACGATCAGATTGACGATGATCTGCTGCAACTGAATTCGATCGCCATCGATCAACGGCAGGTTCGGCTCAAGATTGGACTTGATCACCACATCCTTGTCTTCGCTTTCGTGGCGAAGGAAGATCAGGCATTGGCGCACGACGTCGTTCAAACCAAGCAACGCGTAGGACGGCGCACGCTTGCGCGCCATGTCCTGGATCCGACCGATGATATCACTGGCGCGCTGGGCGCTATCGACAACGCGAGACGTCAGTTGATCTGCCTTCTCAAGATTGGGCTCGGCTTTCCTCAGATATCGCAGGCTCGTCTGGGCATTCATCAGGATTGCCGCGAGCGGCTGCTTTATCTCGTGCGCGATCGACGTGGTCATTTCGCCCAAGGTCGAAAGCCGCGACGCGTGCGAGAAATCCGCCTCGATCCTGCGCAGCTTTGCTTCCGCTTCAAGGCGCGCCGTATTGTCTATCATGATGATGATCGTTGTATCGAGCCGTTCGCCGGGAACCGGGAAGGTCACCAACAGCAGCACGTCAATCACGCGGCTATCGAACGTCTTCACCTTAAGTTCTTCGACGTGGTTCCGCGCGCCGGAAAAATGCGCCAGCATGACGCGCCGCGCCGCGCCCGGCGTGCCTGCAAACAGATAGCCGACCGGACCGGTAAAGTCCGAGCGCTCCTTGCTCCCGAAGAGAGACATGGCATCATCATTGACGTCGAATACCTGCACAAGTTCGCAGGTAAGATCGACGAGATCGGGGTGCTCCTCTGAATAGGCAGCCATGTCGTCGAGGCCGCCCTCCCTCAGGCGGTCGAAAATACGCCCTGCGGCGCGGGCGTCGATCTGCCATACGGGGATGGGCAGATAGGAGATCAAATTGCGATATCGACTCTGGCTCGCTTCCAGTTCGATCAGCGCGTTTGGCGCGTTCAATATGGCTTTGACGCGGACGAAGACTGTATCGGGGCACCGCGGGTCAGTCGCTCGCCAACCCGTCAGAACGACTTGCTGCAATCGGCCAACGACGGGAATTTCCCGTATCTCCGGCTCCGCGTCGGTCTTTGCAACCAGGGCGGTCAGCAAATCTCCAAGCGCTGCCCGGCTTTGCTCGGGCCATAGGCTGGCGACAGGCCGGTCGATCACCCGGTCGCGATCTTCCGGCAATCCAAACAGGCGTATGGCTTCGTCATTGACATCCGTTATCTGGATCGCGGTGAGGAGCGTATCCAATCGGTCTGGACACCATTCATCGGCACTCGGATCCCGGTTCGCCGGTGCGTCGGCGAGAGCAAACAGGGGCAGGGCGCGTCGCAGGTTGAACTGCCAGCAGGCTGCCGTTCCCAACCCCGTGCCATGAGGCAGCGAGACGGCGGCATTAGCTTGCACCGTGGAAAATTCGACAACATCCAGTGCATTGCCCAAACCGTCCTTGCGAAGTGCCAACCGCACACTGGCGTCGATTACGGCGCCCGAATGCGAGAGCCGCTGCAACGCGCCGTCCCAATGCCCGTTCTTCAACAGATCATTCCAAAGCACGGTGCCCTGGTCAGACTCCGGCATGAGATCCTGGAAATGCCGACCGATCATGGTCGCGACAACCCATCCATAATGGGTTGTCGTGGCGGCGTTGCAGTAATGAATTGTGCCTTCGAGATCGTAGCGAATTACACTGTCGGTCGCGTAATCTGCGAGTTCCATCTGCGACCTCCGTTTCCTGACGCGATGGTCGATTGCGTTTCAATTCACCGGCTGGCGGTGTCCTTCGTGATCGATCTTACTCCTTCGAACCACGATTGAGGGCGGATATGATGTGCCGATAGAGCACATTGTCGTCGATCGGCTTGTTCAGAAAGGCGATTGCCCCACAGTGAAGCGCCCTCGACCTTGCTGCGGGGTCCGAGTGTGCCGAAATGAAGACGATGGGTAAGCCGGGATCGACCTCGGCAAGCTTCTGCTGCAATTGAAGCCCGCTTATAGCTTTCATGTGAAGGTCTGTGATCAGGCAGTCGAACCGCCCTGGGGCATTCGCTGCCAGGAATGTTTCGGGGCTTTCGAACGCCCGGCACCTGAAGTCGAACACCTCGAGTAATTCCGCCAGGGCCTCGCGGACGCTTGCGTCGTCGTCGACGACTGCAATAACTGGTACTGGGGCCAAAATGAATACTTTCGCGCAACCTACTGTGACAACTCGATTTTAGTATCTGCTGAGTCCGGGTTTCATCACAGCCATACCAAAGACTAGGCCGCATAGTCATTGCGTATGTCCGATGGTAGGGACTGCCAGGCGTGCACCAGTTGGGTGACGAACGAGGTTTTCATCTTGCGCATCACGCTGCTTCGGTGGAGCTTGACGGTGATTTCCGATATGTTCAGCTCAAAGGCGATCTGCTTGCTCAAGGCTCCCCGCACCACAGCTTCCATGACTTGCCGTTCGCGCGGCGTGAGCGTCGCGTAGAGCGCGATATTGGCGTCTTTGGTGAGTTGCGCGGCGCGTCTTTCCTTGTCGATTTCGATGGCTTTGTTCACCGCGTCGAGCAACGTCTGTTCGCGAACGGGCTTGGTGAGGAACTCGATTGCCCCCGCCTTCATCGCCTGCACCGTCATCGGTATGTCGCCGTAGCCGGTGAGGAAAATAATGGATGCTGAAATGCCGCTTGCGGCAAGGCGTGATTGAAAATCCAGCCCGCTGACGCCAGGCATGCGGACATCAAGTATCATGCAGCCCGGCCGGTCGAGGAGGTCGGCATCCATCAGCGCCTGCGTCGAGGCGAAACCGGCTGCTTCGATACCGACAGATTCCAGAAGATCGCAAATCGAAAGCCGGAGCGATTCATCATCGTCGACAACAAGGACGATCGGATTTTGATCGGGATAAGTTGGTTTGGCAGTCACTAAAGTCCCCGTCGAAAGATTCATCTTGTCCATCCAGTGCGTTGCAAGGAGTCAAACTGTTGTTCGTCAACGATCACTCGTTGGTACTGCGCCGTCGCTTTCGTGAACTGTCCTTGACCGCCGAAATGCGGGCAATTTCGCGATTGGATGCGCGGTCATCCAGCCACTGACCGACATTTGGTCCGAAATCAGCTGGGGCCAACTCGCCGAAACCCATTGCTAGGTCGAGCAAGCTTGTCCGGCTCATTTCATTGCGCATGCTTTTCTCGGCCCGCAGCATGACGGCGTGAACCCCGCAAACGCCACTCGTGATCCAGGCGGGAGCATTGCCGCGGAACAAGACGCAATTCTTGCGGATATTCCTGCAGTCAAAGACGCCCTTGCCGCCATCGATTGCATCGACAACCTCGAGGACCGTGATGTCCTGCGGCGCCTTGGCGAGCCGGTAGCCCCCGCTGATGCCGCTGGTCGATGTGACCAGCCCCGCCTTTTCAAGCTTGGGCATGATTCTCGACATCAATGCGGATGGCACGCCCTGCAGCTCGGCAAGATCGCGGCTGCTGACCGGCTTCGCACGCGGCTCGATAAGCCAGAGCATGCAGTGAATGCCATACTCAACCGCCGCCCCATACAGACTCACTCGGCCGGTAGCACCGCCGTCTGCCGTTTTCGCGGGTTGTTCAATCCTGGGCTTCTTCATAACACAACCCATACAAGGTTGTGTTATAAATTTCCAGTTGTATTTTGTATAGGTCGAGGCCGATTGCCTCCCGATCTCATAAGCGCTTCTTCGAGCGGCTGAAGTGGAATTGCCTCGTCAGTTCGCCATGGAGCGGTATAGCCAGTCGCCGTAGCGCAGCGAGCCAAGGCGCGATCCCTTCAGCGGAAGAAGCGTGTCGTCGTTAAGTTCGACACCATAGTAGCGAGCTCTGTCATCGCGGATGACCTCGCGCCGGTCTTCATCGGCGGCGAGCTGGACACGCGCAATTTCGTCGAGACCGAACTGTTCAGGTCCGCCTATCTCCACGGTATCGTTGCGCGGCGCTGCCATCGCCAGTTCGGCCAGAATTGCGGCGACATTGTCGGCAGCGATCGGTTGGATGAGGGCCGAGGGGAGCCGGAACTCATCGCCCTTGGCGCTCATCTCGATCACCCCGTTGATAAACTCGAAAAACTGTGTGGAATGGAGGATGGTATAGGGCCTGCGTGCGGCTCGGATAAGATTTTCCTGCACCATTTTCGCGCGGAAATAGTCACTCTCCACCAGGCGAGGCGTACCGACCACGGAGAGCGCGAGGTAGTGGCTGACGCCTGCATCAGCCGCCGCGGCGAGGAGGTTCCGGGTCGATGCCTTGAAGAAGCCCAATGCCGAATCGTCGCCGAACGAGGTGGTGTTGGTGACATCGATGACGACTTCAGCGCCGTTAATCGCGCCCCGCAGGCCTTCTTCCGTCACGCTGTCGATGCCGAGAGAAGGGGATGCGCTAACCACTTCCATGCCTGCTTGCCGAAGTTTTTCGACGAGACGCGTGCCTATGAGCCCGCTTGCTCCCATGACCGTGATTTTCATCGTTGCTTCCTTTCAGATGTGCGTTAGGGACCGCCGTTGGGCGTCAGGAATGCAGTTTCCATGGATTTCAGCATTTCGGTCACCGAGCGGCGGTGCGCTCGATCCCGCGTCGAATGAGCGTCGCGAAGGCCCAATTCAAATCGTTGCGCCAGCATCGCCGCAAGATCGCCGGCCATGTCAGGCCGCTCTTCGAAGAGAGGTGCCAAATGCTTCTTCTCCAACTCAAAGATTACTGTTGACGCAATCGCGGTCATGGTTCCGGGTTCTGCGGTTCCAGGAAGCAGAGCATCCTCGCCAAAGAAGTCGCCTGGAGCCAGGCGCATGATCTCGTCTTCGCCGTGCTGACCCTGCCGGGTCAGGAGAAGCACTCCGCGTTGGACAAACATTAACGAACCCAGTGTCTGCCCTTGGCGCGCGACGATCTCGTCTTTTCGGTAAATCCGGCTCGAACCCGCATCGGCCAGGGCCTGTCGCTCTTCGCCGGAAAGGGCTGCGAAGAATGGTGTCGATTCGAAAAGTTCCATGGCAGGCGAGTTTGGCGCGTCAGGGATGGCGGAGCTTGCTCCTCCCAAACTCGGTGAAGAGGCGGGGCTCGCCAAGGTCAGTCCTGCCGATCGCGTATGACGATAGACGAGGTCAATCAATTCATTCTTGGCCGAAATACTGTAAGCCAGGCTCGATACGCGGAACAGGAGATCGACCTCGATTGCCGCGGCATCGAGCCCCCGCAAGGCAACCAGCGGAGGCGGATCCCTGACGATCGAATTGCAGCTCAAGAGGACCATCTCCATGCATTCGATGGCTGCTGCGGGCGGTTTGGTCGGCGCTATTCTCAACGACAATGGAATGCCGTGCGTCTCGTTCGGATGGCTGACATTCGTTAGTCCAAGTTTGGCAAGAAAGCCGTTTGGCAGAACCGCGATATTATTGCCGGAGGTTAAGAGGTGGGTTGCGCGCCAATTGCTCTCGACGACGCGACCCTCCGTGCCATCGCTGAGCTTGATCCAGTCGCCGAGGACGAACGGCCGTCCGAGATTGAGCGCCACTCCGGAAAAGGCATCGCTCAAAGTGTTCTGAAGGGCAAGGCCAAGAATGATCGCAAAGATACCGGATGTTGCAAGCAAGGTGCCGACGGGCACACCGAATACAAATGCGACGATCGACAAAGCGGTGCCGAGATAGATCAGACCGACGATGATATCCTGGATGAGGCGTGCCTCGCGCGGCGTATGTTCCAGTACGAGAAACAAGCGGACAAAGGCAACAAGCGCCCATGCGACATTCATCCACCACACGATTTTGACGAGCGCGAGAACGACCGTTTCGACCGCCGAGCCGCGGCCAGGATCGATGTCATAGGGCAGGATGCCGTTGGCGAGCAATATTCCTGTCAGCGCTATGAAAAACGCAATCTGCGCAATCAGTTTCAAGATTGAATGACGGCGCACGAGCGCGCGTGTGGAAGCAACACCGGCCAGGGCAACCCAGCCGGCGTGGATGATTGGCGAGGACATCATGTCCGCAATGGTTGGATCGATGTTCATGCCTCACCCTCGGCAACCTGTTTATTCATGGTAGGGCAGCACCAGATCCTTCTCGTCGGTATTGACGACGAATACCGCAAGCAGCTTGGCCGGTTCAGTCGTGCTGGCATTCTCGCTGACAGCATGGCGGTCGCCGGGATATTCCGAAAAGCTTTCGCCCGCCTTGTAGGTTTTTGCCGGGCCGTCATTGACCTTGCTCGTGACCGCTCCCTCAAGGACCGTTGCATAGATGAAGGCGGAATCGGGATGGGTATGTGCAGCGGACGATCCGCCTGGACCATACTCGACGAGCACGCCCTTCATGCTCTTGCCCGGCACATTCGGCAGCTCATGTTCGTAGACAAGCGTGACTTTCGATTCCTTGCCGGCATCGTGAGCCAAGGCGCCCGCTGCATTTCCGGCGAGGATGATCGCCGATAACAAGATGGTTCTGATCATTTTGGTTTCCCTTCAGCTTGTGGAATAGGAAGGAATCACGGGAAATTCCTTCCCGTTGCTCAATTGCTACTTCGCCGGCGCCAGCTGTGATTGGCGCAACCAATCCCGGAAGCCGATCTTGCCGATCCGTGCGCCGTCGCCGGGTACGAGCGACTGGTCATTCAGCTCGGACCCGAAGTAGAGCGCATGGGTGTCGGCCTCGACTGTCCGCGGATCGTTGATTTCCTTGAGGTAGTGGGCAACGAGTTCGTTCATCCGGACGCGCTCTGGTCCCGCAATCTCGATCATGCCGTTGATCGGTTTTCCGACTGCAACGGACGCCATTACATCGGCAACGTCATCGGCAGCGATAGGCTGGAAATAGGCCGGTGAAATCCGGGCAACCTTACCCACCGTTCCCGTGTCGGCGATACCCTTGAGGAACTCGAGGAACTGCGTGGAATGCACGATCGTGTAAGGGATCGAAGATTCCTTGATAAGCTTCTCCTGAACGATCTTGGCCTTGAAGTATCCGTTTTCCGGCAATCGCTCCGTTCCAACGATCGAGAGGGCGACATGGTGCTTTACGCCAGCCTTGGTTTCGGCTGCGAGCAGATTGCGCCCCGACGTCTGAAAGAATTCAAGGACCGCCTTGTCTTCGAAGGAGGGCGAGTTCGCAAGATCGAGCACCACGTCAGCGCCGACCAGGGCCTCCGCCAGCCCTTCGCCCGTAATGGTGTTGACGCCGGTGTTGGGCGAGGCGGCCAGGACATCGTGGCCCTTGCTGCGCAGGCGCGCCGCAGTCTTGGAGCCGATTAGTCCCGTTCCGCCGATAAGAACGATCTTCATGGCAATTCTCCTGTCGAGAGTGTGTGTTCGATTGGTTGACCGCTTTCGACAATGATTGGAGAGGGAAAATCATTCCATCGTGCACGGGGCCTAGCGCTCTAGTCACCGGGTTTAGTCGACCTATCCGGAAGTTTAGGCAGCCACCCCGCGCCAGCGTTAGCTTCGGTGTTGGCTGATACCGCAATGGAAAAAGCCTTCGCGATGAAGAGAAGGCTTTTTCAGCATTATAGGTCGCGACGGAGCAGTCGGAATCAGCCGGCAACGAGATCACGGTATTCGGGATGATTGGCCGAAAACCTTGCCATGAAAGGGCACTTCAGCACGACTTTCCGTCCGCTCGCACGAATGAGTTCGAAAACGCCCGCGGCCAGTTTCGAGGCAATGCCTTGGCCGGAATATTCGAATGGCACTTCGGTATGAATCAATATCACCGCGTTATCCTCAATCCTGTAGTAGGCGGCGGCGATTGCTCCATCGGCAATCGGCATCTCGTAGCGACTGTCAGCAACATTGTCCTTGACGGGATTGCTCATCGTTTATTCCTCTGTGGTCCGGGATGGCATCTGCCAAGCATGGTCAGGCCGCCGTCGCAGCGTGGACGGGGTGCGAGGCGCGGGCTCCAACTTGCAGCCGGTTCCAGAGGTTGATCATGCCGATCGCTATCGTGAGATAGGTGAGTTCGCCCTCATTGAACTGGCCTTTCACAAGGGCATAATCCTCATCGGGGGCGCCTGTCTTCGCAACCCTGGTCAGGGACTCGGTCCACGCCAGGGCCGCGCGCTCGCGATCGGTGTAGAGCGAAGACTCGCGCCATGCATCGAGCATGAACAACCGCATCTCGGTTTCGCCGCGCGCGCGGGCGTCACTCACGTGCATGTAGATGCAGTAGGCGCAGCCGTTGATCTGGGAAGCGCGCAGCTTGACGAGTTCCCCCAGGCTGGGCTCGAGCCCGCCGGTGGCGAGGACCTTCTCCACTTTGGTAAGAGCTTCAATGAGTTCGGGAGCAGTTTTGAATGGTATGAAGCGGGGCGACATTTCGGGTCCTCCTTGAAAATGATCTGCGCGCCCATCATGACCCTCGCAGGCGCGTTCGCTATCGTGCCGGATGGGGAGCGATCCTATTCTTTCGTTCAGGTGAACCATCCCGCAATGCCAGGAGCCGCGCGGCCCTGGTCGCCCGTTTCGGCAAACGATTGCTGATCGAGGCCGATCGCGCCTAACCGAACCGCCGCGACCCTCAATTTCAAACTGCTTAATGTCACCCTCGGTATGAGCCATCCAAACCTATGGATGGGATGCAGGAGCTCGGCTCAGCCGCTAATTTTTCAAGTGCGAGCCGTGTTAACCGGACGCGACAGGGATGATGAATGCAGGAGTTTTTCCGGTTTCTTCCTGCAGCCGACGAACTGGCAGGCGAGCATCCAACCTGTCCGGCCCAATCCATCGAGGAGAACTCCATGAAAGAACCCACTCCGATTGAAGCGATCGAAGCATCCCGCCGCGACGTCCTGCTGCTTGCGGCGAGCGCGACGGTCTTTGCTGCCATGCCGTCGACGGCGTTCAGCGCAAAGCGGGTTTCACCTATGACCGCGAACCAAACAGAAAGGAACTACACAATGGGAATGCTGAAGACCAAGGACGGGACAGAAATCTTCTACAAGGATTGGGGAACGGGACAGCCCATCGTCTTCCATCACGGTTGGCCACTCTCCAGCGACGATTGGGATACGCAGATGCTCTTCTTCCTGGACAAGGGATATCGGGTCATCGCCCATGATCGTCGCGGCCATGGGCGTTCGACCCAAACGGCGACCGGCAATGATATGGATACTTATGCCGATGATTTCGCTCAGCTCGCAAAGGCTCTTGATCTGCGCGATGCCATTCATGTCGGGCATTCGACCGGCGGCGGCGAGGCAGCCCACTATGTTGCCCGCCATGGCAAGGGGCGTGTTGCAAAGCTCGTCCTGATAGGCGCGGTTCCGCCGATCTTGGTGAAAACTGCAGCTAATCCAAACGGCACCCCGTTGGATGTCTTCGACGGAATGCGCCATCAACTCGCAGCCAACCGTGCGGATTTCTACTGGAATTTTCCCATCCCCTTCTATGGCTTCAACCGCGAGGGGGCGACTTTATCTGAACCCGTGCGCGCAAACTGGTGGCGGCAGGCAATGATGGGCGGAGCGAAGGCTCAATATGACTGCATAAAAGCCTTCTCCGAAACCGACTTCACCGGCGACCTGAAGGCCATCGATGTTCCGACGCTGGTGATGCATGGCGACGACGACCAGATAGTTCCGGTTGCCGATTCGGCGCTCTTGACCGTGAAGCTTTTGAAGCATGGCACACTGAAGGTCTACGAGGACTTTCCCCATGGCATGTGCACGACGAATGCGGACGTCATCAACCCCGATCTGCTTGCGTTCATACGAAGCTGAGCGTTGCGACATCAAGTCGATCATGGGTCGCCAATAATCGAAGGTGTTAGATGGAAAGTTTTCATGACAAGGTTGTCATCATAACTGGTGGCAGCAGCGGCATCGGTTTGGCGGCAGCCAAGCAATTTGCGGCGCAGGGCGCTAAAGTCCTTATTACCGGACGCCGCCCTGGCGTTCTCCAGGAAATCACTGCCGCAAATCCCAACATCGAGGGCCTTGTGGCGGATGCAGCCGATCCGGCAGCAGCACATCAGACGGTCGATGCTGCCATCAGACGCTGGGGTCGCCTCGATGTTCTCGTCAACAATGCCGGAGCTGGTGCAATCAGGCCGCTGATCGAGAGCGATGCCGACACCATATCCAGTGTGTTCGCCGTCAATGTGACGGGACCGCTGCTCCTTGCCGCGGCGGCAGTCCCGCACCTGGCGGAGACCAAAGGCACGATCATCAACATGTCGAGCACATTCGGCAGCAAGGCAGCGGCGGTGCTTTCCATCTATGGATCGAGCAAAGCGGCGGTCGAGCACCTCACGCGTTGCTGGGCACTGGAACTCGCCCCGCAGGGGATACGCGTCAATGCCATCGCTCCAGGACCGGTGGAATCCGATTTCCTGCGTGATCGCATGAACCTGTCGCCTGAAGAAATCGTTGCGGTCACCGAGCAGGAACGCAAGGCAATTCCACTCGGCCGGCGCGGGGTGCCGGACGACGTGGCCATGTGGATCGTGCACCTTGCCGATCCACGCGCCACATGGATGACAGGGCAGGTCATTGCCGTCGACGGGGGCCTTGTTACGACGTAGGCGGAGAGGCGGCTTTACCGGTCGTGCACCCGGGCCTTAAGAGTAAAAAGCACCAAGGCTACTGCGGCACGAACCCGGTTCAGTGCCGCCATCGCCTGTGTCCAGGGAATGGATCGTGCTTTAACGGCAGCGCGCTGTATAGATGCGGCCGTTCCGGTCGCGGTACTGACAATACCCATTGCGCAGGTTGCGGACCAAAAGGCCGCCAAGTGCGCCGACGCCCGCGCCAATCAGCGCACCTTTGCCGCCATCAGCGATACCACCGATAATCGCGCCCGCCGCAGTGCCGACGCTGAGGTCCTTTTCGGTCGTTGTGCAGCCTGCCAACCCCATTATAAGGGCGACTGTCAGTACGAACTGTGGCATTGAATATTGGTTTTGCTGAACGCGATTGTCTGGGACCAGATTCATGGTGAGGCTTTCCGTTTTGAAAGGGAACATAATCGGGTGTCACGCTGCGGCGAAGTTTGCCAGCGAAGTTGATATTGGCATATAGAAACACAAAGTCACGCGATTTTAGCGAGGCGCCTTGATGGGATGAGCCATCGATCTGCCAAGGCAAGTTGATAGCGTCCTCAGTCACTTATCTCGCCCTCGTGCAGTAAAGCGCTAGCGGCTTGTCGCCGTTCGTTCGGCAATATTCATTGACGAGCGCCTCCTTGCTCTGGAGGAACCTCCGCATTTTGTTGTAAAGTTTTTGGATCGGACGAAAACGTTTGGTTCGCCACAACCTTCTGCAATCATGGATTTCCATGAGGTGCGATAAGCGTAGTGCTAGATTACACTATCGTATGACGTCGGCAGCTCTGAAATCGATAGTCAATGGTATAGGAAGCGTAGGCGGCCCGATGGTTTTCTTTGTCGGGGAGGAGCAGCCGATTATGCAGATGGAAATTGCCAATCAAATGCAGGCCGAAGAGGCGCTGCGCGATCGGGAGCGCGAGCTTTCCTTGCTCGTTGATATGGTTCCCAGTCACCTCTGGCGCCTTACACCCGAGGGTGAACCGACATTCTTCAATAAACGCATGACCGATTTCCTGGGTCTGGACGTTCCAGATACCGACAAACCCGGAATGAGCCGGCTGGACGTGCTCATAAGCACGGTGCTGCATCCACAAGACGCAGTGGAGTTTGGCGAAACGCTCCGCTACAGTCTCGCAACCGGCGTCCCCTTTTCCTTGAAGTATCGCCTGCGCCGAACCGACGGGCTCTATCGTTGGATGTCGAGCCGCGGCGAGCCGCTTCGCGACCACACCGGACGCATCGTTCAATGGTACGGTCTTTGCCATGACATCGACGACCTGGTGACGGCCCAGGAGGCGCTGCACGATCGGGAGCGGGAACTGTCGCTGCTCGTCGACATGGTCCCGAGCAATCTCTGGCGGCTGACCCCGCAGGGAGAGACCACCCTCGTCAACAAACGCATGGCGGACTTCCTCGGGATGGACTTGGAGGACACGCAACAACTGGCGGTGGTGTTCGATACTATTTTCCACCCCGACGATGCCGGGGAGGTGGAGGCCGTTCTCGGGAGCTGTCTGCGCACGGGCGATCGCTTCTCGATGAAGTATCGTCTGCGCCGGGCGGATGGCGTATATCGCTGGATGTCCGGTCGCGCTGAGCCTTTGCGCGATGAAGATGGAAATATTGTCCAGTGGTTCGGCCTCTGTCACGATATCGATGATCAAATGCACGCGGAAGATGCGCTTCGACGCGCATACGACAAGCTCGCCCAGGCGACGCAGGCAGCGAGCCTGGCCGAACTGTCTGCGTCTATCGCGCACGAGGTAAATCAGCCGCTGGCAGCCATCGTCGCCAATTCCCATGCTTGCTACCGTTGGCTTTCCGCGACCCCTCCAAACGTCGAACGTGCCAAGATCACAGCCGAGCGCATCACTCGCGATGCGAATTCGGCCGCGGATGTCGTGAGCCGCGTGCGCGCGCTCTTCCGCCGAACGCCGCATGCCAGGACGCCTGAAGATGTCAACCGGCTGACCGGTGAAGTCTGCCAACTGATGGTTGATGAGGCCGCGGCCAAGAACGTACGCATCAGGACGGAACTTGCCCCCGACCTGCCGTCGGTTGCGCTCGATCGCGTCCAGATACAGCAGGTACTCGTAAACTTGATCCGCAACGGCGTCGAAGCAATAGAAGCTGCAGCCGACAGCCAGCATGTTCTGCAGATCCTCTCCTCTTTCGATGGCCCTGACGCCATTCGGATCGAGGTTCGAGATGACGGAACGGGCTTCAAGGACGCCGAGCGGGTGTTTGAGCCGTTCTTTACGACCAAGCCGTATGGGATGGGTATGGGGCTCGCAATCTGCCGTTCGATCATCGAATCGCACGGGGGCCGCTTGTGGATGGCCAACAACGAGACGCGCGGGGCGACCGTCGCTTTCAGGCTGCCGTTGGCGGCGAGCGAGACGCCATGAACCCGCGCGATGAAATCGTCTTCGTCGTGGATGACGACGCACGCGTACGCGAGGCGCTGGGCGAGCTGCTGGAATCGCTCGGGTGGCGAACCGAGACCTTTGCTGCGGCCACCGACTATGTCGCCTGTCCGAAGCCGGATCTTCCCGCGTGCCTGATCCTCGATGTCGAACTCCCTGACGTCAACGGCCTGGAATTTCAAAAGCAGCTATCGAGTGACGCGCATCCTCCCATCGTGTTTATCACCGGCCATGGCGATATTCCGTCATCGGTAAGGGCTATTCAGGGTGGGGCAGTCGACTTTCTTTCCAAGCCGGTCGGGGAGGATGATCTGATCGCGGCGGTGCGGGCGGCGATCCGGCGCGACCGTGAACAACGTACGACACGCGCCGAACTGGCTGAGCTTATGCGCCGGCTGTCGGCGCTTACGCCGCGCGAGCGAGAAGTATTGCCACTCGTTGTCAGCGGCCTTCTCAACAAGCAGGCGGCAGCGGAACTCGGCATTAGTGAGATTACTCTCGAAATCCACCGCAGCAAGATCATGCACAAGATGGAAGCGGCATCGCTCGCCGACCTGGTGAGGATCGCCGAGAAGCTGCGCATCCCTGTCACTCATTCCAGACGATCCGGAAGCTCGCGCGAATGTACAACCAGAAGTCTGTAGTTGCGATCGTCGATGATGATCAGCGCCTGCTCGACTCGCTCGAGGATCTCCTCGAATCCGCGGGACATGTCGTGCGGGCGTTTTCGTCCGCCAGGAAACTATTGGAGAGCAACGCTGCGCATGAAATCGATTGCCTGATTACCGATATCGGCATGCCAGGTATGGATGGCTTTGAACTGCAGCGCTTAATGAAAGACAAACACCCCGACCTGCCTGTGATCCTGATTACGGGCAGACACGAACTCGCAGAGCAAATGCAGCCCAAACATGGCTGGTTCTTCCGCAAGCCTTTCGACGGGCAAGCGTTGCTTGCAGCGATCGGCGATGCACTGACTGGAAAGGGGACTCCAAAATGAGCATAAGCTATCATGCAAATGTAAGCCTGGGGCATGCCGTACCCGATCGATCGCAGACCGTGAGCGATTGGGGCGGCGCGGAGCCTCCATTGGTTATCTTCGTCGATGACGATGCGAAGCTCCGTGAAGCACTCGATGAACTGATGCAGTCGGTGGGCCTCGACACAATCAGCTTCGGTTCGACGCAAGAGTTCCTCAAAGCCGAGCTTTCTGATCGGCCGGGATGCATTGTCGCCGACGTGCGCATGCCGGGCGTGAGCGGTCTCGATCTCCAGCATCGGCTCCTGGAAAGCGGCGATGAAAAGCCGATTATCTTTCTTACCGCCCATGGCGACATCCCGATGTCCGTTCAGGCGATGAAGGCCGGAGCGGTAGATTTCCTCACCAAACCGGTACGCGACCAGACGTTGCTCGATGCCATAGCCGCAGGAATTGACCGCGATGCCAAGCAGCGCGCCCAGGCGCGGATCGTTACCGACCACCTAAGCAAATTTGCGCTGCTCACACCACGCGAGCGTCAGGTGATGCAGGAAGTCGCGATTGGCCGTCTGAACAAACAGATCGCATTCTGCCTTGGCATCAGCGAAATCACCGTAAAACTTCACCGCTGCAACGTCATGCGCAAGATGAAGCTCACATCAGTCGGCGAACTCGTTCACGTCTGGGAGGCGCTGCCTGAAGGCGTGCGCAATTCCGTGGAAGCTCAGCCTTGTCCTGCCAAAATTGCCGATGCCGGCCGCCTCGCGATCTCGCATCGACCGGCCATGGCATTTTGAATAATGCGGCGGCGGGTTCGGCAGCGTCCGCGCTCGACGCTTCACGGCAGTTTCAAGCTGGAGCTTCAGTCGTTCCGGCACCAGTCGTTGCGCGAAGGCGGCGATTGACCGCCATCGCCAGCGCCCATGCCCCGGCGGTGATTGCCACGCAAGCTGCGGCGAGTCCGGCATAGCCCGCGGCCGTGATCGTCGCACCAGCGAGCAGGGGGCCTGCTGCGAAGCCAAGCAGATAGGCCGAACCCGCCGCTGCTGCCCAACGTCCGCTGCGGTCAAGTGCCGCTGAAAGACCAAAAAGATAGGGGATCGAAAAATAGTAGATCACTACCGACGCGATGAGGGCGACCAGATAGACAATCGCGCTTTGCGAGAAGCAGAGCGCAATTGTAATGAGGACGAAACCGACACAGAACCCAGTGATCGGGATTGCCCGGCCCCAGCGCAAGTTGAGGACGGTGGCGGCACCAGCGCCCAGAAGTCCGATCAAGGATGCGATGGTCAGCGCATAGCTCACTTGCGATGTGTCAAGGCCGGCGCGCTCGCCGAGAGGCGCGCTGAAGGTGTAGACCGCAGCGGAAGCAGCCAGATAAAGCATGATCGCCGCAAACGTCATGACGCCGATCAAAGGTGGGGCCGCAACCACCAAAGCCGCAGATTGGTGGACGTTTCGGGCGCGGTCGTTCGGAATGAGGAGTAGTAGCGGGGAGAGTGCGAGAGTGACCCCCGCGATAAATGCAAAAATGCCCCGATGTGCGAATGTGGCGGTGAGTTGGCCGCCAATAGCGAAGAGCCCAACGCTTCCAAGGGCCCAGACGACCTGAAAATAGCCGTAGACCTTATCCGGGTTTCTGCAGCGGGAAGCGACAATGGAAAGCGACACAGCGTAGATTGCGCCTTCCCCGACACCTGCGAAGCCGCGAAGAAATGCGAGCGATCCGAGAGAAGTGCTAAATATCGACGCTCCTTGCGCCAACAGCGTCAAAGCAACGGCGGCGAGGCAGACGCGCCTGTAAGAAAACCGGGGCAGAACAGGCGCAATCAAGATCGCAGTGGCAGCAAGGGTTACGAACTCCACGAAGGCGACAAAGCCTGCGTCGCGCTCTGAAAGCGAAAGTCCGTCCATCATCCCGCTGACGAGGAAGGGTGCCATTTGCGGCACCAGTCCGCCGATCACCTGCGCGGCGATCGCACCGACCACGACGGGCCACGAATCGCCCGCTGCTGAAACGTCCCGCATCGCATCAGGTCCCATGGTGCCCTCCCACAAGTGCCACAGGTTGTAGTCATGCCATCAAGTGTCTGACGGCCGCTTCCCTCTGGCGGCGCGCCAGGTGCTTTCTGCCAGAATGAGAATGCATCCGGCAAGCAGCAACAGCCCGCCAGTCAGACCCGGCAATCCCGCAAATTCCACGGCTGCAGCTATAATAGCGATCAGCAGGATCGACAGAAGCGCCAGTGCGCCGTCGTCGATGAACATGCCGATCAATTCCTTCAACGCGGAGGCGAGAAAGCTCATCGGAATACTGCCTTTACCTGACCTTCGTTATAGCTGCGCAGAAGACGCACGGCTATCAGCGAGAATATTGCAAGAACGACAAAGATGGCGATGAGTGAAAGATCGGCGCCCGGCCAGTGCGCACCAAGGCCTTCTCCGGTCCAATAAACGCCGAAGGCGGTCAGCAGCAGGCCGACGACGAATTTCAGCGTGTTTTCCGGAACGCGCGCCAGCGGCTTATGCACCGCTGCGCCAATGGCGAGCACCAGCAGGCACGCAGCAGCAGCGCCAAGCGCCGCATAACCGATCATCCCGCGTCCGGCGCCGACGGCAATGACGATGAAGACCACTTCGATGCCTTCGAGGAGGACGGCCTTGAACGCCGCGGTGCCGGCGATGAAGTCAGCGCGGCGCTCGGCGGCCTGACGCTTGAGCAAGTCTGTTTCCTTGGCAAAGGCTTCCGTCTCGTCATGCAGGGCAATGAATCCCGACGCGCGCAGGATCGCCTTGCGCAGCCAGCGCATGCCGAACAGGATCAGCAGCGTGCCGATGACGAACTGCAGCAGTTCCACCGGAATCAGGCCAAGGAGCGGCCCGAGGACTATGACGATCAAAGCAAGGACGACGAGCGCGAGAACCGTGCCGATTATGGCGGGCCGCCAGCTGCGCGATACGCCTACGGCGAGAATGATCGTGAAGGCTTCGACGACCTCGACGAAGGAGCCAAGGAAAGCCGCCGTCATGGTGGAAGCGATTGTCGTGATGTTCGTCATGGAATAAATCGTTCCGTAATCAGAGGTTTAGGCAACGTGGCACTGTAACGGTTGCCGGCGCAACCGCTAGATAGACGCAAAGCCGTGTCAAAAATTTAATCGAATCCATCGACGTGATCCACATTTGCTGCCCGGTGGCGGATCCAGGTCAACGCTCCAGATTGCATGGCTCGCATGCAATTTTGTGCATTGCAATATCCTCGGGTGAACACTATCTTCAAACCGTTGGGTTCTTCTCCTCCCAGAAACCCCAACCCGGAATGTACTGCACCTCCTCCCGCGGTACATTTACAATCAGGACCGCTGCACCTCCTCCCGCAGCGGTCCTTTTCGTTTCTGCCTCATTCCGTTTTGTCCGCCGTATCCTGTGACTTGGCCAGTTCCTGCACGGTCTCGGCAAGGGTCACAACTTCCTTTTCGCGCATCTGGTCGATTTTCTGATGCAGGAGTTCGATCTTCTCATGCAGCAGCTCGATCTCGAGTTCCGCCTTGATGTTTATCTTGTAGTCGTTCTCTGCTTCCTTGCGGTCGATATCCTGCTGCCGGTTCTGGCTCATCATGATGAATGGCGCCGCATAGGCTGCCTGAAACGAGAGAGCAAGATTGAGCAGGATGAAGGGGTAGGGGTCCCAATTGCGCACATATGCCGTGATGTTGAGGATGATCCAGAAGAACAGGATCGTCGTCTGGATGATGATGAACGTCCAGGAACCCATGGTCGCGGCGACCGTGTCGGCGATCTTCTGCCCCGGGGTTAGTTGCGCGCGATCGGCCGGCTTCTCCTTGCGATGTTCACGGCGAACTGCACGCAGATGATGCAGGAGCCTGAGTTCGGCTTCCTGCAAACCCCGCTTCACTTGCTCGACGTTAGGCATGGACGTGCTCCCCTATTCACTGAGACCTGATCGTGGACTGGCAATCAATGACGGAAATGCACTACAACTCAGGCAAAATGATTGCAGTTGAAAGGACGTGCAGAGTGCCAGCAACAGCCGTGTTCGAAAAGAGTTATTCCGCTTTCCTGTTCGACATGGATGGCACCCTCATCAGTTCGACCCTCGCCGCCGAACGGGTCTGGGCGAAGTGGGCCGAGAGTCACGGGATCGACGTCCGCACGTTCCTGCCGACGATGCATGGCGCGCGCGCTGTCGATACGGTGCGCCGGCTCGGCCTGCCGGGCGTCGACCCGGAAGCCGAAGCGTTGAAGATCACGCGGGCCGAGATGGACGACGTCGGCGGCATCTTCGCGCTCAAGGGCGCCGTTGAATTTCTTGGCAAGCTGCCGCAGGCCCAATGGGCGATCGTCACGTCGGCGCCGCTCGATCTTGCCAGGCGGCGTCTTGCGGCGGCGGGTGTTCCACTTCCGCAGACGATGGTGGCCGCAGAAGATGTCGCAATCGGCAAGCCCAATCCGGATTGCTATCTGCTCGCAGCAAAAAAGCTCCGTGTCGATATCGGCGATTGTCTCGTCTTCGAGGATGCGGTGCCCGGCATCCTGGCCGGCGATGCAGCCGGTGCGGATGTGCTTGTCATCACGGCAACCCACAAGCATGCGCTCGAGACCGCGCATGCCGTGGTGTTCGATTATCGGCATCTCGACGTGGTTGTCGAAGACGACGGGCGAATGTCGCTGCGCAGGGTTGATGTAGCGTAACGCAAGGGCGCCGCCGGGCGCCCTCGTTGATTTCAAGGTAAGGGTTCGTCAGACGTGGACGTTGTCCGGCGTCAAATCTTCAAGCGAGGCATTGGCAATGAGGATGCTCGATGTCGACGCGCCGTCGCCGTCTAGATCGACGAGCACGCCGTTCTCCGTCTGGGTGGCGGCGTGCATGAAGTCCTCGAAGGAATGCAAAGTCGAAATAAGGTCGCGCTGGACGATGATAATGTCGCCCTCGGCTCCATTGAAGTCAGTTATGACATCATGGCCCTGTCCGGCGATGCTGTTGAAGATGAAATAGTCCCCGCCGGTCCCGCCCGACAATACGTCATCACCGGTTCCGCCGGTGAGTTCATCGTTGCCGTCTTCCCCATAGAGCATGTCGTCGCCATTGCCGCCATGCAGCGTATCGTTGCTGAAGCCGGCGCGCAGCAGATCGTTGCCGTCGCCGCCTTCCAGAAGATCTGCATGGCGTCCGCCGATCAGAACGTCGTCGCCTTGCGCGCCATAGAGTTCGAAATGCTCGACGTTGAAGATGTGCTGGCCCTGCAGTCCCGTAGTGCGCACGTCGATATATCCGCCATCCCGCTCGGTGACCGTGAGCCGCAGAAGGTCGTCGCCTTCACCACCGTCGATGAACGCAAATGAATTGCCTGCGTTGAGAATGTCATCGCCGCTGCCGCCATCGAGATAATCTCCGGCGTCGGGAATGTCGTTCTGCAGGCCCTGTACGCCCGCATAGAGAGTATCGTTGCCAGCGCCACCCTCGAGATGGTCGGCGCCTCGGCCGCCTACCAGAAGATCGTCGCCGTCATTGCCGATGAGCTTGTCGTCATTGTCCGTGCCGACCGCGAGATCGCCGTGCTTGCTGCCATAGAATTCGAGACGCTCTATGCCCGTCGCGTACTTCGTGTGGGAAGGATACGCATAAGGGTATTCGGAGCTTGAAAGCTGGATATCGCCGTGGTTCCACGCCTGGTAAACGGCCTTGAAACCGTCGCTGTGGCTCTCATAGCGATCGTAATCGGTCACGTTGACGATGAGGGTATCGAAGCCTGCGCCACCCGACACCTTCGACAGGCTGCTTATTTCGATTGTGTCGTCGCCTTCACCGGCATTGATGCGGTCGAAACCGCCGCCGCCGACAATGGTGTCATTGCCGGCATTGCCGGTCAGGAAGTTGTCGCCTGCATCACCGACGATATGGTCATCGAACTTCGAACCATAAACGCCTTCGAAGCCGATGAGCTGGTCGCCCTCGGCTGCTCCGGCGTGCTGGACGATACGGTTGAGGTCGACATCGATGCCGGCCTTGGAGCCGGTATATTCGGCGATGTCCTCGGTGCCGGAGCCGCCATCCATGAAATCGGCACCGTCGCCGCCATTGATGACATTGTTGCCGGCATCGCCGATCAAACGATCGTTGAAGGCCGAGCCGCTGAGATTCTCGATGCCGTGCAGGCGGTCGCCTTCGGCATCGCCGCCGAACTGTTGACCCGTGCGGCGCAGGTCGACATCCACAGCTTCGGACGATGTCGCATAGCTCGCCCGATCATGGTCGGTGGTGGAATTGTCGAAAAGGCGGTCGGCTCCTGCGCCCCCGGTAAAAACGTTGTCCTTCGCATTGCCGGTGATGAAATCATCATGGGCCGAGCCCATGACGTTCTCGATATCGATCAGCGTATCGCCGCTGGCATAGCTGAGCCCCGGCGTTACGGCCTGCCGTTCGATCTCAAGGTCGACATTGACGCCAGCCTCCGAGCCCCGATAATCGACTGTGTCGCGTCCTTCCCCGCCATCAATGCGGTCTTCACCGGCGCTGCCGATCAGCCGGTCATTGCCGGCAAGGCCGGACATGGTGTCCTCGTCGGCCGTGCCCTTGAGCACATCGACATTCTCAGAACCTGTGACATTTGCCATTTCCGAACTCCCCACGTTGGATGCTGGCGGCAATCTCAATCAATAAATATACACAGTCAAATGTTTGAAATTACTTCAATAATCCGAGCAAATTCCTGAAACTGGCGCGTCAGGAACAATGTTTTCGTCGGCTATTCGTTGCCCGGTTCAGGAGTATTGAAGAAGCATTCGCCCTACATTTTCGGTGCGACACCCGCGAGCAACCTCGGGTGGACAACACCGATCAACTGAAGGTGATAGTTAATGTCGGATGGAACCAGCCGCCTAGATCTACGTTGTTGAGCAAATAACGGAGGCGACAATGAAAGAACATCGGTGGTCGACAATTATCGGAATACTGGCAGGGTTGTCAGTGGGTGCAGGCGTGGGCGAAGCAATGATGGGAAATATATTGCTCGGCCTATTGATCGGTTCGGCCATGGGCGCGTTTATCGGGTCTAACACGCACGTCCATCGCGACTATTGATCCTCTTGCCTCAAGAAATCTGCTCAGCTGTGCAGCGCACGTAAACGTGTGGTGTTCAGGAGTCCCTGTTCCTCGAGCACTGGATAGGCCATTGCGGCCAGCAGTGAGTTGATCTGCTTGAGATCGCGAATGGTATCTAGGTGGATTGAACTCGTCTCGAGGCTGCGGGTCGTTCCTTCACGCAAGCGGTTGAAATGCCTGTCGCTCGTTTGTTTCTCGGCGTCGCGCAGATGATCCTTTTCCAATACCAACTGATGCGCGGTTTCGCGATCTCGTGACACGAGGACGTTGAACGCCATCCGCGCATTGGTCAGGACCCTTGCGTGGAAATCGCTGAGTTCGCGCCAGCCCTCATCGGTAAACTGCAGCTTGCGGTCCATCTTCTTTTGCACGAGCGCCAACATGTTGCGCACGATGATGTCGCCGACCTGTTCGAGTTTGACGCAGGCGCCGAGAAGTTCGCGCGCCCGGCCCACCTCATAATCCGACAGTTTCCGCGTTGTCAGTTTGGCGAGATAGAGCTTGATGGCGGCGTGCTTGCGGTCGACCTTGTCATCGAGCGCCGAGAGTTCATCAATCCGTGCCTGGTCGGGATTTTCATAAAGATCGATAATGCCGCGTAGCATGATCTCGACCGTTTCGCAGACGCTGACCGTCTCGCGTGTTGCATTGGCAAGAGCAAGACTTGGCGTATCGAGCACGCTTTCATCCAGCGCACTGAGTTCGACATGGTCGATGGGCTTTTGCGGCTCGGCCGGTGCGTTGAGGGCCACCACCGCCCGCGTCGCCTTGAGAACGAGCGAGGACAGCGGCACCCCGGCAAGAAGAATGATGACATTGAAGAGGATGTGGCCGTTGATCACTTGGTCGGCCGGCGTGCTGCCGAGAACGGCAACGGGCGGACGGAAGGCGAGATACAGCGTCAGGATGACGATGGAGCCGAGCCCCCGCATCAGGAGATTGCCCATGGGCACGATGCGGGCTTTCGGCGCGGCGTTGCGGGTGAGGACCGGCGCGATGAACGACGAGCCGAGATTGACGCCGCAGATCATGACGATGCCAAGTTCAGGCTGGATCAGGCCGCGCGAGGCGAAGGTGACAACGAGCAGCACCGCCGCAATGCTCGAATGGAAAAGCCAGGTCATGAGCGCCGCGAGAAGGAAAGCCGTTACCGGGTCGGTATTAAGGTAACTGACGATGACCGGCAGGAGTTCGCTGTTGCGCAAGGGTTCGGTGGCCTGCCCGGTCATTTCGAGCGACAGCACCAGCAGTCCGATACCGACGAGAATGCGGCCCATCTGCCGCCAGTTGCTGCGCTCGGTCGACATGAAGATCACCGTGCCGGCGACGAGGCAGAGCGGCACCAGCAGCGTCAGGTCGAAGCTCAGGATCTTGACGACGAGCGCCGAGCCGACCTCGGCGCCGCGCACTGCCATCAGACCGGCAATCCCGCTGACAATGCCGGACCCGACAAAGGAACCGACGAGGAGGCTGACTGCGGTCGAGGACTGCAGCGCGATCGACAACATCAGGCCCCAAAGCACGGCAAGTACGGGATTGTGCAAAACGCCGCGCAGGCTGCGGCGCATGCGCTCGCCATAGGCGCGCTCGACACCGGTGCGGACCATACGCGTTGCCCACAGGAGCAGCGCCACCGCGCCGGCCAAATGCAACAAAACCGAGGAACCGTTCACTTGGTGCAATCCATTCGTGTTGGAGATTGCGGTATAGCAGCCAGAAGATCTAGCAGCCGATTGTTAAGATAACATATCGCGGTAAAAGCGAAAAAAATATGTTCCGGCTAAGAAAAATCATGTCGCATTTGGCATAATTTATCAGTTTGATGACAGATTTGTGTCGCCCCGGCAGAAGTTTGCCGGCTACGCAAAATCGTAAAGTTCAAACCGAATCACCATAACGCGATGAACAGGGGATGACGGGGTTGCCGCCCTTCCGCCCAAACCTTATTTGTTGCAGTATGGTCTGCACATCGGGTTCGCAGCGATCCGACCTTGCTTACAATCTGACGAACGAAGAGCAGCATGCGATTTTCGCCATCCTTTCTCGATGAGATCAGGGAACGCGTACCGATTTCCAGCGTGATCGGCACGCGGGTTTCATTCGATCGCAAGAAGACAAATGCGCCGAAGGGCGATTTCTGGGCCTGCTGCCCGTTCCATGGCGAGAAGTCGCCGAGTTTTCATTGCGAGGACCGCAAGGGCCGCTACCATTGCTTTGGCTGCGGGGTGACCGGCGACCATTTCCGCTTTCTGACGGAACTCGAGGGGTTGAGCTTTCCGGAGGCCGTGCAGCGCGTCGCCGACATGGCGGGCATTCCGATGCCCGCGCGCGACGTTGAATCGGAGATTCGCGAGGCAAAACGCGCGACCCTCTATGACGTCATGGAAATGGCGACCCAGTTCTTCGAGGAGCGGTTGCAGGCAGCAGGCGGTGCCAAGGCGCGCGCCTATCTGCGCGATCGGGGCTTGAGCGCGGCAACGCAGCATGCCTACCGCCTTGGTTACGCGCCGGAAAGCCGCAATGCACTCAAAGAACATCTCGCACTGAATGGGGCGACGAAGGAGCAGATCGAGGCGTGCGGCCTCGTCGTTTACGGCGATGACAAGCCGGTCTCGTTCGACCGGTTTCGCGACCGCATCATGTTCCCGATCGAGGATCTGCGTGGCCGGATCATTGCCTTTGGTGGGCGGGCGCTGACGCCGAACGCCATTGCCAAGTACATGAACTCCAATGAAACCGAGCTTTTCCACAAGGGCAAGGTCCTGTTCAATGCGCTTCGTGCCCGCAAGGCGGCGCAGCCGCAAGGCGGCCAACCGGCAAAAGCCGTGATTGCCGTCGAAGGTTATATGGATGTCATTGCGCTGGCGCAGGCTGGCTTTGCCCAGGCGGTCGCGCCGCTCGGCACGGCCTTGACCGAGGATCAGCTCGATCTTCTCTGGCGCATGTCGCCCGAGCCGGTCCTCTGCTTTGACGGCGACAATGCCGGCATCAAGGCAGCGCACCGGGCGATCGATCTCGCCTTGCCGGCGTTGAAGCCTGGACGCTCGCTGCGCTTTGCAGTGCTGCCGGAGGGCAAGGACCCGGATGATCTCGTCAAGGCGTCCGGCCCTCAGGCATTCCAGGCCGTGCTCGACGATGCACGTCCGCTCGCGGACATGCTGTGGGCGCGCGAAACGAGCGGCGGTATATTCGACACGCCCGAACGGCGCGCCGAACTCGAGTCGCGGCTGAAACAGATGACGAGCCTTATCGGCGACGAGAACGTGCGCCGCCATTATGCCCAGGACGTTCGTGACCGCATCCAGCAGTTTTTCAGCGCCAATACGCGAGGCAATGAGCGTCGCGGGTCTGGACAAGCGGGAAGCAACCGCAACAGCTTCGGCCCGCAATCCGGCTACGGGCAGCGAGGGCGAGGGGCTCCCAATGGGCGGCTCGCCGTATCGGAGAGCCTGGCGCGCTCGGTTCTCGTCAAGACAAGCTCCGCTACACTACCCTTACGCGAGACCGCCATCCTTATGACATTGTTCAACCATCCCCGGCTTATCGAGGATGATTTCGAGACGATCGTGCGGCTTGAATTCAGCCATCCCGACCTGAAGCGCTTCCATACCGCGATGCTTAACGCCATGGCTGAACATCACGTGGCGGACGGCCGTGAAATGCGCAAGGCGATGGCCGAGACCGGCCACGGCGCACTGATCGAGGCGCTGGAAGCGCTGGTGAGGCGCGCCCGTATGTGGACGGCGACGGCGGAGGCGGCGGAAGAAGACGCGCTTGAAGCTTTAAGACAGGCCATTCACTTGCATCAGCGCGCCAGCACCCTACATAAGGAGCTGAAAGTCGCTGAAACTGCATTGGCTACGGAAGCCACCGACGAAAATCTCAACCGGCTGCTCGATATTCAGAATGCCATCCGAAGTGCGCAGGCAACCGAAGCACTGATCGAAGGGTTCGGAATACCCTCGGGACGGTCGGGCAAGG
The DNA here is from genome assembly GCF_056399405.1 of Phyllobacterium sp. 01N428. Classification (NCBI taxonomy): domain Bacteria; kingdom Pseudomonadati; phylum Pseudomonadota; class Alphaproteobacteria; order Hyphomicrobiales; family Phyllobacteriaceae; genus Phyllobacterium; species Phyllobacterium sp. 01N428. Next base: position 339,345 of record NZ_JBFTRH010000004.1, read on the forward strand.
GGTTTTGACCGAATTGATTCGCTTTTTTACCGCGAATCAGTTGAGTCGGGGTTGACGTGGGTCAATAATGACGGAATCAGATTGCGCGGAATTGTAGATATTGCGTTGATGTTTGCGGGTCCAGCAGAAAATCCTGCAAATGCGGCAAATATCCAATGTGCTCGCCATCACCGGGATAACAAGGTTAATCCGACATTAACAGGATTTCGGCTACTCGAACATTCAATAGCTTGATGGTGCAGGGGAACCGGGGTGCCGCCGCACCGTTCCACCATGCATGAACAAGGCGAAGGCCGCTTGGAGATATAGAATATGGCAACGAAGGCAAAGGAAAACGAGGAAGTAGAAGTCGAGCGCGAGGGCGCGCCGGACGGTCCGCTTCTCGACCTTTCCGATGACGCTGTCAAGAAGATGATCAAGCTCGCCAAGAAGCGCGGCTATGTGACGATGGACGAACTCAATGCGGTTCTCCCATCCGAAGAGGTCACTTCCGAGCAGATCGAAGACACGATGGCGATGCTCAGCGACATGGGCATCAATGTCGTGGAGGATGACGAGCAGGACGCAGACGCCGAGGAAGCCGACAGCAGCGCCGATGAAGAGAGCGATGCCCGTGAGCTTGCCGATGCGACCGGCACCGCCGTAGCTCCGACGACGACCAAGAAGGAACCGACAGACCGCACCGACGACCCCGTCCGCATGTATCTGCGCGAAATGGGCACGGTCGAGTTGCTTTCGCGCGAAGGCGAAATCGCCATAGCCAAGCGCATCGAAGCGGGCCGCGAGACGATGATCTCCGGCCTTTGCGAGAGCCCGCTGACCTTCCAGGCGATCATCATCTGGCGTGAGGATCTCAACGAGTCGAAGATTCTGCTGCGCGAAATCATCGATCTTGAAACGACCTATGCCGGTCCGGAAGCCAAGCAGGCTCCGGTCATCGAACGCGTTGAAGAAGAACGGCCCGCAGGCGGTAACGACAAGTCGCGCCGTTCGCGCGACGATGACGACATCACCAATGTCGGCGGCGACGCTCCGGTCGAGGAAGAAGACGACGAGGATGACGAGGCGAACCTATCGCTTGCCGCGATGGAAGCCGAACTGCGCCCGCAGGTCATGGAAACGCTCGATGTCATCGCCGATACATACAAGAAGCTGCGCAAGCTGCAGGACCAGCAGGTCGAGAACCGCCTTGCCGCCTCCGGTTCGCTTTCGCCGAGCCAGGAGCGCCGCTACAAGGAGCTCAAGGACCAGCTGATCAAGGCGGTGAAGTCGCTTTCGCTCAATCAGAACCGTATCGAGGCTCTGGTTGCCCAGCTTTACGACATCAACAAGCGCCTGGTGCAGAACGAAGGGCGCCTGCTGCGCCTTGCCGAATCCTACGGCGTGCGTCGCGAGGATTTCCTCAAAGAGTATCAGGGCAACGAGCTCGATCCGAACTGGTTGAAGGCCGTTTCGAACCTGACGACCCGTGGCTGGAAAGAGTTCACCAAGAACGAGAAGGACACGATCAAGAACCTTCGTACGGAAATCCAGAACATGGCGCAGGAAACCGCCATTTCGATTTCGGAATTCCGCCGCATCGTCAATCAGGTGCAGAAGGGCGAACGCGAGGCCGCTCTGGCCAAGAAGGAAATGGTCGAGGCCAATCTGCGTCTCGTCATTTCGATCGCTAAGAAATACACCAATCGCGGCCTGCAGTTCCTTGACCTGATCCAGGAAGGCAATATCGGCCTGATGAAGGCGGTCGACAAGTTCGAGTATCGCCGCGGCTACAAGTTCTCGACCTATGCGACCTGGTGGATCCGTCAGGCGATCACCCGCTCGATCGCCGATCAGGCCCGCACGATCCGCATTCCGGTGCATATGATCGAGACGATCAACAAGATCGTCCGCACGTCGCGCCAGATGCTGCACGAGATCGGCCGCGAGCCGACGCCGGAAGAGCTTGCTGAAAAGCTTGCCATGCCGCTGGAAAAAGTGCGCAAGGTGCTGAAGATCGCCAAGGAGCCGATCTCGCTCGAAACGCCTGTGGGCGATGAAGAGGATTCGCATCTCGGTGATTTCATCGAGGACAAGAATGCGCTCCTGCCGATCGACGCCGCCATTCAGGCCAACCTTCGCGATACGACGACGCGGGTTCTCGCTTCGCTTACGCCGCGTGAGGAACGCGTGCTGCGCATGCGCTTCGGCATCGGCATGAACACCGACCATACGCTGGAAGAAGTCGGCCAGCAGTTCTCGGTAACGCGAGAGCGTATTCGCCAGATCGAGGCGAAGGCCCTGCGCAAGCTCAAGCATCCGAGCCGTTCGCGCAAGCTGCGTTCGTTCCTGGACAGCTGAGCCGCGTATAAAACTGCTAGAAATGCAAACGGGATGGGTGCAAACCCATCCCGTCTTGTTTTTGTGGTGTTAGCAGAAGCTGTTGGGTCTAAAGCGAAGGCTCGTCGGATTTCTTCTCGCCTTTGTCCTTCACCATGAGCTTGTCGATATAGGCAAGAAACAGCGCGGAGAACACGAAAGTCAGGTGGATCAGCGTAAACCAGGTCAGTTGCGAGGTTGAGAACTGCGTCAGGTTCAGAAAGACCTGGAGCAGGTGGATCGACGAGATGGCGACGATGGTCGAGGCAACCTTGATCTTCAGCGATCCGGCGTCGATCGTGCCGAGCCAGTGCACCTCGTCCGCCTGGTCGAAGCGGCTCACGAAGTTCTCATAGCCAGAGATGATAACCATGACGACGAGGCTCGCGACCAGCGCGGCATCGATCAGGCCAAGCATCTTGAGGATTGTGTCGGTCTCGTCGAGTACGGTGACCTTGGCTACGAAATCGATCAGCTTACCGGCAAAAGAAAATGCATAAATTGCGAGCGCAAGAGCGAGGCCAAGGTAAAAAACCACCAGCAGCCAACGCGAGGCGAGAATGATATTTTCGACAAGTATTTCAATGCGTTTCATAGTGTGGGTCCAATTTCTCGAACTGGGCTCAGCCAATAAATGCTCCAGGGGTTCAGCCAACACATAGCAATCGATATTGCGAACTCAACCCGCAGCGACAAAAAACCCGGGCCATCGCCCGGGTTTTTTTGCTTCCACGGTCTCCTAGCAATCAATTGTTGCTGGCGACCGGTGCGACAAGCGGCGTGATGCGGCGGATCGCAACCCGTCGGTTCTGCTGCTCGGGTGATTCCGTCCTGATCTTCAGGTAGCGCTCGCCATAGCCCTGCGTTGCCATGTTCTCCGGCGGAATGTCGAAGACGTTGGTGAGCGCCTGCGCCACCGATTCGGCGCGCTTGTCGGAAAGAACGAGGTTTGCCTGGTCCGAACCCACCGCATCGGTATGGCCCTCGATCAGGAAGGTCTCGGCCGGGTTCTTCTTCAGGGTCTGCGCCATTGCCTTGGCCACGCTATCCAGGCGCGTGATCTGATCTTCCCCGATCTCGGCCGACCCGAAGGCGAAGGTGATCGTGTCGAGATCGACGCGGCGCACCTTGTCGCGGATGCGCGCCGAGCGCTTGACCTCATCGACCGAATAGATTCGCTCCACACGCTCGACCGGCGGGCGGGCAAAGAAGTCATAGACTTCTTCTTCCGGCGCCTCTTCGGCATCGAGGATGTAGTCGCGCACCGGGATGTCGAGGCGCAGCGGCGGCAGGTCGTCGCCGGGGTCGCGCCAGTTAACACGCTCCTCCCGGTCATAATCCGGAGCGTAGGTCAGCAGCACTTCGCGACCATCCGGGGTAATGCGCGAGCGCTGAATGACATCGCCGTAGCGGTTGCGGATCGTAACGATCTGCACGCCATTTTCCCGGACGATGGTTTCGCGGGTGCGGCGGCGCGGCAGGTCTTCATAATAGACGTCCTGGGCGTTGCGGGACATGCGCGGGCGGTCGGAGCTTTCGACGAAGATATTGTTGTCGACCTCGACGATGGCGCGGTTGTCATATTGCTTGATGACCTGCACATCGCCCGGCCGCTCGTCGCGCCGCGCCTGCTTGGTGCGGGTGCCCTTTTCGACGAGCACGGGCTCGATCTTGACGGGTGCGATCGTCTGCTGCACGTCGGCATCGGTCTTTGGCGGCGGTCCGGCGGGTGCCGCTGGTTGCTGGGCGACCGGTTGCTCGGCTGGTGCTGGAGGCTGGCTGGCCTGCTCAGCCTTGTTGCCGCGCTTGCCTTTCTGTTTCGCTTCCGCCGCTGGAGCGGGCTTGTCGCTGTCAAGCACCGGCGCGGCATTGGCGGGGAGGGGCGAGGCTTCCTGCGGTGCCGGCTTCGCGGCTTCGGCAGGCGCTGGTGCTGCCGGCTGGCCGCTCGCGGCGTCAGCCGGCTTGGCGGGCGCAGTTTCAGCCGCGGGTTGAGTGGGCGTCGCTGCGGGCTGCTCGGCCGTCGCGGGTGCCGCGGTTGCGGGCGCGGCCTGTTTGGCTGCTTCATCGGCAGCCTTCTTGGCGTCTTCCGCTGCTTGTTCGGCCTGTTTGTCGGCAGCCTTCTGCGTGCTTTCGGCTTTCTTGCGCGCTTCTTCTTCGGCGGCCTTCTGGGCTTCTGCCGCCTTTGCAGCTTCCTGCTCGGCTGCCTTCTTTGCCTGTTCGGCCTGCTTTGCGGTTTCGCCTTCAGCAGCCTTTGCCGCATCGGCTTCGGCGGCGGCTTTCTTTCGTGCTTCTTCTTCTATGGCTTTTTGCTGCTCGGCTGCCTTGTTGGCCTCAGCCTCGGCGTCGCGCTTGGCCTTCGCTGCGTCCTCTGCCGCCTGTTCCGCGGCGGCCTTCGAGGCCTTCGCTTCTTCGGCTGCCTTGCGCTTTGCTTCTTCTTCTATGGCTTTTTGCTGCTCGGCTGCCTTGTTGGCCTCAGCCTCGGCGTCGCGCTTGGCCTTCGCTGCGTCCTCTGCCGCCTGTTCCGCGGCGGCCTTCGAGGCCTTCGCTTCTTCGGCTGCCTTGCGC
>NZ_JBFTRH010000005.1:0-337475 GCF_056399405.1 Phyllobacterium sp. 01N428
CTCGTTCTCGTTGGCAAAGGAGCAAGAAGATGACTGATCAACCGCCGCCAGAAACGCCCAGGCCAAGTGATGCCCCACTGGTCGATGAAGTTTTGCAGGATATTGGCGCAAAGGCCGATAGAGAATCGACGGCCCTCGCGGAGGAAATTGCCGCGATGCGCGCTGAAATCGATCGAATTACGGAGTCTGTCGGATTGTTGGCCGATAGTGTCGGTCGGGCTCTTTCTGAAACTCCTGCCATCATCGAAGAACGCTTAGGTTCGATGGTCCAAGAACGGCCTTTGACAATATTGTTTGGGACCGTAGTTCTATCCTATGCATTCACGCGACATTGGATGGGACGATAGACGGCATAACGCCGAGAACGCTAAGCGAATGCACGATCCCATCCGCCTTGGCAGATCATTCTCCGCAAAATCGTGGAAGTTTCCACGAAGGACGGCCAGCGCATGGAACTATTGCGCAAAATTTGCGTTCTGAGGCAAGCTGGGGATAACAGCATCTGCTTGATGCCACCCCTTACCATCAAGCAGCAATGGGCTCGGAGTTGCGCCCCCGTCTTTTCCGAGCCCATTTTCATTTCCGTGTATGCTTAGGCAAAAGGGTTGATTGCTGCTGTAGTCGAAGAACGATAATCGGTTTCGAGGACCGATAGTCGGCTCTCTTCGCCAAGCAACGACAACAGTGCGAGTTTGCCACGACCAATGCGGCTTTTGATCGTCCCTATTTCACAACAGCAGATTTCTGCTGCTTCCTGGTAACTGTGGCCAAGCACGCAACATAGGACGATGGCGATGCGCTGTTCAGTTGGAAGTCTGTGGAGGGCCGCCTGCACATCCTGCGCACGAATTTTCCATTCTTGAGGCGCAGCTTGTGCGCCTTGGTAATCCGCAATATCCGTCGTAAATCCCGTCGTCTCCCGGTCGCGCTTTCGGTAATCGGTGAGAAAGATGTTGCGCATGATGGTGAAAAGCCATGCCTGCATGCTGGTGCCTGGCTGATAGCGGTCGAGCGCGTGCCAAGCGCGCACCAATGTCTCCTGAACCAGATCTTCGGCGGCTGGCTTCGATTTGTGAAAGGTACGGGAAAATCGGCGCAATGCCGGAATAGCAGCAAGCAGTTCCTTCTTAGAGGTCAAAACGTTTTCTGGCGGCGCATGTTGCATGATGTTCTCCCAAAAATCGGGGATCGTTCCGCTGCGATTTGACTGCCTATATGCATCACAAGGCAGTCAAATCGAGCGTAGACATGGGAAAAACTATGCCGCCTGGGCCGCGGGGTTGAGGCTGCTTTCAGCCAAAGCCGTCAGGGCTTGGTCGGTGGCTTCTTCTTCCTCAAGCGTTGCAACAAGAAGCGCTTTGGCGTCGGTCAACCCTAGCTCTTCCGCCCATCTCGCCAAAGTCCCGTAGCGGGCAATTTCGTAATGTTCAACGGCCTGGGCGGCCGAAGCCAAGCCTGCATCAAGGGCTGGTTGACCCTTGAATTCTTCCATTATCTCTTCGCCTTCGGAAAGAATGCCTTCAATTGCATCGCAGGTCTTACCCCGCGGGCGTTTGCCAAGGGCTTCAAAAACCCCCTGCAGACGCTGCACATGGCCTTCGGTTTCTTCGCGATGCTTTTCAAACGCAGCCCTGAGCTCGGTGGAAGATGCGGCCCTCGCCATTTTCGGCAGGGCTTTCAGGATTTTTCGTTCAGCGTAGTAGATGTCTTTCAGCGTTTCATGAAATAGCGTTTCCAGGGTCTTGTCAGCCACGGCGATATCTCCTCTTTTTCAATTACCGCAAGTTGCAGTCCCCTTAAGAGGCATCCAGCGCTAAGGTTCCCTCCACCTATGCCCCGGGAGGTCAACGTCCGCTTTCGGACACATGACGTATAGCCGGGAACCTGTTTTTGCCGATCCAAGTTAGCCATGTACGGGGGCGGAAAAGAACCATAGGAGAAACTACATGCCAAATGAACGCAATCAACAGGGTGATATGTCCAATCGCGGCTTTGCGTCGATGGATGAAGACAAGCAGCGTGAGATCGCAAGCGAAGGCGGTCGTCAGTCCGGTGGTAATTTCAAGAATGACCCGCAACGCGCAGCCGAAGCTGGGCGCCAAGGTGGACAGCAGTCGGGTGGTGGCCAGTCTGGCCGCCAGCAATCCGCAGAGAACGATGAAAACCGCCAACAATCTGACGATGATACGGGCGGACGCCAGGGAGGCGGCAATTTTGCCGACGACCCTGAACGTGCACGCGAAGCCGGCCGCAAGGGTGGACAGAGCTGAAGAAGCTTTTCTTTTATATGAAGCGACCGGGATATTCCCGGCCGCTTTCATTATTGGTCAACAGCACTGTTATTAAATCGATCGTGGAGACGGGGGCTAGTTTGCTTTAGGGCATTCGTCGGAGGGCGCCCTGTCAAAGCATATGTGCCCCTGCTTCAAGCACAGCGCTAGCGCCCGTCATGTCCGAGCCTTCCTTCAGTCGCATATATTTCCTGTCTCTTCCGGACAAAGGCGGAACATCTATGATTTTTAGCACGTTTATACGCTGCTGACGGAGCATCCAGGTCGGCTGGGCCCTTGGCTCACTGCCATTCGAGGCCTCGGGCTCAAGACTTGGCGGTGAGCGCAAGCTCACCGCCCCTTTGCTAAAGTATATTCTAAATCGCGTCAGCGTTTAAGCAAAACTCACAAAACGCAACTCGGCTTCGGAAGCCCTGCCATGTCCATTGCGGGTTTCCTACAGCCGATGCCCCTATATCAAGCCGAGGGACTCGGACTTGCAGCCTCCGTATTGTCCGAGCCCATTTCCATGTCCGACAGTCATTCCGGACAAAGGCGGGAGATCACCAATTTTTGGTACGTTTGTTCGCTGCTGACAGGACCATCCAGGTCAGTTGATCCCTTGGCTCAATGTCGCCGCGGCCTTGGGCTCAACACTTGGCGGTGGGCGTAAGCTCACCGCCCTTTTGGGGCAAACAGTGTTCCAATAAGCAAAGCAAAAAAAACTTTGGCCGACCTCCAGGATTCGGAGTAACACATTGTGCTGGTATCCGACACCCGGTAGGGACTTGGCTGAAAGTATTCTTCCAAGGCGCAATGAGGGCAAGTCTCCGCTGGTGGGAACTTTCCAATCCACTGACGTTCGATCGTCAGCAGGGGTCGACCGGACCAAACGGGTAGGCAGCCGATCTTGGGCTAGAAGTTGCGTTGGAAGCGAATGATGCCGCCAAGTGCGTCATCCTCGCCAAAGCCGACTAGTCAGCAAAATCCGTTCGAGCTACTTCACACAGATCCCACAATCATATCATCAGTCGGCCATCCAAAGTGTCTCCGCTCAGCCACACCCGGTGGTCCATCGTACCAAAGGCGATCTGGACATTCGTCATTCGCCAATCGTCATCAATGCGACGAGCACGGGCCCCCACGCAGTGAGAAGAATATTACCAATGGCATAGGGCACCGTATAACCGAGCGCAGGAATACTACTCCGAGATTCATCTTGTATCGCCCGGAGGGCGGCCGTGATAGTTCCGGCACCGGCACATGCACCAAGAACAATAAGGGGATTCATCTTGAGCATATAGCGGCCAAAAAGAATCGCTATCGTATGCGGCAGCAACGCCGATACCAGCCCCACCACCACAAGACTCAAACCGGTTTGTTGGAGCCCAGAGAAGAAGCTTGGCCCGGCGTTGATGCCAACCACACCGATAAAAATGCACAGACCGACAGTGTCGAAGATCCAGATCGCCGGTTCCGGGATTCGGCCAAAAAATGGGTGTACAGACCGAAGCCAGCCAAAAACCAGCCCCATGATCAGCGCACCTCCGCTTGCAGTCAGAGTTAACGGGATACCGCCAACGGTTACCGACAAGAGGCCAACAAGGCCCCCAAGCACGATGCCTGTCCCGACAAAAACCATGTCCGTCGCCATAGTTGGGCGGTCTGGATAGCCTAATTCCATTGCGGCCCTCTCAACCTCCGGCTTAGTGCCGATCAGACTGAGCACGTCTCCACCATCGATGGTCGTCTTTGCAGTAACGGGCATCTCCTGTCCGGCCCGTGTAAGCTTCCGCAGAAACACGCTCCGAGTGAATTCGAGCTGCGCCAGTTCTCCAAGTGTTCTCCCAACCGCGATCCCTCGCGTAACCACGACATCCAACACTTCGACCGGTAGGTCGAGCAGAGGCTTGTCGTCTACTTCCGGGCCGACAATCTTTCCGCTGTTCACGTGTATTTCCTGCCGAGCGAGTACGGCGACGACGTCACCTTCGCGGATGACCGAATTGGGAAGCGCCTCCATGATGCCTCCGTGGTGCCGGATTCTTGCGATGAACACGCGCGAGCCGTGCGGCAAGGCTTCAAGTTCTGCCACCGTCTTGTTAACGAGTTTTGGATTGGTGACACGGTAAGCACGCAGATCGAACAGTCTTGCTCCCGAGGTCACGCCAAGTTCCAGTTGCGCGGAGCCTGCCAATGCGGTGCCTTGCATACGCATCCCTTCGTCGCGCAGGTTAACTCCCATCAGTTTGGGTCCCATTGTAGGGAGAAACCATACAAGGCTGGCGGTTCCAATGAGGTATGTGACTGCGTAAGCCACTGGAATATTGTTCAGCAGGCTAATTCTTTCCGCTTCGGGAATAGCCAGGCGCTGAATAGCCTCCCCGGCCGTGCCAATAACCGTCGATTCTGAAAATGCTCCTGCAAGCAGTCCGGCGGCCGTTCCGACGTCGTACCCAAGCAGCGTCGCAAAACCGAATGCAGTGAGCAAGCATGCAACGCATAAGACCAAGGTAAGCGCCACCTGTGGAATTGCGTCCTGTTTGAGCCCGCGGAAAAACTGCGGTCCGACCTTGTAGCCGGTTGTAAACAGAAAAAGATCAAAGAAGATGATCTTCACAATCGGTGGAATCTTGATATCGAGCTGTCCAATCAACACCCCCGCCAAGAGCGTCCCCACCACGATTCCGAGGCTGAAACTTCCGAGCCTTACCCGTCCAATCAAAAAGCCAATGGCCAGCGCAAGGAAGATTGCCAGTTCAGGATTGTCGCGCAATGCTTGTACAAAAAAAGCCATCCCCTACTCCTGCCCATTGTCAAGCTCAAGGAGTTAACGACCAACCCCGGATCGAACCCGCCGTGGGCAAGCAGACGCGCCCACAGGCGCTTATCTAGTGCCTCAGTTTGGTAGAGATGACCTCCGGCTTTAGCAGTTTGAGACCGCGCGCTTTCTCGTAGCCATGAATCTCCTTCACATCGAGTTTGCGCATGAACTCAATTGTCTCCTCTGTGATCACTTGACCCGGCACCATGATCGGGAAGCCGGGCGGATAAGGAATTACGAAGTTGGCGGACACCATTTCCGGCCCCTCGCGAAGGCGACGATTACATTCATCTCCATGCAAAGGAATGTATTCACAGCCGGTGGCATCGTAAGCACCGTAGAAAGCTGTGCGCATATCCCCCTCCGGTGTGGCACGCCCGGCGTCTTGTCGAAACGCTTCATGGAAATGACTGAAATTCGGTAGGTCAGGCACGTCCGTCATTAGCGACTTGACGCGAGCGGCCAGCGCGTTTCTTTCGCCATCGCCGCCCCGGGCAAGGCGTGTCTCGATCCCGTTAGAAATCTCCAGGAGCACGCGAACGAGCTGCGCCACATCGCTCCGTGTATTGTTGATATTGGATTGCAGCAGAACCGAATTGCGCGACGTTTTATTGAGCTGAATGTCGTAGACATTGGCCAGCAACGCCTTGAACTCGGTTCCATCGAAACCTGCCGTTCCACAGACAAGCGTCATACGCGTAGGATCGAGGCAGAATTCGTCGTCGTGCATGCTGCGCACCTGGCTGGCCCAGGTTGTGTCCGGCGCCAGAAAATCCACAAACCCACTCTCCCGGTACTGCACGGGGATCATGCCGTCAGCACCAAGCATATGGAAGTATTTCGAGATTATCGGATGTGAATTGACCGCACGCCGGATAGCAAGCGAGATTTCGATGGCGTTGAGCACGAGGCCGTAGCCTTCCAATTCCATTTGCCGCCGCGCTACGTCGAGACTGCCGATCAGTTGCTGGTTGGGGCTTGTCGAAGCATGCGTAAAGATTGCTTCGTGAAACTGCGACTCAACTGTGTAGAAGTCGACGTCTTTCACGAGAACCATCGAGCCCTGGCGCAGCGCTGACATGGATTTGTGCGTCGAGTTGGTCTGGTAAACGCGAATGCGAACCTTCCGCGGGTCCGGGAGCAACCGCGTCGTTAGCAGTTCGTCGACGGTGGGGTCGGACCCAAGTTCCTGCTGTTGTTTTTCGTAGGCCTCAACCGCGGCCGAACCGTGAATCCATGTTTCAATTGCGGCCGCTGCGCCCATTGCGGTGCGAGGACGCAATACCGGTGAGAACCGCGCGAAGCCGAACCACGCCTCATCCCAGAGGAATACGAGGTCCGGTTTAATGGCGAGGCACTCCTCCATGACCCGACGCGTGTTGTAGATGTGGCCGTCAAAGGTGCAATTCGTGAGGTCCACCATTTTGACACGGTCAAGCCTGCCTTCGGCCTTCAGATCCAGGAGTGCCTTTTTTATGCTCCTGAGAGGTACCGCACCATACATCGAGTATTCTGTCATCGGGAATGCATCAACGTAGAGTGGTTGCCCGCCGGCAAGTACAAGCCCATAGTGGTGGGACTTGTGGCAGTTTCGGTCGAGAATGACGATGTCGCCGGGCGCGACTATCGCCTGGTGGACCATCTTGTTCGACGTGCTTGTGCCGTTGGTTACGAAAAAGGCATGGTCCGCGCCAAAAGCCCGCGCGGCCATTTCCTGAGCGCGCTTGATATTGCCTGTCGGCTCCAACAGGCTATCAAGTCCGCCCGTTGTGGCACTGCTTTCCGCAAGGAAAAGGTTGATACCATAGAACTCCCCCATATCGCGGATCCAGTCAGACTTGAAAACCGACTTTCCTCGAGCGAGCGGAAGCGCATGGAATGTACTTATCGGGCGCCGCGCATATTCCTTGAGGTTGTCGAAGAACGGCGTCTCGAAACGGTCTTGAATCCCCTCAAGCACCGACAGGTGGAGTTCCAACGGTTCTTCGATCGCATAGAGAACGCGACGGATGGATGCCGACCGTGCATCGCCCGCCAAATTTTCTACCTGGCGGTCAGACAGAAGATAAATGTCGAGGTCTGGTCGCAGACGTTTCAACGAGTTTGCCAAGAGCAACGCCAGATCAGCATCCTCCGCTCGAGCCCCATCCAGTCCGAGGCCGGACAGCACGCTGCGCAACACCGGCGCCGAATGTCGCGAAGCGTAGTTAAAGCCCTCGAAGATCGTAACCGCGGCAATATCCGGATTGATGATCGCAGCGCAGATCGCATCTTCGAAGCTGTCTACCGGGACAATTTCGTAAATAAACGCGTCCTCAGGACGTCGCAGGTTGCGCAACTGCGCGATTTGATCGGCAGCTTGCGTTGTGGCACCCGGCGCAACAATCAGCATTTCGAAGTAGGGGCGCTTTGCGTCACCGTGTCTGAGCGTGGGCGGTAGGACATCAGCCGGCGTATCGACGACTTCCTCGGTCGTTCGCCACTCGGCAGGATCATACTTGAAGTCACGCGTGACAATCGCGGCCGAAACGCGTCGCACCAAATCAGTAAAGCCAACAGCATCGCCTCCCCGCAGCCTGTCGCTTAGCCTCGCCATGAGCGCAGAGCCTGGGAATGCGTGAAACCCTTCAATGGGGCCTAACTCTGCAAAGGCAGCTTCGGCCGCGTTCTGATCGGCTCGCCCTACCGACCATGCTCGCGCTGCGGCAACAACATCGCGCCACCGGTCTGCGCGTTCCGCGGGCATCGAGAAGAAGTGGTCTATCCGCTGCTCAAGCATCTTGGCCGGTTTCGGCATCGCGGTATCTCCCCTGCCTATGGTTTTGACTAGTTCATTCGTCTGGGCGAGCGAGTGGGCTGACGTCAGGCAGAGGAGCGGTTCTCTTCAGCCACTTCACTATGCCTCCGTCGAGCGGGCGCTTTGCCCGTTTCATGCAGAGTGTAGACCGATGCGAACACGAATACGTGTAGCATCGTGTAATATACGGCGCCCACTTACAGACCAGGCCAGCAAAGCCGTACGTTTCCCGGGATCGTCAGGCAAAATAAGCCTAGGTGTAAGTACAGGCCTGGACACCGACCGGAGGTTATTGTGAGAGGCGGGCTACGTCGCTTCGAAAAATAACATCGTAGGGGTGCGCCAGCGCCGTAGCCATCGAACCAGCGATGTCGTCTTGAAGTTCAAACAGGTTGTGCGGGTGGATATCGTTCTCGTACCTTTTCTTCCGCAGATCCATCTAGAAAGGTTCCCAGTATTTACCTTCACCGGTGGTAAGATCGTTTTACAATTTGAACGTTGGAGGAACGCTAATGCCTAACAACTTTCGCGAGGGAATCTATCGTGCCGAGTTTGATACACACTCGATGCAGGGAATTGGCTTGGTGGTTCTTAGAGACGGTCGCGTATACGGTGGAGACACTTTGATTTATTACGTTGGGACCTACTCGCTTTCTGGAAATTTCATTACTGCCCAAGTTAAGGCCCGCCCATTTAAAGGAATGACCTCTGAAACCATTGCATCCGTATTTGGAGGCGATGAAAACGGGCTTGAACTGGTGGGCGAGATTAGGGGCGATCACATTTCTCTGAGCGGCAAATCTCTGAATTCTCTCGGCAACGACATAGAGATTAAGCTAAACTTTTTGCACGAGTGAAGTTACCGGCATAGCCGTAAGTATCTGCTTGGCCGCTTTCTCCATTGGCAGCCCATCAACGCTGGCACAAACGATAAATATTACTGCCGAGATGGTTTCAGGCCGCTGGCTATTCTATACCTTTGCGGCAGTGGGGCTTGTTGTCACATCGTGGCTAGTCCTCATTTTTGGCACCGGGAGGTCACGGAACGAACTTGGAGCCTGTTCGTTGAGCGTGGAGAGAAACGGAGGACGTGCAATGGGTATCGAGCAAGCCCCTACGGAAAAAGGGAGGAAGGCTGCGCGAGGTTTGAGGAAGAGCGCGGCAGAAGATGAAAAGAAGGTGGAAGCTCAGAAAGGTTCAGACCTAGCCAAGGGCGCGGACCGTTTTGAGGAACGTTCTAAAAGCTCCGACGGGACTAGCGCGGGTACAAAACAGCGGCTCTAAGCTGACGTGACTTGGACGAACTCTCCGATAATACGATTACCATCGCGCATTGGACTAAACCGCCGATATGCAAACGACAGTCGAAAAGTCACGTGTACTCATCCATACCTGAACACTATTTTGGACAGTCTTTGGCCGGCAAAGTCACTTGTTGCTGGGCATGGTGTGAATCCCGCCACCTGAATAGCACTGATTTTTGAGTCTCGCTTCGATGGTACACACCTGCCGGTAAGGATCGGTCGCTAACCTGGTAATCGACCGCATCCGATCAGGAACAAGCCGAGCACGAATAACGTCGACAGCGACGAGCATTGTCCAATGAAGCGCCCTGGCATCGGCTTGCGCTGTTGGAACAGTGTTCTCTACCCCGCGTTGTTCGCTCAGTGCAAAGGAGAACCCAGATGAACAAGCTTGTAATGACTGCAGCTCTATTAATGATGTCAACGTCGACGTTTGCCCAGACGGCGGCTGAAAAGACCGGCGTCAACTCTCTGATCGGCGCGGCCCCCACAACGGAAGATTTCGTTATGGAAGCTGCCACCAGTGACATGTTTGAAATCGAGTCGAGCAAGCTCGCCGCGGAACGGGCTGACGATCCGACCAAGGTTTTCGCGAAGCAGATGATCGCGGACCATCAGAAGACGTCGGCGGGGTTGAAGCAATTGGTTGACGGCGGGAAGGTCAAGGCCTCAATCCCTACGGCAATGACATCAGCGCAGAAAAGCACGCTTGATAAGCTCAACGGTCTGCAAGGTGAGGATTTCACCAAGCAGTATCACTCCGATCAGGTTTCGGCGCACAAAGACGCAGTTGACTTATTCAAGCGCTACGGCGAAGGCGGCGATAATCCCGACCTTAAGGCGTGGGCCGCTACGACAGAGCCGGCCTTGGAACATCATCTGATGATGGCCCAGGATCTCGATAAGTAAGCAACAACTGGAACCCAGGAAAGCGCTGCTCGCCATGAGCGGCGCAATCGGGTTAGTGGCCGATCCCCACTTAAGGCGACAGGGAACCTAAATCCTTTGCGGCTGTTGAGAAACAACAGCAACAGCCGGGGAGAAACCCAAATGTCAGATGACAAATTCAAGCAGGACAATCGAGACCGCGCCACAGTATCGGCAAGCGAGGACTACGAGGTGAACTACCTCATGACGAAGCATGACCTCAGCAGGGACCGGGCGCTTGAGCTCATCAAGAAGCACGGCGGCAGTCGAGAGCGAACTTGGAGGCCGCTGACCCATGGTCGCCTATGATTTGTTGTGGACGACGCTTCCAGTTTTGATCGCCGCCCTTCTCTCCTCCATTCCCGAGATCGGCCCACCCAAAAGTGGGCATCGTCATCTTGCCACTGAAGGACACTAGAATGGAGTACCTTTGGTTTGCGGTGGTGTTTGGCCGCCCGATCGTCCTCGGCGCATCTTCGATACGCACGGGTTAAGAGCAAGGAAACAGCTCAGCTTCCAGAAACCAAAGCGGACAATAAGCGCGTGCCTCAATATCTCCAATGTGTAACGCCGACATCCGGCAACAACTAGCGAGGCAATCTACGCACTTACCAGGACCGATCCTTCTTGAGCACCGAGTTCTCCAAGGCTCTATTCCTGGTGGGCACCAGCTACTCGCCTTCGAAATGCGGTGGTTCCTTTTTTACTGATCTAGCATCAGTTTGAATAGTGGTCTGGTCCTTGGTTTGGTCCTTCGAAACACTTGCCGTCGTGATCTCTTTGTCAACGGAGGCGGTATGTCCGACACACTCGGCCGAAGCGGCCGACACGGTGAGCCCGCAAGCGGCGGCAAATACGAGGATTGTTCTCATCGTTCAACTCCTTGGTCTTGTGGTGCACAGGCAGAGTATCCGCTAATCGAAAGTTCATAAAATCACAGTTTATTGTTGGTATGCATTCAAGATCGCGTCGGCTCGACGCCGTAGCCGTTTCCCCCACGTCAATAAGAGTTGTTATTGCGCATGCAGTGCCGCAGCGTTTTAATGAAGTCAGGCGGAATGCCCGCCAGCCCATTGTTCGGCGAACGCCTTTGGTTATAGCAGGTGCCGCCTGTATCATATTTGAAATCTTCGATCTTCTTTGACCACTTGATAAGAACCCCTGTTAGAAACTCCCTCCGAGAAATGTCGAGCAATGACAAGGGCTCCGGCAACTCTGTGCCTCAGGCATTCTTGTAAACGCCGAACAGTTTCCGGCTCCACTCGAGAAAGAGCCCATAGGGGCGACCCGAGGCCGTCAAAACGATAATGGCTGACCCCACAGCGGTGACAATTTGCATGATAGTCGCCCCGGCGAGTGCCAGGATTGCGCAGTAGATCGGAACTTGAAACGTCACGAATGCGCTGATGTCGACCGCCGTCTTTTTAGCTCGGTTGCCTGTCGGCGCATCAAACAGGGCGAACAGCCAATCGCGATAAATCCCGTAAGGTCGGGCAGTGACAACAATAACGGGGATGGCAGCGAGCCGCGCCTGAAATACCTGTGATGGGGTCAGTCCAACGATGAAGAACTCGACCGCTATCCCAGCTACGGTTGAGAACACAATAAGGGCAAACGTATCTGCAAAGAATTGTCTCATTTTAGCTGTCCATATCATCCAACGCCTGTCCCAATAGGACTGGGCCGAGCGATTCGATAAAACGCTGCTCAACTAGTGAGCACGCTACATCCAATTCATTGTTGCCGCGAATGCTTGAGACCTTTGGTTTTACCATTACTGACATATGATGTGCCGGTCGATGGGGATGGTGACTACCGATGACCGGGCGCGCTACTACGACGTTGAGTTGAATGACGACACATTGCGGAAGCGGAAGGTCAGCTCTTCAGCGCGGATCTTAGAATGCAGACCTTGGATCGGGTGTGAGAAAAATCGCAGGAAAATCTCGAGGTAGGCGGCGTGCCGGATTTGGCTGTCCAGTTCAGGGTGGAGAACTGATCATCTCGTTTTAGCTATCCGATCGTTTGATGAGCACACGATGCGTGTCCCTCTCGGATCAGTTGATGATTTCGCCTCGTTCGTCTGAGCGCAGTGTGGTCAGTCGTTCTTTCCATTCCTGTAGTGCTTCGGGCGTCAATCTGTTCCAATGCGTGATTTCGTCGATGACCTTGAGCGGTGCGCTGCTGCGATACGACCGTGTGGGGTTGCCGGGAAATTTCTTGTCGGTCACGTTCGGGTCGTTCTCGAATGTCCCGGTCGGTTCTACGACGTAAACACGCGGGATTGCGCCGCCATTGCTAAGTTCAGCTGCGATCTCAGCGGCAAGTCCGGCACCGTCCACAATGGCAGTGAAGTAGATATGGTTCATCACCACTTCAGGTCGATAGTTCGACCGGTATCCTGCGGTGAGCAAATCACCAACGCGCAAATCCGCAATTGTGCCGTGAAAGAAGGGACCCTCATCCAGCGCTTCGGTCATCGTGATCCGGCGCGTGCCAGACGATCGATGGTAATCGGAAGGTGTCGCATCCTTTCTCCTGTCGCATGGAAGATTGCGTTCGCGATGGCAGGTGCCACGGCGACGACCCCGATTTCGCCGACGCCCTTCACGCCCAGTGGGCTAACCTCGGCATCCGTCTCGTCGACGAACACGACGTCTATGTCATAAACGTCGGCATTGGTAGGGATGTGATAGTCTGCGAAACCGTGTGCCATGCAGCGTCCGAGGTTGTGATCGTAGGCGGCGTCCTCGTGCAACGCCTTCCCAATCCCCATGACAGTTGCGCCGATGATCTGGCTGCGGGCAGTGTTGGGATTAAGAATGCGTCCGGCGGCTACGGCACATACGATGCGGGTGACACGCACCACTGATAGCTCCTCGTCGACCCGGACCTCGGCGAACACTGCCGCATGGCTGGCACTGGAGAACTTTTTGCCAAACGGGAAGCTGAACATCGTGGCGGTTGCGCTTAGTTTGCGGCCGCGCTGCAGTTTCAACAAATCGATGAGAGCGGATGCAGAAAGTAGCTCGGCACCCTGCCCACGCCCCAAAACGCCTGTATGCTTCGCCCGCGACCTGATCGTCGACTTGAGCTTGCGACAAGCGGACTGGACGGCAGCGCCAGACGTTGCTGCCGTCCATGAGCCGCCCTGAATTGGATTAAAGGGCAAGGCTGAATCTCCAAGCCGTATCACAACGCGGTCCATCGTCGTTTCAAGCGTGTCCGCTGCGATTTGACTTAGGATCGTGTAGGTACCGGTGCCGATGTCGGTGATGGATGATGTCACCTCGAACTTCCCGTCGCTCCTGACCATAACTTTTGCCCGCGCGGGCGCGGGTGACATTGCGGCCTCCCAAGCTCCTGTAGCCATGCCCCAACCGATCAGTTCTTTGTCCTCGCGCATCGACCGCGGTGCGCGACTGCGCTTGTGCCAGCCAAAGCGCTCGCTTCCCAGAGCATAGCATTCGCGTAGCGCCTTGCTGCTAAAGGGTCGATTTTCGCTCTGGTCCCGCTCCGTGTAATTTGTGAGGCGCAGAGCCAGAGGATCCATATCGAGGACGTAAGCCAGTTCGTCCATCGCGGATTCCAGCGCAAACATTCCTGTCGCCGCACCAGGAGCGCGCATGTCACAAGGCGAAACAGTGTCGAGTTTTGCCAGTTCGTAGGTAAGCTTGATGTTGTTGCACCGATAAAGGCTTGCAGAGAATAGTAGCATCGGATCCTGGGCATCCTCAAATTGCGAGGTGGCGACCACGGCTCGATGCCTGACCGCCTGCAAACGGCCTTGCTCGTCGGCCGCAAGGGATACGGTTTGGACGGCGTTGGCGCGGTATCCGAGCGCAAACATGTGGTCGCGTGGCAGAACCAGTCGGACAGAGCGTTCGAGCGCCTTCGCCGCCATCACCGCCAGAAAGACCGATTGCTGTGGACGTAGACCAAGACCGAACGCACCGCCGACATAGGTGCTAACAACCCGCACTTTGCGTCCGATCAAGCGAAACGCGACCTTGAGGAAGAGCTCTACGCTCTTTGGGCTTTGCGTCTTGTCGTAAACAGTGACGATCTTGCCCCACTTCACCGTCGTTGCAAACAATTCCATGGGATGATGGTTTTCCGGAGAGGTGGTGTAGGTCGATTCGATTTTCAGGGGAGCAACTGCGAACGCCAGATCGGCGTCTCCTGTCGGATGAGGGACAGGGGCGACACCGATCCGGCGTTTCAGCGGTTTGAACGCCGTTGATGCAGCGAGGTCGGTGGTGTGCTGCTCGGCTTTGTACTTCACCTTTACCAAAGCGGCCGCATCACGCGCAGCTTCGTAATTTTCAGCGATCACCAGCGCGACGGGTTGACCGCTGAAATACACGCGGTCATCGTATAACGGCACGAATGGCTTTCCTGGCGGACCCGCTGCATCCTTATAAAGAAATGAGACTGGCCAGAACCATGGGCGATTTTTGTGGGACAGAACCTCGACCACGCCCGGAAAACGTCTGGCTGCAGCGAGATCGATCGACAGTATTCGACCTTTCGCGATCGACGCCGTCACGACGTACGCATGCAGGAGATCGGGAATATTGTATTCGGCAGCATATTTGGCCTCGCCCCGAACCTTCTGTGGTCCGTCAACTCGGAGAATGCTCTTGCCCGTGACCGTCTGCTCTTGATCCATCTATCCCTCAATGGACACGCTTGTCGAACTGCGACTGAGGCGTTCGTGATGCGGCCTGTTCAAGCGCTCGAACGACCGTCCGATGGGCAAGGTCTATCTTGAAGTCGTTCTCAGACAATGCAACGGAGCCTGATAGCAGCATCGATGCGAACTGGTCGAAGTTCACACGAGACGCAGGCCGGCCGATCAACAGCGCTTCCGCCGCCGTGTTCCGCCACGGTTTGTGCGCGACGCCGCCCAAGGCGATGTGGGCCAACGAAACCGCGGCTTCGTCGTTGATCGTTAGCAACACCGCGGCCGAGACGATGGCAAAGGCGTAAGACAGGCGATCGCGGATCTTCAAATAGCTGTATCGATGATGCTCAAGCACCGGCGGTAACAAGATTTCAAGAATGACTTCGTCATCGAGCAGCGTCGTGTCTTTCTCAGGCGAGTCGCCTGGCAGTCGGTGAAAGTCAGCCAAGGGAATAGAGCGCACTCCATTGGGGCCTTGAACGATTATTGTCGCTCCGATTGCTGCGAGGGCAACGCACATGTCGGACGGGTGGGTGGCCACGCAAAGTTGGCTCGCGCCAAGTATGGCATGGTTGCGGTTTAGCCCTGTCCGAGCCGGACATCCGCTACCCGGCGCTCGTTTGTTGCAAGGAGTCAGCACGTCATAAAAATACGGGCAACGCGTTCTCTGCATGAGGTTGCCCCCAACCGTGGCCGCGTTGCGCAACTGGGCCGACGCGCCGGCGAAGATGGCGCTGGCTAGTAAAGGATAATGTCGCGCGATAAACGGGTGAATGGCAACCTCGGAGTTTGTCACGAGCGCGCCAACGCGCAATCCTCCATCGGCGGTTTCATTTATCTCACGGAGCGGCAAGTCGTTGATGTCGATAATGGTCGTCGGGGTCGATACGTCGTACTTCATCAAATCAATGAGGTTGGTGCCTCCGGCCAACAGTTTTGCGTCTGCATGGACGGAGAGACTTTCGATCGCCTGATCGATCGACGCGGCTCGGACATATGTGAACCGCTTCATGGCAAAGAGTTCGCGTCGGGTGCCGCTGCCACGACTTCTTCGATCGCGTCCACGATCCCGATATAGGCACCACAGCGACAGAGATTACCACTCATGCCTTCGCGTATCTCGTCCCGCGTCTTCGCGATACCTTCCGAAATCAATCCGATGGCCGAGCATATTTGCCCGGGTGTACAGTATCCGCATTGGAGAGCGTCATGTTTTACGAACGCCGCCTGCAGGGGATGAAGCTGGTCGGGAGTTCCAATGCCTTCGATTGTTGTCATTACGGAGCCGCTGCGGCTAACGGCGAGCACCAGGCAACTGTTGATCCGAATACCGTTAATGAGCACGGTACACGCACCACATTGGCCATGATCGCACCCCTTCTTGGTGCCCGTAAGATCAAACTCCTCCCGTAACAGATCAAGCAGCGTCACCCACGGCTCGATAGTAGCCACCCTTATGACGCCGTTGATGGTGTAGGCCACATGATGTGCTGTGTTTGGTGCGGGATCCATGATGTCACCGAAGCCCCATGCCCTTGATGTTCGCTTCCTTTGCAAACACTAGGCGCGGACTAACCCCGTGACAAGTTCGATCCACACAAGCAGGCTCTGGCCAAGGGCGATGAGAACAGAGTGAAGACCCTCCACGCAGCGATACGTCTTGGGACACACTTGTATCCTGCCTGGGAGACCCGTCCGACTCCAGCACCAGAATCGTTACCTCATCGCCGTGGAATAGGCATCCAGTGCGCGGCGGCGGGAAGCTTGATGATCGACGATGGGGCATGGATAAGTCTCGCCAAGACTGACATTCGCCTCTCTCAGAACGGCTTCGGGCGCATTCCACGGCTGATGCACAAATTTTGCAGGAAGCGCCTTCAGCTCCGGTACGAATTTTCGAACATAGTCCCCCTTCGGATCGAATTTCTCACCCTGAAAAACGGGATTGAAGATGCGGAAATAGGGAGCGGCATCAGCGCCGGACCCAGCCACCCATTGCCAGCTCGCAGAATTGTTGGCGGGATCCGCATCGACGAGCGTATCCCAGAACCACGCTTCGCCCTCGCGCCAGTCAACGAGCAGGTGCTTGATGAGGA
Organism: Phyllobacterium sp. 01N428; assembly: GCF_056399405.1. Taxonomy (NCBI): domain Bacteria; kingdom Pseudomonadati; phylum Pseudomonadota; class Alphaproteobacteria; order Hyphomicrobiales; family Phyllobacteriaceae; genus Phyllobacterium; species Phyllobacterium sp. 01N428. Next base: position 16,906 of record NZ_JBFTRH010000005.1, read on the forward strand.
AGGAAGCGACGACCATTCGCACGCGGTTGTGTATCCATCCCGTCTGCCAAAGCTGACGCATGCCGGCATCGACGATGGGGTAGCCGGTCAGCCCGCGCTTCCAGGCGGTGAACTGGCCCCCGGCATCGCCCGCCCATGCGAAATTGTCGAAGGCCGGCTTGAAGTTTTCCGAATGCAGCTTCGGATTGTGGAAAAGCAGATGCCAGGAGAATTCCCGCCAGCCTACCTCGGCGCGGAACTTTTCCGCGCCCGATCGATGGTCGAGCACTTCTGGCGCCCTTAAGGCATGCCATATCTGGAAGGATGTTATCTCACCATGGGCAAGATGCGGCGACAGCCGCGATGTCGCCTCCATGTCAGGACGATTGCGCTTGTCTACGTAGCGGTCGATCGACCCGTCGAGAAAGTCCGCAAGCCGCTCATGGGCTCCTTCTTCACCAGGCGTCCAGTCTCGGGAAAAGCCATTGGCCCAGTCGGGCTCATGGGGCAGAAGCGCCCAGTCGTCAAGACTGTCCGTCGTTACCAGGTGCGGCCAGGCCAAAAGTTCGCGCGGCGCGGCCAGTGGATCGCGGGGCTCGGGCTGCCCATTCAGCGCGCGCCAGAACGGCGAATAGACGCGGTAATACCCACCGGAGCCTGTCTTCAGCGCATATGGCTCGTGCAACAGATGGCCCTCGAAGCTCTCGGCCACGATTCCCCGGTTTAATAATCCGGCCTTGAGTGCCGTATCAATGGCAACGCCGGGTGGATCGTAACGACGGTTCCACAGCACGACATCGGCTCCGGTGTCATCCAGTACTTCGTCGACAATCGCCGCAGTGTTTCCCCGCCGCAGAATGAGACGGCCGCCCAATTTTTCGAGCGAAGTGTCCAGCGCTTTCAGTGAATGGTGCAGCCACCACTTCCGCGCGCCGCCGATTGGCCGCGAATCCTCATTCGTCTCATCCCAAAGGAAAATCGGGATAACCGGTTTGCCGGAGCCGGCGGCAGCCAGCAGCGCGCGGTTATCGCGGATACGTAGGTCGTGACGAAAGAGCACGATGGCGGGTTTATCAGTGTTGTGGTCAGTCATTCTGCCGGGGTCGATCGCGCTACGATGGTTTTGGTCTGAACGGGTGTCTGCGGCCGAGGCTTGAGGCCGACGCCCTTCAACCATATCCGCAGCGCTTCCCAATGTATGCCGGCAATGACTTTAAGGGTCAGCAAGGGATAGGCGAAAGCCAGCTTCGCGAGTTGCCAGTCGCTGAATCCCTTCCGCCTGCCGGCAAAAGCAGTGGCGATGATCAAGCCCTCGCGGTCGCTGGCATTGATCACGATCGAGGCGGCGTCATCGGGGATCTTGATGGTGAAATCATAGCCCAGCGCCATCTCCATGAAGGGGGAGACATAAAACGCCTTGGCACATTCCTGATGCAATGGTCCGGCGCTACCGGTGCGTTTGTCGAAGGGAAAGACATAGCTGTGACGCTGGCCAAACGTGTTATCCACCTCATAGATCAATGCGGCCAACGCGCCAGCGCGATCATGGCAGAAATAGACGCTGAGCGGATTGAACACATAGCCGAGGATACGCGGCATCGACATCAGGCGGATTGCGCCGCCATCGGGCTCTGCTCCCGCCGCGCGAAGATGATCCTCGACGTAGCTTCGCAGCGGCGAGCCGTCATTGGCGACCTCGGACTTGCTGCCATGATCGCGGTCGTAGAAGCTGAAGAGATTGAAGCGGTTGCGCGAAAACAGCCAGTGCTCCCGGGCTATTCGGTCAATCTCATCAATGTCGAATAGCATGTAAAACATGCGGTAGCGCAGGAAGTGCTGGCGGGGCCGCAGTCGCTTGTGCGTCACCTTGCCTGCATAAATTGCCGAGGAAAACGCGCTCATGCCGCAACCTCTACCGGACTAGCCAATGGCTGGCGATGGATGCGCGCCGATTCATCGGCAACGGTCCAAGGACGGCGTAAGCCACCCAAATCTTCGGCAACGGCAAGGCCTGCCTGGAGCCCGTCTTCATGGAAGCCCGCGCCGAAATAAGCGCCGCAGAACCAGGTGTTGCGAGCCCCTTGCAACTGCCAGAGCTGGCGCTGCGCCTGCATGGCCTCACTGTCGAAGAGTGGATGCGTATAGGTCTGGGTATGCAGCACCTTGCACGGGTCCGGCGCATGGCGAGGATTGAGGGTAACGAAGAACTGGCGATCGGTTTCGAGGGGCTGAAGCCTGTTCATCCAATAGCTGACGCAGAGTTGACTTGGGGGCTGCATCTCCTTGCGTTCGCCAAGGTAATTCCAGCTCGACCAGACCGAACGCCGCTTCGGCATGAGCGTTTCATCCTCGTGCAGCACCGCGCGATTAACCGAGTAGCGAAAGGCGGAGAGCAGTCTTTTCTCGAGTGCCGACGGGTCGGCGAGCAGGGCAAGCGTCTCGTCGGCATGACCCGCCATCACGACATGATCGAATATGGCGGTCACTCCGTGGATATCTGAGACCGCGACATGATCGCCGGCACGCCGGACCGATGCGGCGGCGCAGCCGGTGCGGACGCGGTTCCTGTAATTCGCCGTCAGGCGCTCAACGTAGTTGCGGCTTCCGCCCTTGACCGTGCGCCAGACAGGCCGGTTGGCAAGCTTGAGCAATCCATGATTGTCGCAGAAGCGGATGAATGCTTCGGCCGGGTAGTCGAGAAGGCTCGCAGCCGGCGCCGACCAGATGGCCGATGCCATCGGCAACAGGTGATCGTCACGGAACGCGCGGCCGTAACCTTCACGTTCGAGGAAATCGCCAAGCGCAATGAGGCCAAGCTTGCCCGCATGGGCAGGCGTTTCGCGATAAAAGCGCAAGAGGTCGCGCAGCATGAGCCAAAATCGCGGATTGACGAGGTTGCGTTGCTGGGCAAAAAGGCCGCTGAAGCCCGTTCCGGAATATTCGAGCCTGCCGCTATCGAGCGAGACGGCGAATGACATTTCCGACGCCGCGGTTTCAACGCCGAGCAAGGCAAACAGCGCGGTCAGGTTGGGATAGGTCTGTTCATTGTAGACGATAAAGCCGGTATCGACGGCCACACCGCCCTCACCGGGTACAATCACGGTATTGCTGTGCCCGCCAATGCGCGTTTCGCGTTCGTAGACGGTGATTTCGTGTTTCTGCGAAAGAAGCCATGCGGCCGACATGCCGGATATACCGGACCCTATGACTGCGATTTTCAACCCTGTTCTCCCGAAGTCATCCTGCAAACACCGACAGCCAAGGGAAATCAGACGTTGTCTCCCTGTGCTGCAATCAATACGTTGCAGATACGGGAATGGATCATTGATAGTTTCGCTGGTCCCGAAGCGATGATCCGATCGCGGTGGGCCTGCGTATAGAGCGGTATGAATGACGTCGGTACGTTTGGCTTTTACAATTTCGAGACGCTCTGGCGGAGGCAACTACGAGCGATGCCGGCGCGTCCGGCTAAAGGCCCGAGTGCCGGCGGGTGCGCCGTCGTGACGGAAAAGGCGGAGCAGTCGGCGCGGCTGGTGGCCATAGCGCAGCAGGCCGACAAGGCGGCATTCGCAGAGCTCTTCGGCTACTTTGCACCACGGCTGAAAGGTTTTTTCATGCGCGGGGGCATGGCCGCCGGACAGGCGGAGGAACTTGCACAGGAAACCATGCTGATGGTCTGGCGTAAGGCGGCGCTATACGATCCGGCGAAAGCCTCCGCTTCGACCTGGATATTCACTATCGCACGCAATTTGCGCGTGGATTCAGTACGCCGTGAGCGCTATCCGGCGCAGCATCTGCTTGAAGATCCGGCGCCCGAACTTCCGGCCTCTCCCTCCGACGAGGTGCTGAGAACCGAGAGCGAACAGCGGGTCCGCACTGCGATCGATCTGCTTTCGGCGGACCAGCTGAACGTCATACGTCTGCATTATTTCGATGACAAACCCCACAGTGAAATCGCCAAAGTGCTGGGTTTGCCGCTCGGTACGGTGAAATCCCGCTTGCGGCTGGCCATGCAGCGCTTGCGCGGCCTGTTGGGGGAGGAACAGTAACGATGTCCCACCGTCCATCCGACGACCTTTTGATGGCCTATGCCGCCGGAAACCTGGCGCCGGGTCCGGCGCTCGTGGTCGCGGCACACCTGACGATGTGTCCGGAAAGCGCAGAGCGCGTCCGCGCTTTCGAAATCTTTGGCGGGATCGCGCTTGAGGACGCGTCCGAAAGTGCTCTTTCGCCCGACGCATTGGAGAAGACGCTTGCGCGGATCGATTCAGTCCCGCCTGCCAAGGTGGCGGAACGGGGCAAATGGCTCGCTGAGTTGCCAGAGGGGATGCGCCTGCCACAGCCGCTTGAACATTACGATATCGGCAAGTGGAAATTCCTTGCGCCCGGCGTACGCTGGAGCTCGATCGGCCGCGGTGGCTCCGCCCGCAACCGCCCCATGCTGCTGCGCTCGAAACCGGGCATGGTGCTGCCCGAACATTCCCATGCGGGTACCGAATACACGCTCATTCTTAAGGGTTCGCTGCATGATGCGGACGGCGACTACCACGTCGGCGATCTGATCGTTGCCGATGCCAGTCTCGAGCACGAGCCAGCAGCGGGTCCTGATGAGGAATGCATTTGTCTCGCCGTGGTCGATGGCCGCTTGCGGATGAGGAGCCTCGTTGGCCGGCTTGTCCAACCCCTCATGGGGTTTTGAGCACTTGAGCCCCTTTTTGGCAATCGCGGCGGTCGCTGGTGCGGCCATGGTCCTGACGGCGTGCTCGCCGGGAACAATCTTGAACATCGCCACCACTTCCAATGGTGCTCGAGTCGAGCAGGACGTCGCTTATGGCGAAGGGCCGAGACGCACGCTTGATGTTTACGCGCCGGCCGGTGCGCATGCCGCCCCGGTGGCCGTCTTCTTCTACGGCGGCAGCTGGCAGAACGGCGACAAGAAAACCTATCAGTTCGTGGGATCGGCTTTAGCCGCCAAGGGGATCGTTACGGTGATACCCGATTACCGGCTTTATCCGCAGGTTCATTATGAAGGCTTTCTTGACGACGGCGCCAAGGCCGTGCGCTGGGCCAGGGATCATGCACGCCAATACGGTGGCGATCCGGCAAAGCTGTTCGTCGTCGGCCACTCCGCCGGCGCTTACATTGCCGCGATGCTCGCACTCGACAAGACGTGGATCGGGAGGGAGGGCATGACGCCGAACAGGGACCTCAGGGGTTTTGTCGGTATTGCCGGACCCTATGATTTCCTGCCATCGCAGGACGAAAAGATAGCGGCCATATTCAGCACCGCCGAAACGACGGCGCAGGCCGAACCCGTGACGTTTGCGGGACGCCACGAGCCGCCTACGCTGCTCCTGCACGGCAAAAGCGACACGACGGTCTTTCCGCGAAACAGCACGCGGCTTGCCGAGAAGTTGAGCGCTGGCGGAAATACCGTTGATATAAAGCTCTACCCGGGCGTTGGACACCTCGCCATCATCGGCGCGATGGGGTCGCCAATGCGCTTCATCGCTCCGACTTTGGACGATACGGCGAATTTCGTCCGCGCGCATTCCAACCGCAACTGAACAGACGCGATGCATTGCGGTTAGCTTAGCCTCGCCAGCAGCCAGTTCGTCGCCAGAAAGCTCAAGGTCGCCGACAAACCGGAAGCAAAGGTGCCCCAGGCAATATCAACGATCGTAAGAGCGCTTGACCATTGTTTCAAAGTCGCCTGACTGGTCAAATCATATGTAGCATAGGCAAAAAAGCCGAAAAGCGCGCCATAAATCAGCGCAGTGTGCCATCGGCCGGCCTCCATGGCCGGGCTCAAGGCGAAGATCACGACGCCGGCTGCGTAGATCAGGTAGAACAGGATGGCCGGTGCATAATTCACATCCGATGCCACTATGTCCGGGATGCGGGCGCGGTAAAAGCTCGTCGCCATCGTGCCAAGCCACAACATGTCGAGCGCGAGGAAAATTACAACGGTAACGAAATATGCCAGTCCGTATTTGAGCATGTTTGATCCCTGTTTTGGATGTATACGCTGGCAGCGCCCCGGCGGATCTTTCGATGGTACCGCGGGACAAATATTGCCGCGGCCATGAACACGCCGACGATACACGCGCTTATATGAACGGCTATTTCAGGGGAAACTTTCTGCTGAGAAAGGGCGAAGCGCGGGCGCCGAAACGCCACGGCGTTTCGACGGCCTTGGTCAGACCGATCCGTGGTCCTATGCTGATCTCGAAGGCATCCGTTGCCGCCTCCAGCAAAAAAGGGGGCTCAAACAGAGATTTGCCGTCATACGACTTGTCTACAGCAAGCGCCTGGGCAAGTTTTCCCGGTCCCGAGCACAATAGTTTTATGTCATCGACGGCGCGGCGGCGCTGCATGATCTCGATGTTGCGAACAGGTTCAATTGCCCGGATGAGCACTGCTGACGCCTCGAGACACACAAAATTCAGACACCAGTGGATACCATAAGACCGGTAGACATAGGCGCGACCTGCTGGACCGAACATCGTCCGGTTCGCGATCCCGGGGCCGCGATAACTGTGCGACGCAGGATCGTTCGGGGCGTAGGCTTCGGTTTCGATGATCGGTCCGCCCACCCCATCGACAAACAGAGAAACGCCAATGAGGGCGCGGGCAACCTCCTCCGAACTTCGTTGGAAAAAGCTCTCGTCGAGCATGGTGGTGATTTCTTCCATCGCGTTAAATTGTTCCTTTCCGAACCCACTCTTAGCAAAGTCACGAACACGTTCTTGACACTGCGAAACTGGCCCATTCGCTACCGCACATACAAGCGCTGTGTCCGCTACCGTACAGTTCCGATCTGCAATTCAATTAGCAGGAACATTCGTTACCGCGCCGGATTGATTGAATGCGGGGTTAACAAAACGGAGAAGACAAATGCCTAATAGTCAAAAGAGCGGAAGTTCACAGAGCGGCAAGGGCACGTCCAAGCAGCAGGAACAGGGACAAGGTTCACGCGGCTCCCAGCAGGGATCCGGTTCCTCCAAGAGCGGTGAACAACAGGGCAAGGCCGGCGAGCAGAGCCACAAGAATAAATAGTCGGTCCGGTAATCGATGCAGTTTATGAAAGCGGCTGGGAAAATTCCCGGCCGTTTTCATAAACCCACAACTCCGCCTCAACCCGTTCCCTGCCGGCTTCGCATTCCCGTTCAGGGTCGGCTGTTCACGGTGGAAATCGTCGGGTCAGACCGAGCGGGAAAGCGGCTTGCCGCGCCAGCCCGTCAATCTTTCGGCTTCCCGCTCGGCAAGACCGTAGGCACCATCGGCGATCGCTGCGAGGCCATGGCGGTCGCGGATGACAATTTCCGAGCGCCTCGAGATCACGAGATGTTCGCCTTCAAGAATATGCAGCGCATCGGTGACACTGGGACGTCTGACGCCAAGCATCGTTGCAAGGAATTCATGGGTCACACCGAGATAGTCGCCTGAGATCCGGTCGTGCATCATGAGCAGCCATCGTGCGAGACGTGCCTCGATCGTCGACCGGCCATTGGCAAGCGCGGTCGACCCGGTCTGGATGGAGAAGGAGCGCGCGTATTTCAGGAACAATCGCATCAGGTCGCTGTTGCCCTCGATAGCTCTGCGAAATCGGTCCGCAGCGATCCTGTTGCCCTTTCCCGCCACTTGAACAACGGTGCGGTAAGGGCTCATTTCGTCGCCCATCACTGCGCCGACATGGGACATCCCGTCTGCGCCGAACAGTCCGATCTCGATATCCCGGCCATCGGACAGGGAAGTGATCACCGATCCAATGCCACTTTCTGGAAAATAGATATGCGGGATCGTCCGGTTCGGCTCGTTGAGGAGCATGCCGAGCGGGAGGTCGACCGTTTCGAGATGGGCAAACAGTTCGTCGCCCTTGCAAGCCCTGCTCATTGCAAGGAGATGGTTGGCGAAGTTGCCGGCTGCCAAACTCATCACGTGCTCCTGTCTCTATCGGAATTGGCCTGCGAAAGCATTGCGAACAACGTCCGAAAACGTACAGACTCTGCCATCTGTTGCAGGAACGCGATAAAATTTTGGGCGAGTATGGAAGGGAGAAACGAGCTGCTGACGGCATCTCATGCAACCCGCTTTCAGTCGGCTTCAAACCGTCGAGACATATCCTGCAAATATCGGCGATCAAGAGCGCCAGGCGAAGCACGCACCCCGTGCGAATAAGCGTCTTTGCTCATTTGCCGCGCAGCAAATTCGGTACGATTGCGGACCAAGCCGGAACGAGCATTTTTCGCGGGCGTTCATTGTGCGCTGATTTTCCAGGTCAGCGCGCCCTGGCTCAACGATTATGCCGAGCTTTCTGGGGCCCATAGCTGGCGGTGAGCGAAAGTTCACCGCCCTTTTGCGACCAACGCAACTGGAACAATAACGCGATAGCCCGGTTTACCGATATTGAACCTATAGGGAGGAAATCACATGAGAGCGCTTGCACCGATCATCGCCGCTGCCGCACTGGCTTTTGCCCCCGGTATCGCATTTGCCGCATGCCCCACGACAACGGGATCGATAAATTCCGATGCAAAGCCGGGCATCGCCCAGGATGGCACGCACGTTCCCTTGGAAAATTCGGGCAACAGCACGATACAAAAGGGTGCGGCCAGTACGGGTACAACAACCAATAATACCCCCCAGACCGCTCAGAAGGACGGCCAAACCATGCCACTCGCCGGCACGGAAGGCGCAGGTGACAAGAATTTAGCCACCTCAGCGCAGGACGTGCAGGCGCAGCAGAAGGGCGAACCGACCGCCATGGCCAAGGCCGAGGACTGCAAGAACTAGTTGCCAACCAACGGCTGGTTTAGGCCGTTCCTGGAGTTCAACCATGAAGATAGCCGGCGCGTTGTTTGTTTGCCTTGGCATACTGTACGCAGTGTGGGTGGCAATCAGTTCGCGCCGGCTCAGCTCTCCGCCCAGGCATCCCGACAATCAAAATGCACCAACACTGGAGCCAAAACGGCAAGGTCTCGGATTCCTGGGCGCGGGTCGCAACTGGCCCGCCTTGGCACTGATCGCAATCGGCGTCCTGATGCTGATTTTCCCATATAATCATTTCCTGGCGAACCCTGCCGCGCCTTTGCGAATTCGCCGCAACATGGCATGATTTGCCCGCCTCGGCCTTAACCCAGCGAGGAAAGCCGCATGGAGGGTTAACATGCGCCTATTGCTTCTGATGATATTGGGCTTGATGATGTGCACCCCGGCCGGCGCCCAGCAAAACCCGCCTGCCTCGATCGCAGTATTTCCCATTGAACTTGAAGACAGGAGTGCGGGCGCCGGCATCATTGCGCCCGATGAGCACGACAAGCGCTATCTTTCCGAGTCAGAACAAATGGCAAAGGACATGCTCACGGGCTCGGGCCGCTATACTGTGGTCGGCGTTACGGTGCCTGCGGAGGCAGAGGCGAAGGGGCTGCGCTATTGCGGGGGCTGCGAGGCCGCTATCGCTCGCCAGAACGGCGCATCGCTCGCACTCCTCGGCGTCGTCACCCGTGTCAACCGCACCGAACATGCCGTATTCATTCGCATCCTTGATGCGAAAAGCGGCAAGACCGTTGCGGAGGGCTTCACCGATCTGCGAATGGGCGCAAATTATGCGTGGCCTCGGTCGGTGAAATGGGTGATGACCAATAAAATTCTGCGCTGATTATTCAGCCACGCTTTCACCCAGCGTATCGGCAACGACTGCGCCCCGCTTGCCCATGGGCTGCGGCGGACCTGTCGTACTGTCGACTGCGGTTTGGTGTTCAAGCTCCGCATTGAGTTCTGCGCCGAGAATAAGAATGATCAATGAGATCCACATCCACATCATCAGGCCGGCTACTGCGCCCAAGGCGCCATAGGTGGCGTTATAATCAGCAAAGTTTGTAAGATACGATGTGAACGCTGCAGAGGCGGCGATGCCGATCACGGCGGACAATACGGCACCCCACGAAAGCCACCGCCATTTCGCATATTCCCGGTCCGGGCCGTAGCGATAGACGATCGATATCGCAGCCACGGTAACGCCCATCATAACCGGCCAGCGGGCGAGGCTCAGCAAACCGGCGCTCCACCCTTCGAGCCCCATCGCGTCAAGAAGTTTCGGCATAATGCCCAGCGCGAGGAGCAGCACGATTCCGAAAAAGATTCCACCCAGAGTAACGACGAATGAAACGAGGTTCAGTTTGACGAAGCTGCGGGTCTCGTTCTGCCCGTAGGCGACGTTCAACGCTTCGAAAATGCCTTTGACGCCATTATTGGCGCTCCAGAGCGCGATGACGAAACCGAACAGGAAGCCGATGCTAAGCAACTTCGTATCCTGCGCGGCAAGTGCCTCGAGTTGAGCGCGTATCAGAGCTATCGCATCATTGGGCAAGATGCCGGCAAGCAGCGAAACATTACCCGCAACAGAGGCACGATCAGCAAGAAAGCCATAAAGCGACACAAAGGCTGTCAAGGCGGGGAAAAGGGCGAGCAGCAAATAAAACGCGGCACCTGCCGCTATCAGCATGATGCGGTCTTGTGACAGCGACTGCCACACCCGGTAAAGGACGTCCTTCCATCCGAGCGCCGGAATCTCCGAAGGCTTCTTGGCGCGACGGCCGCGGGCTTTTTGCCGCGCACGGGCGTTACGCACTTCTTCCTTAGTTCGCTTTGTGGATGCCTTCATGCGCGCGGGACCGGATATCTTTGCCTCTATCCTGCAATACACAGATACGAGCAATGTTCCGGCGACCACCATGAAAAATGGAAGCCGTAAGGTTCAGTGACAATGGCGGCCGGACGGGTTATGCGCTCGCCTGCCGTTTCGTTGGCCAGGACCGGAAACCAGAAAAACTGTCCTGTCCGCCCTACCGTCGCGTCTGGTTAACACGGCCACCACTGTCTAGCGTGAAAACGGCCGTGGCAAAGTCGGGTTCCATTCGACGCGGCAAAAATCTTCTAAGCTGGCGGAGCAGGCCGCCGGCTCTTGTAGCGCCGTTCGCTGGCCCTGAATTTTCGCGGCAGCTAAGCCCGTGTTGGTGAGGGTTGTCACTTCTTCTGGAACCAAACGGGCCTATTGCCGGTTTCTTGCCCAGGGACACACAAGGAGACAAAACTCATGAAACGCATCGTTGCAATAACCACCGCATTGGTCCTCGCCGGCTCGACTTATGCCTCTGCGCAGGACGCTGTCATCGTGGAAGTTCCACAGCCAGCGCGCGACTATGTCATCGCCCATCCTTCGGATCCTGTTGTGATCGATGGCGATGTTGCCGTTGGAACCGTCGTTCCCCAAGAGGTTCAGCTGGTACCGATTCCCGATAGCCCGGACTACGCCTATGTCTACGTCGACAAGCAGCCGATCATCGTATCGCGCAAGGACCGCAAGGTTGTTTATCTATCGCAGTAACGCTGCCATGTGGGATAGAATGGAGGGCCTCGTAGGGGGCCCTCTTCGCCAGGATTGGCAATTAAAGAGCTATTCGGTTTTTGTGCGCAGGAGGTCAGACACGAAAATCGTCTTCAAAAGTTCGCCCGGTTCATTATAGATGCGCACGACCCATGTAGTTGGATCGTAGCCTTCAATGACCGCGTCGATGAGCGATTCCTTTGCTGCCTTGTGCGCAGCGTCGATCGCAGCTTCATGGTCAGGAAATGCGATCGGTGTAATGGCATCAAGCCCCTCACCTTCATCGAAAACGAAACGAAACAGCGGCATGTGGGACCTCGCACTTCCTTTGTCGAGAATGAACTCTCCGCACCACCATTCGTTCCCTAGGTAACACCACGAAAGTCGCCGTTACCTCGTTCTGCCAAGTCTAAACATGCGCGGGCGGATCACGGACCTCGTCAGGATTGGGCAAAGGCACTTCGTCCGGCAGCTGATCGGGAGATGGCGGCTCGACAATGGGCGGAACCGGTCCGGGTCCCGGCGCGGGCACCGGCGGCCTGTCAGGGATTGGCGGATCGGGATTTGGACGAGGACCAGGATCACCCATCAGATTGCTCCCTACTGTTGCTCGAATTTGCGTCCTTGCAGTGAGTGTCAATTGGCATCGTAAGTTTCACTGAAACACATGGAGGAAACGGAAGTTCCGTCACCTTGGGCACGCATTAGAGAGTGAGAGACCCCGGGAACGCAATGTCTGGAAAATCGTTCACGGGAAGTAGTCGCCAAGCAGATGAGGGTGTCATGAGCAACGAGCCTACAATAGCGGATTTGCGCGAAGAACTGGCGCGGCTGAAGGATGATCTCGCCGTTGCCGAAGGCAGCCAAACCTTCGGCATTTCCACGGAAGGTGATTCAGTACCGGGTGACAGTGCCGCAGAGGTCATACGGCGCAGGATCGCCGAACTGGAAGAAGTGCTGAACCGCGCCGGAAATTAACCGGAGCTAGTGTTGCTCCTGATCCCTGAGGTCGAGCCCGAGCAACTTGTTGAGAGCGAGCCGCGCTTCGCGCATGGTCCAACCTGCCGCCATAGCCTCCCTGATGAGATCGATGTAATCTTCACCCGGATCGTGCAGTTCCTCGAACCTTGCCCTGATGGCTTCGACACAATCCGACTCGCGAACCGAATGGGTTGCCAAACGCGAGGGCGGAGAAATCTGCACCGTCATCATGACGCCTCCAGTCAAGACCAGAACCTTATACCATCAGAAGTTGTAGCAAAATGTAACGGCCCGCGGGTTCGAAAGTTCCAACCCCTGCACCCAGGTTCATCTCCTTTCAGGCTACCAGTAGAGGCTGTGAAAACGCGAAAGTGCTTTGGCCAACGTCTCGGGCACCTCTTCCGCCATATGGTGCCCGCAAGGCAGGGACTGGCCGGACAGTTCCGTTGCCCACCGCCGCCAGACGCCAAGAACATCGCCGTAGAGGTACTCGAGATCGTCCTGCCCCGACCATAAGACCTGCAACGGACAGGCCAAGCGCCGTCCGGCGCTCCGGTCGTCCTCGTCGTGGCGCCAGTCGATCTCAAGGCCGGCACGGTAATCCTCGATCATGCCGTGGACCGTCGCCGGATCATGAATGGCTGTGCTGTAATCCGCGAAGTTCGCTTCTCCCATTTTGTCGGCCGTACCACCGTACCATGCGAGCGGATCGGCCAGGATGGCCCGTTCAGGCTTCTCTGCCTGAGCGAAGAAAAACCAGTGCCACCAGGCTTTCGCGAATTTGGCGTCGCATCGCTCGACAGCCTCGATGATTGGAACTCCATCGAGGATTGATAGAGATCTGATCGTCTGCGGATGATCCATCGCACAGCGAAAAGCCGTATAGCTGCCGCGATCGTGGCCGGCGATCGAGAATGTTTCGAACCCCAGTCCGCGCATCAGCTCGACGCAGTCACGCGCTTTCGCTCGTTTGGACGACCCGGCATGATCGGGATGGTCCGCAGGCTTGGACGAACCGCCAAATCCGCGCAGGTCAGGACAGACAACGGTAAACTCATCCGCGAGCAGAGGAGCGACGCGGTACCAGGTGGTGTGCGTGCGCGGATGCCCGTGCAGCAAAAGCAGCGGCGGTCCGTTACCCCCGTGACGAACCCGCAAGGTGGCCTCGCTGAGAACGATCGTCTCCAAAGTGAATCCCGGAAATATCCCGCCTGTCTGATACGACATCTGTAATCGCTACCGCGCCTCGACCGAAAGATTGAGATAAAGCGGGTTGAATTCCGCGAACTCCTTCAGGGCTTCCCAGTCGACAATGGTCACTGTCCGATTGATCCAGGTCACGAGCTTTTCGCGGCGCAGCGACTGCAGTGTCTTGTTGAGATGGACCACGGAGATCCCGACGACATCGGCAAGCTCGACCTGCGACAGCGGTAGGTGAAAGCTCTGTTCGTTGGTTAGTTGGACGACCTGCAGGCGGACGTAGAGCTCGCAGATCAGATGAGCAAGATGCGCCTTCTTTGATCTTCGCCCCATCGCGACGATCCATTCGCGATGGATGGCGCCGTCGATCAGGGTGGAAAGCCAGAGCAACCGCGTCAGGTGCGGGACAGTTTCGGTGACCGTCTTGAGAGCGCTGTGGTCGGCGAAGGCGACACGGCACGGGGACAAGGCGACAATACCGTGGTCCATGATTTTCAGGGGGAATGCGTGAAGATCGACGAAGTCGCCGGGAATATGCAGGGACGTAATCTGCCGGCTGCCGTCATCGAGCACCTTATAGCGCGCGGCGAAGCCTTCCAGCATCAAGGTGCTATAGGTCGGCCGTGATCCTTCCCGCACCAGATCTTCATCGATTTCAAATTGTCGCCCGCGTGTGATGATTGATCGAAGAAGCGATTTCTCCTCCTCGGAAACAATATCGCGGCTTTCAAGATTCAGAAGCAGTGATTCAATCAAAGAAACCTCCATCCAATTTTCCAGAATAGTGACGAATGACGGAACTGATTGGCCCACGAACGATTACTATCCTTACGAAACCAGCAGCGTGTACACACAAATGTCCCGATATTACTTTGACTTGCACAATGGCGCCGGCCCCCTGCGCGACGACCACGGGGTGGAATTGGCGACGCTCAATGCCGTAACCCAGGAGGCAACGCGCATCCTGCTTGATATTGCTCGCGATGAAGTCGGCGACACCGGGCGTCTGATTGTCACCGTGACTGTGAGAGACGAGGAAGGGAATCCCATTTCAATCGCGAGCCTGACGTTTTCCAATGAATGGCTGGAAAATCCGAAGACAGTGCCGTCTCGGTAAATTGCGTTGCTGATCTAGCTACAAGTCGCCGCGAAACCTTTTGTTCCGATTCAATGCGGTTCGCTCATTATCCCTGCGATCATCGCGCAGTCTCGCAAACCATGTTTCGACGATTCCGTTAAACAATTTGAATGACACCCACCGGCGCCGCGTCCAGTGTTCGGCTTAATACTTGACGACGATGAGGAGGCATTCATGCGACGTGCAAGGAAAGCAATATATTCCCGCGAAGACTGGAACCTCATGGAACACGCACACCGCATCGCGTGCCGCGATCTCCATGTACCGAGTACAAGCCTGGACGAAATCCACAGGGTTGCCAAACGGGTGATGACCCTTTTCGATGGGGGCTTGCGTGACGAAAACCTGATCGCCGCCACTGCGGCGAGCCAGGAGCGTTTCATTGCCGATACGCTTTCCCTTCGCCACAAGAAGGTACCGGCCTAATGCACGCCTGACCTGAGCTGCTCGTACGTGCATTGGCGAGGGGTCTTGTCGGGACGCCACCGCAACAATTTGGTCCCGTGGCGAAACCGATCACCGCTGACATGATCAAATCTTACCTCGACAACGAGTTGCGGCTTCAACGGTTGCCATTCGCCGCTCCGCTCTGTGCTCCAGCGGCTCGGCCCACCGGGAGCCTTGCCGGTAAAGCCGGGAGGCCCGACCAATGCCTCCAGCTTCTCTGTCAGTTCACCGCGCTCCTTATCCGTAATCGTTGACGTATAGCCAACGTGATCGAGCTTGCCGTCACTGTTATAGAGGCCAAGAAGAAGAGAACCAACTTGCTTGCTGTCATGTTCGTAACGGAACCCGCCAACCACGCAATCCGCTGACTTAAGACGCTTCACCTTGATCATGACGCGCTCGCCCGGAAGATAGAGGCCATCCAGGCGCTTGCACACGACGCCATCGGTTCCCGCATAACCATTTTCGAGCCAGATACGTGCTTCGTCGATATCGCTCGAATGCGGCGATTGCGTCAATGCGGCTTCGCGCGCGAGCGCCAGGAAGGCGGACAATTGCGCATTACGAACGGTAAGCGGGCGATCTGTGATGATCTTGCCGTCGGGATTCATCAGCATGTCGAAGACGACGAGCCTCGACGGCGTTTCAGCCGCGAGCTTTCTGACACGGCTTTCCGCAGGATGAAGTCGCATTTGCAGGGCTTCAAAGGAGAGCATGCCGCCGCTCTCGATCACGAGTTCGCTGTCGATGACAAAACGTTGAACCGGCAGCGACGCCAGCAACTCGACCATCTCCGGAAAGAAGCGCGCCAGCGGTTTCCCAGATTTGGCGCGCAAATCAACCTTGTTTCCGTCCTTGAATGCCAGGCAGCGAAATCCATCCCATTTCGGTTCATATTGCCAGCCGCCGTCGGCAGGCAGGCTCTCTGCGGATCGGGCCTCCATCGGCTGTGTATCGAGGGGCAGGGCCCACTCAGAGGGTGGCATCTTCCGTTTCGCCACTTCGATCATGCTGCTGCTTTCACGGACTTTCCCAGAAGCTTGATGGCCTTTTCCAATGAACGTTCTCCAGCGAGATAATCCGCCCAAGCGTCGGTCTTTTCGAGAAGTGCGGGGACCGTTCGCACGGTAGAACGCTTGGGGTCGAGATCGGCCCTTACGTCCCCCCACGCCAAGGGCATGGATACAGTTGCGCCAGGACGAGCCCGAGGCGAGAGCGGCGCCACCGCGGTCGCCATGCGATCGTTGCGCAAATAGTCGAGAAAGATCCGCCCGTTGCGCAGTTTCTTAGCCATCTTGACGAGATAGCGGTCCGGGTGATCATTGGCCATTATCTGACAGACATCGTGGGCGAATGCCTTTGCCTCGCTCCAGGTGAGCTTGCTCTTCTTGCTGGTCGCAAGTGGCGTGACGACGTGCAGGCCCTTGCCGCCCGTGGTCTTGCAGAAGCAGACGAGGTCCAGCGCTTCGAGACGTTCCCGCATTTCCTTCGCTGCCGCGACTACCACTGAGAATGGCACATCGGGGCCCGGGTCTAGATCGAACACCAATCGTCCCGGAACGTCCGGATTTCCAGGTGCGCAATTCCAGGGATGGAGCTCGAGGGCAGCGATCTGGGCGACGGCAATCAAGCCCTCCACCCGGTCGATTTGCAGATAGGGCTTTCGATCGCCCGAAACCGTTACCAATTCGATCAAGTTCGACGCGCCTTGCATGGCGTGGCGCTGGAAGAACTGTTCTCCGCCCATGCCGTCCGGGGCGCGGATGATCGAACATGGCCTCCCCTTGATATGATCAAGCAGCCATGGACCGACCGCCTGGTAATACTCGGCAAGATCAAGCTTGGTGACTGGCCTCTCGTCGCCGGCGTCCGGCCACAGAGGTTTGTCCGGATTGGACAAAACAACACCCATGATTTCGGCCTTCGCTCCACGTCGCTTGCCGATGCTCCGCGCCTGTTTCCCGGGATCGGGAACGTCCGTGGTTTCAGGTTTGGCCGGCTTCTCCGCCTCAACTTCCAGGGCAGGTTTGTCTTCACGAATACCTTTGAACGAAGCCTGCCGCACGAGACCGTCGGCAGTCCAGCCTTCGAATTCGATCTCCGCCACGAGTTCGGGTTTCACCCATTCGACATCGGGATCGACCTTCTTGGCCATGTTCCCACCTGTGAAGGGCGACTTTTCGGCGCGAAGTGCCTCGAGTCGGGGCAGCAGCGACTTCACTTTTGCCGCTCCATAACCTGTGCCGACGCGGCCGACATAAATGAAATGGTCCTCCCGGAACACACCTACGAGCAGCGAGCGGAATTTTCCGTTGGTCTTCGACCAACCGCCGATGACGACTTCGTGGCCGGCGCGGCACTTCGCTTTAACCCACATATCGGTTCGCCCCGAACGGTAGGTAGCGTTGGACTGCTTCGACACAATTCCCTCTAGCGAAAGCTTGCAGGCGGACTTCAGAACCGCGTCACCGCCCGTCTCGAAGTGGTCGACATATCTGAGCCTCGGATCACCGCCCGCGTCGTCGAGGATCGACTGCAGCCGTGCCTTTCGTTCGGTCAAGGGGCGGTCGCGCCAATCCTGACCGGCTTCGAACAACAGATCAAAGGCGAAGTAGACAAGGTCGCCGGTCTTGCCATCGGCCTGTGCCGCCTGCAGCGCGGCAAAGTCGGGTGCGCCATGATCATCGAGAGCGCATATCTCCCCATCGATAATCACATCCGGCAATGCCGAGAATGCCTTGGCGATTGCCGTGTACTTCTTCGTCCAGTCAAGACCCTTGCGGGTCCTCAGCGTCGCATCTCCGTCCTTGACCCGGGCCTGGATGCGATAGCCATCGAACTTGATCTCATGCACCCATCCAGCGTCAGAAGGAGGACGCGCAACGCTTTCGCAAAGCTGTGGCGGGATGAAGTCCGGCATCGTCGCTTCACTTGAGGCGGCAGGCGTTCCTCGCTTGCGCTTCGTCGGCGCTGCGGAGCCGTTGCGATTGCTCTCCCAGGTTGCGTCCGCTGCCGCGTCAGAACCCTCCGTCATGAACGGCTTGGGCTTGCGCCCTTTTCCCGAGGCTATTGCCTCCATGGTACGGCCCGACGCCACCGAGGCTGCTTCCTTGAGGATCGCGTCACCGTTTCCATCTACCGAGTGGTCGTCGCGATGCTTGATCAGCAACCAGTTGTTGCGCTTGCCGCCGTCCCGGTCATTCTTCATGCGCACGAGCACGAAGCTGCCGTGCAGTTTCTTGCCATCCAACGCGAATTTGAGATCGCCCTCCTCGAGCGCCTCCTGAGGGGATTTGGTACCCTCCGGTTCCCAATAACCCCGATCCCACAGCATTACGGTTCCACCGCCATACTGGCCCTCCGGGATCGTGCCTTCGAAGTCGCCATATTCGAGCGGATGATCTTCGACCTCGACGGCGAGCCGCTTGTCCTTTGGATCAAGCGAGGGCCCCCGAGTCACCGCCCAGGATTTGAATACGCCGTCGAGTTCCAGCCGGAGATCGTAGTGCAGCCTTGAAGCATCGTGCTTTTGGACGACGAAGCGAAGCCTGTTCGACGCCTTGACTTCGCCGCCGCCGCTTGGCTCCTGTGTGAGCTTGAAGTCGCGTTTGGACGTGTAACGGGAGAGCTTGCCGCTTGCCATGATAACCTCGACCGCGCTTGATACCATGGCAGACAAACGCGCCTGATCGCGAAAAGATGCAGGCGCCCGACGTTTCTGGCGCCAATCTCTCAAACGATAAGCATTACCACGGGATCACAGTTGATTCTGCGCACGCGATGCCGGGTCGAAAATCATAAAAATCGTTATTTGACGGCAAGCGAGAGCCTCGCGCCTTTGCGAAACGCCGACCCGCCTGCACTGCTTCGTGCAATCATCCGCTTTTGCGCGTCCTGCAATTCGCGGAGGGCACCCTCATAGTCGAGATTGGCCACGGCGTGATTGCGGACGACGGCAGATCCGTCGACAAAGACATCCCGGACCGCACGATCGGCTGCGCAGTGCAAAAGGTTGCGCAGGGGATCATGCACAGGCTGCATGCCCGGCGTCGCAATGTCGATCAGGACCAGATCAGCCTTGGCTCCGGCTTCAAGCCTGCCAATATCGCCCCGTCCAAGCGCCTTGGCGCCGCCGATCGTTGCCGCATTGAAGACGCCTTGCGTATCGATTTCCGCGAAGTTGCGCCCGGCGATGCGCGCGCAGATCAGCGCCTGGCGTATCTCTTCGAGCATATTGAACGGATAGCTGTCAGTGCCGATTCCGATGGTCACCCCCGCGCGTTGATAGGCGCCGATCGTTTCAAGAGTCATGCCGCTGCGCGCAAAAGTTACCGGGCAGTGGGCAACCGCTGTCCCGGTCTCGGCCAGGCGGGCAATGTCGTTGCGGGTGCGCTGGCGCGTCCAGGAATGGTGATCGGCAAAAATGCAATGGCCGAGGATTAGATCGGGACCGAGTATGCCGATCGCGTCGAGATGCTGGATTGCGGTGCGACCGTGGCGCCGCAAGAGTTCCTCATGCTCGGTCATGGTTTGCGCCGCATGGATTGTAATCGGCGCGCCTCGCCGGCGCGCCTCGTCGGCGGCTTCGGCCATAAGCTCCGGCCGGCAGGTCTCGATCTGCGAGGGCGCGACCACGCCCTGAAGCCGGCCGCTCCCGTGGGCACTGATTTCGTCGACGAGCGCCAAGGCCTGCCGGAATCGATCGTTCCCCGCTGCATCGTCCCAGTCGAAATCCAGGCGGTGGCTTTCGACGACGCGCCACTGCGCCTGGCGAAATCCCGGAGCCAGATATCCGCGCAAGCCGCTTTCCGCCATGGTCGAAATCCAGCGCGGATGATCGCCCGCAATGTCGAGCATCGTCGTCACACCGCTGCGCATCAGATCGCCAAGCATGACAGTCTGCGCCGCGGCTTGTGCGTCCTCATCCGCATCGAGCAAGGCCGAAAATTCGTAAAGCGCATTGCCCCAGAGTGCGGGCGTGCCGGCATCCTCGAACAGTCCCTTGGCGAGCGGCTCGTCGCCTGAATGGCAATGAATATTGACGAGGCCGGGCATAACCATGAGGTTCGTCCCGGAAATCTCCTCGTTTACCGCACCGACGTAATGGCCGCCGACTTGCATAACCCCCGCGCTAGAGAAAGCTACGTCACCGTCATTCATGTAGACGTGAGCATCGGTTTCCGCGTCCCAGGCGACAATCCAGGCAGCGTCCCGGATGACAGTAACTTTCTCAGTCATGACCAACTCTAAATCTCCGTTCAAGAAAGCGGCTGTAGGCGCCCATGATGGCGCTGAAAACGAGGTAGACAAAAGCCGCAAACACATAACCTTCGAGCACGGCAATACCCTGCCACTGGGGATCGCGCATCGCTGCGCGTACCGTGTCGAGGAAATCGAGAAGCCCGACGATCGTCACGAGCGTCGTATCCTGGAAAAAGCCGATGAACAGCGAGACAAGCGGCGGAATGACGATCTTCAGGGCTTGCGGGAGAACGATAAGGCGCATCGTCTGCCAGTAATGCAGGCCCATTGCCGAGGCAGCCTCGACCTGCCCCTTGGGCAGCGCCTGCAATCCGCCCCGAACGACTTCAGCGATATAGGCGGCGGCAAAGAGAATGATTGCGACCTGCGCCCGCAACAGATTGTCGATGTTGAAGCCAGTCGGCAGGAAGAGCGGCAGCATGACCGAAGCCATGAACAGAATGCTGATCAACGGGACGCCGCGGACGAGCTCAATGAAGACAACGGCAAGGACACGGATGGCCGGCAGGTTTGACGCGCGCGCAAGCGCCAGCAGCACGCCGAGCGGGAAGGCGCAGACGAGACCGACGGCGGACAGCATGAACGAAAGCGGAAGGCCGCCCCATTTGGACGTCGGCACATAGACAAGGCCTGCAAATCCACCGAGCATAAGCCAGAAAATGACGATGCACGCCGCGGTACCGAGGACGAGGAGCCGGCGCCCCCAGAACATCGGGATCATGGCGATGCCGCATGTGCCGAAGAACGTCAGCAGGGCAAAAAGCGGCCGCCACTGTTCTTCGAAGGGATAGAAGCCGAACAGCATGAAGCGCATCTTGGCAACGAGGAAGGGCCAGCATGCCCCGCCCTGCTGCTGGCAAACAGCAGGCGTTCCGGTAAAGACCGCATCGACCAACAGCCAGGCGATGACATGCTTCAGTGCCCAGGCGATGACGAGGATGCAGCCGACGGTGATAGCGCCATTGACCGGCGTGCCGAAATAGGGCTTGAGCTTGCTCTTCAGAGAGAGCGAGGGCCGATAGCGCCGAACGGAGATGGAGACGTCTTCTGCGGTCAAGTCACCTCTCCCGCAATGCAACGCGCGCATTGTACCAGTTCATGAACAGCGAGATGGTGATCGACAGGCTGAGATAGACCAGCATGAACAGGGCGATCGGCTCTATTGCCTGCCCGGTCTGGTTCATTGTGGTGTTGGAAACCATCACCACGTCGGGATAGCCGATGGCTATCGCCAGCGATGAGTTCTTGAAGACGTTGAGATAGGCGCTCGTCATTGGTGGAATGATGACGCGCAGGGCCTGGGGCAAGATGACCAGCCGCATGATACGCGAGGGTCTGAGCCCGAGCGCGGCCGCGGCTTCACGCTGGCCCTTGCGGATCGAAAGGATGCCGCTGCGGACGATCTCGGCAACGTTGGCTGATGCGCTGAGGGCGAGCCCGACGAAGAGAGCGACAAACTCGGGCGTTAGCTGCGCGCCGCCAGCGAGGCGAAAGCGGCCGAGTTCCGGCAGGCTGAGATCGAGCTCGGGACGCAGGATTAGCCAGGCGACAAGCGGTGGAATGGCAATGATTGCGCTGATGAGCGGCCAGTTGGACTGGTCGGTCCCACTTTCAATACGCCGCAGCCGAAGGTGGCGCGCATAGAGGTAGGCCAATCCGCAACCAAACAGGAATGCCGCTGCGATCATCGTGTGATCGTTGCTCCAGGCGATGGATGGAACTGCGAGGCCGCTATTGCTGAGAAAGACGAACGGCAGAAGCTGCAAGGCCTCGCGGACCGGCGGAAGGATGGTGACGATGACCGCATAGCAGAGAAACAGCAACAGCAGCAGCGGGACGTTGCGCAGGGCCTCGACATAGAGCAGCATCAGACGGGCGAATAAAGGGTTGGACGAGAGCCGGCCAATCCCCACCAGAGTGCCGATGATCGTGACGGCAACCGATGCGAGGATAGAGACCCGAATCGTGTTGAGGATGCCGACAAGCAGCGCCTTCGCATAGCTGTCGGATGGCTGATAGTCGATCGGCGATTGGCTGATGACGAATCCAGCCTCGCGCCAGAGATAGGAAAAGCCCGTGGCGATGCTTTGCCGTGCAAGGTTTTCCGAAACATTATTGAAGAGATAGAGGCCCGCGGCAACGACGCTGGCGACGCACAAGCATTGATAAAGAATGCCCCGCGTCCGCTTATCGCGGAAATTCAAGCGGAACGGTGCCTGCGCGACACGCATCGAAGCCCCCCAGCATGCAAGATCCGATTGAAATGGATGAGCCGATGCGGAGATTTATCCCGCACCGGCTCGCTTTAGCTCAGCGGAACGGCGCCGCGTAAAGCAGGCCGCCATTGGTCCATTGATTATTGGGACCGCGGGTCAGGCCGAGGGCGGTTTTTTCGCCAAGATTGCGCTCGAACATTTCGCCGTAATTGCCGACGCCCTTGATGGCATTGTAGAGCCACTTGTTGTCGAGGCCGAGCATGGGTCCAAGATCCCCGGTCACGCCAAGCATGCGCTGGATCTCAGGGTCTTCGCTCTTTGTCTTGTCGTCGATATTGGCTTGGGTAATCCCCTTCTCTTCCGCGGCAATGATGCCATAGGTGGTGAAGGAAACGATATCGCGCCAATTGTCGTCGCCCTGCCGTACGGCCGGAGCAAGCGGTTCCTTCGAGATCGTATCCGGGAGGATGATGTAGTCGGCCGGGTTCTGGGCGACAGCGCGAATGGATGCGAGATCGGAGCGATCACTGCTCAGCGCGTCGCAACGCCCGGAGAAGAATGTGTTGCGCAGTTCATCGGGATTTTCGAAGACGACGGATTCAAACTTGCCGTTGTTGGTGCGGAAGAAATCGGCAAGGTTCTGTAGGGTCGTCGTGCCCGGAAGAATACAGATCGCTGCATCGTTCAATTCCTTGGCGCTCTTCACGCCAAGCTTGGCCGGAACCATGATTCCCTGTCCGTCATAGAAGACGGTCGGTCCGAAATCGAGGCCGAGCGACGCTTCGCGCGAGAAAGTCATCGTCGTCTGGCGCGAGAGAATGTCGATCTCGCCCGACTGAAGCGCCTGAAAGCGCGTATTGATGTTGGTGAGAACGAAATCGACCTTGTCAGGCGACCCGAAGACTGCGGCAGCAACAGCGCGGCACACATCCGCATCGAAGCCCTGCATGACGCCCTTGCTGTCTGCGTAGGCAAATCCGGCGACATTCATCGAAACACCGCAAATGAGCTTGCCGCGCTTCTTGACCGTGTCGAGTGTCTGTTGTGCTGAGGCCGACGTGGAGCTCATTGCGGCAAGAGCCGCCAGCGACGCGAATACAAAACTCCTAACCCATTTTGATTTCATTTTGTTCCCTCGTGTTTGTATTTTTGTATACGATAATCACACTTATTGCATCCTGTCACGCACTGATTTTGCGGGGGCGAATTGTCTCCCCCGGTGCCAAAATCAGCAGTGTTCAGAATCTCCGAGTTCTCGATTGCGCGGGTCGCCGTAGGCCGGCCATGGCCTCGGCCTGAACGAGCCCCGCATGGAATGAACAGACAAGCGGGATATCCCATTCCGGCTGCAGACCTTGAGCAATTCCGGCGAGCGCAGCCCCGCCAATGATGACGACATCAGCGCCCTGCTCGCGGACTGCCTTGTCGACGAGCACTCGCACCGCACTGCGCGCCTCGTCGGGCCGCGCGGCCAGATCAAGCGCCCTTCCCGGAATGGCGTACATGCCGCAGCAGCGATCTTCCAGCCGCTGCTGGCGCATCAGTTCGCGCAACATTCCCGGCCAGCGCTCGCCGATGGTCACGATCGCAAAGCGTTCACCGAGCTGCAAGGCAGATACAATGGAGGCTTCCGCCATGCCGACGACAGGGAAATCAAAGACTTCCTTGGCGGCTCCGATGCCGGGTTCACCAAAACAGGCCAACAGACAGGCATCGTATATATTGTCGCTGGCCTCGGCCAAATGTTCCTTGACCGTATCGATGATGGCATGAGCCGCGACCGCCGCACTTTCGCGATCGCTGATATATTCGGCGCCAAACCGTGCGGTCAGCGCAGTGACATTGCATTCGGATGGCAGCATGGCACGCGCCTGATCACGCAACCGTTCGGTCAGTGCCAGGTTGGTATTACCATTGACAATCAGGAGTTTCGAACTCTGGCTCTCAAGCATGGCCAGCCCTGCAGGAAGCTGCGCTCGTCGCCCACCGAATGAAGATTACGCTTGTCCCTGGCGATGCCGTGAACATGACCGTGTGCTCCCCCTATTCCCGCTGCTTATGGTCGAATGCACCGGGCCTCTTTACGAAGACTATATACCGATCGTGAAAAATAGTATACAAAAATAAATCTAAATAGCATACACTATTGCCAATTCACGGATTCCGTCTGATACGATATAAGTTGGTGATCAACAGATGGGTTGCACATGAACGAACAGACCTTGACCACCGGTAAAAAGCGCCAGCGTCTCCCAAGCAGCAATACAATGTATGAAGCCTTGCGGCGGGCGATCATTGAGCGTGCCCTGCGCCCCGGCGACAAATTGCCGGAGGACGTCATCGGCGATCGCTTCGGTGTCAGCCGCACTATCGTGCGAAGCGTGCTTGGGCGTCTGCACGGCGAGGGTTTGATCGACCTAAAGCCAAATCGCGGCGCGACCGTGGCTCAGCCGACGCTCGAAGAAGCCTACGATATCTTCGAAACGCGGCGGAGCCTCGAACGCGATGTGGTGCGCCGCCTCGTCGAGCGCATCACACCGGCAGAGATCAAGCGCCTCAAGGACCATGTCGCGCGCGAGGAAACCGCCCGCACCCAGGATTCACCGGACTCGATCCGGCTCGCCGGCGAGTTCCACATTCTTCTCGCCGAGATGGCGGGCAATGCCGTAACGGCACGCTACGTAAACGAACTCGTGTCGCGCTGTTCGCTTATTCTCGCCCTCTATGGCCGGCCGCACTCTTCGGACTGCGCGGTCAACGAGCATCTTGAAATCGTTGCCGCTTTGCAGAAGGGCGATAGCGAGAGGGCTTTTGCCGTCATGGATCATCACCTTGAGGCGGTCACCGAACGCGCTTTGCTGACGTCAAGCAATCACCAGCGCGATATCCGGTCGATATTGGACGACTATGTGAAATGATGCCATTCCCGGCAAAGGGAATGGCACGATTCTATCAGGAGGCCTTCGCCTCGATTGTCGTCTCGGTCTTTGCCTTGTAATCGGCCACCGACATGGTCTTCAGCTCGAAATAATCGCGCGTCGTCGCATAGCCATGACCGCCCATGCGGCCGACCGCATCGAGCACCGTGGCATCTACGTAGAGCTTATCGGCGTCGATGGCATTCTCGTGGAAATGCGCGTAGACGACCTCCCCAAGCACGATTTCACGGCTTTCACCGATATTGAGGAATGAATGCAACCGACATTCCAAAGCTGCGGGCGCTTCGGCGATACGGCCAGCCGCGATAGCTTTACCTGGCGCAATCGTCAGGCCTGCCTCGGCGATCTCGTCGACGCTTGCGTCAAAGGGCACGGCGCAGATGTTCATCTCGTCCATGATCGATCCCGATACAACATTGACCGTGAAGCAGCCGGTGTCCCTTATATTGCGAACCGTATCCTTGGAGTGTCCGCTCGGCGAATACTCAACCCCAAGCGCGACAATGGCGGGGTCCGAGGAAAGGCAATTGAAGAAGCTGAATGGCGCTGCGTTGGCGCGTCCCTCGCGGTCGACAGTGGATACCAGTGCGATCGGGCGGGGAACAACCGTGCCGATCAGGATCTTGTACCGTTCACGCGGCGTAAGGGTATTGAAATCAAAGGAAACGCTGTTCATCGGAAGTCTTTCAAAAGGTTGATTGGGTTGGACGACTCGCCGCTCATTCGATGAGATCGGTGTCGCGGGCGTGGCCCCAGAACATGGGCGGCGTGCGAACGAGATCGTGCAGATCGAGGCGCTCGATCATGCGCTCGGTTTCGCGCTGCGCCGCATCGAGAACGGCATCCTGATCGACATGGACGGGATGGCGATCCCGCAACAACACGCGGCCGCCGACGAGGACCGTGTGAACGTCATTGCCATTTGCGAAATAGGTGACGCGGAACTCCGGCATGTTTGCCGGATAAAGATGCGGGCGACGCAGGTCTATGAGGATGATATCGGCCTTCTTGCCGGGCTCGAGTGATCCGATTTCGTGGTCGAGACCAAGTGCCCGCGCGCCGTCGATCGTGGACATTTCGAGGACCTTGCCCGGCGGCATCCAGCTCGGGTCGTGGAAATGCGTCCGGTGGTAATGCATACATTGCTGCATGTGACGAAACATATCGGCCGAGCGGTCAGGCGCCGTTGCATCGGATCCCATTGCAACGAGCACACCAGCCTGCAGGAACTCGGGCACCGGGCAGCGGGCGAGGATCGAGGCAATCGCACTCGGATTGTGAACGATGCGCGTATCGGTGCGCGCGCAGATCGCGATCTCGTCGTCCTCAAGTCCGGTTGCGTGCGAAAGCAGCGTCCGCGGCCCAAGAATCCCGATTTCGTCGGCAATCCGCACGCTCCCCTTGGTATGGCCGTCCTGCATGAAGACCAGTCCGTGTTCGTCGGCGAAAGTCTTTACGGCGCGCGATTGGGAAACAGCATCATCGGCGCCCGGCGCGTCCAGATTTTCCTGATGCAGGGTCGGCGTGAGCATGGCGACGTGAAGACGTCCTTCATGGCTATCGTGCCAGCGCCCGGTCAACTCCTCGCAGGTAGCAAACTGCTGCTCGAACGAGACGGGGTAATCGGTCCGTTCAGAACCCTTCCAGCGCGCATAGGTCAGGGGATGAGGTGGTCGGGTCGTGCCAACAGCGACTACAGAGCGTGTACCGATGCCAAGGACGCCTTCCATATGTGCGTCGCCATAGACTGCTTCGTCCGTCCGCATGACGGAATCACCGCCGCCGAGCAGTGAAACGCCGGTCGTCACCCCGAAGCGCAGACGCTCCAGCGCGGCAAGCTGGGCCTCGGCATGCCAGAATTCCGGGGTCGAGCCGACCGTATAGGCGCCCTGGCAGGCGCGGTACCAAAGGTCGCTGCGCCCGCCGCCGAGGGTCTTGATAAGGCCGTGGCCGGCATGGGCATGGCTGTCGACGAGTCCCGGCATGATGACCATGCCGCGCGCGTCGATGACTTCACGGGCAGGATGATTGCGCGCTACAATATCGGTCGGACCGACGGCGACGATACGATCGCCCTCGATCGCCACCGCGCCGTCAGCAATGATGCGCCGCTCCGGATCGATGGCGATGACGGTTCCGTTTTTTATGAGAATATCTGCCATTGCCTGGTCCTTATGCGGCGGTATTTTCGGCTTTGAGAATACGGTCGAGCGAGGGCGCTAGGCGCAAAAGCTCACGCGTATATTCGTGCTGCGGGGATGAGAACAGCGTCTCGGTTTCCGCGAGTTCTACGATTTCTCCGCCCTTCATGACGGCGACGCGGTCGCACATCTGCCGGATCACAGCGAGGTCATGGCTGATGAACAGCATGGAAAGGCCGGCAAGATCGCGCAGATCCTTCAACAGGTTAAGAAGCTGCGCCTGTACCGAGACATCGAGTGCCGAGGTCGGCTCGTCGCAGATCAGCATTGAAGGCTGCGGCCCGAGGGCCCGGGCGATCGCGATGCGTTGGCGTTGTCCGCCGGAGAATGCATGCGCGAACCGCTCGCCCGACTGGCCGCTCAGCCCGACAGCCTCAAGCAGGATGGCTGCGTCTTCACGGGCCTCGGCAGCGTTGGAAGCAAGTTCGTAGAACAGAATGGGCTCAGCGATTGCGGCATTGATGCGCATGCGCGGGTTGAGGGCTGAATAAGGGTCCTGGAACACCATCTGCATTGACTGGCGGACGGATTTTGTCCTGCGGGCCTCCAGGGCAACTCCCTGGAAATGCACGGAACCTGAAGTCGGGGCAACGAGCCCGGCGATGGTATTCGCAACCGTCGTCTTGCCGCAGCCGGATTCGCCGACGAGGCCGAAAATCTCGCCGCGCTTGACGTCGAACGACACGCTCTTTACGGCCTTGAACGCTGTCCTGCGGCTTGGCAGAAACGAACGCTGGCCATATTCGACGCAAAGTTCGCGCACCGCCAGCACCGGCTCATCACCCTTGCTCTCTACGGCCGACCTCGTCTTGCCGCGCACCGCCTCGCGCGCCTTGAGTGTTGCGGGCGTCTCTTCGCTCGGGACCGGCAGTCGCTCCAGCCGGTGTTCGATTGGCGGCACCGCAGCGATCAGCGTGCGTGCATAGGGTGCCTTGGGCGAGGTGAGAACGCCGCGCGCCGAACCGCTTTCGACAACGCTGCCGTTTTGCATGATTGTCACCCGGTCGGCAATTTCCGCGACGACGCCCATATTGTGTGTGACGAGGAGCACGCCGACGCGCCGCTCGTCGGCAAGATCACGGATAAGCTTGAGAATTTGCGCTTGCACTGAAACGTCGAGCGCCGTGGTCGGCTCGTCGGCGACGATCAATCGCGGATCGCAGGCGAGCGCCGTGGCGATGACGACGCGCTGACGCTGACCGCCGGAGAGCTGATGCGGGTAGCTTCCTAGGCGGCGTTCCGATTCGGGAATGCCGACTGCCTTGAGAAGATCGAGCGCACGTGCGCGGGCTTCCTTGCGGCTGATCTTCAAATGGGCAAGCATCCCCTCGCAGAGCTGGCTTTCCACCGTGAACAGCGGGTTGAGGCTGGTCATGGGATCCTGGAAGATCGCGCCCACGTCCCGGCCGGGAACGATGCCTTCGGTGCGACCGGTGCGCGTGTTGATCTGCTTGCCGGCGATGGAAATCGACCCGCCCGCAATGCGGCCTGGCGCCTGCAGAAGACCCATCAGCGCATTGCCGACCGTGGTCTTTCCGGCGCCGGACTCGCCGACAAGCGCATGGATTTCGCCGGGGCGGATGGTCAGATCGATATCGTTGACGGCGACGAGTGTGCCGCCATTGGTGAGCGGATACTCGACCCTGAGGTTCTTGATGTCGAGTACAGGTGGCATTTGCGTGTCCATCAGTGCGCCATCAGTTTGGGGTTGAAGCGGTCGCGCAGGTAATCGCCAATCACATTGACCGCGAGTACAAGCACAACGAGGACGGCAGCGGGCATGACCGCAATCCACCAGAGGCCCGAGAACAGGAACTGGTTGCCGATGCGGATCAGCGTGCCGAGCGAGGGATAGGTGGCGGGCATGCCAGCGCCGAGGAACGACAGCGTCGCCTCGGTGAGGATGGCGCCAGCCAGGTTGATCGTCGCAATCACCATCACCGAACTCATCACATTCGGGAGGATGTGACGCAGCATGATGCGGCGCGACGGAAGTCCGATCACCTTGGCGGCACGCACATAATCGCGCGCGTTCTCCACCATGGTCGAGGCACGTACCGTACGGGCATACTGGACCCACTCATTGAGGGCGATGGCGCAGATAAGGATGACCGGGGCCCACTCGGACACCGTCGCGCCACTCAACTGCGCGCGGGCGACACCGCTGATCAGCAGTGCGACGAGGATCGTCGGAAAACTGACGAGTACGTCGCCGACACGCATCAGGATCGTATCGATGATCCCGCCGAAATAGCCCGCGATCAATCCAAGGGTGACCCCGATAATCGCGGCGAGCAGCACCGCCCCGATGCCGATGATGATAGAAATACGCAGGCCGAACAGTATAACCGATACAAGATCGCGGCCCTGATTGTCCGTGCCGAGCAGAAAGCGCGGATCGCCGCCGTCCATGAAGGAGGGCGGAATTTCCATATCGATGAGCGAATAGGATGAGACGTCGCGCGGATCCATCGGCGCGATCAGCGGAGCGAAAATCACGAGTACAATCATCGTGGCGAGCACAAGGCCGGCAATGATGACCGAGATCGGCGGCAGTCGGTGCTGGAGAAAAGCGCGCGTTGTCATCACTTCGTCCTCAATCGCGGATCGATGAATGTGTAGAGAATGTCGACGACCATATTGATCATGACGAACAGGAAGCCGACGAAGAGGAGGTAGGCGGCGAGAACTGGCACGTCCGGATAGCCGACCGCATTGGTGAAGAGTAGGCCCATGCCCGGCCACTGGAACACTGTCTCGGTGACGATGGCGAAGGCGATCAATTGCCCAATCTGGAGACCTGTAACGGTCACGACGGGCATCAATGCGTTGCGCAGAGCGAGCCGCCCGTAAATATGCGAGCGCGGCAAGCCGCGGGCAAAGGCGAAGCGGATATAGTCGGACGAAAGGACGTCGATCATTTCCGAGCGGACGAGGCGCATAATCAGCGTCAGCTGGAACAGCGCAAGCGTGATGGAGGGCAGGATCAGCGATTTCAGACCCGAAACGGTGAGGAAGCCGGTCTGCCAGCCACCGAGATTGACCAGTTCGCCGCGTCCCGACGAAGGCAGCCAGCGCAGGTTCACGGCGAAGATCAGTATGAGAAGCAAGCCCGTTACGAAAGTCGGCATCGAAATGCCGACGAGCGTTGCCGACTGGATGATGCGCGACAGAAATCCCGTAGGCTTCAATGCGCAGACGACGCCGAGCGGAATGCCGAGCGCCAGCGACATCACCGTCGCGACCAGCACGAGCTCCAGCGTCGCCGGCAGCCTGTTCATCAACAATTCGGCGACGGGCTGCTGGTAGCGGAAGCTGGTGCCGAGATCGCCGTGCAGGACACGGCCGAAAAACTCGACGAACTGAATGAGCATCGGTTTGTCGAGGCCGAGCGCTGCGCGCAGCGCATCCTTTTCGGCCTGGCTTGCCCCTTCCCGCACCATCATGGCGACAGGATCGCCGACGAAGCGGAACATGATGAAGGCGACGGCTGTGACGGCGATCATAACGAGGATCGCCTGAAAGAGCCGCATCGAAACAATTTTGATCATCGGACCATGCCTTCCATGGAGCGCGAAGCAGCTTCACCGGCCCTTCGCGGATGCGCCTCTAAGCCCTAAAGGGACCAGCGCAGCGGTTCTAATTGGCGAGGCACGTGCCGCATGTGCGGCACGTGCCACCAGTTTAGTTCATGTGTGCGAACCACGGGCGAACATATTCGTCCGGGAATTGCGGCATGTCGACCTTGTCGCTCATCGCCCAGGCGACCGGCT
Organism: Phyllobacterium sp. 01N428; assembly: GCF_056399405.1. Classification (NCBI taxonomy): domain Bacteria; kingdom Pseudomonadati; phylum Pseudomonadota; class Alphaproteobacteria; order Hyphomicrobiales; family Phyllobacteriaceae; genus Phyllobacterium; species Phyllobacterium sp. 01N428. The sequence continues at coordinate 48,431 of NZ_JBFTRH010000005.1, forward strand.
GCTGATGCAGCGGCAGATAGAGCACCTCGTCGTGGGTGATGGTGAAGGCTTCCTTCAACATCGCGACGCGCTTGTCCTGGTCGAGTTCGGTCGATGCCTTGCGAGCCAGTTCATCGATTTTCGGGTTCGACAGGCCGTTGGAATTGCTGCCACCGAACTTGCCGTCGGTGGTGGCAAGCAGGGCCTGCAGGACGCTGTAACCATCCATCGGCGGAAGCGACGCCCAGCCGAGCATGTACATGTCGAATTCGCCCTTATCCATGCGCGGGAAATAGGTGGTCTTGCTCTCGACACCCACATCGGCCTGAACGCCGATCTTCGCCCACATCGACGCGATCGCAAGGCAGATCTGCTCGTCGGCGATATAACGGTCGTTGGAGCAGTTCAGGCCAACCTTGAAGCCATCGGGATATCCGGCTTCGGCAAGAAGCGACTTGGCCTTGTCGATATCGTAGGCAAGCGGGGCATCGATGCCTTCGTCATATCCGGTGACGGGCGGCGCCACCATCATGCCGGTCGTGCGGGACTTGCCGCGCATGAGCCGCTTCTGGATCGTTGCCAGATCGACTGCGTGCCACAGCGCCTGGCGAACCTTGACGTCGAGGAGCGGATTGGGCTTGCCGGGTTCGGCGTGCAATTCCTTCTTCCAGTTGAAACCGAGGAAAATGACGCGAAGGGACGGATTCTCCACCACCTTGAAGCCTTGCGTGTTGGCGACGCGGTCGATGTCCTGCAGCGGTACCGGGGCGATCATGTCGAGTTCGCCGGAAAGCAGCGCGGCAACGCGGGTCGCGTCGGACGCGATGGGGCGGAATTCGACGCTCTTCAGATTGTGTTGCGGCTTGTCCCACCACTCTTCATTGACCGCAAATACGGACTTCGAATCCGGCTCGTAGGTGACGAGCTTAAAGGGACCGGTGCCATTGGCATGGTTGTTTGCATATGTCGTGACGCCGGTGGATGTGTTGCCGGGCTTCAGAGCGTTATGCTCTTCCATCCATGGCTTACTCATCATGTAGATCGCGGCCAAATCGTTGAGGAGCAGCGGATAGGGGCCGCTCAGGATGAGATCGACCGTATAGTCATCGACCTTCTCGACACCGATGACGGCCGAGAGATTTTCGCGGTTGCGCGCGCCTGGATCGATCTGGCGCTGGATCGTCGCGACGACGTCATCCGCGTTGAAGGGCTGGCCTTCATGAAATTTCACACCCTGGCGCAATTTGAAGCGCCAGCGATCAGGAGCAACGACTTCCCAGGATGTCGCCAGGGCAGGCTCCAGTTGCAGATCCTTGTTACGGCGCACCAACGGATCGAAAACCATGTGGTGGACGCTTTGGGTAAAGCTGTCGACCTGAGCGTTCGGATCGTAGGAAATGACATCGCCGGCGGACGACCACCGCAGTGTCTGAGCCACGGAAGGCATGGTCATCGGCACGACAAGCGCGAGACCGGCCAATAATGTCTTGAGATATTTCTTCACGGGGTATCTCCCATTTTGTATACACACGTTCCCGCTATTATGGTACACAGATTGTACACAATTTCAAGGTGACAATTTCACTTTTCGCTGATTTGATGTCACCGACATGCACTTCAACATTGGGGAGCCGAATAGAATGGCCAATGCATTGCTCATCGAGAACGGCGTCATCGTCACCATGGATGGCGGTAGCCGCATCATCGAAGGCGGCAGCGTTCTGATCGAGAACGGTATTATTACATCAGTTTGCAATGGACAGGTTGTGGATGTCGACGCCGAACGCATCGACGCGCGCGGAATGGTCGTGATGCCCGGCCTGATCGACACGCACGCGCATGCCGGACACACCTTGACCAAGGGCCTTGGCGACGATTCGGAACAGTGGATGAACGTCACGGGCCGTATCTATGCGAGCGCCGTGGATACGGAATTCTGGGCCGCAGAAGCATGCCTTTCCGCACTGGAGCGCATTAAATGCGGCACGACGACCGCAGCGCTGCTCTTTGGCGGTGGTCCGGATATCATGCGCACGGAAGCCCCTGGGGCTGCGGAGGCCCATCTGGCGGCGGTTGCCGACATGGGCGTGCGCGAGATCTTGGCTGTTGGCCCGAACCGGCCAACGTCCCGACACCGGTATACCGATTACGCGGGTGGCACTGGCAGGGAAATTGCGGTCTCCCCGTCGGAGCAATTGGCAGTCTGCGGCCGCCTCATCGACGCATGGGCCGGACGCAACGATTTGCTTCGCCTTGCGATTTCCCTGCCGGTGTTCACTGCGAGCGAACTTGAAGGCGAATCCGTATACAAGATTTCGGCGGATGCGCGCGACATGGCGCGTGAAAAAGGCGTTTTGCTGGTTCAGGACGGGCACCGCGAGGGCTCAATCGCAGCCAACGCAACGCGCCTCGATCTCTTCGACGGATATTCACTGCTCGCGCACTGCATCGAGCTGACCGAGGCGGACATCGCGGTCTTGAAGCAAACCGGGGCGAAAGTCGCACACAATCCAAGCGCGCTCATGTCGGTATCGGGACGCTGTCCCGCACCGGAATTGATGGAACACGGCGTCACCGTTTCGCTAGGCACCGATGCCGCCGCGCCCGACCGCCCATTCGATATGTTCCGCAACATGTTCCAGGCGCATCGTTACCATGCGCGTCACTTGCGTGATGATGCGGTGCTGCCGCCCAAGCAACTTCTTGCAATGGCAACGATCGAAGGCGCGCGCGCACTCTCGATGGAAAACGAAATTGGTTCGATAGAGGTGGGAAAGCGCGCCGATATCATTCTCGTGAATATGCGCCAGCCGCATTTGTGGCCGCCGGTCAACCCGGTGCAGCGGCTTGCCCGCTTCGCCAATGGCGCTGACGTCGATACGACGATTGTCGGTGGACGCGTCCTTATGCGTGGACGCAAACTGGTCGATCAAGATGAGAATGCCATTCTGGAGCGAGCCGAAACCGCGTTTCATCGGATGATTGCGCGTCTGCCTGCGCTCTGACCGCGACCGCCTTCGATTTAGCTGGAGTTACTGATGACCACTGACCTTATCATTCGCAACGTGCGCCCGCTCGGCGGTGCGCCAACCGACCTTTTCATCCGCGACGGTCGCTTTGTCGAGGCTGCCGCACCCAAAGGCACGGATGCAATCGACGCCGGCGGACAAATCGCCCTTCCAGGACTGGTTGAAGCCCACACGCATCTCGACAAGACGCTGATCGGCATGGACTGGTATCGTAACGAGGTAGGCCCGACACGCAACGACCGTATCCTTGCCGACCGCAAGGCCAAGCGTGAGCTGGGCATTGACGCACAACGGCAATCCGCCCGCCAGATCATGCAGACACTGTCCTTCGGTGTTACCCATATTCGCACCCATGTCGATGTGGACACGGAGATCGGCATCGCCAACGTCCAGGGCCTCGTAGCAACGCGCGCGGCCTTTGCAGGTCTTGTCGATGTGCAGATCGTGGCGTTTCCGCAAAGCGGCATGCTGGTCCGCCCCGGCACATTGGCGCTGATGGAAGAGGCGCTCAAGGCCTGTGCCGATATCGTCGGCGGCATCGATCCGGCATCGATCGACCGCGATCCGGTGCGCCATCTCGATGCAATTTTTGCGCTTGCCGATCGTCACAGCAAACCGATCGACATCCACTTGCATGAGCCGGGTGAGCTTGGCGCATTCTGCCTCGAACTCATCATTGAGCGGACGCGCGCGCTTGGCCTGCAAGGCCGGGTGATGGCCAGTCACGCCTACTGTCTCGGCACGCTCGATGCGAAGCGGCAGGGAACGCTGATCGATGCGCTCGCTGCGGAAAAGATTGCCGTCATGACCGTCGGCAGCCCCTCTGCGCCTGCACTGCCACTGAAGCTGCTGCGCCAATCGGGCGTGATTGTCGCCTCGGGATCTGACGGCATTCAGGGGACGTGGGAACCCTGGGGCAGCGGCGACATGCTGGAACGGGCCAAGTTCCTTGCCCAGCGTAACGGCATGACCGCAGACGCTGATCTCGAGGCAGCTGTGGACGTCTGCACCTTTGTTGGCGCGACCGGCATCGGACTGCATGACTACGGCCTCGCACCCGGTTGTCACGGCGATCTCGTTCTCGTGGGGGCTCAAACGCTGGCTGAGGCTGTTGCCCTCACCCCACATGAGCGCACTGTCATTCGCGGTGGTCGTGTCCTCGTGCGCAACGGTCAATTGAGCGAGGACCTGCCGCATGTCGATTGAACCGGAAAAGAACCAGGGCTCAGAAGGTCCGGTGCTCTTGACGGCGCGCTGGATCGTCGGTCACGCCGACGGGCGGCACGTCCTCTATGAAAACGGTGAGGTGGTCTATGACGGGAATGAGATCACCTTCGTGGGCCAGCACTATACTGGGCCGGTAGGCCGGCGCATCGATCATGGCGTGGCGCTCATCGGACCTGGCTTCATCGACCTCGACGCGCTTTCCGACCTCGACACCGGCGTCCTCGGCCTCGACCACCAGCCGGGTTGGAAGAAGGGCCGGGTTTGGCCGCGCGACTACGTTAACGCCGGGCCGGTGGAGATGCTCGATCCGGACGAATTGGCATTCCAGAAACGCTATGCTTTTGCGCAACTCATCCGCAATGGCATCACCACCGCATTGCCCATCGCTTCGCTGTTCTATCGCGCCTGGAACGAGACGACCGACGAATTTGCATCTGCGGCCAACAGCGCCGGAGAACTGGGATTGCGCGTCTATCTCGGACCCGCTTTCCGGGCCGGTCATTCGGTTGTCGAGGAGGACGGCAGCATCGTCGTCGAGATCGATGAAACGCGGGGGGCCGATGGTCTTCAGCAGGCTATTGCATTCTGCCAGGAACATGAGGGGCGCCATGGCGGCCTCGTTCGCACGATGCTGGCACCGGACCGGATCGAGTTCTGGACGGAGGGCTTGTTGCGGAGGGCGGCGGTCGCTGCACGCGACCTCCACGTGCCCCTGCGCCTGCACTGCTGCCAGTCGGAATTCGAGGTCAACACCATGCGCGAGCGCTTCGGCACAACCTCGGCGCGTTGGCTGCAAAGCATCGGATTCCTTGGTGAGAAGGTACTCTTGCCGCATGGGACGAACGCCGAGCGCGCGGACCTTGACCTCATCGCAGCGTCCGGCGCGACGCTTGTTCATTGTCCGATCGTGATGGCTCGTCATGGGGTGGCGCTCGACAATTTTTCCGACCTGCGCCGCGCCGGATTGCGTATTGGCATGGGCACAGATACCTGGCCGCCCGACATGGTACTCAACATGCAGGTCGGACTCATGCTCGGACGCGTGATGTCCGGCGATACGGCGCGCCCCGCATCCACCGATCTTTACGATGCGGCGACAACCGGAGGCGCCGATGCGCTCGGCCGAAGCGACCTCGGACGTTTGTGCAAGGGGGCTAAAGCCGACATTGTCGTCTTCAACCTTGGGGCGGATCATCTCGGTCAAATAACGGATCCGATCGCCGGACTCATGACTTCGGCAAGCGGCCGCGATGTCGACACTGTCATCATCGATGGGCGGACGGTCATGCAAAATGGCATCATACCGGGCTTCGACTTCGAAGCGTCGCATGGACGAGCCCAACGCCAGTTTGAACGTCTGGTTGCGCGCTATCCGGAACGTACCTGGAGACATCCACCGGTCGAGGCGATCTTTCCGCCCTCTTATCCAACCATTCGTTCAACCGGAGTTGCGAAAGAGTAACAACCAGATTTTTCCGCTGGGGATTGGCCATTCAAGGCTACCACCAGAGGTCGCAACTCCCGGATAAAGATGATAGTTAGCAAAACATCAACTCGATTCCGGGAGTGCCGAAATGAGATTTGCCTGCTACGTTGTGATGACCGCCGCGCTTGTCTTCGCATCTTCGTGCACAACACCCGGAATGGATACCAATCTCGCCAGCACCTCGCTGCGCAACTCCATATTCGACGAGTGCGGTTGGGCGGCGGAGTCATCCACACTCGGTGGCCTGCTTCCCAAAATCTCTTCAGGCCGGGACGGCTTTCATCGGATCACCGTAGAGGTATGTACGGCTGCCAGGAGCGCGGGCACCGCGCCCGGAGAAACAGCTACCGTGAGTGTTGAAGGAAAGTCCGTGCGTGGGCGCTTCTTGCTCCCGGGCGAGAATCCCTAGGGGCGGCGGCAAACCGCACCGCCAGGCGGCGTGCCTGGAAATCAATCGTCAGGATCGTGCGGGTGTCCGTGGTCGTCGACAATCGGCAAGTCCAGATTGAACTCCCGCACGAGGTCTTTAACTTGCACCGGGGTCAGGTAGCGCGGATTTAGGTTCCTCAGCATGAGGTAAAGCTTGGCGCCCTCCTCAAGCTCCTCGGTGGCGAAAACCGCGGCCTCGAGAGTGTCGCTGGCGACGACGGGGCCATGATTAGACAGAAGCACCGACGCATATTTGCCGGCAAGACCGCGAATTGCATCGGCAACGGCCGGATCGCCCGGCCGATAATAGGGTAGCAGCGCGATCTGACCGGCGCGCATGAGACAATAGGGCGTCATCGGCGGCAATGCTGCGCGCGGGTCGATCTCTGGAAGCATCGACAGTGCGACAGCGTTCGTTGAATGAAGGTGGACGATGGCACGCGCGGCCCCACGCGTTTCGTAGAGCGCGCTGTGCAGCGGGATCTCCTTGGTTGGTTTGTCGCCCGAAACGTGTCGACCGCCAGCGTCGAGATGCGACAGCCTCGCGGGATCGAGAAACCCGAGCGAGGCATTGGTCGGCGTGACCAGCCAGCCGCCATCATCGAGCCGCACTGAAATGTTCCCCGAGGAACCCGGCGTTAACCCCCGTTCGAACAGCGACCTGCCATATCGGCATATATCTTCCCGCAAGCGCGCATTGGACATCAGGCTGTTTCCCCTTCAATCAATTCAAAGCCGAGGTCGATGACCTGCGACGGCGCGTCGTCAACCACCAGTTGCGCCGCCACCTGGCCGATTGTGACGCGCGGGGTGAGCAGGGTCGAAAGCCGTTGCGGAGTGGCGCGGCCAATATCGAGCCCATTATAGCCGAGGATCGCAAGGTCGTCCGGCACCATTATCCCGTGCGAAAGACAATGGAAGTAGCCACCGAGTGCCATGTCGTCGTTGGAAAAGTAAACGGCATCGACGTCGGGACTTCGTGCAAGCAGTTGTTCCAGCCCCGCCCTTCCATTTTCCACCGACGATGGCCCGGCATGAATCTGCCGGTCGGCGAGTGGAGCACCAGCTGCGCCCAGCGTTTCACAAAAGCTCGCAAAGCGCTTGCCGGCCCTTGTGTCGCGGTTGAGGTCATGCCCGACGTAACCGATGCGCCGATAGCCACGCTGCAGCATGAAATTGGCGCTTTCCTGCCCGGCCGCGTGATTGGAGAAACCCACGGCGAGATCAAGCGCGACACCGTCTATATCCAGCACCTCGACGACGCGGCATTTCGCGGCGCGCAGCATCTTGACAGTGCCGTCCGCATGCTCGTAGCCCGCCAGCATCACCGCTGTCGGCCGCCAGGCAAGCATCGAGGCGACCAATGCTTCCTCCTTCTCAGGATCATAGTCCGTCACCGCGAAAACTGCCTGATAGCCATGGTCTTCGAGCGTAGCACTCGCGCCGCGCAGCACATCCGTGAAGACGATGTTCGAAAGCGATGGGATAACGAACGCCACGAGCCGCGAGCCTGCCGACGCCAGCGTGCCGGCGATCCTGTTTGGCACATAACCGAGGTGCTGAACCGCCGCCAGGACACGGTCTCTTGTCTTGGTGGTAAAGGAGCCGTGATTACGCAGGACACGTGACACTGTGCTCTCGCCGACGCCGGCCGCCTTGGCGACTTCGGCGAGGGTTACACCTTCCTGCTGGTTGAATTCCATGCTTCCCTGTTCCATTGCCGCGCGCCGCACTGATGCATTCTCCCGTCTTTCCAGCACTAATCAAGTTATTTTGGCAGCGCTACCAATTTCGATTGGCAGCGCTGCCAAAATGCAATACCGTGCATGTATGACGTGAGCCCAGGGAGGCACCGCAATGGTATCACTGCCGGACAATGCAAACGCAGCATCGAAGATTGCGGTGATCGGCCTCGGTTCGATGGGCTTTGGCATGGCGCGATCGCTGAAACGCGCCGGCCTCGACGTTACCGGATACGACGTTGAATCCGCGGCCGTTGAACGTTTTGTTGCCGAAGGCGGGTTTGGCGCGCCCACCCTAGCGGAGGCGGTAAAGGATGCCGACATCGTCGTTTCAGTCGTGGTGAATGCGGTGCAAACCGAGTCGGTTCTGTTCGGGCCGGAAGGCGTTGGCCAGGTAATGCGGCCAGGGGCAGTTTTCGTCTCGTCGGCGACAATGGATCCGGCCGTTGCCCGCGGTCTGGCAAAGCGGGTCGGAGCGCTTGGCCTTCACTACCTCGACGCCCCGATCTCGGGCGGAGCAAGCAAGGCCGCGTCGGGCGAGCTGACCATCATGGCCTCTGGCTCGAATAAGGCTTTCTCAGCGGCGCGCCCTGCCCTCGATGCCATGGCCGCAAAGGTCTACGAGCTTGGCGAGGAAGCAGGGACCGGCGCAGCATTCAAGATGATCAACCAGTTACTCGCAGGGATTCATATTGCCGCCGCATGTGAGGCCATCACATTCGCTGCCAAGCAGGGACTTGACCTTGGCAAGGTCTATGAGGTCATCACGGCATCTGCCGGCAACTCATGGATGTTCGAAAATCGCGTCCCGCATGTGCTTGCCGGCGATTATACCCCGCTCAGCGCCATCGAGATTTTCGTGAAGGATCTTGGTATCATTCAGGACATGGCTCGTGCGGAGCGCTATCCGGTACCGTTGGCGGCGGCGGCGTTGCAAATGTATCTCGCCGCCTCAGGTGCCGGCATGGGCCATGACGACGACTCGTCCCTTGCCCGCCTTTACGCACAGCTGTCGGGCGCCACCCTGCCGGCAGCGGCAAAGTAATTTCTGCAGGATCGAACGCATGCCCGTATTTGCCGCCAACCTGACGATGATGTTCAATGAATGGCCGTTCCTCGATCGCTTCGATGCGGCAGCCGATGCAGGCTTCAGTGCAGTCGAATATCTTTTCCCCTACGACGCCGCGCCGGAAGCACTGGCCGAGCGGCTCGAGCGCAACAGGTTGCAACAGGCGCTGTTCAACCTGCCGCCGGGCGATTGGGCCGCGGGCGAACGCGGCATTGCTGCGCTGCCCGGACGGTTCGACGAGTTGCGCTCGGGCGTCGACCGCGCACTCGATTACGCCGCGGCGACGGGAGCAAAAAGGCTGCATCTGATGGCGGGCATCGCCGATCCGGCCGACCCCGAAGCGCGATCACGCTATGGGCAGTCAGTCACTTACACGGCTGAACGGCTGGCGGAAAAAGGCATCGAACTGATGCTCGAACCCATCAATGCGCGCAATATGCCCGGTTATTTCCTCGACGATTTCAACAACGCGGTTGCGATCATCAAGGAACTCGAACTTCCAAACCTCAAACTGCAGTTCGACATTTACCACCGCCAGATCATGCATGGCGACGTAACGGTTGCACTGCGCGAGCTGATGGCGATGATCGGCCATATCCAGATCGCCAGCGTCCCGTCGCGCCACGAACCGGAGCGGGAAGAATTGAATTACACCTGGGTGTTCGACGAAATCGACCGGTTGGGCTATCAAGGTTTCGTCGGCTGCGAGTACAACCCGCGCGGCGCCACCCTTGATGGACTGGGCTGGTTCAAGCCCTATGCAAGGACCCTGCCATGACGGTGGTGCTGGGGTGCATCGCAGACGACTATACGGGAGCGTCGGACCTTGCCAACACGCTGACGAAGAATGGCCTGCGGACTGTTCAGACGGTCGGAATCCCTGATCCAGCACTCCATCTCCCTGATGTCGATGCCGTCGTGGTCGCATTGAAGATCCGCTCCGTCCCGGCGAGTGACGCCATCGCTGCCGCAACGGCCGCCGATATATGGTTGCGCAGGCACGGTGCGCGTCATGTCCTCTATAAAATCTGCTCGACGTTCGATTCAACGGCTGCCGGCAATATCGGACCAGTTACGGAAGCGCTCATCGGCTCGGATATGCACACGGCTGTCTTGGTCACGCCGGCTTTTCCGGAGACGCGTCGCACCGTCTATCTCGGTCATCTTTTTGTCGGCGACCAGCCGCTGAACGAGAGCCCGCTCAAGGACCATCCACTCAATCCGATGCATGACGCCAATCTCGTGCGCGTGATGCAAGCGCAATCGCGCGGACCTGTCGGACTTGTCGATCTGCCAACCGTCGCAAAAGGTCCGGGTGCTGTGCGGGAAAAGCTGATGGCACTACGCGGCCGGGGCGTCACTATGGCGATCGCCGATGCGGTTTTCGAACGAGATCTCGAGATTCTTGGTGAAGTCGCACTGGAGAACAGTGTTTCAACCGGAGCGTCCGGCCTTGGCCTAGGCCTGGCACGCGCCTTGGTGCGCTCAGGCCAGTTACCGAAGCCCAAGGATGCCCAAGCCGAAGTGGCGGGTGATATTGGCGGTCTTGCTGCAGTCATTGCCGGCAGCTGCTCGGCGATGACGCTCAAGCAACTTGCATTCGCCGAGAAATCGATGCCGGTGCTGCGGCTCGATCCTGAGCGCCTGCTTGCCGGGCCGGAGGAAGTGGCTGCTGCAATTGCTTGGGCAGGCGATCGCATTCATGAAGGTCCGATTGTTATCGCAGCCAGCGCCGAGCCGGAGACGGTCGCGCGCTTGCAATCGCGCTATGGGCGCGAAGCATCGGGTCATGGCATCGAGGCGGCTACCTCGACCATTGCTGGCGAGCTTGTCGCGCGCGGCGTACGCCGTCTCGTCATTGCCGGCGGCGAGACATCGGGAGCGGCGGTGGACAGGCTCGCCATTCCCGCCTTTCTGATCGGCCCCGAGATTGCGCCCGGCGTTCCGGTCCTGAAATCGATCGGCAACAAACAGGGCGACATGCTTCTCGCCCTGAAATCCGGGAATTTCGGCGGCGAGGATTTCTTCCCGGCTGCACTCGCCATGATGCGTTGATATAATTTGTCGACCGCTGTCGGCATCGCCCACACTCCGACGTCCTTGGTGCGGATAGAAACTTCCCAGGAAGGATAGCGGAATGCGAAAAGTGATTGTGGGTGCTTTTGTCAGTCTCGATGGCGTGATGCAGGCGCCGGGCGGGCCCGAGGAGGACCCTGTTGGCGGGTTCGAATATGGCGGATGGGTTGCCCCGTATTTCGACGAGAAAATGGGCGAGGCGGTGGGCGAGATGTTTGCGAAGCCCTTCGATCTCCTGCTTGGCCGCAAGACCTACGACATTTTTGCGGCCCATTGGCCCTATGCAGGCGCTGACGATCCCATCGGGCCACTCTTCGATCGCATCACCAATTTGTGGCTACCCGTAATGCGGATTTCAAGCTTGAGTGGCAGAACAGCCAGAGTCTGGGTCCGGATGTTGTCGCCGCGGTCAAAAAGCTGAAGGCCAAGGAAGGGCCGGATCTGTTGACGCAGGGATCGAGCGACTTCCTGCAAACACTCTGCGAACATGATCTCGTCGACGAATTGTACGTTTCGATATTTCCACTCATACTTGGCAAGGGCAAGCGACTGTTCGGGTCAGGCGCCACCCCTGTTGCACTGAGACTCGTCAGTTCGAAAACGTCCGGAACCGGGACGACGATCAATAAATACATTCGCGACGGCGAGGTCAGAACCGGCTCCTTCGAGTTTGATCAGCCAACGGAAGCCGAACTTCGACGTCGCAAAAACCTGACCTGAATCAGCGCATCAGGCCACCTGCCCCCGGCATGCCCAGGCAACATTTGCAAAGGAACGCGGGCCATCCGGCCGGCCCGCCTCGTAGGCATCGCGCACTGCGGCATCGGTGCGCGCCCGGCCCGCCTTGTCCAGGGCTGCGACATACTTGCCAAGCGGCCCCTCCCCCGCGGCAATCGGCGCCCAGTAGTCATCGAAGTCGCGGTAGTCCATGCGGATCATGAGCTCGGTCTCGGTCACGTCCACAAGCCCCTGTTCGACGAACGTCTGCTTCAGTTCGCCGGGCTGCATCATCGGCTGAAAGCAATAGCGGCTGCGCAACTGGCGTCCGCTGTCGCTAAGCGCTGCCACGGTATCGATCATCATGCGCATGCCCGGCATGCCGCCGAGGTGATCCCAGACGGTCGCCGCAACGACGCCCCCCGGACGCACCACGCGGCGCATTTCGGCCACCGCCTTTGCGGTTTCGGGTACGAAGTGCAGCACGAGAAGCGCCAGAGCACGGTCGAACGCGGCGTCCTTGAAGGGCAAGGCACAAGCATCCGCCTGCTGGATGTGGATACGAGGATCTTCATTGCGCCGGTTCGCTTCCGCCACAAAGACCTCGGAAAAATCAATCGCCGCTATCTCGCTGAGATTGGCGTTCCGGGCCAGCGCGAATGTCAGGCTGCCGGTTCCACAGCCAACGTCGAGAATCTTTTCCCCATCGGCCAGTCCCGCAAAGTCGATAAATTGAAGCGCAAGCTTCTGGCTCCAGCGGCCCATAAGCTGCTCATAGCCGGCTGCGTCATGCACGTTAAAACTTGATGTCATCGAAACCTCCCCAAGATGCGACCGGCAAATACCGGCCCGGATCAAGCGTTTTGACGCTCCATCCGGACTTCGGCGTCCAGACTCTCCAGGTCCCGATAAATTGTGACCGTGGCGAGCACCAGTCCGTTGCTTTTGTATTGAACTGCGCAGTCCTTCGCCCTTATGTCGCCACTGATGAAAACCTCGTCCCAGCTTTCGGCGTGCCCTACATAGTTGATCGGAATGTCATAATGCTGGCTCCAGAAGAAAGGCACGGCTTCGAACTTTTGCTGCCGTCCCAGCATGTTGAGTGCAGCAACCTGTCCCTGACGCTCCGCTACCACCCAATGTTCAACACGGATGGCTTGACCGGTATGCGGATCGGGCCAGCGCGCAATGTCGCCTGCAGCATAAATCCCCGGGACAGTTGTCTCGAGATAAGTATCGACCACAACTCCGTTGTCGATGGCGAGGCCGGCCTGTTCGGCTAGAGCAAGGCGGGGTCGCACCCCGATGCCGGCGACGATAAGGTCTATCTCATGCAGTTCGCCGCTCTTCAGCCGGACTTTTGAACCCTCGATTGCAATGACCGCATCTTCAAGGTGGAATATAACCCCGTGCTCTTCATGAAGGGCCCGGATGAAGTCGCCCATCTCCGCGCCGAGTACCCGTTCCATCGGCCGTTTGGAAGGGGCGACAACATGGACCTCGATATCGCGTGCCCGGAGCGCCGCAGCAACCTCGAGTCCGATAAAACTGGCGCCTATAACGAGGGCGCGTCGGGCGCTCCCGGTGGCTGCAATGATTGCGCGGCTGTCGTCGAGCGTGCGCAGCATATGGACGTTGGGCTGATCGGCGCCGGGTATTGGTCAAGCGCACTGGTTCGGCCCCCGTGGCCAAGAGCAGCCGATCATACGGCACCTTGTCGCCATCGGCGGTGATTACCTGCCTTGCGGCAACGTCGATCGCAGTAACTTCCGTTTGCAAACGAAGGTCGATACCCGCCTTGCTGTAGTACTTGTCCGATCGCAACGGCAACCAGTCTTCCGGCGCGCTGCCAGCGAGATAATCCTTCGACAGATTCGGTCTATCGACCGGTACGGCAGTGTCGGCGCTCAGCATGACGATGCTGCCCTGATAATTCTGGCGCCGAAGCATTTCTGCCGCCGCAAAACCCGCACCGCCACCACCAGTGATGACAACTCTCGCAGGCAGGTCCTGTCCTGCGGGCTTATCTTGCTTTTCCAGTTTGCTGTGAACAAAGAGCTTGCCGTCTCGTTGCTCGACTTTCCAGCACGACAATGGGCTTAAAGCAGGCGCCCGGACGGCTTCCCCGCTGCGCAGGTCAAAACAGGCATGGTGCCACGGGCAGCGAACGGTACTTCCGTCTACCAGCCCATCGACGAGCGGACCATGATAGTGGCTGCATTGTGCATCAATGGCAAATATTTCATCCCCGGTTCGCACCACGAGAATGTCCTTTTCCCCGACATGCCCGAGAAGCTTTGCTCCATCGAGGGCAATGACGGGAACACCCTGCGTCAGGTCGGGGCCGCTCGGGGACTGGTCTTGAGCCATGGGTGTCTCCTTCTTTAAAGAACATCAACCCCTTTAAGCCAATGCCAATGGAAGCACTTCGACAACTGAGCGCCCGGCTCAGCGACGGTGAAAATGCGCCCTGGCTGCGCGAAATGATGGTGACATTCCGGCGCGCGCTCAACGCCGCACTTCAGTCCAATCGGAAGCCTGCCTTGAGGACGACCTGAAAGCGGGCCACCTCGCCATCCTGAATGTGGCCACGGATCTGATCGACTTCAAACCAGTCGAGTTGCCTCACGCTCTTGGATGCACGCGCGATGGCGTTCTTGATCGCTGAATCGACAGAATCGGTTGAACTGCCAACGAGTTCGATCTTCTTGTAGACATGATCCTCACCCATAGGGTCCTCCTCTTGCGCTTTTCGTGTCGGCTTTCGATACCTTCTTATTTCAAAGTATCGACATTCTGGGCCGACCGGGCGCAAATGTGAAGTTCATTCCGAGTGAAGGCCAATATCCTGTAGCCGGCACGCTATCACCTCGCCGAATGGCATGCTGATAGAGACCGTCGCCCCTGGATCAAGGCGCGCGTCTGGCCGAATACAAGCTCAGATATCCTTTGCGATACGCAAAGCGTCGTAGATCGCGGCGTGGGTATTTCGCGCTGCTACAGCATCACCGATGCGAAACAATTGGAAATTGCCCTGCGGATTGCGCATGACACTCTGCGGTTCGCCAGCGAGAAGCTGGTCGTGCGAGACCTCCCCCAGATTGCTCGAGGCAGGCTTCAATTCAAAATAAAGCTCGTCAAGCGGAATGGTCCCGTGATTTATGACGATCTGATCAACGGTGCGTTGCTTGGCGACACCGCCGTAGTCGCTACCGATATGAGCGATGATCTGGTTGCCACTCTTCTCGGCCCGTTCCAGCCGATACGTCACGGTGAACGTCACGTCGAGCTTCTGAAGCGATCGCATATAAGGCACGAGGTTCATCGCCATGACTTCCGGCGCGAAGGAGCGGTCCGGGGTCATGACTTCTACTCTCGCACCTGCCTTGGCCAGGAACTCAGCGGCCTGGAGACCGGTATGGTCGCCGGCATCGTCAAAGATTAACACGTTCGAGCCGGGCTTTGCGTCGCCAGCGATGATATCCCAGGCGGAAACGACCAGTTCATTGCCGCTGGAAAGAACCTCCGTATGTGGCATGCCACCGGTTGCGATGATCACCACATCCGGTTTTTCGGCCGCTATCGTCTCGGCCTCCGCCCAGGTGTTGAAACGGAAAATCACTCCAAGCTTTTCACACTGGCTCATTCGCCAGTCGATGATACTTATCATTTCGCGGCGGCGCTCGCTTTGCGCGGTCAGCCGGACCTGGCCGCCCGGATCGTCGGCAGCCTCGAGAACGACAACCTCGTGGCCACGCTCGCCGGCCACGCGCGCGGCTTCAAGACCGGCAGGACCCGCTCCGACAATAACGACCTTTTTGCGGACGTCCGCTCGCTTGACGATGTGCGGCATAGTCTCCTCACGCCCCGTCGCGGCGTTGTGGATGCAGAACGCCATTCCACCTTGGTAGATGCGGTCGAGACAATAGTTGGCGCCCACACAAGGGCGAATGTCGTCCTCACGCTTCTCGATGATCTTTCGCACGATATGTGGATCGGTCATATGAGCTCGCGTCATGCCGACCATGTCGACCTTGCCCGCCGCGATCGCGTAACGGGCGGTCGCGACGTCCGGAATCTTCGCCGCGTGAAACACCGGAAAATTCGTGGCGGCGCGTATCTCGCCTGCGAAATCGAGATGCGGCGCGTTTGCCATCCCCTGAATAGGGATCACGTCCGTCAGGCCGGCGTCCGTATCGATATGACCGCGTATGACGTTCAGATAGTCGACAAGGCCACTTTCCTTAAGGCGCCTGGAGATTTCGAGGCCCTCGGCCTTTCCTGTTCCGCCAGGAAGACTCTCATCTGCAGTGTAGCGCACGCCGAGGATAAACTCGTCACCAACCCGTTCGCGCATTGCCTTGAACACGTCGAAACAAAAGCGGAGCCGATTGTCCAGCGAACCCCCATAGGGACCATCCAGCTCATTTGTGAGCGGCGAAGTGAACTGGTCGATGAGATGGCCATAAGCCTCCAGTTCCACCCCGTCCATTCCGCCGGCCTTCATGCGTTCAGCGGCGTCGGCAAAGTCCTTTATGATGCGCTCAATGTCCCAATCCTCCAATTTCTTCGGAAAGGCGCGGTGAGCCGCTTCACGGTGATGCGATGGCGCGACCACCGGCAGCCAATCGCCCTTGTCCCAGCGCGTCCGTCGCCCGAGATGGGTCAGCTGGATCATGATTGCCGCACCCTCTTCGTGCACGGCATCGCTCATGCGCCTGATCCAGGGGACGATTTCATCCTTGTAGGCGAGGAGATTGTTGAACACCGGAGGACTGTCCCGCGACACCGCCGCTGAGCCTGCCGTCATGGTAAGTGCGATACCCCCTTTTGCTCTCTCAACCGTATAGGCGAGATACCGCTCCTTGGGCATGCCGTCTTCCGGATAGGCCGGCTCGTGCGAGGTCACGATGATGCGGTTGCGCAGCGTCAGATGCTTGAGCTGATAAGGCTGAAGAAGAGGATCGTCCGACATGAGCCGTCTCCAAACTGGATGTATCAACGCAGACGCTATGCCCAATGTACATATGTGTCAATATTCGAAACATCATCGTCCATTTTTACGACATAACTGTACATTTTGGTTGTATGACAATTGTCATTTTGCTAGGATTCAGTTCATGGAGCAGTCAGTAAACGACAGCGGTTGGCGAGGATCCCAGGAAGGATGGCTGGACGCAGCCTATGCCTCACTTCTCGAGTCCGGCATCGACTCCGTGAAGATATTGCCACTGGCCAAGAAGCTCGGCCTTTCGCGCACCAGTTTCTACTGGTTCTTCAAGGACCGCGAGGAATTGCTTGCCGCGCTTGTCGCAAAGTGGCGCGAGAAAAATACCGGCAATATGGTCAAGCAGTGCGAGGCCTATGCCGAGTCGCTGGTTGAAGCGATGTTGAACGTCTTCGACTGCTGGATCAATTTCGACCTGTTCGATGCGAAATTCGAGTTCGCTGTCCGCAGTTGGGCATTGCAATCGTCGGAAATCCTGGCGGAGGTGCAATTGGCCGATCAGACGCGCCTCGAGGCCCTGAAGCAAATGTTCGTTCGCTTCGGCCATTCGGAAATAACCGCCGACGTGCGCGCTCGAACGACGTACCTGGTTCAGATCGGATACATCTCGATGCAGTCCGAAGAAGATCTCGGGACCCGCATGAAGCGCATTCCCGAGTACATCGCAATTTATACCGGCCAGGTGCCGCAGCAGAGGGAGCTTGACCGCTTTTTCGCAAGGCATGGCCATAAACCCGCATGACACTCTGGCGAAGCGAGCAGATAATTGGATTGGCAGGATTGGCGCGAACGATTGATCGATCCCAAACATGCGCGCCCCGCCAAGTTGGACTGCATCAGGCTATCGGTGAGGATGGGAGATAATCCCTGACAGTCGCCGGGCGGGCGTTCGCGGCAACCCGCTCAGAATTGCAGTCCGCACACAAAGGGAACGACAATGAAAAAACTACTTGCATCAACATGCCTGGTTTTTGGCCTGCTGGGTGGAGCCTCCTTTGCCAACGCAGCCGAATGCGGCAGTATCACAATCGCAAGCATGAATTGGCAGAGCGCCGAAGTGCTTTCAAATCTCGACAAGATCATCCTCAACGAAGGCTATGGTTGCCAGGCCGATATCACCATCGGTGATACAGTGCCGACAATCACGTCCATGGCGGAAAAAGGACAGCCGGATATCGCCCCTGAAGCATGGGTCGATCTGCTGCCTGAAATTGTCAAGAAGGGAACGGACGAGGGCAAGATAGTGGCCGTCGGTTCGCCGCTTCCAGATGGCGGCAATCAGGGTTGGTGGATTCCGAAATACCTTGCCGAAGCCCACCCGGACATCAAGACCATACCGGACATGCTGAAGCATCCGGAACTGTTCCCCGATCCCGAGGACGCTTCAAAGGGGGCAATCTTCAACGGACCGTCCGGTTGGGGCGGCACGCTCGTCACAACGCAGCTCTATAAGGCCTTTGACGCCGAGAAAGCGGGCTTCAGGCTCGTTGATACTGGCTCGGCAGCTGGTCTCGATGGCGCCATCGCCAAGGCCTATGAGCGCAAGCAGGGTTGGGTAGGTTACTACTGGGCGCCGACCGCTTTGCTCGGCAAATACCCGATGGTGAAGCTCGAGCCAGGCGCTCCGGCGGACCCGGCGGAGTGGAAGCGCTGCAACACGGTCGCAGATTGCCCGGACCCCAAGCCGAATGCATGGCCGATTGACAAAATTGTTACTCTGCTGGCCAAGCCCTTCTCGGAAAAGGTTGATCCGGCAGTATTGGATTATCTCAAGAAGCGCTCCTGGAGCAACGAGACGGTCAACAAGCTCATGGCCTGGATGACCGACAATCAGGCGACTGGCGAAGATGGCGCCAAGCACTTCCTGAAGGAAAACAAGGACATGTGGACCAAATGGGTCTCGCCGGAGGCCGCCAAGAAAATTGAAGCTTCCCTCTAACATCTACAGAAGTGCGGTGCGCCAAGGCTCACCGCACTTTGTTTGCTGCCGACGCAGATGACTATTAAGCTGCTTTGTCCGTACACAGGGCCCAGAATGCAAAGAGAGGTTTGTCGAGGGACCGCATGGCGTGCTTGATGTTCGGCACATTGTAGAACGAGCCGCCAATTCCGGGCGAAAACCACTCACCCTCGCCCTGCCTGAACTCACCCTCCGAAAGTACGAGATAAACCTCCTCGGGCGAATGGTCATGGTCCGGGTAGCGCACATTCGGCGCCAACAAGGTAGCGCCGAGCCAGATATCGGTGCGTTGTTCGAGCCCGCCAGGACCAAGAATCATCGCATTTGCATGGCCATCGACAAAATTGTCGCTCGCACTCTTGTTGCTGGAACGGCGACGCCATTCGACAGACGGCTCGATCTGCCTGAACCGATCGACAAGTCGGGCCAGGGACGCGTGCCCGGCATCGACGCCAAGTGCGCTGTCCAGATTGGAGCAAGCGGGCAACCTGCTTCCGGCGCGCGACGCCGGCGTCCCGGGTGTATCAAGTGCTGAGAATAACTTCTGGATCGATTGGCGCGACTCCGGCCCTTGCGCAAACTCATTGAAAGCTGTGAACGCGGCATCGACGAACGACTGGAGAGCTTCGTTGCGGCCCTTCATTGCATTACCCCTCTTCAAGCACAGCAAGCCGCAGCTACCGGTCCACGACAAGGTCGGTCAGCGGCTTTGAACAGCATGGCAAGAACATGCCGGCATCAATTTCGCGCTGCCGGATCCCGCCGCCATGTTGCATGTCGACCTTGCCGCTGACCAGCTTGGACTTGCACGTTCCACAAATTCCGCTTGCGCAGGAAGAAGGGAGGCGGACGCCGGATTTCTTTGCCGCGGACAATATCGATTGGCTTGCAGAAACCTCGATTGCCTTTGCCTGCCGCGCAAATGTCACCTTGAATTTCGGGACGATAGCCTCGCCAACGCTTTCCGCAGCGACTGCAACGTCATCGGACAAGGGATCGAAGCTCTCCTCGAGGTACCGCGTTGGATCGGCGCCAAGTTCACCCAATATTCCGCGGACGGTCGCCATGAATGGCGCGGGTCCGCAGCACATGGTGAAGCGCTCCGCAAGATCCGGCACGGCGGAACCGAGATATTCTTTCGAGAGTCTGCCAACGGCACCTACAAATCCGGGCTTGCTACCCATCCTCTCCGGCAGAAGGATCAATCGAAAATTCCGCATCGTCCGGGCGCGGAATTCGAGCTCGTCGTGGAAGATGAAATCCTGGGGCGTTCTTCCCGCGTGCAGAAAAACGATGTCGGGAAACACATGCGCGTCGTCGTAGGCCCGCACAATTGACATCAATGGCGTGATGCCGGAGCCGCCTGACAGGAACAGATACTTGCCTTCCGATTCAGTCGGCACCCTAAAGTTGCCCACCGGACCTTGCGCCTGAATTTCCATTCCCGGAGCAAGATTGTCGTGCAGCCAATTCGAGACGAGGCCGCCTTCGACGCGCTTCACGGTGATTGAAATTGATCTGGGCCGCAACGGCGAGGACGATATGCTGTAGCAACGACGTTCAACGATCCCGTCGGTTTCAACTTCGAAGCTGAAATACTGCCCGGCGCTGAAATTGAAGTACCGCCTCTCGCTGCACACAAAGGTGAACGTCTTCACATCATGGGTTTCATCGCGGATATCAGCGCAGGTCATCCTTTGGTTGAGCGCTGGATCCCAGTAAAGGCCGTCCTGGCTGCACGATAGTGGAGACAGCATATTCAGTATCCGTTCTCACGCATCTGATCGACATACCATGTCGCAAAGTTATCGAGCTGCTGTTCGGTGAACCTGGAGTAAGGGCCAGGTTCGTAGGCCGGATCGAGAACACCGGAATGCGCCCGGGCGACGAGTTCCGCATCCTGTTCAGTTGTCGCGACCCACACGCTGGTCAGCTTCTCGATATCGTAATCCACGCCTTCGACGGCATCCTTGTGAACGATCCACTTTGTTCTGACGATCGTGGTATCAGGGCTCAACGGAATTATTATCGAGATCACCGCATGGTCGCCCATGAAATGATGCCAGCAATTGTGGCCCCATAGATGCGTATCCCCTAGATCCTTCCGTGTCATGGACCCTAGAAGTATATTTGAAGCCGCAGTTGCATCAGGCGTCTGGGATTCTCCGGCGCCGGCAATGATCAGGCGCTGCGTTCGGAAGTTCGTGGTGCAATTCACAACACCTTCAACGACCGCCGATTTGTGCCCCTCTTCCTCCCAGATACGGGTGCGCTCCTCATAAAGCGCCTGATGTACTTCAGCTTCGACCCGGTCCTCCTCGCTCAAACTTGCCGGGTCAAATCCGAAATCGAGGTCGATGAAGGAGACGCAAAGCTCAGGATGATTGGCCGAGCAATGGTAGCACTCGCGATTGTTTTCGATCGTCAATTTCCAGTTGCCGCGTTCGATGACCTCTGACTGGTATGCCACCTTGGCATTGCCGATGTCGTAGGGCGCCAGTCTTTCTTCCATTGTGTCGGCAAGGCGCTGCACATCGGCGGGCGGGTTGTCGGATAGACAAACATAAATCAGCCCGCCGATTGATTTGAAGTGTACGGGCTTGAGGTTGTGACATGAGCGGTCAAAATCTGAACCC
This sequence comes from Phyllobacterium sp. 01N428, assembly GCF_056399405.1. Taxonomy (NCBI): domain Bacteria; kingdom Pseudomonadati; phylum Pseudomonadota; class Alphaproteobacteria; order Hyphomicrobiales; family Phyllobacteriaceae; genus Phyllobacterium; species Phyllobacterium sp. 01N428. Next base: position 69,789 of record NZ_JBFTRH010000005.1, read on the forward strand.
ATGTGCGGGGCATGAATGAGTTCACCCGTTAGTTCGTAAGTCCACTGGTGATAGGGACAGACGAGTTTTGAAATCACATTCGATCCCGCGTCGAGAAGGCGGGAGCCTCTGTGCCTGCAGACATTGTGCACGACCTGTATCTTGTTGTCGTCATCGCGCAAAAGAATGACGCTGGACTGTCCGACATCGATGACTTGAGCGTCGCCCGGTTCAGGCACGTCGCACTCGAGCCCGACACAGATCCAATGGCGACGGAAAAAGACGTCCATGTCGGCTTCAAAAATATCCTGACGGGCATAGAACTCGGCGGGCAGCGAATATCCCGCGCGACGGCTGTCCAGCAGCGTCGAAATTTCAGTGCGCGTCTGAAGCATGGTCGATCTCTCCTGGTTTTGAAAATAATCCTCTTGATCAACACAACCTTCAACGGCAGAAATATTCATAATTCGCTTGAGAAAATATCATGCAGATCCGACACTGGCTGACGATTGGCGTGTCGTTTCAACAGGTGCCCTTTGGCTGGCTTTCGAAAGAACGTTCCTTCTTTGAATGCACTGGTCGCCCTTGAGGCGGCGGCGCGGCATAAAAGCATTACGCTCGCAGCGGCTGAACTCGGCGTGACGCAGTCTGCGGTCAGCAGGCAAATAAGCTCGCTCGAAGCGGATCTTGGAACCAAGCTGTTCGTGCGCAAGCACAGATCCATAGAGCCGACATCGAATTGCATCATGCTGGCTTCGTCGCTCGCCAATAGCTTTTCGGCGATCAGCGAAAGCGTCGACCTTATAAGATCAAGCAATCGCACCGAGACGGTCACGATCGGCGCCACACTTGCTTTCTCCACCCTCTGGCTTCTGCCCCGGCTGAGTGAATTTCGACAGCGGTTTCCCTCGGTGCAGATGCGCGTGGTTTCGCAGGATGCCCGTATTCAACTTGAATCCGGCGAAGTCGATGTGGCTATCCGCTTTGGAATTCCGCCATTCGAAGATGCGGAAGTGATTGCTTCGAGGCCCGATACGATTTTTCCTGTCTGCTCGCCTGAATATGCAATGCGCCTCGAAAATCCCGCGCACTTCTACGATTCGAACGCCGACCTCATTGCAAACGATGTCTCCGAAAGAACCTGGTATTCGTGGGGCGACTGGTTCTCACGCGCTGGTATCAAGGCGCATGTTCCAAAACCGAGCCTGCGATTCAATCATTACGCGGACGCTTTGCAGGCCGCGCGGGCTGGACAGGGAATCATGCTTGGATGGAACGTCCTCGTGAATGGTTTTCTGCAAGACGGATCGCTCGTTCGCCTGGGCGATCTCGTTGTCACACCCGAAGGACGGTACAATGTGCTCGTCCCGAAACGAGCCAAGCGAATGCCAATTCGCGAGATCGCGGCTGAATGGATTGCAAGCAATCTGTGAGTACGGATTTCAGTTCTCAATAGGCACCTGCGTATAGGTGCCATGCAGGTTGCGGATCGATTTTCTCAAACTCCTCTGGCTAGAGATTTCTTCGGGTGGCGTTCGCAAATTTTACCGTTGCGTTACTTACGTTTTCCTTCGATGGGAGTATCGTTCAAGCCAGTCGCAACGGGCAAGCAAGGGCGTTCGCCATGGTTCGGACACTGTTAGCCGTGTTAGCCATTGTACTCTCCGGAGGATCGGCTCCGGCGAAAGACTTCTCCGCTGACGACCTGAATGCCCGGGTAATCGAGCGCCGCGCCTTCGAGGCGGTCGTCTGGGGCATGCCCGCAGTCAACTACGATCTCATGTACCAGCAGACGCTGAAGCTGGGCGGCAAGCCAAACCAGATCGTCTATTGGTCCCGTCTGTTCGACTGGCAAAACCAGACGCTGACGCCAAATCCCGACGTTATCTACCTCATGGCTTTTTTCAACACCAAGGACGGCCCCGTGGTGATAGAGATTCCGCCAGCAGATACCGGCGTCATCAATGGCAGCATCATGGACCCATGGCAGGCTGCACTCGAGGATGTGGGACCAGCTGGCGTCGACAAGGGTGCGGGAGGAAAGTATCTCATCTTGCCACCGGGCTACACGGCCTCCGTTCCGGAAGGCTATATTCCGCTCTCATCAGGCAATTACCAAGGCTATGCCCTGCTGCGGTCCATCCCCAAATCCGGCAACAGGCCAGACGTCGATGCTGCAGTTGCCTATGGCAAGCGCATCAAGCTCTATCCTTTCAGCCAGGCGTCCAACCCGCCGGATACAGTTTTTGTCGACGCCCTTGGCAAGGTCTATGATTCTACCATTCCATACGATCTGCGCTTCTTCCAGGCGCTCGACCGCTTCGTGCAGAGCGAGCCATGGCTCGTCCGCGACAAGGCCATGATCGACCAGCTGAAATCGCTCGGCATCGAAAAGGGCAAGGCCTTCCAGCCGAACCAGGCCACACAGGACATCTTGGCAGCAGCGGCCGTTGAAGCACATGCATGGCTGGACTTGCAGTACGAAACCACCTTCCCTCCTTACTATGAGGAACGCCAGTGGGTTTTTCCGATTTCACCCGATGCGGTCCAAGGTCTGCAGACCCAGTATGCAGACCCGGACAGCTATGCAGTTGATGGCCGCGGCGTCACTTATACGATGGCATTTTTCAGCACCAAGCATGCGGGGGTTGGACAGTTCTATCTGATGACGATCAAGGACAAGGAGGGCGCGCCGCTTGACGGCTCCAGCACCTATCGTTTCACCATCCCTGCGCATCCTCCGGTAAAGCAATATTGGTCCGCCACGGCCTACGACCGCGCCACTCACGCGCTCATTCGCGACCAGAAAATACTTAGCCGATCCTCACTAAGCCCCGGGTTGGCAGCGAACCCGGATGGCTCGGTAGACGTGTTTTTCGGCCCCACTGCTCCGCAAGGGAAGGACAGGAACTGGGTGCCGACTGACCCGACCGGAAAGTTCGAGGTCCTCTTCCGTTTCTATGGCCCGGAGAAACCTGTGTTCGACAAGACATGGAGACTCAATGATCTTGAAAAGATGAAGTGAGGGAGGCAGCCGGCGACTTTTTATCAGTCCACGCGAACTGCGGCGGGCAGCGAAGGAGGAAAGTATGGGCACGGGAGCAACGTCGCACAGTGATCGGAACGTAACGCGAGGGTCCTGCCATTGCGGCGCTGTCCGATGGGAGTTTCGCGGCGAGATCCTCGATGCGACCATATGCAACTGCACTGCATGCCGCCGCTACGGCGTATTGTGGGCCTATGACTATGATGGCGAGGCGATCCATATCGAAGACCCAACCGGCGCCCTCACCGCCTATGTTGGTGCGACGCGCTCACTGACATTCAATTTCTGCAGGCATTGCGGCAATCTCGTCAGCTGGCGCGGCCTTCAAGCCAACGACAAAGGCCAGACCAGAATCGCGATCAACCTGCGCCTTGCCGAGCCGGATGAGGTTGCCCGGATCCCGCTCCAGCGCTTTGATGGGCTCCATAGTTTCGAGGATCTGGAACGCGACGGGCGCACGGTCGCGGAGGTGTGGTTCTGAACATCCGTCACCGCCGAAGCCGAATTCAGGTCAGGAACATCGCAACGAACAGCAGGGCAACGATGGCAATCGCGCCGACGCGCAATTTCCAGTTGGCTGTGCGTGCCCGTTTCGGGGGTTCCTGGTCGGCGGGTGGCCGATCATCGACCTCGGCCTGGTAGGCCAGGAAGGCGACCACCGCAATCGCCAGGATCAAGGTAAGGTCATGCATTTCTTAAACTCTCCGAAATCAATCTCGCGACCGAGGAGAACCCTGAGGCAGCACCGGAGACCAGCATTTGCCAGTCTCCGGCACGATCACAATTATGGCGCCTTTACCCCATCGAGCGCGAGGTTGAGGGCCAGCACATTCACCACCGGTTCCCCCATAAAGCCGAGTTCGCGACCCTCGACTTGCCGGTCCACCAGCTGGCGCAGGCTGGCCTCGTCCATTCCTCGTGCCTTGGCGACACGCGGCACCTGGAAATAGGCGGCTTCCGGCGAGATGTGAGGGTCGAGCCCGCTGCCGGAGGTCGTCACCAGATCCATCGGTACTGCCGCATCAGGATTGGTTTCCTTGAGCGCTGCAGCATCGGCCTTGATCCGCTCGATCAGCTTCGGATTGGTCGGGCCGAGGTTGGAGCCGCTGGAAGCGGCAGCGTTATAGCCGTCGCCGGCCGCCGACGGCCTGCCGTGGAAGTATTGCTCGCTGGTAAAGGCCTGACCGATCAATTCGGAGCCGACGACAGTGCCACCCTTTTCGATCAGGCTTCCATTGGCCTGACGCGGGAAGATCGCCTGGGCGAGACCTGTCATGCCGAGCGGGTAGATGAGGCCGGTGATGACGGTCAGCGCCACGATCATGACCAGCGCGGGTTTGAGTTGTTTCAACATTGGAATGATCCTTATGCGAGGCCGAGGCTGGTTATGATCACGTCGATGGCCTTGATGCCAACGAAGGGAACGATCACGCCGCCAAGGCCGTAGAGGAGAAGATTGCGCCGCAAGAGCGAGGCGGCGCCGACCGCCCGGTATTTGACGCCCTTCAGCGACAGCGGGATGAGCGCGACGATGATCAGCGCATTGAAGATGATCGCCGAAAGGATCGCGCTCTGCGGCGTCTGCAGGCCCATGATATTGAGCGCGCCGAGTTGCGGATAGAAGGCAAGGAACATCGCCGGGATGATGGCGAAGTACTTGGCTATGTCGTTGGCGATCGAAAACGTCGTCAGCGCGCCGCGGGTCATCAGCAACTGCTTGCCGATGCCGACGATCTCGATGAGCTTGGTCGGATCGCTGTCGAGATCGACCATGTTGCCAGCCTCGCGGGCTGCGACTGTACCAGTGTTCATCGCCAAGCCGACATCCGCCTGCGCCAGAGCCGGAGCATCGTTGGTGCCGTCGCCGCACATGGCAACGAGCTTGCCCTTCGCCTGTTCATCACGGATGAGGGTCAGCTTGTTCTCCGGGGTTGCCTGCGCGAGGAAGTCATCGACGCCGGCTTCAGCAGCGATGGCAGCAGCGGTCAACGGGTTGTCGCCGGTGATCATCACTGTACGGATGCCCATGCGCCGCAATTCGGCAAAACGCTCGCGGATGCCGCCCTTGACGATATCCTTGAGGTGAACGATGCCGAGCAGCCTGCCGTCGCGCGCGACGGCAAGCGGGGTCCCGCCGGCCTTGGCGATACGGTCGGCGATAGACTGCAGGTCGCGCACGACGTCGGCGCCAAGTCGCGGCACGATCGTCGCCACATTGCCGCCGACAGCTGCAACTGCAGCTACGGTCGACTGGTCGACATAGGCGAGCACGGCATCAACTGCACCCTTGCGGATCGAGGAGCCGTCAATATCGACGCCGCTCATGCGGCTTTGCGCCGTGAACGGCACGAAATCGGCGTGCAAGGTCTGCATGTCGCGGGCACGGATACCGTATTTCTCCTTGGCTAGGATGACGATCGAGCGACCTTCCGGCGTCTCGTCTGCAAGCGATGCGAGTTGCGCGGCGTCGGCAAGTTCTTCTTCGGACACGCCCTTGACCGGGAGCAGTTCGGTTGCCTGCCGGTTGCCGAAGGTAATGGTGCCGGTCTTGTCCAGAAGCAGCGTATCGACGTCGCCTGCCGCCTCGACAGCACGCCCCGACATAGCGAGGACGTTGAAGCGGACAAGGCGGTCCATGCCGGCGATACCGATGGCAGAAAGCAGTGCGCCGATCGTCGTTGGTATGAGCGTCACGAACAGCGCGACAAGCACCACCACCGGAATGGCGCCGCCGGCATAGGAGGCAAAGCTCGGTATGGTCGCCGTTGCGAGGACGAAGATCAGCGTCATGCCAGCAAGAAGGATATTGAGCGCGATCTCGTTCGGGGTCTTCTGGCGTTCGGCGCCTTCCACAAGCGCAATCATCCGGTCGAGAAAGGTCGAGCCGGCTGCAGCGGTAATGCGCACCCTGAGCCAGTCTGACAGCACCTGCGTCCCGCCGGTGACGGCGGAACGGTCGCCGCCGGATTCGCGGATGACCGGGGCCGACTCGCCGGTGATCGCCGATTCGTTCACCGAGGCGACCCCCTCGATGACTTCGCCGTCGGAAGGTATGATATCGCCGGCCTCGACGAGGACGAGATCGCCGACTTTAAGGCTCGTGCCGGGCACCAATTTGAACTTGGTGTCCTTTTCGCTCGAAAGCAGCTTGGCTTGGGTTTCGGTCCGGGCCTTGCGGAGCGAATCCGCCTGCGCCTTGCCGCGCCCTTCCGCGACGGCCTCGGCAAAATTGGCAAAGAGCACCGTGAACCAGAGCCAGAGGATGATCTGGAAGGTGAAGCCGAGGCTTTCGCTGCCAGATGCAAGATCTTTAAGAAAGAGAACCGTGGTCAAAGCCGAGACGACGGCAACAACGAACATCACCGGGTTGCGGGCAAGGCTGCGCGGGTCGAGCTTCTTGAAGGCGCCGCCGATAGCCGGCAGCAGGATGGAGGAGTCGATGAGACTCGGAGATTTGGACTGGCTCATGAGAGACTCCAGCTGTGAAGATGAATGAGGGCATATGCAGCGAGCCAGATCAGCATCGTCATCAGCGTCATGCCGAGAATGATGTCCGAGGCGCGCACGCGCTTGGCAGCACCCCGCGCCAGTTTCTTGGCGCGGGTCTGCGGGTTGAATTGCAAGTAACCGTGACGCATGGCGGGCTCCATCAGAACGTCTGGCCAAGGCCGAGGGCGAGATGTTCGACGATCGGGCCAACGGCGAGTGCCGGGAAGAAGGTAAGACCACCGACGATCAGGATGACGCCGACCAGGAGCCCAACAAAAAGCGGGCTGTGCGTCGGGAACGTTCCGGCGGATTCAGGAACCGTCTTCTTCGTCACGAGCGAACCTGCGATCGCCAATGCGGGAATGATGACAAAGAAGCGGCCAACCCACATGCCGATGCCAAGCGTGACGTTGTACCAGGGCGTATTGCCGGTGAGACCGCCGAAAGCCGAGCCGTTGTTGGCGGCCGCCGAGGTATAGGCATAGAGGATCTCGGAAAACCCGTGTGGACCGGCATTTGCGACCGAGGCGACGGCCGAAGGCAGGACGCTGGCGGCGGCGGTGAAACCGAGCATGGCGAGCGGCAGGCACAGAACGGCGAGCATCGCCATCTTGACTTCCTTGGCCTCGATCTTCTTGCCGAGATATTCGGGCGTCCGTCCAACCATCAGGCCGGCAATGAAGACGGCGATGATGACGTAGAGCAGGATGCCGTAGAGCCCGGCGCCGACGCCCCCGATGACAACTTCGCCAAGCATCATGTTGATGAGCGGCACCATGCCGCTGATCGCCATGAAGCTGTCGTGCATCGCATTGACCGCGCCGCAGGAAGCGGCCGTCGTGACCACTGCAAAGAGCGCCGAGAGGGCGATGCCGAACCGCGCTTCCTTGCCTTCCATGTTGCCGCCGTCGATGCCGAGCGCGTGAACCAGCGGGTTGCCAGCGGCTTCGCCCCAATAGCAAATGACGACGCCGGCGAGGAAGAGAACGCCCATGGCAGCGAAGATCGCCCAGCCCTGCCGTTCATTGCCGACCATACGGCCGAACACATTGGTGAGCGCCGCGCCGATGGCAAAGATGGTCACCATCTGGATGAGGTTCGAGATCGCGTCCGGGTTTTCGAACGGGTGCGCGGAATTGACGTTGAAGAAGCCGCCGCCATTGGTGCCGAGCATCTTGATGGCAAGCTGCGTCGCAACCGGTCCGACCGCAATCGTCTGCTTCGCGCCTTCGAGCGTCGTCGCGTCGACATAGCTCCCAAGGGTCTGAGGCACGCCGAGATAGACGTAAACCAGCGTCAGCACCACGCAGATCGGCAGGAGCACGTAGAGCGTGCTGCGTGTCATGTCGACCCAGAAATTGCCGACGGTCTTGCCGGACGCTCGGGCAAAACCGCGGATAAGCGCGATGGCGATAGCGATGCCGGTGGCCGCCGAAACGAAGTTCTGCACGGTAAAGCCGGCCATCTGCACGAGATAGGACATCGTGCTTTCGCCGCCATAGTTCTGCCAATTGGTATTTGTGACGAAGCTGACGGCGGTGTTGAAAGCGAGCCCCGGCTCCGTCGCGCCCATGCCTGCGGGGTTGAGCGGCAACACGCCCTGCAGGCGCTGCAAGGCATAAAGCAGGGCGAAGCCTGCAATATTGAAGAGCAGAAGCGCGACCGCATAGGTCAGCCAGTGCTGCTCCTCGCGCTCATTCGTGCCGGCGAGGCGGTAAAGGCTTCGCTCGATGGGCACCACGACAGGCGAAAGCAGTGTTCGATCGCCGCCAAAAACGCGCGTCATGTAACCGCCGAGCGGTTTGACGAGCACAATGATGATCCCGCAAAAGACGAGAATCTGTATCCATCCGTTGATAGTCATGAATTCAGCTTTCCAAGCCTCAGAAGCGCTCTGGGCGAACGAGGGCGTAGGTGAGATAGGCGAGCAGGAAGAGGGTCACCGCGCCGCCGAGAATATAGTCGAGGGTCATCTCGCGCTCCTCAAGTCAAAGACTGTCGCAGGCTTTGGTATAAGCCAGCGAGAGGACGATCAGCACCACGCCGACCCCGAGGAAGATCAAATCCATCGCAGATACTCCTTGCTATCCATGGACCCGATCAAAGCGGTCAACCCATGGATAAGGTTATAAAATCTCAATCAGCGACGGCCCCGGCAACTATTGCCGGAGCTCTCCTGACGGCGCGGAGTATGACTCTTTACGAAATAGGAATTCGAGACGGCGTCAGCCGCAAACGCATAAGGATTCTATAAGGAACGCCGGGGACAAAGTGGGGGCCAGCACGGGGCGACCAGTACAGTTCCAGAACTTGCGGTAATGCCGATGGGGGATCAAACTCCGCATTGAAGGGCAGGAATGCGCTTCCCGCCCAACGGAGGACTGATCATGAACGATTTGGGCTTATCTACCCTGGAATCCGGCAAAAAAAATATCAGTGCCAGTGCAGTCGAAGCGCTCGCCGCACAAATGCGCGGGAGCCTTATTGGCGAAAAGCACGCTTCCTATGACGAGGCACGGTCGATCTGGAATGGCATGATCGACCGGAGGCCCGGCCTCATCATTCGTTGTGCCGATGCACACGACGTCGTCAATGCGGTGCGTTTTGCGCGGGGTGACGGTTTACTCGTTTCCGTCCGCGGCGGCGGGCACAACATAGCCGGCAGCGCCGTTTGCGACGGCGGCGTGGTGATTGACCTGTCGCAGATGAAATCTGTGCAGGTCGATGCTGCGGCGAAGCTTGCGCGAGTCGAACCGGGCGCCACATTGGCCGATGTCGATCGAGAAACCCAGGCCTTCGGATTGGCTGTTCCCACCGGCATCAACTCCACCACCGGTATTGCCGGGCTGACACTCGGCGGCGGTTTTGGCTGGATCACCCGCAAGTTCGGCCTGACGATCGACAATCTCCTTTCGGCCGACGTTGTAACGGCTGATGGCGAACTTGTGCATGCGAGCGAGGCCGAGCACCCCGACCTTTTCTGGGCCCTGCGTGGCGGCGGCGGCAACTTCGGCATCGTTACCGCCTTCGAGTTTCAATTGAACAAGGTCGGACCCGACGTCCTCGCCGGACTCGTCGTGCATCCTTTCGCCGATGCCGAAGCCGTCCTCAAGGAATACCGGGCCGCGCTCGAAACGGCGCCGGATGAACTCACCTGCTGGACCGTCATGCGGCAGGCACCCCCGTTGCCGTTTCTCCCCACCGAATGGCACGGCAAGGAGGTGCTTATACTCGCCATGTGCTATTGCGGCGCAGTGCAAGACGGCGAACAGGCGACAAAGCGGCTGCGCTCGATCGGGAAGCCGATCGCCGATGTCGTCGGCCCGGCGCCCTTTGCCGGTTGGCAACAGGCTTTCGATCCACTGCTTGCACCCGGCGCGCGCAACTATTGGAAGAGCCACGACCTTGCCGAACTGTCAGATGCTTCGATCAAAGTCTTGACCGAAGCCGTGCGAAATCTTCCGGGTCCCGAGTGTGAGATCTTCACCGCCCATGTTGGCGGAGCCGCTGGCCGCGTCCCCCTTGAGGCAACAGCGTTTCCGCAACGCAACTCGCACTTCGTGATGAACGTCCATGCGCGCTGGCAAACACCGGAAATGGACAAGGCGTGTATCGGATGGGCGCGTGGCCTCTATGACGCCATGAGGCCGCATGCGACTGGAACGGCCTATATCAACTTCATGCCCGGCGATGAAGTTGACCGTGTCGAGGAAGCTTATGGCAGCAACTACAAACGGCTCGCCGCGATCAAACACCGCTACGATCCGCAGAATCTCTTCCGGATGAACCAGAACGTGAAGCCGAAGGCGAGTTAGGCTGTCAGTAGTAAAGGGCGAAGGACGGCCGCACTGCCGTCTTTCGCAACTATGCTATGTTGAGACATCCGAACCAGGGAGACCAATCATGGATGCTGCTCAACTGCGCGCAATCCAGGCGCCCATCAAGGATCGCTACCGCGCAAACCCCGAGGACGCTTTCATCACGCTTAAAGCGCAAGGGAGCATCGACGACCAGAACATAGCCTGCAAGGTGGAAACAGGGCGGGCGCTCGCCGTCGCGGGGCTGCACACGGCCACTGGCGGCAGCGGCATGGAGCTTTGCTCAGGCGACATGTTGCTTGAAGCCCTCGTGGCCTGCGCCGGCGTAACTCTCAAGGCCGTGGCCACGGCTCTTGAAATTCCCTTGAAATCCGGCAGTGTCGCGGCAGAAGGCGACCTCGACTTCCGCGGCACGCTCGGTGTCGACAGGGACGCGCCTGTCGGCTTCAAGCAAATCCGTCTCGTCTTCGATCTCGACACCGATGCGCCGCAAGACAAGCTGGATCAATTACTGAAGCTGACGGAACGCTATTGCGTGGTGTACCAGACCGTTCGCAATGGACCGGCGGTTGAGATCACGCTACGGCATAGCCAAGGTTGAGCGGCACCCCTCGCCTGCCAACAATCTGCTGGTGCACTTTGAACCAAGACATGTCAAACTCTCGGCGTAGCAGTCTATGGGGGAGAGACGAACATGCGTGGTGCAGGTGCACTCATTCTGTTAGCGACATTTGCAATGGCCGGATGTCAGTCGACAACTGGCGACGATGCGAACGCAGTTCCCGCATCAACCCTGCCGCCCGGCATGGCCGCAACCGCGACAGTGGGAGGTGGTGGTGCGCCTACAGACCTTGTCGATCTCGTCAACAAGCCCGCAAAGTCAGCCGCAAGCCAGATGACGGCACGTGGCTACGCCTCCGTGAGCTTCCAGGACAATACGGCTTACTGGTGGAACGCGAGGACTCAAGTCTGCGCCAGCGTCGTCACCGCCAACGGCAAATTCCAGTCGATAGGAACGGCGACAGCCCGCTTCTGCGGTCAGTAAACCATCTCCATTCCAGGTCGATCGTCGCCATGGGAAACAGGTTGGCGCAAGCGCGGACCTGTAGACGTGGACGCGGCAAAGCGAGGCATTGCCGATCACAAATGGCAGGCGCAGAGTGGCGACTCGCCAATCCAGAGTTGCGGTAACAGTCATGGAAGAATGGGATCCGGTAGTCGTCAAAATGCTCAGCATTTTCATGCCGACTGCCTTTGAAGGGCGAGCGTCGATCAAACGACATTCGCGCTTTGTGCACTATACGACCGCAGCGAACCTATTCGGCATTCTCGACAGGCAGCAAGTCTGGTTTCGAAATGCAAGGTGCATGAATGACGATGGTGACACGGAATACGCGGCCGCAAAGGTTCAGGAATGGCTGAACGATAGCGGCCGCACCGCACAACTTGCGCAGACGCTCGAATTCTGCATGCCCGGCATCTGGCAGGACGGGGTAAAGAAATTCGAGCTGTGGCTGCCGCGATTGCGCAACGAGACCTATGTCTTGTCCGTTGCCGAGCACGATCTCGAAGAGCACTCGACCGGCCGGCTATCGCTGTGGCGGGCCTTCGACGACGAGGAAGTCGCCGTTGCCGCCGTCGTGAACGTCGCGCCGTTCATACAAATGACCGATGCACTTCAGGCATATCCCGGCCCGGTGACCTACTGGACCAACAAGCAGTTTGACGACGAGTTCAAACTTGTGGCCCACCGTGTCGCTTCGAACCGGGATTTTCTGGCAAAGCTCAGCAAGGGTGCGCTCACGGAAGTCGTGTTCCTGATGCTGCTTTTCGCAGTGACTTGCTGGAAGCATCCGGGCCTGCGTGATGAGCGCGAATGGCGCGTTCTGACCAATCCCTTGCTCTGGCCTTCAAAACGGCTCTTCAAGACGCACGAGGTTATCGACCGAATCCCGCAGCCCGTCTACGCCTTGCCGCTGAAGAATGACCCGGGCAACCATTTGACCGGCATCGAGCTGCCCGAATTAATCGACCGCATCATTATCGGACCAACGGATCAGGCAGGCCCGATCCGGGATGCGATCATTGCGAAACTGGCTGAAATTGGCGTGAATGACCCGGATTCGAAGGTTGTTGCCTCCGGCCTGCCATTGCGCACCAGCAAAATGGGCTGATCAGTGCAGGAGGCTCGGCCAGCCCGCTTAGCCTTGGCTTCTCCCAAGGAGCCGGGAGACCCGCACTTCGACCGAAATAGCCACATCCTCACGACGTGCAAGCGCGAGGTCATCGATGACTTCCATCATGGCTGAAAGGATTTCGTCACGATGCCAGCCGGCATCGCACGCCCTGCCGACGAGTTCAATCACCTCGTCCTCAATCGCCAACTGACACTGATGAAATCGCGCTGGATGGGTGCGCGGGCGTTGCGGCCTTTCGATGGTCATCGTCAGTTCCCCCCAAAGTTTAACAGCACGCGTTCCAGCATGAGCAGCGCATCGCCGGGAAGTGCCTCTTTGGGTTTTAACGTAGCGCGCACCCACGCGTCTATCCATATGCGATTTTATTCGTCGCATCACGATTCAGTCAACGCGCGAAGCGGCGTTGCCGAGTGGGGTCTTGGGGCGCCAGAGCCAATTTGCTCCGGTTTCGCGCAATTATCTGACCGGCCTTGTTCGGGACTATCGAACAATCTGAAATAATGTCACGGCGCAGCAAACCGCCACGCCGTGACAATGGGTTTATTCTGCTGCGGCGAGCCGCTGCTCGATTTCAACCGGAACCGAAGCGATCGTCTTGAGGATCTGAGAAGCGATCTCGTAGGGGTTGCCTTGGGAATTCGGACGGCGATCTTCCAGATAACCGCGGTAGCCGCTGTTGACGAAGCTGTGCGGAACGCGGATCGAGGCACCACGGTCGGCAATGCCATAGCTGAACGTGTGGATCGACTGCGTTTCGTGCTTGCCCGTCAAGCGCATGTGGTTGTCCGGGCCATAGACGGCGATGTGATCGGCGCGCGCCGCTTCAAATGCTGCCATCAGGTCTTCGAAATACTCCTTGCCGCCAACCTCGCGCATGTAGGTGGTCGAGAAGTTGGCATGCATACCCGAGCCGTTCCAGTCCGTATCGCCGAGCGGCTTGCAGTGCCATTCGATGTCGATGCCATACTTTTCGGTCAGGCGGAGCATCAGGTAACGTGCAAGCCAGACTTCGTCGGCAGCCTTCCTGGAGCCCTTTCCGAAAATCTGGAATTCCCACTGGCCCTTGGCGACTTCGGCGTTGATGCCTTCATGATTGATGCCGGCAGCAAGGCACACATCGAGATGTTCTTCAACGATCTTGCGAGCGACGTCGCCCACATTGCTATAGCCAACGCCTGTATAGTACGGACCTTGCGGCGCCGGGTAACCGGCCTCCGGGAAACCGAGCGGACGACCGTTTTTGTAGAAGAAGTATTCCTGTTCGAAGCCGAACCAGGCGCCGTCATCGTCGAGTACGGTTGCGCGCTTGTTGGAAACGTGCGGTGTGACGCCATCTGGCATCATGACTTCGCACATGACGAGAACGCCGTTCGTGCGCTCCGGATCCGGATAAACGGCAACCGGCTTCAACACGCAATCCGAGCTGCGGCCTTCGGCCTGATTGGTGGAGCTGCCATCGAAGCCCCAGAGAGGAAGCTGTTCAAGCGTGGGGAATTCCGCGAATTCCTTGATCTGCGTCTTGCCGCGAAGATTCTGTACCGGTTCGTGACCGTCGAGCCAGATGTACTCGAGCTTGTATTTTGTCATTTTGCGTTCTCTCACACGTAATTTGCCTAGTGATCCTGCCGCAAGCGTCTCGTTGATTTGGGCGCGACTTGCTGGATGATTTCATTAAAGCAATTTGTGTGCCAACTGACGCGATGGGTGTGGGGCGCCGGGCAAAATCGAGGAATCGCCGGTTTCGTTTGAACGGCTCACGCCCGCCGACGACCCGATGCCCTTTCGCCGATGACATATATATCGGCCTACGCTCAAAAATTCGACACGTAAGGGCGGCGATTTGCCTATGTTTTGAGCAGGTTGCGGGGACGTTACTCTGCGGCCTCGGGAATATGGGCGCTACGCGACAGCCGCTTTGCGGCCTTGCCGAGAAGCCGCGACAGGTCTTCCATATAGAGGAAGATTACCGGCGTGATGAACAGCGTAAGTATCTGGGAAACGATGAGTCCGCCGACGACCGCGACACCGAGCGGCTGACGCAACTCGGAACTTGCGCCTGCACCGATCGCGATTGGAATTGTGCCCATCAATGCAGCAAGCGTCGTCATCATGATAGGCCGGAAACGGACAAGGCACGCTTCGCGGATGGCATCAAGCGACGTTTCGCCCGCCCTTTGCCGGACCAGCGCGAAGTCGATCATCATGATGGCATTTTTCTTGACGATACCGATCAGCATCAGGATGCCGATGATGGCGATGACGCTGAGGTCGTAGCCGAAGAGCTCGAGAGTGGCCAGCGCGCCGGCGGCAGCAGCGGGCAGTCCGGTCAAGATGGTCAGCGGGTGAACGAAGCTCTCGTAGAGAATTCCCAGCACGATATAAATCGTCAAAATCGCCGCGCCGACAAGCAAGCCCTGATTTGCCAGCGATTGCTCGAATACCTGGGCCGTTCCCGTGAAGGTGGAGGTTATCGTCGTTGGCACGCCGAGCTGCGTCTTCAGCGTGTCGAGTTCCTGTATCGCCTGACCGAGCGACACGCCCTGCGGCAGGTTGAACGAGATCGTGACTGCGGGGAGCTGGCCGAGCTGGTTGACTGCAAGGAGACCCGTGGTGCGCTCCACCCGGGCGAAGGCAGAAAGCGGAATGAGCTTGTTGGTCGTGGTCGAGCGGATCTGCATCTGGTCGAGCTTGTCTGCTGTCCACGGAATATCGGGGTCAAGCTCGACGATGACCTCGTAGCTGTCGCCTGTGGCGAAGATGGTCGATGCCTGGTTCGTGCCGAACGCGTAATAAAGCGTATTACGAAGCTGGTCCGAATTGATGCCGAGCAATTGTGCCTTGTCGTGATCGATGACGAGGTTGGCCTGTAGGGCATTGTTCTGCAGATTGCTCGACACATCCACGAATGTCTGCCGCTCCTGCTGCATGGCGAGCAGCATTTTTTGCGACCAGGGATAGAGATCCGTCGAACTGACACTCTGCAGTACATATTGATACTGTGCATTCGAGGATACGCCGCCAATACGCAGGTTCTGAACGGCGACGGGATAGCTGGTAATGCCCGGAATTTTTGCCAGTGTCTGCCGCAGGTCACGCAGAAGTTCTTCCAACGGCATCCGTTCGGACTTCGGCTTCAGCTCCACGAACAGCCGCCCTTGATTGAGGCTTGCGGAGTTGAAACCGCCGCCTACGCTGGAAACCACATGGGCAACATAGGGACGGCCGGATACGGTACTCGCCACCTGCTTTTGCAGTGCCACCATCGCATCATAAGAGATGTCCTGCCGTGCTTCCGTCGAGATGGATAATTGTCCGATATCTTCGGTCGGAAGGAAGCCCTTGTTGATCGTCGAAAAGAGATAGACTGTAGCGACCACGGTCAGAAGGAAAACGACAAGGATGACTGGACGGGCACGCAGGCAAATGTCGAGCAGGCGCCCATAACCTCCCTGAACAGCGTCGAATACGCGTTCGGTCAGGGGTGGCTTCTTCTTTTCCGTCTCGTTCTGGTGGCCGCGCAAATGACTGCAGAGCATCGGCGTCAGCGTGAGCGATATAAGAGCCGAGGCGCAGATCGCAACTGTGACGACGACCGCGAATTCATTGAATATGCGTCCGACGACGCCGCCCATCAAAAGGATGGGAATGAACACAGCTACCAGCGAAGTAGTGATCGAAATAATGGTAAAGCCGATCTCCTCGCTGCCCTTCAGCGCCGCTTCGAATGGGGGCATCCCCTCTTCGATATGCCGGGTTATGTTTTCGAGCATGACGATGGCGTCGTCGACGACGAGACCCACCGAAAGTGTCAGACCCAGAAGCGAAATATTGTCGATAGAAAAGCCGAGGACATACATCGCCCCGAGCGTGGCGATAAGCGACAGGGGAACCGCGACGACCGGTATCAGCGTCGCGGAGAGCCGGCGCAAGAAGACGAAGATCACCAGTATGACCAGGGCAATCGTCAGAAGCAGAGTGAACTGCACATCGGAGACGGCCTGGCGGATGGATGCCGAACGGTCGTTGACGATATGAATGCCGGCCGATGGGCCGAGATCCTTTTCGAACTGCGGCAGGATTTCGCGCACGCGGTTCACCACGTCTACCGTATTGGCGCCGGGCTGCCGGAACACGGCCAGCACCAGCGACGGCTTGCCGTCATAGCGGCTTTCGGTCTGGGTCGTCGCGACTGAATCGATGACGCGCGCAACATCGCCGAGCCGCACCATCTTCCCGTTGGGCGCGGCAACGATGATCTGACGGAAAGTATCAGCGTTTTCCGCTTGGGTATTGGCCTGGATCGCCATCTGCTGCGTCGGGCTCGATATGGTGCCGACCGGAGCAATTGAGTTTTTCGCCGCCACCGCGGTGGTCAATTCGTCGAGGCCGATGCCGCGCGCCGTTGCCGCATTGGGATCGACTTCTACGCGCACCGCATATTGCTTGGTCCCCAGGACCTGGACTTCGCCAACACCGCTGATTGTCGAGAACGCCGGCGACATGACATTTTCGGCGTAGTCGTCGAGTTTCGAAAGCTGCATCGTGTCGCTCTGCAGCGCGACGAGAACCACCGGTGCATCGGCGGGATTGGTCTTCCGGTAGCTCGGCGGGGTCGTCATATTCGGCGGCAGGCGGCGCAGCGTACTGGCGATCGCCGCTTCGACATCGGCCGCGGCCTGGTCGATGTCGCGGTTGAGATCGAATTCGAGCGTGATCTGGGTCGAGCCGAGCGTGCTTGTCGAACTGATCGTCGAAATGGCCTGGATCGTCGAAAACTGCTTGATGAGCGGCGTTGCGACCGCGTTGGCCATCGTATCGGGCGATGCACCAGGCAGTTTCGCCGAAACCGTTACGATGGGAAAATCGACCTGCGGCAGCGCCGCAACCGGGAGGAACTTATAGGCAAATATCCCCGAAGCTGCGAGTGCGACGGATAATAATATCGTCGCAATCGGCCGCCGGATGAAGAGTGCCGAAAGGTTCATTGGGCGGCCTCGACGGGCAGCGCCTTGTTGTCATTGCCAGGGTCTGTCACGGGGGCCGCCTGCGCTTCCTTCGTCGTCGTTTGCACAGTCGCCCCGTCCTGGAGGTGCAATTGACCGTCAACCACGACCTGATCGCCGGGCTGGATGCCCGATGCGATGACAGCGGTTTCGCCGACGGTATTGGCGAGCGTCACGTTCTGCATAGCCACTTTCTTGTCGGGATGGACAAGGAAGACAAATGAGCCGCTATTGCCCTGCTGCACGGCGATAAGGGGAACAGTCGTCGCATCCTTCTGCAGACTGAGATCGACAACGGTTTTCACATATTGCCCGGGCCAAAGCGCTCCATCCTCATTGGCA
The DNA here is from genome assembly GCF_056399405.1 of Phyllobacterium sp. 01N428. NCBI lineage: Bacteria > Pseudomonadati > Pseudomonadota > Alphaproteobacteria > Hyphomicrobiales > Phyllobacteriaceae > Phyllobacterium > Phyllobacterium sp. 01N428. Next base: position 87,664 of record NZ_JBFTRH010000005.1, read on the forward strand.
ATATCGGCCTTGAGGACGATGGTGCCGGAGGCGGTATCGACGCTGGAATCGATGAAGTTGAGCGTCCCGGTCGCGATAACATCATTGCTGCCGGGAAGCTTGATCTGGACGGACGCCGGATGACTGGCGACCGCCGCCCGCAACGCCGGCAAATCGCTTTCGGCAAGCGTGAACGCGACGCGCAGCGGAGCCATGCGGGTGATCGTCAAAAGGTTCGTCGTATCGGCGGTGCGCACCAGATTGCCGATGGAGGTATTGACGACCCCGACGCGGCCGTCGATGGGAGCCTTGATCGTCGTATAAGAGAGTTGGACCTGATCCGCCGCGATTTGCGCCTTGTCCATATCGATCGTCGCCTCGATGACCTTTACCGCGGCATCCGCCTGGTAGGCCTGCTGGTCCGTTCCCACACGTTGCTTGGCAAGATCCTGCGCACCCGAAAGATCGAGTTTGGCCGACACGAGGCTCGCTTCATCCTTCGCCAGCAAGGATTGGTCCTTGGAAAGCGTTGCATTGAGGGCTCGATCGTCCAGTTTGAACAGCACGTCGCCGGCTTTGATCATCTGGCCATCGATGACGTGCTTTTCGACGACGACGCCATCGATCTGCGGGCGAACCGCGACGGTCTCAATGGGCTCGATCGACCCGACGACTGTTTTCGTAACCGGAACGTCCTCTTTCTTCGCCTCGGCAACCACGACGAGTGGCACGATGGCATTGCGCTTCTTTGTCTGCGCCTGTGCATTGCCCCCGCTTGCGGAGAGCGAGCCTGTCGGCATTGCACCCTTGTCCGGTGCAGAGGCACGAAGCGAGAGTTCGGGATAGGCGAGAAAATAGCCGACGCCGATCATGACCGGAATTGCGATCACAAGGCCTATACGCTTCATGAGGTGTTCTCTTTCTCGAACTCTATCGAACATGTCAGAACTACCCCTCCGGCAGCCCATTACAAATTATAGTTTTGTAATATTCATAAGGTGCACGGCTTCGTTTCACGTCCCACCTATAGGCGGCAATTGGGTTTTTCGCGGGGCGCGGGCCAGCCATCAACTGTCGGTCACGCAATTGTTACGATTTAACGCAGGTTGCGAAGGGTTGGACGAACCTGCCACGTCATGGCTGCCCGCAGGCGAAAAACGCTTCACTGAATTTTTCGCTTGTCACGGGACTGTTATAAAAAGACAGTACAAGGAAAATAATTGCGCAGCTGTGCAATACGGGGAAGAAAATGAACGGGCAGGCTTTTCTCAAGGTCGAGAATCTCAGTGTAGGCTATGGCGGGACAACCGTCCTGACCGATCTTGACCTATCGATCGGCAAGGGCGAATTCGTGGCGCTTCTCGGATCGTCCGGCTGCGGGAAGACGACACTCTTAAGAACAATCGCCGGCTTTGCCAAACCCTCGGCCGGAGCAGTCTCGGTCGCCGGACGCGACGTAACGCAATTGCCTCCGGACAAACGCGGCATGGCTCTCGTCTTTCAATCCTACGCGCTGTGGCCGCACATGACGGTCGCGCAGAACATCGGCTACGGACTGAAGCTGCAGGGGCGCTCGCGTGGTGAGATAGAAAAGCGTGTGACCGAAATGCAGGTGCTGCTTGGTCTTGGCGGCCTTGGCGGTCGCAAACCCGGCCAGCTTTCAGGCGGTCAGCGCCAACGCGTGGCGCTCGGTCGCGCCTTGGCCATCGATCCGGAAATCCTGCTCCTCGATGAGCCTTTGTCAAACCTCGATGCGCGGATCCGGCTGACAGTGCGCCATGAAATTCGCTCGCTGCAGAAGCGGCTCGGCATCACTGCCATTCATGTCACCCATGATCGGGAAGAGGCCATGGTCATGGCCGATCGCATCGTCATCATGAACGCGGGGCGCATCGAACAGCAGGGAACGCCCGAAGACGTCTACAACAAGCCGGCTTCACCCTTCGTTGCCGCCTTCATGGGCGCCGAAAACCTTCTGACAATGCAGGCAAGGGTGAGCGGCGAACATATCGAGCTGATGGAGAGCGCGATGAGCCCACCGACCGTGACAGGACGTGGGGGCCGGGACGTCACAAGCGGGCCGGTTGAACTTCGTTTTCGCGCCGAGGCGGCGAGCCTCGTCCGCAACGGCGAGAAGACAACGCCTGCAGCTGGCGCCCTCGAGTTGCACGGCCAGGTGGCGAGCGTCACCTATCCAGGCGGACATTGGCGCCATGCCGTGCATCTCGTCAACCAGGAGATTCTCGTCGACGCTGACGAGCCCTTCGATCAGGGCGAAACAGTGAAGGTACATGTGCCGGAGAGTTCGCTCTTCATCTTCAACGCGTGATGGCGTTCGCACGGAGTTTTGGCGCCATACCGAAGTGCGCCAGGGAATAGAGTTGATAACCAAATCTTGCTCAGGGAGTTACGGAATGAAACATCTTCTTCAAGCTTCGATCATCCTCGGCCTCGCCACAACACCGGCGGCCGCCGCGGATCTTACTGTCGTGACCGCAGGCGACCAGAACATGGTCGATTATGTGAATGATTACCTTGCTCCGCTCTTCGAGAAGGAAAATCCCGGCGCGAAGGTGCGCGTTGTCGGAACGGGCCCAGGCGATGCCGGTTCGCAGAAGATCGTCGAGCGCTTCGACGCGCAGGCGAAAGCCAACGCAGACAAGTGGGATGTGGACGTCGCTGTCGTCCACGAAAAATTCGCCGGACCCCTCGTCGCTGACGGCTACCTTGAAGCCTACAAATCCAAGATTCCGTCCGGTGAGATGGTGACGAGCGAAAAGGCGAAGCTTGCGCTCGGCGCCAATGTCGATGGCTATGTCATGCCCATGTTCTCGAGCCAGACCGCCATCGCCTACAATCCGGCCACCGTGCCCAATCCGCCGAAGAGCTATCAGGAGCTCGTAAGCTGGGCCAAGGAAAATCCGAAGCAGTTCGGCTATAACGGCATCAAGGGCGGCGCTTCGGGCGTCAGCTTCGTCATGGGCTGGATCTATGCTTTCGGCGATGGCGATGCGACAAAGCTGATGAACGGACCCTTCGAGGAAGCCGAAACCAAAAAGTGGGACAAGGCTTTCGCCAGCCTCAAGGATTTTACCACCAACGCGACGCTCACGCCTGGCAATGCCGGGACACTCGACATGCTGAGCCGCGGCGAAATCGCCATGGGTCCGGTCTGGGTCGATATGTTCTATTCGTGGAAAGCGGACGGCAAGCTTCCGCCGGAAATGAAACTGATCCTGCCTGCGCCGGGCATGCCGGGCCAGCCCATGCACTATGTCATTCCCGCCAAGAGCCCGAATACGGAACTCGCCGAGAAGTTCGTTGCACTGGCAACCAGCCCGAAAGTGCAGGCCGATGGCATCGTCAAGCGCTTCAACTGGTATCCGGGCATTGACGCGAAATTCGTGCAGCCAGAACTGGACAAGGCGAGCTGGGACAAGCTCTTCGTCGATATCACGCCTAATGACCTCGCCAGCAAGGGCAAGCCCTTCCCGATCGCGCCTTATAACAAGGCCATTCTCGAAGCCTATGAGAAGAACGTCGCCAACTGATAGCAACTGGCCGCCGGCACCCCGGCGGCCACTCCTCATCCGGACCAGTTCATGCCCAAACGTCTTCTAGCCCTCCTGCTCGTCCTGCCCGCCCTGGCGATGATCCTTCTGTTTTTCATCGTGCCACTCGCGGCATCCATCATCGGCGCATTCGAGGTCGGCGACCGGTTCGGCCTGGATAATTTCGCCAAATCCTTCGATCTTTATTCGAGCGACATGATCTTCACGCTCGTCATCGTCGCGATTTCGACGGCCCTTATCGGCATCATTGCCATTGCCATTGGCGGCTACCTCACCCTCGGCGAAAATCCACGCGCCGTGGCGGTGCTGCGCTGGCTTTATCGCTGGCCCATGTTCATCCCGTTCATCGTCGTCGGCCAGGTCATGCGCACCTTTCTCGCCAAGAACGGGTTGATGAACAATGTCCTGGTCAGTCTCGGCATACTGACACCTCTGCAAACAACCGGATTTCTCGACTGGCGCGGCATCGTTATCGCTTTCGTCTGGAAGCAGACGCCCTTCGTGACGCTCCTCCTTGCGGGCGCGATGGCCTCGCTCGACCGCAGCACCATCGAGGCGGCGCGCAATCTCGGTGCATCGCGTTTGCGCATTCTCATAGAAATCGTGCTGCCGCAGGTTGCCGGCACACTGCTCGTCGGCCTGATCCTGTCATTCGTGACGATGATGTCGGTGCTTTCGGTGCCCTTGATGATAAACGCCCAGTCGCCGACCATGCTGACGGCGGATATCGCTTTCCGCATCAATGCCCATGGCGACTACGGCGTCGCCAATGCGCTCGGGATGATATCACTGTTGCTGACGGCGGGTGTTGCCCTCATTTATCTGCGTCATTCGGTGAAGGAGCAGTCATGACGGCTCGCTTCGATCTCTGGTGGCTGCCGCGCGCCGTTGCTCTCGGCCTCATCGCCTTCATCATCTTCGGCCCCCTTACCAATCTCGTCCTCTGGACAGTCGCCGAAAAATGGTATTTCCCGCATATGCTCCCGCTCGAATATGGGTTCAGCTTCTGGCAACGGGTATTCTCGTCGCGCGGCAACGCCATGTCCTCGCTCGCGACCAGCATCCTTATCGCATCGCTCACCGTCCTCGTATCGCTGGTCCTTGCTATCCCGGCGGGCTATGCGCTGTCACGCCTTAAGCTGCCCTTCCGCGGGCTGATCCTGTTGGCATTCCTGATACCGCAGGCATTTCCCAACCTGCCTGTTTATGTGAACATTGCCCGCTTCTTCTATGAAATCGGCCTCAACGGTACGATCACCGGCGTCGTGCTCGTCCATGTGACACATGGGCTGGTCTATGCGGTATGGATTGCAACGGCGGCCTTCGCAGCAGTTGACGTCGATCTTGAGGAGGCAGCGCGCTCGATCGGCGCCGGCCCTTTGCGCGCGTTTCGCGATGTAACATTGCCGCTCGCGGCTCCCGGCCTCCTCGCCAGTGCCATCTTCGTTTTTCTGGAATCGCTCGACGAATTCACCGGCAGCTACTTCGTCGGCGCGCCGGATGTGAACACCTTGCCGTTGCTGCTCTATACGGCGGGCGCCGGCGGCAATTACCAGATTGCATCCATCACCGCTCTTCTGTTGCTCGTGCCGTCGATAGGCTTCATGCTGGTTGTGGAGCGATTCTTGCGGGCGGACGTACTATCCAAGGTCGGACATTAGAAATGAAATCCAAGGACAAGAAAACGTCGAAGGATGACAAGCAGTTCGTCAGTGCGCTGCAGGTGGCCAAGTATGCCGGAGTCTCGCGCTCGGCGGTGTCGCGCGCCTTTACGCCTGGGGCCAGTGTTTCCGCCAAGAAACGTGAAAAAATCATGGAGGCCGCCGAAGCACTCGGCTACCAGGTCAATGACCTCGCCCGCGGTCTGCTGGCGCGCAAGAGCCGGCTTGTCGGCCTTGTCGTCACCAACCCCGAGCTTGGCTATCGCTCCCACCTTGTTGCGGCCCTTACCAAGGCACTGATTCAGCGCGGCAGCGTTCCGATCGTCATCAATACCGGCAATACCGAAGAAGAACTTGTCGCCGCCCAGAAGACGCTGTTTGGCTACCGTGCCGAGGCGACGATCATTCTGTCCGGGTCCCCGCCCTCATCCTTCGTTGATCTTGCCCGCCGCAATGGACAACCGCTCATTGTGCTCGGACGTTCAGAAACGGGAGCCGACGACGTCAACATCGACAATGAGGGCGCGGGACGCGAAGCTGCCCGGTTTTTCCTAGCCGGTGGTGCAAAACGGCTGGGCTTCGCCGGTGCGATGTCGCGCACGCCGACCACCATCGAACGCGAGCACGGATTTCGACACGAAGGAGAATTGCGCGGCGCCGAGGTAATGATCGGCAATGGCAGCAACTCCAACTATTCCGGCGGCCAAGAGGCTGCCCAGCAGTTGTTCTCCGGCGCGAAGCGACCAGATGCTGTTTTCTGCGTCAACGATCTCGTTGCTTTCGGGCTTATTGACTACATCACCCATCATACGGACCTCACAATACCCGGCGATGTGTCGGTGATCGGCTTCGACGACATTCCCGAAGCGCAATGGGACTCCTTCAATCTCACCACCTTCCGGCAGGATGCCACCGTGATGGCCGCCCATGCGGTAGCGCTTCTCGATCAACGGGAGTCGGAACCCGACCGTCGGCCGGCACACGACCGGCTCACAACTGAACTTGTCCTGCGCGGCAGCACCCGTAACGCAACCGCCAAATCCAGGTCCGAACACGAGCGAATCCGATGAAGATATTGCAGGTAACCGACCTCCACCTGGTAACGCCGGGGGAAACCCTGTGCGGCCTCGATCCTCTGGCCCGGCTCGAGGCATGTGTCGCGGATATCAACCGCAACCATTCCGATGCCGAACTGGTGATATTCACCGGCGACCTCAGTGAGACCGGGGAAGAGATAACTTACAGGGCTTTGGCGGGTGCTTTGCGCGAACTGGTCCCGACTTACCGGTTGATGCTCGGCAACCATGATAACCGCGAGAACTTCCTGCGTGTCTTCGACAAGGCCGCAACACATGGGGGTTTCGTACAAGGTATCGAAGATACGCGCGAGGGGCGCCTCATACTGCTCGATACGCTGCTTCCCGGCCGGCCGGAAGGCCGACTTGACGAGGCGCGGCTTGCCTGGCTTCGCGACCGTCTGGACGAAGCGTCAGATCGCCCTGTCTTCCTGTTCTCGCATCATCCGCCGTTTCCGATACACATGCCCTTGCTCGACCGCATGGGCATCATCGAAGCTGAGGCGCTCTATCCGCTGCTGCGCGAGCATGGCAATGTCCGGCACATCTTTGCCGGACACGCGCATCGCCCGATCGCGGGGAGCTGGCGCGGCATTCCGGTCAGCGTCCTGCGCGGCACCAACCATCAGTCGGCGCTCGATTTTTCGCCAGACCGCATCGCCAACACGCACGAACCGCCTGCCTACGCCGTGATCTTCATCGACGCAAACGGGGTGATGGTGCATTTCCACGATTTTCTCGACAGGACCGCCGCCTATTACTGATCAGGCCGCTTGTCGCACCAGCGCCTGCGCCATGCAATGGATGCCACCGCCGGTCTTGGAGATCTCGCTCATATCGACCGAGGCGACTTCGAATCCTGTCGCCTTGAGCTTGTCGATGAGCGTCTTGCTCGACGATGGCGCTATAACCCGGTCGTTGCCGAGCGACATGAAGTTGCAGCCGAGGTTCATTGTATCCTGGAACGGAACGTCGATGATTTCGTGCCCCTTTGCCTTCAGCCAGTCGACGATGCCGGGCTCCGTGCAGGCAAGGCAGACGGCCGTCAATTTCGGCGCGATCGGCACGACCATAAGGTCGATATGGACGTAATATTCGTCGATGAAAGCAAGGCGGGTTTCCCAGCCTTCCTTGCGGAACCATTCTTCGACCTGTCGGGCGCCCTCTTCCTGGGTTCGTGCACCGCCGCAGCCGATGAGCACGCAGCCCTCCTCGATCACGTTGAAATCGCCGCCCTCGAACGTCCCTGCCGTCACCATATCGTAGATTGGGATGCCGAGCCGTTCATAGGTGCGGATCGCCGCATAGTTTTCGCCGCGACGCCACCAGTTGGCCATTGCCGTGATGATCGCGCCGTAAGGGGTCATCACGCTGGAATCGCGCGAATAGACCTGCATAGGCAGTTCCGGCTCCGGCTCGTGCCAATGGATCTTGACGCCGAAATGTTCATAAGCGGAAACCAGTTCCTTGTGCTGCGCCTGCGCCGCCTGGATGTTGCACGGCGCTTCACGCAAATGCTTGCGCGACAGGGAGCTTGTCGCCATGTGCCGCAGGAACGCCGGTGAGCCGAGGAGAACGTCGGTCAGCGGATCGGTCTCGTTGCGAAATCCCCAGCCTGAAAGCGGCCTGGTCCCGCCATTGGAGTTGCGGCGTTTCAATGTGAAACGTTCGCTTGCAAGGTCCTCTTCGTGCCGTGTCATGACAATTCTCCTCGTTAGGCGGCGGTTGGTATCCACCATTCGCGCCCGCGCGCCGTTGTTACATATTCGGGCCAACGGAAATGGATCGGCGGTTCATAATCGCAAAGCGGGGCAAGCCACTTCGATCCGCCAATCCCTCCGCCCGTTCGCTCGATGAATTCGTCCTTCGCCTGCGTTCTGGCGCTCTCGTCCTCGATAAGCCGCAAGGCCGTCAGCGCCACCGTTTTCGCCGCGCAATTGACCATCGGATCGATCGTTTCCGGGATGCCGCCGAGCGCGTTCATCACCCAGCCCGGATAGGCAAAGCCTTTCGGTGCTTTAAGTGCGGGACGCGCCACGTAGAAGCGAACCGTCGGCGCGTGCCACGTCATGTCCGTGTAATCATCCGATGTCGAATTGAGCTGCGAGGGCGGCAAGTCGCGCCGCAAGATCGCCTCGGCCTCCTGCGGTGCGATCAGCCGCTCGCACTCGTCGATGAACGGCTCGGCGATCGGGTCGATGCCGACATTGGCCTGTATCTCGTGTGCGATAGCCTTTGCGGCATCGCCCCAACGGGGGGCGCCGACCGCCTGGAGTGCCTCCCACGTGATATTCGCCATCGCATGATTGGCAAGCCCCGGCCGCGACTTGCAAACCCAGTGACGCTCGACACGGCAGCCGGACATGGCCGCCGCATGCTCGGCATTGCGGTCGAGCACAGCGGTGATCTGCTCGGCCATCGCGATCGTCGGAACCCGCATCATGTACTGGATTTCGGCAAGGGCGGCGGCAAGGTTATCGGCCGTGGCCTGCCCGGCAGTCAGGATCGCTTCGCTGATCGACCAACCGCCCTGATGCGGCAGCATGGAATCGCGAAGCGCTTTGGAGGAGAGGTACATCAGCATCAGCGCATCATTGGCGCCGGGCGCCCGCACCGCCGAGTGCGACTGGGGGATAGGCGCGCCGTCGCTCAGCCCCCAACGTTCCGGTTGATCGCAGACAAAGCGGTAGATCATCGAATAGGCGGCGCCGCAATGCGTATCCCAGCGCACCGTATTGCACATCGGCAGCATGTAGAACGGATGGAAAGAGATCATGCCGTCGAGGCCGTCATAATAGCCCTTGGCCGCATGGATGGGCTTCGATCCCCGCACCTTTTCGGCGGGCTCGCCGGTAAATCGCAGCGTCCCGGCAATGCCGTGGCGCTCCATCGCAGCCTTGGTTGCAAGAAGACCGCCAAGTCCGGAAATTCCAAGGCCCGAATGCGGATCGGTATGCCCGCCTGCGTGCTCGCCAAGACCAGGGCGGGGACGCTTTTGCGTGGTGGCGTCCTGGCAATTGCCGGGTACGGCGTCATACTCGGCATACATCCCGATCGTGGGCGACCTGGAGTTAGTCCCGGCCTTGTTGGTCCAGTGGGCGCAGAAAGCGGTGGGCATGCCGCCGGACCCCGCCTCCACATCGAATCCTTCCTGACGCAGCCGGCTCACATACCAGTCGGCTGACTGATACTCGCGCCATGCCGTTTCGCCGAAATCGAAGATGGTACGGGTCCAGGTGGAGAGATCAGAGGCGCGCCCGTCAACAAATTCCCGTGCCGTCGTCGCTGCTGCCGTAACCATGAACATTCTCCCGCTGGCGGGAGATAATCATCTGGAAGCCGGGACAAAAAGTGATATGTTTTTTCAAAACGTGCAAATTCCATTCACCTCTTTGTCCTCAAGGCCTATTCATGCGCATCCCATCGACCCAGGCGCTGCGTGCATTGGAAAGCTTCGCCCGGCACGGCAGCGTCTGGCGGGCCGCGGAAGAATTGCACCTGACTCGCAGCGCGGTCAGTCATCAGTTGCGCCTGCTCGAACGCGATCTCGGCTTTCAACTGCTGCAGCGTGACGGCAAGGGCGTGATGCTGACGCCGCGCGGGCGCAAATATGCCAATGACGTGCGCAAGGCGTTAATCGTGATCGACGATGCCGGCGGCCGGCAAAGCTCGGCGGGCACCGGCGGTTCGCTGTGCGTCAGTTGCACGGCCGGCTTTGCGTCCTTGTGGCTTTGCACCCATATCGCTGAATTTCAGGAAAAATATCCGGACATTGCGCTACGCATCCTCACACCCCGCAAACTCGATGACGTTACCGATGCAAGCGTCGATTTGTTCATCGCTTTCGGCGACGGCAATTGGCCGAACCGCTCGGTGGAACTGCTCTGCGAGGTCGAATTCACGCCGCTCTGCAGTCCGGTTCTTCTCAATAATCTTGGGGGCCTTGCTGAACCCAAGGACATATTGCGCGCGCCCCTCCTCCACCTCGACGATTTCGAGGATTGGACGCGCTGGCTCGCGCTCGCAAATGTCGATAATCCGGACTCCGAGCGCGGCATCGTGTTCTCGGATATGAACCTCGTCTTTTCTGCCGCGATCACCGCGCAGGGAATCGCCATGGGGGACGAACTGACCTGCCGGAAGGCAATGCGGGCAGGCCAATTGATCCGGCCCTTCGACCTCAGCATCAAGTCGCCGAAATCCTATTTTCTCGTCACCGACTATGCCAAAATCGAGCATCCGGCGCAGACAGTGTTCACGGAATGGCTGAAATCGCGCCTGTCGCAAACCCGCAATACCTGAACCGGAAACATGAACGCAAAATTGAATGGCGTGAATTTTGTTCACGTGTGAGGGCAATATAATTCAATTGTCGTCGCGCCGGATTGTGCCTAGGCTGCTTTAAAAATAAGGGGAAAGAAAGTCGATCAATGCCGCAAAGCATGCAACTGGGCGACTCGAAGGCCGCCGAGATCAAAGCCGTATCGATCGGCAAGACGTTTGGCGCGTTCCATGCGCTGAAAAACCTTTCGCTTGATATTGGCCGCGGCGAATTCCTCACCCTTCTTGGTCCCTCCGGTTCCGGCAAAACGACTTTCCTGATGATCCTTGCGGGTTTCACCGCGCCGACAACCGGCCGCCTGATGATGGATGGCAAGGACATTACCGACGTGCCTGCCGAGGATCGGTCCTACGGCATGGTTTTTCAGGGCTATGCTCTGTTTCCGCATCTGACCGTCGAACAAAATATCGCTTTCCCGCTGAAGGTAAGGGGACGCTCCTCCGCCGAGATCAAGCGGCGCGTCGGCGAGATGGTCGAGCGCGTCGGCCTCGTTGGTCACGAGCGCAAGCTCCCGGCGAAGCTCTCGGGCGGACAGCAGCAACGTGTAGCCCTCGCCCGGGCACTCGTGTTCGAGCCAGCGGTCCTCCTGCTCGACGAGCCTTTCTCGGCCCTCGACAAGAACTTGCGCGAAATGATGCAGGAAGAGGTCAAGCGGCTGCACCAGGAGACAGGAACAACTTTCGTGTTCGTCACGCACGACCAGTCGGAGGCGCTTGCCCTTTCCTCCCGGGTCGCGATCTTCAACCATGGTGAACTGCTGCAGGTGGGGCGGCCTCAGGATGTCTATGAACGGCCGGACAACCGCTTCGTCGCGGAGTTCCTTGGCGAGGTCAATCTACTGCCGCTCGATGCCGTCAAGCTCGACGGTGACCGCGCTGCGGGCCAGTTCGAAGATCGCACGATCATTCTCAACAAGACGACCAGGCTCGATGGGACCAGCGCCGTCGCGGCAGTGCGGCCCGAGCACATGGTGATTACGACGCAGCCAGCAACGGCCGACAGCAACGCGATTACCTGCCGGGTCGAGGGCGCGACCTATTTCGGCGCTTCGACCAAATATCATTTGCGGACAAGCAAGGGTACGAGCCTTGCGGTATCGATGCCGACCGCTGCGATAGCGCCGATCGCGCCGCAAACGGATGTGTGGGTTTCGTGGCCGACGAACCAGGGTTTCTTGCTGCCAAGCGGAAGTTAGCGCGGCGACGGGAATGCGAAAATAACAATCCAGAGGGAAAAAAGATGAACACTGAGTTTGAAAAAGACTGCCTCGAAATCCTCGCGGCGAAGGTCGAACGCGGCGAGATCAGCCGCAGGCGATTTACCCAGATGGCCGCAATGTTCCTTGCTGGAGCGCCGGCCCTGCTCCGCTCCACCGGTTCCTATGCGCAGGCCAAGGAATTGGTGCTCGTCAACTGGGGCGGCGACGCGATGACGGCCTATGACAAGGCCTACGGCCAGCCATTCACCAAGGAAAGCGGCGTCGCGGTCAAGATGGACGGGTCGGGACCGACCGAAGGCGCTATCACGGCGCAGTTCAAGAGCGGCAAGCCGAGCTGGGATCTTCTCGACATCGATCCGTTCTCGGGAATTTCGCTTGGCAAGCAGGGCATGCTGGAAGCCATCGACTACAATATCGTCGACAAGAACAAGATGCGGCCGGGCTTCGGCTGGGATCACGCCGCTTCCACCTACTTCTTCTCCTATATCATTGCCTACGATTCCTCGAAATTCGGCGACCAGGCACCAACTGGCATGGCTGATTTCTTTGATGTGAAGAAGTTCCCGGGCAAGCGTTCACTCTATAAGTGGGGCTCTGCCATGTGGGAAGCCGCACTCATGGCAGATGGCGTCGCTCCGGAAAAACTTTACCCGCTCGACCTGAAGCGCGCGCACGACAAGATTGCCGCATTCAAGGAGAACGTCGTCGCCTATTGGGGCGGCGGTGCCGAGAGCCAGTCCGTGCTGATGAATGGCGAAGCATCGATGGCGCTGATCTGGTCGACGCGCGCCCAGCTTCTCGAGCAGGATTCCGGCGGCAACATCAAGTTCATCTGGGATCAGGGCCTGATCTCTCCCGGTGCTCTCGGCGTCATGAAGAACAATCCCGGCGGCAAGGATAATGCAATGAAGTTCATTGCCAGCGCCCAGGCACCGGAGCGGCAGCTGGTCATGTTCGAAATGCTCGGTCAGGGCCCGGCAAATCCCGCGACGGATGCGCTGATCCCGGCCGACAAGAAGCGCGTCAACTGCGTCGATCCCGCCAATATGGCAAAGCAGGTGCCGCTCGACATGGAGTGGTATGCCGAAAATTACGGCAAGGCATTCGACGAATACACCAAAGTCATTTCCGCATGACATCGATGGTGCGGGGGTTCAACGCCCCCGCGCTGGGTTTGCGTTTTTATGCCATGAAGGATGTTGAATGATCGGGAAGTCCGCCACCTCCAGAAAGATCCTGTTGCTGGCCCCGCTGCTGCTGTTTCTCGGTCTTGCCTATGCCGTGCCGTTTTTCGGCGTCGTACGCTGGAGCTTTACCCTCCCCGAGCCCGGTATCGGACAGTATCGCGCAGTCTTTACCGATCCCCTCGTCCAGTCGGTGTTCATCCGCACCTTGAGGATCTGCCTCGTCGTCACGGGAGCTTCGCTCATCGCGGCCTATGCGATCGCCTATGTCTGGGTGCGCGGAAGTTCGCTCCAGCGGATGCTCGCCGAATTCTGCATTCTCGTTCCCTTCTGGATCTCGGTGTTGACGCGCGCATTCGGTTGGCTGGCGATGCTTTCCAATCGCGGGTTGATCAACACCTGGTTGCAGTCCGCGGGCATCATCAGCGAACCGTTGGCGCTCGCCCGCAACGAACTCGGCGTCATCATCGGCATGACGCATTTCCTCATACCCTTTGCCGTCTTTCCGATTGCATCGGCCATGCGCAGCATCGACGAGCGCGTGTTGCTCGCGGCGCGAGGCATGGGCGCATCGCGCACGCGCATCTTCTGGACTGTCTTCGTGCCGCTCACCTATGGTGGGCTGATCGGGGCGGCGCTCATCGTTTTCGTGTTCGCGCTCGGTTTCTTCGTCACGCCCGCCATCCTTGGCGGCGGACGCAGCGTGATGGTCGCCGAACTCGTTTACCTGCGCATATTCCAGAGCCCGGACTGGGGGCTTGGCGCGGCGATCAGCGTCGTCCTCGTCGTGTTCATCGGGGTCCTTCTCGCCCTCATGCGGCGTTTCATCAAACCCGCACATCTGGTGGGATAGGCCATGCAATCATCAAGACCGGGACCCGTCATCCTCATTCTCGCCACAGCCATTGCGCTGTTCCTGCTCATGCCGCTGATCGCGGTGGTGCCGGTTTCATTTACGCCGGCTCGCTTCCTTTCGATGCCCTCCGGCACGCTGTCCCTGCGCCACTATCAGGCGCTGATCGACAACCCGCAGTGGGGGCAAAGCATATTGCTGAGCCTGCGCATCGGCATTCTATCGAGCGCCATCGCGACCAGCCTTGCCACGCTGTTCGGTCTCGGCATCTGGATGTTCCAGCCGAGATTTTCGGCTCTCATGATTGGCTTCGTTCTGCTTCCGCTGGTGGTCCCCCCGGTCGTCTCGGCAATGACGCTCTACTTCCTGATGACCGCCCTTTCCTCCGTCAACAACTGGATCGGCTACGATACCTGGCTCGGGGTAGCGCTCGCACATGCTGTGATGATCACGCCTTTCGCCGTCGTTCTCATCCTCGTTGCGCTTTATCAGGTCGACAGGCGCATCGATCTTGCCGCACGGGGTCTTGGGGCAAATCTTGCCACACGAGCTCTGAAAATCATCATCCCGAACATAAAGTTCGGCATTGCCACGGCGGCGCTCCTATCGTTCGTCCTCTCCTGGGAAGAGATCGGCGTCACCCTGTTTATCACCAGCGTCAATGCGATAACCCTGCCCCGCCTGATGTGGATGGGACTGCGCGACAACATCGATCCCGCTATTGCTGCAATCTCCGTCGTCCTTATCCTCGTGACGGCCGTTATCCTCGGCATCCGCATTTTCATTGAACGGCGGGGAGCAGCGCAACAGCAATGACTAGAGACGACATGGCCGGGCAACTCCGTTCGATCGTCGGACCGAATGGCGTGAAGGAAGCCGACGCACTGCGCCTTGTCCATCCTGGGTCCGATGCGCGCAATCTCGATGCCGGGCTGATGGTTACACCGGCGACTACGCAACAAGTCGCCGATATTCTCCGTTTCTGCAATGACCACCGCATAGCCGTCGTGCCCCACGGCGGACGCACTGGACTTGCCGGCGGTGCAGTGTCGAGTGAGGGCGAGGTCATTCTCTCGCTTGCCGGGTTGAACCGCATTGAATCTCTCTCCGCTTCCGCAGCGACAGCCATCGTTGAAGCCGGCGTGACACTGCACGCACTGCAGGAGGCCGCGGCAAAGGAAGGCCTGTCCACGGGCGTCGATATCGCCTCGCGCGGCAGCGCCACGATTGGCGGCATGATTGCAACCAATGCCGGCGGCATGGAGGCGTTCCGCCATGGTGTAATGCGCCAGCGTATTCTGGGACTTGAAGTCGTGCTGGCTGATGGCTCGATCATGCGTGACATGAGCGAGGTCCGCAAATGCAACGAGGGCTACGATCTGAAGCAGCTATTCATTGGCGCCGAGGGGACGCTCGGCGTTGTTACGCGAGCGGTGGTAAAGCTGACGGCCGCCGACGCTTTTACAGCGACCGCACTAGTCGCCTGTCCGTCCGCCACCGATGCCGTTACCCTGTTCCAGGCGCTGCAGCGTGACCGCGGTATCCATTTGCTTCGCGCAGAATTCATGGCGCACGACTACTTCCATCTGGCGTCGCAGAGCCTCGGCCCCGCATCGCTTGCCGCCTTTACGCAAGCGCCGGCCTACCTCATTCTCGAAACGGACGATCCGGACCAGCCTACGGCCCGATCGAGGCTGGAGGAGGCACTCGGCCTTGCGATTGAACGCGGGCAGGTGGTCGATGCGATCATTGCTCAAAGCGAGAAAGAGCGGAACGCTATCTGGAATATTCGCGAAGACAGCAGCGTGATCGACCGCAACTGCCCCTATTGTCATTGGTTCGATATTTCCGTACCGCTCGGTGCACTCGAAACATGGCTGCAACAGTTCAATGGCGGGATGGCCGCTTTCGGCAGCGAATTTCGCGGGTTCGCCTTTGGTCATCTTGGCGACGGCAATCTCCATATCGGCGTTGCCGGCGAAACCGCCTGGCCCGACAAGGAGCGCGCCAAGGCGATCATCTATGCCAATCTCCGCAAGATGGGGGGATCCTTCTCGGCCGAACATGGTATCGGCCTCGAAAAGCGACCTGAACTGATATCCGAAGGCGATCCGGTCAAGCTGAGCCTGATGCGCATGGTCAAGCAGGCGCTTGATCCGCACGGCATCATGAACCCCGGCAAGGTGATAGGCTGAGCGCCAATCACTCCTGACATTTCAGTTGAATCTCCTATTGGCCTCGACGGGTTTAGGTATAAAATAGCTCCATGGATGATATCCAGCCACTGTTCGGTGTGCTGCGCCAGTCGGTCCAACCGGACATCGTCGACAAGATCGAGCGGCTTGTACGTGAAGCTCCCGACCGGAAGCTTTGTCGCGTCAATGCGCTCGCCTTTGCCGCCAGTGAAAGACTCGATGAAGAGGAAACGATCAACGCCTTTCTGCATGCTGCCCACCTTGGCATCTTCGAGATGTCATGGAACGTTTTGTGTCCGGGCTGCGGCGGGGTGCTTGATGCGAATACCTCGCTGAAGACGGTCCAGAGCGAAGAATATACCTGCGCACTCTGTGCCGCAGGCTACGAGCCGACGCTGGATGAAATGGTTGAGGTAACATTCACAGTCAGCCCGCGCGTGCGCCATATCGAGGCACACGATCCACATCGGCTGCCCACGCTCGAATACTTCCGTCAGATCTATTGGGGCTCCGGTATTGAACTGCCCGAGGACGATTTCGAAGCCAAAGTGGACGGTTTCATGCTCGAAGAGCTTGAACTGCCACCGGGCGAAAAGGCAGTAATCTCCCTGCAATTGCCGGCGGACTTCGTCATCGTCTTCGAGCCGGTAACACACGCCGCCCAGTTTCTCGACGTCAAGGGTGAGCCGACGAAGGAGCGTCAGAGCCTCTCGCTCATCTTCGATCGCACGCATCGCCACCACGAAACGCTTACCCTCCGCCCTGGCCCGTTGCGCATTGCACTGGAAAATCACACCGACGTTCGCGTCCTGCCATCGGTTTGCATAGCCAACGAGGCGCTGCATAATTTGCTCGGCCGTCGCCGGCCATTCCTTACCGCAAAGCGGCTGCTCACCAACCAGACATTCCGCGATATTTACCGCACCGACACGATCGACGTGGATCAGAGGCTAAAAATCACCAGCCTCACCTTCCTCTTCACTGATCTGCGCGGCTCGACCGAACTCTACGATAGGGTCGGCGACCTTGCAGCGTTTGACCTCGTGCGCATGCATTTCGGCATTCTCAACGATATTGTGAGCTCTGAGGCGGGCGCAGTCGTCAAAACCATCGGAGACGCGGTGATGGCGACCTTCCCGACCCCCGACCGGGCCGTCCTTGCGGCCATGCGGATGCGCGAAGCGATGCTGAAGCTGAACGGCGAGCGCGGCAGCGAGGATCTCCTGTTGAAGATCGGGATCCACGAAGGACCGTGCATCGCCGTGAACCTCAACGAGCGGCAGGACTATTTCGGCCAGACGGTGAACATCGCCTCGCGCGTCCAGCATCTTGCGACGTCGCGGGAGATATTCGCCACCGGCTCCGTCCTTGACGATCCGCGCGCCTCCGACCTGCTTGTCCGGCACGGCCTGAAGCCGATGTCGCAGAGCGTGACGCTGCGCGGGATCACCGATGAGATCAGCGTTTATACGATTCCGTGAGCGGCGATCCGCGCGGCGTCTGCACAACTTCGTGAAAAATGTGGTCCCGATAATGATCGTGATTGGACTTCAAAGCGTGACAGAGTCAGGCTGGCTGGTGGGCTAAGACCGGGATTTTGGGCGGACCAACTATCGTTGATATAGGAGGCCAGAATGAAACATCTCGCTCTTGAACAATTGCAGGTCCTTGAAAAAACTGATCCCGACTACCCGCGCCAGATTCTGTCGCGCAATGAGCGTATCGAGCGCTGGGCTGAACTCCTGGAGCGCAACCCCGCACGGCGGCTTACGACACTATATCAGACCGAGTTCCAGTCGGCCGGGACCCGTGATGCGATGCGCGCTGATGGTTCTGCTCTGACGGTGGCGTTCGAGGATTCCTATCTGCGGGGATCAGGCCTCTCCGACGATAGCTATGGCGAAGCCAAACGCTTCTTCGAACTCAACGACCATCAACTCCACAGAATGGTCTGCTATTGTCATTTCGGCGCCAATGTAAGCGCTGGGACGACCGCCCGATACGTGCGCAGGTTCCTGCCCTCGCAAGGCAAGGGCATGATGGGCTGGCTCCGGCAACTGTTTGCAGTTTAGTTTATAGGGCAAGCGCGCAAACGCCATGTTGCGTCTTTGGGCGAACGCGTTGACGCGCCTCTATGCCGGCAGTAGGCGAAAGAAAAGCGCAGGATCAACATCCTGCGCTCCACTCCTAGAGTTCAAGTTCGCGGCGCAGCGCCTCCAGCCGTTCCATGGCTATCACACCGTCATGGATCGTCGGCGCCGGCGTTGATGCCCCGCCGAGCCCCGGCACGACGTCAGCAAGCAGAGAGTAGTAGCCTTTGGGGTCCTCATTGGCTGCTGCCGTGAAATTCGGCTTCCAGGTCAGGGTGTCGACATCGTCCGCAAGCGTGGCGTTGGGATCGTCCACCTTGAAGGGTGGATTACGGTTCCACCGTACTTCTATAACGTCGTCCACTTCGAGCCGCTGGTGATCGCTCATCAGTTCGATGCGCTCGACCGGCGTTCCGCGCGACTGGATCGTACCCATGGCAATATTGCCGATCGCGCCGCAGTCGAATTCGAAGCCGACGTGGAAGAGGACCCGGCCCGGCGTCTTTTCGACTTTCCGGGCGGATAGCGTGCGCACCGGCGAGACAAAGAACGATACAAGGTCCATGTAGTGCACGCAGTGATGCAGGAAGAAGCCGGTATAGTCGACATTGCCGGTAAAATAGCCGGGCGCCGTCATGTAATAGCCGGTGAGGCCGAGCACCGGGCCAAACCGACCCGACTTGATGATGTTGTGGGCGATCTTGTTGCCGACGGAATAGCGCTTCATGAAGCCGACGAACAATGGTTTGCCCGATCGCTCCGACGCCGCGCGCAATTCCCGCGCGCCTTCAGCCGTACCCGAAGGCGGCTTTTCCATGAAGACGGAAAGTCCACGCTCAAGTGCGAGCTTGCCAAAACGCAAATGCTGATCTGGTCCTACCGCCATGCCGATAGCGTCGATACCCGGCGTGCGGATAAGCTCCTCGGCATCGCTGGTCAATCGCGAAACGCCAAACTGTCGTCCGGCATCGGCAAGCCGCTTGCCGTCGATATCGCACAGCGCAACGATTTCAACATCGTGGCGCACGAGTTGGGGTAGAAGCATCTGGGTTGCGTGAATGCCGCAACCGATCCAGCCGATTTTCAAGGTCATCGCCGATATTCCGTCAAGGTGAGATGGGATTTGATAAAGGCAGCGCTGGCCGCGAGCCGTTCGCTTTCATCCTCGTGCGGCGCGCGCCATTGCGCGAACGGTACGCCGAAACGGTCGTCATTGCGCCGGAACGGTTCGAGCGATACCGGACCCTTGTAGGCGATCTCGTGCAACGCGCGACCGACAGCGACCCAATCGGTCGAACCTGTCCCCGGAAAGCCGCGGTGGTTTTCATTCGCCTGGAAATGAACGAGACGGTCACCGCCAAGCCGGATCGCCTCGGCAATCGATGCCTCTTCCATATGCATGTGGAACGTATCGAGCATCAGCTTGATCGCCGGATGATCAACCGCATCGAGAAGCTCGTTTGCCTGTTGTGTCGTACACAAAACGTCGCTCTCAAAGCGGTTGAGCGGCTCGACGGCAAGAACGACGCCCGCCTTGGCTGCGTGGTCGCCGGCTTCCTTGAGGCCGACTACGCAGCGCTCCTTGCGCTTCAAACGCTCGTCCTCGGAGACGGGCGCAGGCGGCCTGCCGGCGAAGACCAGGGGATTACCGGTCAACGGTCCGCCGACGATCGTCGCACCGAGCGCGTTTGCGCAATCGGCCGTATAGCGCAGATAATCGATGCCGGCACGATGCGCGTCCTTGTCGTCCGACGAAAGGTTGCGCTGGAGATTGACCCGCGCGGCAAGGACGACGCCAAGCCCTGCATCGTCCAGCGCACGCCGCGCGGTGGCAAGATCGATCTCGCCTGGTTCCGGCACCAGAAGCTCGACGAAATCATAGCCGAGTTCGCGCATCCGCGTGAAGAGGTGGAAGTGCTCGGCGGTAAACGGCCGCGCATACTGCATGGAGATCAATCCGATGGGATTCATCGCTGTTCCTTTTTTGATTGGCATGTTCATCCCTTCACTGCGCCTTGGGTCAGGCCACCGATAAGCCGGCGTTGGACGAGAAGGAAAAGTATGGTTGCGGGCAATGCGCCGACGACCCCGCCGGCGGCAAGTAGTCCCCACTCGATCTGGTATTCGCCGATCAGCGTCTGGATTGCCACCGTGACCGGGCGGACATTTCGGCCGCCGAGGGTCAAGGCATAAAGATATTCGTTCCAGGCGGTGATGAAGATATAGATGCCGGTCGAGATAATCCCGGGCATGGCGAGCGGCAGCACGACGCGGCGCAGGGCCTGAAGCCGTGAGCAGCCGTCTATCATCGCAGCCTCGTCGAGACTGCGCGGTATAGCGGCGATGTAGCTCGTAAGCATCCACACGGCAAAGGGGATCGCCACGGTGGAATTGGCGAGGATCAAGCCGATATGGGTATCGAGGATGCCGATCTTCCGGAACAGTACGAACAGCGGCAGGATCAAGAGGACGATCGGGAACATGTTGACGAGCAGGAACTGCAGCATGATGATCTTGCGCCCCGGGAACCGGAAGCGCGACAGGGCATAGGCTGCCGTAACCGATACGACCAGGCCAAGTATCACCGTTCCGCCTGCGATGATCAGGCTGTGCAGCATATTGCCTAGGAACGAGGTCTGTTCGAGCAAGCGTATATAATTGTCGAGACTCCAGCCTGCCGGCGACAGGGAAACGCCGGAAGCCGAAAGCTGCGCGGTCGGGGTCAGCGACGTCAGGATCATCCAGGCAAAGGGTCCGATGGCAAGGAGGATGATCAGGACGACCGGAATATCGGTTGTGAGGATCCGCTTGAGAGTGGATGGCTTGTTCATCGTTCCACCTCCCGCATCGTGCGGACGATATAGACGGCGACGATCGCGCCGAGCAGGATGGTGAAGGTCACCGCAATGGCAGTGCCGTAACCGAAATCGAGATTCTGGCGAGCTTTGATGAAGGCATAGAGCGGCAGCGTATGCGTCGCATAGCCCGGCCCTCCCCCAGTCATCACGAAGATGACATCCATGGAATTCGCGACCCAGATGATGCGCAGCAACCCGGCGGTCGCAAGGACGGGAGCGATACCCGGCAGCGTGATGTGGATGAACTGACGCCAGCTGCTCGCCCCATCGATGGAAGCGGCCTCATACTGGCTTTGCGGAATGCCCTGGAGCCCGGCGAGGATCATGACCGCGAAGAACGGGAAGCCTTGCCAGGTGAGCGTGGCTATCACGGCGTAGAGCGCGAGCTGCGGATCGGCAAGCCAAGGCACCGTCGAGTGAATGATCGACAGGTAAAGGAGTATGTCATTGAGAACCCCGGTCGTCGGATCGTAAATCCATCGCCACATCAGGGCGATCACGACGCTTGGCAGTGCCCAGGGGATGATGACCAGGGCGCGCGCGAGCCCGCGCCATGGAAAATCACGGTTGAGCAAGAGTGCCGCGATGAGGCCAAGGCCCATTTGCAGCGGCACCGTCAGGCCGATCCATATCGCTGTGTGACCAAGAGACGTCCAGAACACGGGATCACGCAGCAGCTTCACGTAGTTGCCGAATCCGACGAAGCGGGTGGCATTCGGCTTCCACAAGACGAGGTCATAGAAGCTGGTGACGAGCGCCTGCACCATTGGAAAGAACACGATGACGAGTGTCACCAGCACGGCTGGCGCCAGCAGGGCATAGGGCATAAGCCTGCTGCGCAGCGGACGGAGCTGTGCGGCCTCTGCTGGTGCAGATGATACAAGCGTTGACATGACTTTACTTTCCGGCGTTTGTCGATCGGCCTCTTGCGAACCTTTCCGCGCTATTGCGCGAAAAGGGTTTCAAGCTGCTCCATCATCTGCTGCGATGTGATCTGCCCCGTCAGCGCCTGCTGCATCGAGGTTTGCCAGGCGGTATTTACAAATTCAGCAGTGGCAGTGCTTTGCGGCAGGACATGCGCGAAGGGGAGCGACTGCACAGTGGCATCGACGAAGCGGCGTTCATGCAGCGTCCAATGTTCCGCACCGCTCTTCGTTACGGTCATCTGGCCGGTCGCCTTGTTGAAGGCCACGTTGTTCTCGCCTTCCGCAAGGAACGAGATCCACTTCCACGCGGCATCCTTGACTTGCGATCCGGAGAAGATGGCCAGCGATTCGTCGCCATAGGACGTCCACTGATTGCCGCCGCACTTCGGCACGGGGACAGCCGAGACCTTGTCACCCAGCGCCTTGACGAGATCGTTGGACGAGCCGATGTGGTGAATGGTCATTGCAGTCTTGCCGGCCTTGAAAGCCGCGACTATTTCCTGGAACCCGTCATTCGGCGCGGACGGCGGAATGACCTTGTCCTTCTGGAAGAGGTCGATGAGCCACTGGTTGGCCGCCACAGCTTCCGGTTTGGTCAAGCCGCCCGGTTTCAGTTCCGCACCCTGCGAGAACACGAACGTTCCCCACTGGTCCCAGCCGCCCTTGCCGCCGCGCAGGCCAAATCCATAGGTGTCGGGGGACTTTGTGAGCTTCTGTGCAGCCGTGCGGAATTCCTCGCATGTCGTCGGCGGGTTCAGGCCGGCTTCCTTGAAGAGGTCGGCGCGGTAGTAGAGGTAAAGCACCACATACTGGATGGGCAAGTAGTACTGCTGTCCATCGGGGCCCTTGTTGAGTTCAAGCAGATTGTCGAGAAGGTCAGCCTTTCCCGGCCAGGCGTTGATGCGTTCGCCAAGCGGTTCGAGCGCACCCATTTCAGCAAGCCGCGGCTGGGCGAAGAGCTTGACCATGCCGGCATCGGGAGCATTACCCCCGACGAGCGATGTATAGAGATTGTCGTAATAGCTGTTCCAGGGAACGTTTTCGGCCTCGATCTTGATATCGGGGTTTTTGGCCTCAAACTTCTGCACGAGATCCGACATCGGATTTTCCGGATTGTCGAAGTGATACCAGAAGCGCACGGTCTCGGCGGCGTTTGCGCTCCCCATGGCGAGACCTGCGACGAATGCGCAGCTGACGCTGAGTTTCTTGAAAATGCTCATTGTGTCCTCCACTGTTGTTCTTCGAAATTAACGACTGTTCCGGATCATCCGACGGGCGGCCTCACCGGCAGCCGCGAGCGCCTCCCGTGCCGCGGCCAATTCATTGGTGTTCTGCAAAAATCCATGCGTGACGCCCGGCACGATCGAAACGGGGCTATCCCGACCAGCTGACTTCAGCCTGTCGGCGAGAAGCAGGGTGTCGGAGAGCAGCGGATCGATGCCGGCGGCCAAAAGATAAAGCGGCGGCAGGGCCTTCAGCGTGCGGTCGCTGGCGTGAAGCGGCGATGCCATCGGACCGCGGCGCAAATCCTCATTACGGCAGTACCAGTTCCAATAGCGCTGCATCTTGCCGCGCGTCAGTCCCGGACCCTCGGCAAACTGCTGATAGGAAGGCGTGGTGAAATCCGCGGCGTAGGTTCCGTAGAAGAGCAGCGCGCCCGCCGGGACCGCATGACCTGCTTCAAGTTCGTGAATCATGGCGGCAAGCGCGAGATTGGCGCCAGCAGAATCTCCCGAAACGAGCAGCGGCCCTTCTTCGACGCCGACTGCTGCCGTTGCCGGAAATGCGGCGCGCAGGCAAGCGACAACATCATGCAATCCATTCGGATAGGGATGCTCAGGGGCAAGGCGATAGTCGGGTACGAGCACAGGCAACCCTGTTTCAATAGCAAGGACCCGCGCGCATCGCGCATGGGTTTGCGGACTGCAGAACGCGAAACCCCCGCCATGGACGAAGAGCACTGCGCCGGGGCCCGCACCTTCCGGTATAAAGACCTTCATCCTGCAATCTGCCGAGCCAAGGTCGGAATTGGCTTCGACCATGACTTCCGCTGCTTTGGCGACCGGCGGAAGGTTCACGTTATTACGTTCGTTGATGCGCTCGGATTGCGCCCGCCCCTCCGCAGGTGCAAGCAAGCTCGGATCAGGGAGTGGCCCAAGTTCCGCCTCGACGCGTGACATGATCATGCGCATCTCCGCCGAAAGTTCACTCGGAAATTCGTTTGAGGTGCTCATTGCTCGGCATCCGGGAACAGTGTGGGACCGAAATCGACGATGGTCGCGATGTGATGGTGCAGTGTCTGCGTTGCCGCCGCCATGTCCCCCTCGCCGATCGCTTCGATGATCACGCGGTGACGCAGGGCAGTCGCCATGAGGTCGCGCGTTCCTATGCTTCGCGAAATCTTGAAGCGGTGATTGTGGACGAGGCAGCGGTGCAAGATCGGATCGAGCGCAGGCAGGTCGGCGTCGCGGAAAATGCGACGATGGAAGTCGCGGTCTATTGCAGCGAGCTGCAATTCGTCGTCGGCCTTCGCCGCGTCAATCATATCTTCGGCCATGTCCTGCAGGTCGGGTATGAGGCTGCGGCTCTTGTGCCGCATCACCCGGGCCATGCCGTTGCACTCGATCTGCTGGCGGACGCGAAACATCTCCACGGCTTCATCCACGGTGCAGGCGGAGACCTGCGTGCCACGATGGCCCTGGCGCCGTACAAGTCCTTCTTCCTGCAGTTGCAGGAGCGCTTCCCGTACGGTTCCCTGGCTGCACTGGAACCGCGCCGCCAGATCGAGTTCCGTCAAGGGTTCGCCTGCCCTGAGCTCGCCAAGCATGATGTCCCGTTTCAGCGAGGCAAACGCAACCGATGCCTTTGCGGCTAAAGGGCTCTGCGGCGTGCGAGCCGGACGGCGGGACAGGGAGTCGGACACTGCAAGCCCTTTCTTGTTGTTGCAGACGACGCGAAATATCATTATTGATATTGATATCGATAATGAACGTCAATAGAGATAATGGAACGGAGGAATTTTCAAATGACAGCGATCAGCCTCGATAAGATCAAGAAGGTCTATGGCACCGTTCCAGTAATTCATGGCGTCGACATAACGATCGCGAGCGGCGAGTTTCTCGTGCTCGTCGGCCCCTCGGGCTGCGGCAAGTCCACGCTGCTGCGGATGATCGCCGGTCTCGAAGAGATCAGCGGCGGCGAACTGCGTATAGGTGACAAGGTGGTCAATGCGCTGCCGCCCTCAGACCGGGATATCGCCATGGTATTCCAGGATTATGCGCTCTATCCGCACATGAGCGTCGAGGAAAACATGGCATTCGGCCTGAAGATGCGCAGCGAAGGAGCAAGCGAGATCAATACGCGCGTGTCGAGCGCCGCGGATATTCTCAAGCTTCAGGACTACCTCGCCCGGCGCCCGGCACAGCTTTCCGGCGGCCAAAGGCAGCGCGTTGCCATGGGGCGGGCGATCGTGCGTCGCCCGAAGGCATTCCTGTTTGACGAGCCGCTGTCCAATCTCGATGCGGCGCTGCGCGTCGAGATGCGCCTTGAGATCGCGAAGTTGCATCGGCAGATGCAGGCGACGACTGTATACGTCACCCACGACCAGGTCGAGGCAATGACCCTGGCCGATCGCATCGTCGTCATGAATGCCGGTCATGTCGAACAGATCGGCAAGCCGCTCGATCTCTATCGGAAACCCGCCAGCCTTTTCGTCGCCCGCTTCATCGGCAGCCCGACAATGAATACACTGGCCGTCGATGCTTCAGAATCCACCGGCGAAGACCTGGTTGTTCAGCTGCCTGCCGGGCGCGCAGCAATTGCGGTTCAAGATCGATCCACCAGGAAGGCGAAAGCTGTTACCTTCGGTGTCCGCCCCGAAGACCTGACGGTGTGCGAGCCGGATGGCGCATGGTTTTCCGGCGAGTTGGTCGTGGTTGAACGACTTGGCAGCCAGACATTCGGCTATCTGGATGCCGGAGTTGGAAAACTGATCACCGTCGAGTTTCCGCGCGCAGCCGAGGTCAATGTCGGCGACCGGATTTCGGTGAAGGGCGAGAGCGCCAAAGCTCACCTGTTTGACAGTCAAAACGGACAACGCCTGAATTAAGCGCGTTATCTGCTGGCATTCACCTGTTGATATGGACGGCCAGCAAATGACCGCAAAAGGCTGCCGCGAGCGACAATAAAACCACGGCACCAAGATAGAGCGCGCCGGTAACGATGCTCGCATCGAGCATGAGCAGGTAAGAATCGAGGCTCATCGCCGAAAACGTCGTGAAGCCCCCGCAAACCCCGCCCATGACGAAAAGGCGCCCCATCGCACCAACGGGCCACCGTCCCTCGGGACCGGTCGACGTGGCGAATAGCATGATGATGAACGAGCCGACGACATTGACGAAGGGGGTGGTCCAAAGCACGCTTTGACCCAGTCCATCGACGATGACGACGCCCGCCAGAAAGCGCAGCAGCGAGCCAATCGCGGCACCACAGCCGACTGCGAGATACATCCGACCGACGTTTGCTTTTTCCGTCATCCGAGCAAACTGCCTGACCATTCGACAAGACGAAAACCGAGAGCCACGGCGAAGAGGCACAGGAGAGACGAGCCGACGACATTGAATGCTGCACGACGCATCTCACCGCTGGCGGCAAGGTAGAGGCTTTGCAGGCAGAATGACGACACGGTCGTATAGCCGCCCAGGAGGCCGACAACCACAAAGTCGCGAAACAATGGGTCCGCAAGAAAACCGCTGGAGTTGCGTCCAAGCGCGGCGACAATCCCGATTATGAGCGCCCCGCTGACATTCACGACAAACGTTCCCCAGGGGAAATATTCATCGAATCTTCTGCCGACGAGCGTCGAAAGATAGAGGCGCGCAATACCGCCGACAAACCCGCCGATGAGGACTAGGAGACAGGCTTCAGGACTCATCTGGGCGGGTTCCGCGGTCGAAAGCAATAATGACGTGATATTGGTTCCCTGCCGTTTCTGCAATGGCGCCAAATCGAGGCACCCGTCCTTATAAAACGCAGCGGGCACGACGAGCGATTAGCCCACCAAACGCATTCCAGATAAGAGATAGCTGGAACAAAGCTCTGCAACAGTGTCTTATAGGTGCGATTTGCCACCTTACTGGCGGCGTAGTCCCGATGCTGAACAGTTTGCATAGCGGCAATCCGTCAGTGGAGCGAAGGCACTTTCGGAGTCATTTAATGTCGACACATGCCAGGTCTATCGCAGCTGCTACGGCGAGTACCTGGTTCGGCTTTGCCGCTTTGTGCATCGGCATGTTCATGGCGATCCTAGACGTGCAGATCGTCTCCACCTCCTTGCCAAATATCCAGAACGCGCTCGACATCGATCCCGATCAGATGAGCTGGATACAGACCGCCTACCTCATCGCGGAGGTGGTCGCCATTCCATTGAACGGCTTTCTCACGCGAACGCTGACGATGCGCTGGCTTTTCGTATGCGGCATCATTCTTTTTACGCTGGCCTCCGTCGGATGCGCCTTGAGCGGCGATTTCTCGGAGTTGCTCGCTTGGCGGATCCTTCAGGGTCTTGCCGGCGGCGCGCTTATACCGCTCATATTTTCGGCGGTGTTCATCCTGTTTCCGGGAAACCTGCAGGGTATCGCCACAACAGCGGCAGGCGTCGTCGCAGTCATGGCTCCGACAGTCGGACCGATGGTGGGCGGCTGGATCACCGAGGCATATTCCTGGCATTGGCTGTTTCTAATCAACGTGATCCCGGGGATCGTCGCAGCGGGCCTCGCGGCTACTTTGCTGCCGCGCGAAACGACGAAATTTCAGGAGATTCGGACGCTGGACGTCATGTCCCTGTTGATGATGGCGATTGGCCTCGCCGCCATGGAGATTGGTCTCAAGGAAGCCCCTAAGCGCGGTTGGACCGATGGCATCGTACTCGGGCTTGCCGTTGTAAGTGCCGCAACACTTGCCGGGTTTGTCCGGCGCACCTGGCGCAACAAGGTGCCCTTGGTAAACCTGCGAAACTTCAAGGAACTGAATTTTACGATCGGCTGCGCGTTGAGCTTCATTCTGGGGTTTGGACTGTTCGGCTCGGTTTATCTGATGCCCTTGTTCCTGGCCTATGTGCGTGGCCACAGCGCTTTTACAATTGGAACCATGATGCTGGCGACGGGGGTCGCGCAAATCCTCGTCGCGCCGATAGCGGTTTTTCTGGAGCAGCGCATGGATGCGCGAGTCTTGACCGCCATTGGGTATGCTGTCTTTGCCATCGGTCTCGGATGCAGCGCCTTTCAGACGCCGGCAACCGACGGCGACGGCATGTTCTGGCCGCAAATAATACGCGGCGTTGCGATCATGTTCTGCATTTTGCCGCCGACGCGTCTCGCACTCGGCAACCTGCCGCATCACCGCATTCCGGATGCGAGCGGCCTTTTCAATCTGATGCGCAATCTCGGCGGTGCCCTGAGTCTGGCCCTGATTGATACGGTGATCTACTCGCGTGCCGCCACACACGGACTGGAGTTGGCCAACGGCCTTCTCATCGGCGATGCGAAGACCGCGGCGTTCGTCGGCATTCCGCTTGACCAACTGCGCGGGGACAGCATGGCAGGGGCTGGCGCCGAGTTGATGTTCAGTCCATTGGTGGCGAAGGCTGCGCTGGTGCAGTCTATCAACGACGCCTGGGCGATGATTGCGCTGATCACCCTCGTCTCCCTTATCGTCGTGCCCTTTGCCCGGCCGATAAAGCGCGATCCCCATGGGGTTGCGACCTGAAGTCAATTGCGGAACCAACCTTCTCGCGGATCGTTGCTCAATATTCCCGCGAGGAGGCGAACCCAATGGACGACAATACGATCACGGACGGCGAAGTGGCTGCGGATCAGAGCAAGACAAAGCCGAAGACCCGAAGCGCCGCCACTCGGAAGGACACAACCAAGAGCAAGGCTTCTCCACGCAAACAAACCGCCAAAAGTGCTGACTCCGGCTTGGCGGACTATGCTTCGTCCATGGCAACGACGGCTGCGCGGACGGTTCGCCGTCAGGCAGAGTCTGTGGCCGGTCCGGTGCGGCGCAACCCGGGACGAGCGGTGTCGGCAGTCGGCGCAATAGGCATTCTTGGATTTTTCCTCGGCGTGTTGGTCGGTCGCATGACAGCAGAAGATACGCGACGCCGCTGGTATTGAAATGCCGGAGCGCCAGCGTACGGACGGGCCAAGGAGGCAAGAATGAAATTCAATCGACGTGGCGTACTCGCACTGACAGCAGCTTCGGCTGCGACGACACTGTTTGCGCCTGCTGGACGCTCGTGGGCGGCTGCACCATTCAAACAGCCCGAATTGCCTTATGCCGAAGGCGGTCTGGCCCCGGCCATTTCGGCAAGGACGGTCGGGCTCCATTATGGCAAGCACCATGCCGGCTATTTCAAGAAGCTGAACACGCTGGTGGAAAAGACGCCTTATGCCGACCTTTCGCTGGAAGAGGTCGTCGTTCGTTCGAAGAAACAAGGTGACACCGACATCTTCAACAACGCGGCGCAGGCCTGGAACCACAACATCTATTGGCAACAATTCAAGGGCGGATCGGCCGCGCTAAAGGGTGCGCTACTCGATGCGGTAAAGACCAGCTTCGGCGGGCCGGACGAAATGCAAAAGAAAATGGTGGCCGAGGGCGACAAGGTCTTTGGAACCGGTTGGGTTTGGCTCGTCAAGGATGGCGACAAGCTGACAATCGTTGGGCTACAGGACGCTGGAACGCCACTCGCTGATGGCAAGAAAGCCCTCGTCGGGATCGATGTATGGGAACACGCCTACTATCTCGATTATGAAAATCGTCGCCCAGAGCATGTTGCTGCGGTTTTGAGCAAGCTCGTCAACTGGGACTATGTCAGCGAACAGTTTGCGGGATAAGCGTTCGAGCCGCTGTTCCGCGTTGTGATTGCGCGTCCAACTTTCGGCCATCATGATCTGCATCGGCTACAATGAAGCCGATGCAGCAGAAATCACGTGCGCTCCCCACCATACGAAGATCTGGTCAACCTCGCTGGTCTGGCCTAAGATCAACGTTTACGAGCACACGGTCTGAGGGGGTCTTTGCCCCCCAAAATGGGGTTAGTTCGCGTACCTGCGTCTCAATCGCCTTCGCTTAACCCATACTAACAAAATCATAGCGTTCGCATATTATCGGCGGACTGCCCTGCCGATCCTCATAAACGGGAGAGTGCGCCATGGCTGTTGCCATCAAAATTAATGGAAATACCCACAGCGTCGACGTCGACGACGACACGCCACTTCTGTGGGTCCTACGGGATGTGTTGGGTATGACCGGCACGAAATTCGGTTGCGGGATGGCGCTTTGCGGCGCCTGCACCGTTCAGATCGACGGTGTCGCCACACGCTCCTGCATTACGACAGTCGATAGCCTTGGCAACTCCGAGGTGACGACGATCGAAGGGATCGGCTCGACTCCAGCGGGCGCCAAAATACAGAAGGCGTGGCTCGAGCACGAGGTTCCCCAATGCGGCTACTGTCAATCCGGCCAGATCATGTCGGCATCGGCGTTGCTGGCTGCCAACCCGAACCCGACGGACGCCGATATCGATGATGCCATGAGCGGCAATATCTGCAGGTGCGGTACCTATGTTCGCATTCGCGCGGCCATAAAGCTTGCAGCACAATCGGCCGGAAATGGAGGTTGACGACCATGACCATCGATCACGCCTTGACCGAAAGGGGTTCACGCCAGTCTCTGTTGCCGGCAAATCTCTCCCGCCGCAGCTTTCTTAAGGCAAGCGCGGCCATCGGCGGTGGACTTGTCTTGAGCCTGCACCTGCCATCATCAAGAAACACAGCGAGGGCGAGCGAAGCCGCAGGCTTCGAGCCAAACGCCACCATTCGCATTGATGGCAATGGTGAGATTTTTCTGACGATGCCCTATGTCGAAATGGGACAGGGCACCTATACGGCGATCCCCATGCTCATAGCCGAAGAACTTGAAGTGAACCTGGACAAGGTTCATCTCGAACATGCGCCTCCGAATGAACAGCTTTATGCAAATCCGCTGCTCGGAGTGCAGGCCACCGGTAATTCGAACGCCATGCGGGGCGCATGGAAACCAATGCGGGAGGCGGGTGCAACCGCGCGCATGATGTTGGTTGCAGCGGCCGCCAAGCAGTGGAATGTCGATCCGGGTACTTGCCGCGCGCAGGGCGGTGAGGTGATACACGATGAGACCGGCAAGCGATTGACATATGGAGCGCTGGCGGGCACGGCTGCGAACATGCCGGTGCCGAAAGATGTCGCGCTGAAATCGCCCGATCGTTTCACGTTAATAGGCAAGCCAATCAAGCGGCTCGATACGCCGACAAAGGTCAACGGCACTGCAATTTATGGCATCGATGTCCGGCCGCCCGGGGTAAAGATCGCAACGCTTGCACAGTCTCCGGTCTTTGGCGGCAAGGTGAAGAGCCTTAATGACGCGGCCGCTCTGGCCGTTAAGGGCGTGCGCCAGGTTGTAAGGCTTGACGATGCTGTCGCGGTCGTGGCCGATCATATGGGCGCTGCCAAGAAGGGCATGGAAGCGCTGCAGGTCGAATGGGATGACGGCCCGCACGCTTCGCTTGCCACCGAGGATATTGCCCGCGAGCTCGACAAGGCAACAATGGGCCCAGGTGCCGTTGCGCAGAATATCGGCGACGTGGACAAGGCCATGGGCAGCGCGGTCACGAAGGTCGAGGCAACGTATCAGTTGCCGTTCCTCGCACACGCGCCGATGGAGCCGATGAACTGTACCGTGCATTTCCGCAAGGACGAATGCGAGATCTGGATCGGCAATCAAGCGATCGCGCGGGTTCAGGCGATGGCGGCGCAGGCGGCGGGTCTGCCGCAGGAGAAGGTCATTGTGCACAACCACCTAATCGGTGGCGGCTTTGGCAGGCGCCTTGAGGCGGATGGCGCGGTCCGCGCCGTGGAGATCGCCAAGCAAGTCGATGGCCCGGTAAAAGTGGTATGGACGCGCGAGGAAGATATCCAGCACGACCTATACCGGCCCTACTGGTTCGATCGCCTTTCAGCTGGCCTCGACGACAAGGGCAGGCCAATTGCCTGGAAAAACCGGTTTGCCGGGTCGTCCGTCATCGCGCGGTGGCTGCCCCCAGGCTTTAAGGATGGGCTCGATCCGGACTCAACCGAAGGAGCTATCGATCTCGTCTACGATTTGCCGAACTTCCACGTCGAATATGTGCGGGCAGAGCCTCCGGCTATTCCGACTGGTTTCTGGCGTAGTGTCGGCCCCTCGCATAATGTGTTCGTAACCGAAAGCTTCGTCGATGAACTGGCAGCAGCGGCAAAGCAGGACCCCGTTGCTTACAGGCGGGCGCTTCTCGACAAGTCGCCCCGCGCCAAGGCTGTTCTCGACCTTGCGGCAGAAAAAGCCGGATGGGGAAGCACGCTCCCCGAGGGAAGCGGACGCGGGGTTTCGCTGCAGTTTGTCTTCGGCAGCTACATGGCACAGGTTGCCGAGGTCGAAGTGGCGAAAGACGGCACTGTCCAGCTTCGACGCGTCGTCTGCGCGATGGATTGCGGCACCCCCGTCAACCCGAATACGATCGAGGCTCAAATCCAGAGCGGCATCATCTTCGGAGCAACGGCAGCACTCTATGGGGAAATTACGCTCAAGAACGGGCATGTCGAGCAGACCAATTTCGACTCCTACCAGATGCTGCGCATCAACGAAGCACCGGCCATCGAGGTTCACATTGTGGCGAGCACGGAACCACCCGGAGGGATGGGCGAGACCGGTACATCGGCAATCGTCCCAGCGATAGCCAATGCAATCTATGCAGCAACCGGGACGCGTCTGCGCAAGATGCCGGCAAATCCTGGTCTTCTGAAACGGGCGTAAGTTGAACGTCGCTAGCTTACCAACACGGGGAGGGAACTATGACAAATACGGGCGTGGACATGAAGTTGGAGATCGTCGTCATCCCTGTTTCGGACGTCGACAGGGCGAAGGAATTCTATTCAAGTCTCGGCTGGCGGCTCGACGCCGACTACCCTGCCGACGACTTTCGCGTCATTCAGTTCACGCCGCCGGGTTCAGGTTGCTCGGTCATTTTCGGCAAGAACGTCACTGCTGCGGCTCCAGGTTCAGTCAAGGGGCTCTATCTCATTGTTTCCGACATCGAGGCAGCGCGCACCGAGTTGATCGGCCACGGAGTCAAGGTCAGCGAAACATTCCACCATGCCGGCGACACCTATACCGGATCCGACGAACCCTACCTGTTTGGCAGTGTCCGGGTAAGCGGCCTTGATCCCGAACGGCGGACCTACCGTTCGTTCGCCTCATTCAGCGATCCTGACGGTAACGGCTGGCTATTGCAGGAAATCACGGCACGGCTGCCGGGACGCGTCGACGCCGACAACACCTTGTTCAATTCCTCGTCCGAGCTTGCTGCCGCCTTGCGCCGGGCTGCCACCGCGCATGGCGAACATGAGAAACGCGAGGGCGGCAAGCACGACGAGAACTGGCCGGATTGGTACGCCGAATACATCGTGCGCGAGCAGGCCGGGAAGGAACTGCCGCTTTAGCGAACCCGGCGCGAAAGCCCTACCCGCTCGGACGGTGCGCAATCATACGCCGCTTCAAATGGACGCCTGACGCGTTTTGCGCCTGGCGAAGCCGCGTTGCGGCCGGAAAGCATTTCTTACATAGTGGCTTGCGTGCGTAAGTGGCCTCCCATGAACGCCACCATAAGGAGATGGGGAAATATGGGCGATCACACCGATACGAGTCACGTGGAGATGGTGGTCCTCATGACACCGGACATGGCTAATTTCAGCGGCAAGGTCCACGGCGGGGCGCTTCTCAATCTTCTTGACCGCGTCGCCTTCTCCTGTGCCTCGCGCTTTTCCAAGCAATATGCGGTGACTCTGTCGGTAGACCAGGTGGTGTTTCGCCAACCCATCCTTGTCGGTGAACTCGTAACGTTCCGCGCCTCGATCAATTACGCGGGACGAACGTCAATGGAAGTGGGCATTCGGGTGGAAGCGGAAGACATCCGTAGCGGCGTCCGCCGGCACACCAATTCATGCTACTTCACCATGGTGGCCGTGGATGAAGAAGGAAAGCCGACCGCCATTCCAGCGTATGATCCACAATCTGAGATTGCAAAGCGACGATTGCGGGCAGCGGAAACGCGGCGGAGCCTGCGCCGCGAGTTCGAGACGCGGTTCAAGGAGGCGGCTTCTTCCGAAAGCGCTGGCGAGGGCTAGCGCCGCCAACCGGCCTGCCGCAGTGTCCTCTGCGGAGCCCCCTACTTCCAAAGTAGTATGATTTCTCTCGAAGTGCATATTTTTCAAGCAATTGCTACGCCTAATTCATCAGCTGGCAAGCACTAACCATGAGCGTTTCTAGCGCCCGCAGTTCATGTAGGATGATCTTGGGCCAATATCGGTAGAAACCGCACCAATAACAAAATGGAGGGGCATGATGTCATCAGGTAAAAGACAAAATTCACCGCACAACCGAGCGCGAAGACATTTCCTTGGCGTGGCGGGTGCAATCACAGCGACAGTCGTTGCTTCTTCAGCGGCGGACGCGATGGGTCACAAGACCTGGAGAAGAGGAGGCAACAAGGGCTCCGGATCGGGTTCAGGCTCCGGTTCCAGCGGCCAGAACTGCTTCCTGCGCGGCACTTCGATCATGACGCCGACAGGCGAGGCGGTGATCGAGGAACTCAAGGTGGGTGATCTGGTGGTCACAATGCGGGGCCATGCAGTGCCCATCAAATGGGTCGGGCATCAACGCTACAAGAACGGCGGAAAATCTTGGCACGAAAGCGTCGTTCCCATCAAGGTTTCGCGTCATGCGCTCGACGATCGTACGCCGCACAAAGACCTGTACCTCTCTCCCAACCATGCGCTCTATATTGATGGCGTCCTTATCCGCGTGAAGGACCTCGTAAACGGGGCTACTATTGCTCCTGCTACTCCCAACCGCGGCGAGGTGCTCGACTACTACCATATCGTACTGGATACCCATGAAGTGATCCAGGCGGAAGGGTTGGCTGCCGAGACGCTTCTCGTCAGGGAAAGCAATTATGAGCACTTCACCAATTTCGCGGATTACAAGCGCCTATATGCCAACGAAGCGCCTGTGGCCATGACACCATTTGCACCGATCGTCGGTTACGAGGGTGGCCGCGAACACCTCAAGGCCCTGCTTCGCATCTGGGCTTCGCCGTTCGTCAAGGTAAGCGATCCGATCGAAAAGGCCTATCAGAGGATTGCAGCGCGGGCCGAGCAGCTCGTCAGCTGATCCTGACCGCTGAGGGGCGGCGTCTGACCGCCCCCTAGCCTTTGCCAGCGCCCATATTTGCCAATGCGACGGCCGGCCGTCTCGCTAACAACAGGATCTGTTCAGGAGCCGGTATCGAACTATCCGGCCCGCAGACGGGCTCAGTCGCATCTCCTTGTCGAAGCAAGGCCGGCGCTGCAGTCCTTGGCAGGCGCTTTCTTCGTCGTGGTGTTCTGCGACACCCCAAAGGTCCCGCTGAGCTGATCCCCGTAATTGTCTCGCGTTGCTTGGTCGACAACCGCGACCGGGGCAGCCAATATCAATCCGGCAGCGCCGCCTGCGGCGGCTGCCGTTCCCGTCGTCGCGGCGAGAATCTGATCGCCGAGACCTGTCTTGCTGTCGGTCAGCGTCTGGCCCTCGGAAATGCGCTGGCCGATGAGCTGCACAATCTCCGGTGATTCAGCAAACTTCGAGTGGTGGAGATCGTCGCCGGCCTTGATCTTGGTGAGATCGATGACGGCGATCTTGTTGTTCTCGAGTTCCGCCTTGTAAGGCGCCTGCTCGGGATCGATCGACCCCAGCCGCGGAATGTCCCCCCAGATACGCCGCGATAGCGCCAGGGCGCGATCATCGCGCGACACAAACAGTGTGAAGCGGGGATGCTGGCTTCCCATGTCGGCAATCTGCGACCGGAAAACGTCGACATCGACATCGGGTGCCGCCAGCATCACATTGGTGAATTTCGCAGGCAGCTTGCCGTTACGGATCGCCATCTGGCGGAGAGACTCGAGTGCGAGCCAGTTTCCCATCGAATGCGCCAGCACGGAGACTTCCTTGATCTCTGGATCCCGCGCCAGATACTGGAACAGGTTTTCGAGGGCATTGCGCGTGTAATTGGTGCTTTCACGATCGTAGCCATAGGCAAGAAGGCTTCCGCGCGACGGCCATGTCACAAGTATCGGCGCACTATGAACGCCCGAATCCTTTACGATCTGCGCAAAGCGGAAAACGGAACTTTCGAACCTGTTATTAAATCCATGGACAAACACGAGAACGCTGCGATCAGGGGATTTTCGGACACCCGTACGGAGCCATTGCTTGGCTTCATCCAGGGTCAAATCATCTGTCTTCAGCGTCGCAAAATCTGTTGCCGGGTTGGGAGGAAGTCGCTTCGGCCAAGCCACTTCACCCTCCTTGCGCACCGTCTTTGGCGGGATCGAAACGGTGATGTCAGCAAATGCCGGCGCGAGCCCCCGCTCGCCGCTGAACATTTCGCCGGGATTGGTGGAGCGCTTGCGGGTCGTCGTGACGAGCATATCGACCTGGCTTGCCGCCGGCGCCGTCTCGGCAACCGGCGCCAGCACGTTTTTCGGATGGCTCGCACAACCTGAAGCGAGAATGGCCAACAATAGAATGAACGCCCCATATCGACGTTCAGAACGCATGACTTTTTTACACAACTGCATCAGATGGCACCGCTCCCCCTCATGGCCTTAACAATAGTACACGCCGACGGCACAGCGGCGAACTGTTCGCCGGGCAACTCCTGCTACGCTCACAGGCGTGAGCGGACGTCCGATCCTGGCGTCGGCGGGCGTAACGAAACCGGATATGCCCGGGACCGACAATTCGAAACCGGCTTCCAACACGAACAGTCCGACGATCGCCGTCAATACGACTATCCTTAACTTCCTTGAGGTTTTCATTTGCTGCCTCCTACGGCGAAGTGTTGTGGAAGTTCGTCGATATCGCCCAATTTCTTGAGATCGACCTGCTTGGCATCCGTGGCGTTCTTGAATCCGAAGTCAGCTGCCGAGACGTCTGTCCCCGACTTCCAGTCGCTGATCTGAATGCTGTATTGCGGCCCCTGGTCTACCTTTTTCGCCGTGATGACATATCTGCAGGGATAAGGATGGTCGCCCTGGGCAATCCAGATCTGCCAGTCAACCTCCTTGGCCCGGAACGCAAGATGATCGCATTCGGTCCCGCCGATTACGCCGCTGCCGAGGTCCTTCACATTCGTGACATCCCGCATCAGTTCATCGTAGACGTTGGGTAGGAGCAGGTCGGCGCCGGGAACAGGCCGATGCAGTTTATCCCTGAGTTCGTCGATGAGATGATCGATGCTGCCGGGCGAATCCACTTGCGTATAAACATTGGCGTCCTTGCCAAACAGGGTCACCGTCTTGCCATCGAAGGTCATTTCCACATTGGCGAATCCGCCATGCCGTGTCGCACGGATCTTGTCGGGACGGTCGAGTTCGATCGTTCCGGAACTTGCCAGCAGGAGTTTCTGATGTTCCTTGGTGACAACCTCGAGATTGGTGTCGTAATTGAACGAGATTTGCTTTTGCGCCGTGACATAGTCGGACATTGCCTTGAGCAATTTCTTGGCGTCCGCCTCGTCGGCACTTGCCGCGGATGATGTTGCCGCTACTGCATAGAGCGCCACCGCCGCTACCGACAGGGTTGTCGCAGCGAACCGCTTAACGTTTCGAGCCATCTTCTGCATTGAAGCATCCCTCCCTGTTTCGCCCGCTTGAGCAGGCGGGAACAACACTATGCGCTGCGATGCCATTAAGCTTGTAGTATCGGGTATGTTACCCCCCGCGCCACGCCACTACCGAGATGGAGCAGACGCAGCCGCCGGCACCGCGCCCGCCGCTGCTTCTGCGCCGGGCGGCAGCAGCAGGCCGGCCTTGCGAATGCCTGCGATCATGCGGGCCTGGTCATTCGGTTGAATATTGCGGAGCTTGAGTTCGGTTACGAGGTTTGGAATGAACCCCGGGCGCATGGCGACGAACGTGTCGCCTTCTCGTTTTGCCTCGTCCATCATCCCTTTTTCTGCGTAGATGACGGCAGCGACCAGATGAAAGAGGGGAAATTTCTCGAGGTTCGCCTGACGGATTTCGATAAGCGCCGTATCGTAATCTTCGAGCATATAGGCAGCGAGGGCGCGATTGCCGTGGTAGTAGCCGGCACCGCCTGGATTGAATGCGAGTGCCTGGTCCAGGACCTGTGCGCCTTGCTTCCATTCACCGCCCATGGCGAGGCGAACCCCGTATTCACCCATGAGTTCGGTATCGTTGGGATTGATGGCAAGCGCCTCTTCGCCCACGCGCATCGATTCCGCCAGTTGCTGATTGAAGAACAGAGCGGTCATCAGCGCCTGGAGGGCGCGGCTGTTGTCAGGCTCGAGTTCGACGGCGCGCCGGGCGGCCTGTAACGCACGTTGGAGTGCGGGTTGCGAATTCGACCGAGGATTGTAGCCGAACCTATCCTCGTCCAGATAGACGATCGACAGCATTGCCCAGGCTGTTGCGTAGGTCGAATAACGCGCAACAGCTGTTTCCAGGCACGCGCGGACATTGGCGTGGCGTTCAACGCTGAGCTCGGCGCGGTAGGCGTAGAAGCGAAGGGTGCACCCGTACGCGTCAAGATCATCTGGCGGCGGATTCGCCGTATTGACTTGCGTGATTATGCCGTATGG
This sequence comes from Phyllobacterium sp. 01N428, assembly GCF_056399405.1. NCBI lineage: Bacteria > Pseudomonadati > Pseudomonadota > Alphaproteobacteria > Hyphomicrobiales > Phyllobacteriaceae > Phyllobacterium > Phyllobacterium sp. 01N428. Next base: position 126,393 of record NZ_JBFTRH010000005.1, read on the forward strand.
CTGGGCTATGGCTTTCGCGACCTTGTTTGCGACATCGGTCTGGATGGCAAAAAGGCCACGCGAGCGAAGATCATCCTCATAAGTGTCTGACCAAAGAATAGCATTTGTCGCTGTATCGATAAGCCGGGAAGTCACTCGCACGCGATCATCGGATATACGCACGCCCCCGGTCAGCAGGTATCGCGCCCCGAGCTTGCCGCGTATATGCGACGCGTCCACGCCGGTGGGCAACGCCTCCGATGTTTCCCGTCCGAACACTTTGAGTTCCTTGAAGCGGGGCAGCGCCGTCAACAGCTCTTCCGTCAGACCCAGCGCGTAAAGATTGGCCTGTGAGCTCTCGCCGAGATTGGCAAAGGGCGCGACGACGAGCGACGGTTCATTAGGAACTGACGTGAATGAGGCGCCTGAATCGAACACCGTGCGGGCAAACGTCCAGTAACCGAGTAGTGCAATTGCAATTGCAGCCGTGAGCATCCAGGCAGCCAGCCTATTGGGGCGGGCGAAGAGGGATTTCGGGGGAGCCACGACGGGAGCAACGGCAGGCTCTGCCACCGTCCCGGCTTCGTTCCAGGAGAAATACGGGACGTATTTGCCCTTTGGTATATCGATCCTTACCGGATCATCCTTGCCGGCGATCAGATAATAACGCTCAAGCGTACGGCGCAAACGGCCCGCCTCGATCCGTACAACCGGATCGTCCTGGTTAAAGCCCTCGTCGCGATTGAAAACCTCAATGGCGATGGAATAGCCCTTGATGCGCTCGGCACGCCCTGCAAGCGTCTCTTCAACGACGTAGCGAAGAAAGGCATGCGCATGTCCTGCATTGGGGAATTCAGGACTGGCAACCATGCGATCCAACTGGGCACGGATATCCTCCGGAGCGGGCGGCACGCGTTGTGCGCCGGCTGCCTGTTCAGTCCGGGCCTCCATTTGCTCCTGCATTCTTTCATCCCCCGATGAACAGAAACCGCCCGCATCTTCTAGTTGTATGCTACGGTAACCTACTCCCCAAATGCCTCCCCGTCCACGATAGTAAGTTCGAAACTCCTTTTGCTCCGGAAAGGGAGCTCTTTGACATGGATAGAGGGGTAGTGGCTGCGAAAAGGCGATTTCCTTTCCGAGGTCAAGCGATCGAGGAACGTGCTGCCCGCGATGACGAGTTCCGCGAATTGTGTGCCGATTTCGCGGACGCGGAGGTGGAACTGTACCGTTGGGAGCAATCGACGGAGCCAAAGCGCAATGAGCGTTATGCCGAGTATCTGCAACTCGTAGACGATCTTGCAGGCGAGATCGGCGCGGCGCTCGATCGTGCTGCCATCATCCCGTTTCACAGACGTGGGCCCCGAACCTGACAGCCTCGCGCTCAGTTGGCGTTCTTGCCCGCCGGCGATGGCACCCCGACCCGAATGAGGCGGGAAAAATCCTGCGACAAGCCGGCGGCATTTGCCCGCTCGTCGATATGAGCGCGGGCGCGCAAATCTGCGAGCGAATAGCTTTTGTCGAGCGCCCCGTGGTCGTATGCATATTCAGGCAAATAGCCATTGACGATCAGCCGCCAGTCGAAAGGGACGACGTCGCCGACGGCACGCATCATCTTGACGACCGTCGTCGTACAGTTCGTCGTGATCGAATTATAGAATTCCGGTGACGTCGACAGGGCGTTGGCATCGGCAACGTATTCGAGAAGCAGCGCTCTTGCGGCCTCCCGTCCCGCCCTCAGGCGATAAATCTGCACATCCTCGCCGCGAAAATTCGACCTGACGCCAATCACGTCACGCTCATCGGCCGCGATGATGACGAGAGGATCACTCTTGAATAGATCAGCTATCGGCGAGAACGCGCCGCCCACACGCCGCTTTACCTCAATCGACCATGCAACATACTGATCTTGCTCGAAACCAAAACTCATGATGACATGCGCAATATTGGGATTGCCCCAATAGGACATGAAAAGATCAGCGGTTTGGAGTTTGCTGAGGTCGTAGCTGCGGGTAGACCAGCGTTCGACGAAATCCGTCTTGCCGCGCCATTCGAATTCGCGAACATTTGTCAACGTCAGCACGTTGCCATCCACCGTGCCGGTTACCTGCCGGGACACTTCAGGTGCCCAATCTGCCTGGGCCGGCGGTCGGATCGTGCTCCACCAAAGTAATAGGGCCACGAATGCGATCAGACAGGCGGCAAGGCCGCGAAACATCCTGCGCGTGAACAGGGCAATGATAGCCACGATGCCGAGAATGACGAAGACGCACCCCGCAAGCGCGCGTAGATATTCGGGCCCCGGCAGGCGGTACCAAAGCGCGAGCGCCGCCCATGCCGTCGCCAGCACAATGACCAGCGACAGGATGGTTGCGATCAGAATGCGCGCTACAAGCCGCAACAAGCCCCCTTCGCTGGCACTATTTCACCATGCCAAGGTTGATCAGCTGAACCCGGCGGTTTGACGCCGCCTTCGGATTGGCGGCATCGACCGGCATTTCCTGGCCCACGCCCACAGCATAAAGTCGATCGGGCGAAACGGCAAAAGTTGTGGTCAATGCCTCCCGGATCGCGTCTGCCCGTTCCTGGCTGAGCTTTAGGTTATGCCTGGCATCGCCTGTCGAACTTGTGTGCCCGACGACGAGGAACGTGTAGAACATGAGGTTCGGATGATGCAGCGCATCGGCGATAAGTCCTACCGTCCGGTAGGACTGCGGCTCTATCGCGACGGAATCGTTCTCGAAGTCGATCTCGACAAGCAATTGCGCGAGATGAGTGAGTTGGCTCCAGTTCGGCTGGTTCGCCACCCCCTTGCCGACATTGGCGTTCGCTTCTTCCATAAGCAGTGCGATATCGATCGCCGGTGCCTCGGACGATACCTGGCTCAAGCTGGTAACGAGCTGGCGGTCGGTAAGCTGCTGCGCCGCGACAGGACCGGCAGCGAGCAAGAGGCCAAGCGCCAGGCCGGCGCGCAGTCGATGAACAAGCATTCTTTGTCTCCCTAAGCCGCGCATGGTTCAACGCCATCCCGCATCGGTAATCGCCTGGTTGCACTTTCCGTTGTCGATCCGCTTCGTCTTCAAGAGACAGGCGAGAATATTGCCTTCGCCCTTTACGCCCTTGCAGAACTCGGCCGCGTCATGTTCGCAGAGCTTGAAAAAGCCAGTCTGCGCGGCTTGCCGCTGACTGATCGAGGCCGTGACCGAAGTCAGCGTGGAGGTGCAGGTTGGAGAAACCTTCGCCTCGTTTTTCTGCAGGCAGTCCTGAATGCGGTTGTTGCCAAGGTTGAGACCGCTGCAAAGCTTCTTGATATCCTTGCCGCAGTCCTTGGCAAGCGCACTGACCGCATCAGCGTAGCTGATCGTATCCGCCGAGCTGATCCCGGCCATGAAAAGCGTCACGATTGCCACCGCTCCGCTCATGAGGCGTAGTCTCTTCATCACAAATTACCCCTCGTCCCGATTGACGTTTCTGGTAGTGCCGGCCCCTCCCCAAGTAGCTTTCGTGCAGGGCCGATGGCGTGAAATTGAAGCATGCTCACTGCGCCAATGTGGCGTCATCGGCCGAAAACTACTGAACTTACCGGCAGTCGGGGAGTAATTTACTGTAGGATACGCTCACACGGAGAATTGGGGATGGAGCGAGGCGCTCGGAGCAACCGACAGGTCGTTGCATTCAGTTTTTTCCGTTTTGTTCTGTCAAACGCGGGCCCGGCACACTATCTTGCACTCGAAACCGCAGCATGAGTTGGAGGCCGGAATGAGCGCCGAGAAACAATTGACTGATCAGGACGCTTTTGAAGTGGCGAATGGAATCGTTGAAACGCAAAAGGCCAAACTTTCCCCGAAATTTGTTGAGCAGATAGGCGATTCCGACTTGCGCGTAGGCGAATCCTGGTTTGCCTGGGGGATCTACGGAGCACTGACGACTGATGCCGAACGGCGCCGCCGGCTTCTGGCGGAGTATTTGAAGCGCAAGGACCAAAGCGAACGCGACCCAAACGAACTTGCGCGCGAAATCGAGGCACTTTCCATTGGCGAAAATCGGCTGTTCCATGCGGTCGCAGGGGCTGGGCGCCAAGCCTACCTGGAAGGCGGCGACGCGCATCTCGACAAGATCGCTTCCATCTTCCTCAATATGATCAGGAATCATTGAACGCAATAGCTTGCTAGTTGTGCTGAAATCGGGACGAGGCAGTATCATTCCTGCGAGGTGTCACTCTTGCATCACTCAGGCTATCGTATGATCGACTTCTGATCGCCACACTGCCCCCAAGAAACCGGCGATCAGCTTTAGGAGGAGCAAGAGACGATAAGGTTCCCCCTTGTAAACGTTTCCCTCCTCCTCTTTTTAGGTGCGTCGTAACGTAAATCGAGGCCGCGCCGGGGGCCGCCGGAATGAAATCCTTGAAATGGCTATCAAGCAGGGCCATTGACAGGCCTGTTGCGGTGCAGCAAGGTTGGTGAGTCGAGAGGCCAACGCTCGATGTGAGGTTCGGTGAGTCACATTGAGCGAAATGCCGGACCTCACCTTTTACATTATCGTGAGTTGACGGGAAGCTGCAGCGGGCGCACGCTTTCGGGGTTGCGCTTCTAGCGATCTGCAACATCGGGGCTCGGGTCGACCCTTCCTTTCTCCTCGAGCCGAGCCTCACCTTACTTGTCCGCGCTTTCTTCTTATTTTCCGGCGCAATCGATCTCGTCGATTGTCGCGCTTAGCGCCGGATGATCTCGTGGAACTCGTCATGCTGGCCGGGAAGGTCCTCGGCGACGACCAGGCCAAGGCCCTCGGCGTCAAAGATGGCAAACCATTCGTCCCATTCAACGAGCCGCGGACGGCCAAAATCCGCTGGACGGTCAGCGCCCTGATCGTCGTCGTCCTCATAGGCGTGCTGGCCAAAGGCAAGCGCGAGGACTGGAACGTCGCTACCGATCAAATCGGCGGAATCGCGGATGGTGGGCACACCGGAACGACCTGCGGCCCAATCCTTTATTTCCTGGTGATCCGTGAGCAATCTGGTTTCGACCATGGGAACTCGTCCTTTCCATTGTGCTTGTGCCGAGGCGTAAGCCCCTGCCCCATTGATGCATGCCTTGGCCGCATGCATCAAGTCCGCAAGGTCAAGCCCGTCTTGCTGCGAACTCTGACAGGATGGTCCGCTGGCCCTTGAGAATTTTCTGCGCGGCCACGGGCAACGGGAACCACCCCGCGCGATCGACCTCGGGAAATGCTTGCATTGAGCCTGATTTAGGCGGCCACTCCATTTCGAACGTATTGCTGACAATGGTTTCGGCATTCACCGCCGCATCGGCTTCGACCGACCAGGCAACTATTATCTTGCCGCTCGGCTGCTTGAATTCGCCGAGCGGCGCGAAGGTGCCGTCTATATCGAAGCCAATCTCTTCCCTGGTCTCGCGTCGCGCCGCATCCAGCTCATCCTCGTTATCGTCGATGAGGCCTTTCGGTATCGACCACGCGCCATCATCCTTGCGAGCCCAGTAGGGGCCGCCGGGATGGACGAGCAGCACTTCGAGAGTTCCGTCGCTGTAGCGATAGATCAGAAGGCCTGCGCTCCGCTGTACCATTCAGGCCGACGCAGCACGGACCGGAAGCTTCCAGCCGGGCCGGATGAAGTGACAGGTATATCCGTTCGGGATGCGCTCGAGATAATCCTGATGCTCGGGCTCGGCTTCCCAGAAATCGCTGGCCGGGGCCACCTCGGTGACAACTTTGCCGGGCCACAGTCCCGAAGCGTCAACGTCCGCTATCGTACCGAGCGCAACGCGCTTCTGCTCCTCGGTGGTATAGAAAATCGCCGAACGATAGCTCATGCCAACATCATTGCCCTGGCGGTTGCGGGTGCTCGGATCGTGAATCTGGAAAAAGAATTCAAGAATCTGCCGATAACTGATGCGGGCCGGATCAAAGACGATTTCGATGGCCTCCGCATGGGTTCCGTGGTTGCGGTAGGTGGCGTTCGGAACGTCGCCGCCGCTATAGCCGACGCGTGTCGAAATCACCCCGTCATAGCGGCGAAACAAATCCTGCATGCCCCAGAAGCATCCGCCAGCGAGAATTGCGCGTTCTTGGCTCATAAATTTACCTCCAGTTTCTTGGGATGGACTGCTGTATCGCTGGTCCACATGCCCTGAATATAGGGATGCGCGTGTCCAGCCGCCAGAAGCGGGCCGCCAAGTGCAATGACACCGGCTGCCGGTGAAGGTTCACGCGAGGTCACATCGTAAATGCAAGGCGAACCTAGCACCCCCGCGACGATCAGGCATTTTATAACGAATTTCATTCCGGCTTTCCTCTCAAAGGTAGAGCGATATCTTACGATCATAGACAAAGATATCGCCCCTCAAGGCGGGGGCGATATCTGTCGGATCGTCAGCCCTCCTGCGGCATCGCCGCAATCTTGACCTCGGGCATGACGGGCTGATTGGCTGCCTGCTCGCCCTTCGCTTCAGCTAGAAGATCCTGAATTACCTTTTCCGACGTGTCGTATTCGCCTTCGCCGAAATGGTGGTAGCGGATCTGCCCCTTGGCATCGATGAAGTAGTGCGCCGGCCAATAGCTGTTCTGGAAAGCCTGCCAGATTTTGTAGTTGTTATCGACGGCAACCGGATATTTGATCCCAAAGTCGGCGATCGCCTTCTTGACGTTGTCGATCTTCTTTTCAAAGGCATATTCCGGGGCGTGCACGCCAATGACGACGAGACCCTGATCCTTATACTTCTCGGACCATTCCACGACATAGGGCACCGTATGAATGCAGTTTATACATGAATAGGTCCAGAAATCGACCAGCACGACCTTGCCGCGCAATTGCTCCGGGGTCAGCGGCGCTGAATTCAGCCATTCGACAGCGCCACCCAGTGAGGGAAACTTGCCTTCGACCGGCAAATCACTGTGAAAGCCCGGTTGGGTGTTGGCGGCCAGCATAACGCCACGGTCTGCCGCTGATTGCGGTGAAGTACGCGGCTTGAGCGCATCGAGAAGCGCCTGCTCGGCCTTGCCCGTGGCCGGCCCCGAGAGCCGAGCCAGATAGCCCGTATCTGTGCCGAGCGCGATGGCGGCGACGCCGGCAAGAACGGCGATGCCGAGGCCACGACGCAGCCATTCGCCGGCGCCTATCGAGCGCTTCATCACAGCGAAGACCTGACCGCCAACGAGCACTGCCAGTGCAAGCGATGTCGCTGCGCCTGCCGCATAGGCGAGAAGAAGCAGCGTCGTTTGAATGCTGGCGCCCTGAAGCGCGGCTCCGGTCAGGACCAGGCCGAGAATCGGTCCGGCACAGGGCGCCCAGAGCAGGCCCGTTGCAACGCCAAGGATGAGCGCTCCTCCGAATGTCGGAACGGACCCGGGGCCGCCGGTTGCGTTCAGCAATTTGTTGGCAAAGGTCACAATGGGAGTGGTGGCGATGGCGGCGAGCCGCGGAGAAACAAGGGTCAGGCCAAACGCGGCCAACAGCACCAGTGCCGCGTAGCGCCCATATTCATTGGCTTGCACGGCCCAACTGCCCCCAAAGGCGGCGAGTGAAGCGACAAGGGCAAACGTGATTGCCATGCCGACCAGCATCGGCAAGGTACTCTTGATGAAGGGTTGCCCCGCGCGCGCGAAGACAAAGGGAAGTACGGGCAGGATGCAGGGGCTGAGGATCGTCAGCGCGCCCGCGAGGTAGGCAACAAACAGAAGCGTCATCATCATCTCCTTCGAAGCGATGTGTGTGCGACGACTGAAGATCAGTCACGGACCGCATAAAGCGGCAGCGACGTATCCTGGATGTGTCCTATAGGGCTCGAATTGTATCGGATTGTACGAATGCGCGGGATATCACGCTTCAGCGAATGGTGACTTCCGCTGAAAGGCCGCCACCGGCACGATTGCGCAATTGCAGCGATGCACCAATGGCAAGCGCAAGTTGGTGGGCGATGGCCAGTCCCAGCCCCGTGCCCCCCGTGCCGCGGTTGCGTGACTGCTCAAGCCGGAAGAACGGCTGCAGCACCGCCTCCAAATGGTCTTCCGGAATGCCGGGGCCACGGTCCATGATCTTGACGGTCACTTTACCGTTCTTGTCACTTTCAAGATATACCTCGGCGCTGCCGCCAAATTTCAGCGCATTGTCGATGAGGTTGGTGAAGATCCGCCGCAATGCATGGGGCCGAGTCTCCACCGGGGCAAGGATTTTTCCTTCAATCGTTACGGCCTTACCTGTGTCCTGGTAGTCGTAGACGAGGCTTTCCATAAATGAGGTAATGTCGATGCGGGAGGACTTCTCCGCATCGCCGTGGGCGCTGCGGGCATAGGCCACGCCTTCATGGACAAGCCGCTCGATCTCGGTCAGATCCTGGATCAGCTTGTCTTTCTCGGCGGAATCCTCACCGAACTCAGCACGAAGCTTCATCCGGGTAATCGGGGTCTGCAGGTCGTGGGAGATCGCAGCTAGGATTTGCACGCGTTCCTCGAGATAGTGCGCGATCCGGTCGCGCATGGCATTGAAGGCAGTTGCGGCATAGGCAACTTCACTCGGACCTGACTCGCTGAGTCTTGGAGCCTTTTTGTTAGGGTCGAGCGTATCGGCTGCATGGGCGAGATCGACAAGTGGGCGGATTGCCTGGCGCACCGCATACCAGGTGCAAAAAACGAGCAGGAGCAGTTGAGCAACGAGCACGTACGGCAACCAATCTGCGAGCGGCATCGCCGCCGGTTGTACATCGATCGTCAATGGCGCGCCGTCGCTCAATGTCAGATGGGCCTGCAGGCGCATCGCATCGCTCGGGATGGATTCTACATGGATGGGAAAGCGCTGACCACCGGCAGCTTCTATCTTTGCCGCGATCTCGGCCCCCCGCTTGCTCATGTCCGGGACGCCGGGCAGGCCGGTTCCGAGTTCGAAGCGATAGGTTCCACGATCAAGGCGGTCGAGCCAGTTCGCGCGCTCATTGGCGGGCAGCCGATCGAGAATGGCAATGGAGGTCGCGACATCGCTTTCGAGCGTGTTCAGCATGACGTTCCGCGTTGCCATATAGCGTTCGAGAAACAAGGCACTGAAGGACAGCGCATGAGCAAGGATCAAGCCCGCGAGAAGGATCAGGAACAGGCGCGCGCCAAGCGTGCGGGGCCATCGCCAAGGATGCGGGCTCCCCGCAATGCTCATTGTCGCAGCTCGGCAATTTCAACTGGCATCGAGAAAACGTAGCCCTCGCTCCGTACGGTCTTGATATAGGCAGGTTCACGCGCATCGTCGCAAAGTCGCTGCCTCAGCCTGCTGACAAGCAGGTCGATCGAACGATCGAATAGCTCCGCATCGCGGCCTTGGGTCAGATTGAGCAGTTGGTCGCGATTAAGCACGCGCTGCGGGTGATCGACAAAAACGCGAAGCAGTCGGTACTCGGCGCCGCTGAGTGTGACCGTGGTTCCGGTCTTGTCAACCAGATACCGGCCTACCGTGTCGAGTTCCCAATCGCCGAACCGCACGCGTTGGCCGGCTTCCGTGATCTGGAGGTTGGGCGGAAGCATACGGGTTCGCCGCAGCACGGCCTTGATCCGTGCCAGCAATTCACGTGCCGCAAATGGCTTCACCAGATAGTCGTCGGCACCCATTTCAAGCCCGATGATGCGATCGGTCTCATCGTTTCGCGCTGTCAGCATGAGGATCGGCGTCGCCTTGTGCTTACCCGCCCGCAACTCGCGGCACAGCACCAGCCCGTCGTCGCCAGGCATCATGATATCGAGAACGATGAGATCGACAGCATTCGTTTCAAGGAAAGCGCGCATGTGCCGGCCGTCTGCCGCGACGCTGACGCGCAAGCCGTTCCTGGTCAGGTAGGCCGCGACCAGTTCGCGGATCTCACGGTCATCATCGACGATCAAGACGTGGTCAATGTGGTCCATCACACCTGCTCGTTTGTGTTGCCCTGCCGGCTTGAGCCTCAGAAGCCATCGACATCGATGACTGCCTGGGCAAAAGCCTGGGGCGCTTCCTGCGGCAGGTTATGGCCTATGCCGCCTGTGATCGTTCGATGCTCGTACTTGCCGGAAAATTTCTGGCGATAGGATGCCGGTTCGGGATGCGGTGCGCCATTCGCGTCTCCTTCCATTGTGATCGTCGGCACGCTGATTGGCGGGCCCGCGGCAAGCTTTTTTTCCAACGCGTCGTACTGCGGTTCGCCCTGCGCAATGCCAAGCCTCCAGCGGTAATTGTGGATAACGATGTCGACATGGTCCGGATTGTTGAACGCTTTGGCGGATCGATCGAAGGTAGCATCGTCAAAGTTCCACTTTGGCGATGCAAGCTGCCAGATGAGCTTTGCGAAGTCATGCCGGTTGCTTTCGTAGCCCTGGCGGCCGCGCTCAGTGGCAAAATAGAACTGGTACCACCAGGCAAGCTCTGCCTTCGGCGGCAAGGGCTTCTTGTTGGTTTCCTGACTGCCGATCAGGTAGCCGCTCACCGAAACCATGGCCCTGCAGCGCTCGGGCCACAGCGCTGCCACTATGTTCGCCGTCCGCGCTCCCCAGTCATAACCTGCGATGATCGCGGTCTGAATTTTCAATGCATCCATCAGCGCGACAATGTCCGTGGCAATGACCGCCTGCTGGCCGTTGCGGATCGTCTCGCTCGCGAGAAACCGGGTCGTGCCGTAACCGCGAAGATAAGGCATGACGACGCGGTAACCTGCTCCGGCAAGAAGTGGCGCGACGTCGACAAAGCTGTAGATATCATACGGCCAGCCGTGCAGCAGTATCACCACCGGGCCATCCGCGGGGCCGGCTTCCGCATAGCCGACGTTGAGCTGACCCGCGTCAACCTGCTTAAGGGGTGCGAAGCTCGTATGCGTCCCCGGCTTGACTGCAGGCGCTACCTTGCCGGCCTGCGCGTTCGCTGCGCCTATCAGTGGAAATTCCACAGCGACTGCCGTCACCGCGGCAATACTGAGGAAATTGCGACGGTTGACCTCTTCCGACATTGTTACTTCTCCGATTGGGTAAATGCGACCACTGCAATGCATGGCGAACGTATACCCCGTGTGTCCGTCAAAGGGCAATTTTCATGCGCGTGTAAGTAGCAGCGTACCGGATACATACTGTTACAATCGGGCTTTGGACAAGCTACTGGATCAGAAGTAATCCGCGCTTCTTGTCGCCATCGAATGTGTCCATTGCCAGGAATAGGCGTTCGCGTTCAACGAGCCACGGCCGGTAGTTTTCGTTCACATCAAGGACGAGGACCATATCGGCCCCCTCGAGATAGCCCCCAATCGGTGAGAAGTGCCCTGCGCCAGCGCCGAAGATTTTCTCTCTGGTAAAGTTGACGATGTAGCGACGGTCCGGATCATTCGAATGTCGCAAGTGCTCGCGGAACTCTTCGCTCGATATGTCGCGAATGACCGTGACTTTCCGATCGGTATGCTGTTTTGCTACACCGGCCAATTCGTCAAGCGTAAGACCCATGATGCACAGGCCGGTCCAACATTTGCCGGTGCCTTCGAGGACGGCCGCCTCGGTGGTCTCGTCCTCCCCGAGGGAGCGAAACACGTTGGCGACACTGGCGGGACCGCATTTTGAGGGGTTGGACTGGTAGCTGACCGTCAATCCAAATGTCCTGGCCGCCGGAAGCTTCCAAGCCTGTGCAAGCATGTCGGGTGACCGGGTGACGGCATTCGCTATGGCGTCGGCGGGAACCTTGGTCTGACCGACAACGACAATGACCGCCCCCAAGCAAAGGGCACTGAAGGCGACCAAGGCTAGAAGAACACGCCTCATGTTTTCCGACCACCGATGATGCCGGCATCCTACATCAACGATTGCACCACTACTACCGACCCGTTGAGCGTCTGTTCTGCTCGATGTCTCCGGCACCGGGCAGACGCGCAACCGAGACAGCGGCGTCGGGCGCGACAGTGACCGTCGCCGTCATGCCGGCCACGAGTTGCGTCTTTTGCGGGATCTGGTCCAACGCAATCCGCACCGGTATGCGCTGCGCCAGCCGCACCCAGCTGAACGTTGGATTGATATTGGCAAGAAGACCCGAACCTGCAGTTCGCTCACGATCCTCAATGCCTGCGGCGATGCTGTCGACGTGGCCGGTAATGGCTTCTGATTGGCCCATCAGCTTGACCTTCACGGAGTCCCCGACACGGATACGGGCCAGCTTGGTTTCTTCGAAATAGCCTTCGACCCGAATTGAATCGGTGTCCACCAGCGCCATCTGGGAACTACCTGTGGTCACATAATTGCCCGGGCGGAGCGACAGGTTGGTGATGGTACCGTTGACCGGCGCCTTTATCTGCGACCGCTCGCGGTTGAGGCGGGCGAGTTCCAGACTGGCGGTAGCTTGCAGATAGCTCGCTTGGGCAGTCGCCTCGGCGGATTGCGCCGCCTCCTTCTGTTGCTCGGAAATGACACCACCTAGTTGTTCGCGGCGCTTGCGGTCGCGGCTTGCCTGTTCGAGCGTTGCCTTCGCGCCTTCGACCGCCGCTTCGGCCTGTGTCACGGCGATTTCAAAGCGCCGCTCATCGACCTTGAACAGTATGTCGCCCTTCCGGACGACATCATTGTCCTTGACGAGAACGTCGCTGACGAGACCGGAGACGTCCGGCGCTACGGCCACGACATCCGCGCGCACCCTCGCGTCGCGAGTCCACGGATCGTTCATGTAGTGGTTCCAGAGTTCGCGACCCACGAACAATGCACACACGACCAATGCCAGGGTGACAACTACCCTGCCAGCTGTTTGAAGATTTTTCATCATGATACTAACCATTGCGTAAGTGAGACTGTCGCGCCGAGAAGCACAACGTAGAGCGCGACGTCGAATAGTCCACGATGCCAGACCCAGGCATAGATGCCGACCCAGGCAAGTGCGCGGCGGACCATCGCCGAGAGGAGAAGCGTCAGAAACATCATGCCGAGGAGCCCGGGCATGTAGACGCCGTAAATATCGAAATCACCAAGCATTGGTTCTACTCCGCAGCCATCAGCATTTGCGGCGATGACTTTTTGACGATGTCGCCGCCCATAGGTTTAGGGGACGGCGCGTAGGGGAAAAGGGCACGGCGCAGGCCGACAAGCGCATCGAGTATGCTGCGGCCCTGCATTGTCTGCTGCAGACGTGGCAGACTTAGCGCCTGATCGATGCGCTCCTGCAGGCGAGCATCGGGCGCGACCGCTTCGCGGCGTACGACACGCTGGCGAAACAGGTCGGCAATTCCGGAAAGGACTGCATTCACGCTCGACTGGCCCTCGCCATCGAGATGCCGGCGCGCACGTTGTATGGCGACGATGTTGAAACCGAGACGTACTTCGGCAAAGCCATCGATCTCGGAGAGATACCGATCCTCCAGCGCAGCCAGCCGGGGAACAAGCTGGCCCATGCGATCGAGCATTCTTCCGGCAAGTTTTTCATGATCGCTTCGCCGCAAACCAGCCGCGGTTTCGGCGAGATCCGACCAGCCGGCCCGCACCAAGCGGCGCGCAGCTATCTCGGCGCCAAATGGCCTTGCGACCTGCGTCCAGACCAGCGCGAAGGCGATACCCGCCATGGCCGCGATCGCCTCGTTGGCGAACGAGGCGAAGTCGACAGTCAAACGATTCTGCATGGCAACGAACGAGGCGGTGTTTACCGTGAGCAGCATGGCAAGCATGTTGAATTGCGGACGTGGAATAAGAAGTCCAATGAGAAGGAACGACGGCGCGAAGACGAGGACGAGCATTTCGTAGCCACTGATCGCCGGCAGGATCGCAAACTGGTAGACGAATGCTGCGATGAGGCTGACGCCGCACCACAGGAACATCTTGAAAATGAATGGTGCAGGTTGATCCATTGCCGCAAAGAACGAGCAGGCTACGGCGGTCATCATGACGAAGCCTGCGCCGCTCTGCCATCCCGTTTCAATCCATATTAAGCTTGCAACGAGCGTAGCGACGACGACCGATCCGGATGAAAACAGCATCATGGCATAATCGTAATAGCGGGTGCGGCCGACGACTTGCCGATGCCGAAATGTTGGTCGCCACCGGCCCGAATACTGCCCGCGGGCGATCTGTTCGCGCAACGCAAGGCAATCGTGCCAGAGGTTGATAATTTCCAAAAGCCGCGCGAGCGCGCTCGACAGGATCAGGTGGTCCCAATTCTCTGATCGATCAGCCGATTTAAGCTCCTCGATCGTCCTGGCAAATCGTTGCGGAGCGTCCGCGGACGCTGCATCGGGTGATTGCAGCCAATCGGCCACTTCATGGAGCAACGAACCGAGCTTGGGCGGCAAGGGCCGGTCGCCCGACTTCAGGGCATGAAGCCTGTCCGCCAGCGACGAGAACAGCGGCAACAGCATCATGAGCCTACCGCGCAATTCTCTCGCATGGCGGGCGACGTCGCGGGTACCAGCGTCAAAGGACAATTGACTGATGATGAGATCGAGGCCGGCAATATCTGCAGCGAGCTTCTGGCGCCTTGCCGGCGTTGCCGGTATTGCCCCCTCGCCGCGCAGAATTTCGTCGGCCCAGTCGGCTGCATCATCCAGCCAATCAGTGATGCGGCCACCGAGAACGGTCCCGACGCTGCTTGGAAAGATCAGGAGGCCAACGAGAGTGGCGCAGGTAATGCCGATGATGATTTCTTCCGTGCGTGCGACCGCCGTATCGAAAATCAGTTCGGGCGTTCCAACGGTTGGCAGGGCGATCAAAGGAAGCGAATAGCCTGCAAGCATGAAGACGTAACTGCGCGGCGTGCGGTCGAGCATGGATATATAGAGGAGGCAGCCGGTCCATAATGCGACGACGAGGGCGAGAAGCTCGGGCGCGTTTACAAAGAGCGGCACGAAAAACACGGCGGCGCTGGCGCCGATGATTGTACCGAGCGCGCGATAGAGACCCTTTGAGCTTGTTGCCCCGGCCAATGGATTTGCAACCACATAGACAGCCGCCATCGCCCAGTACGGACGCGGCAGGTCGAACCACAGGGCGATATAGAGCGCCATCATCGATGCGAGAAAGGCCTTGGCTGAAAATACCCAATCCCGCCAGGACGGAAAAATCACGGCGTCAACTCGACCTCGCGCCTCGAAGTTTCGGCGGCAGGAGAGTTGCTTGCAGCATCGAATGCCGCCAGAACCCGCAGTGCCGCATTGAGATCTTCCTTGCTCACGTCGGCAAGTATCTGGGCGCGCAAGCCGACGAGGATATCCTCGAGCCTGGAGGCGTATTGCTTGCCCTTGCGCGTCAGCCACAGGGTCTTCGCGCGCCGGTCGCTCTTGTCTTCCTTGCGGATGACGAGGTCGGCCGCTTCCAGCTGGTCAATCAACCGGACCAGCGAGGGGCCCTCGATCCCGATATAGGATGCAAGAGTGATCTGGCGCACACCTCCGCCAAGCCGTCCGATCCACAATAGCGGTGCAGCACAGGCTTCGGAGATATTCGACGACATCAACGCTTGATCGGTAATGCGCCGCCACTGCCGTCCCGTTTGGAGAAGACTCGTGGTAAAGGCGCGGCGGAGCTGATCTATTTCTTGCATAGGAAATTAATAGCATCCTAATCATTTTCTTGCAATCGATTTTTTTCGCGGCTCGGCCGGTTGTGAACGCCTTCTTGGGCAATCAAGCCTGACGCATGCGGGGGACTATGGGAGAAATGTCATCATCAAGGGCGCGGTCTTCCCCAAGCTTGCCGGCCGACCGCAAGCACAAAGCATCAGTGGCAGCGTCGGCTTCAACAGCGGTGACTGGGCTTGAGGTCAACTGCCTGGGGCTATGGCGAGCAGTTCGCACGCCGAAAGGTCGCGTCATTATTTGAGTGACTCGGTGCATTTTTGGCTGACTCGCGTTTTGTCAGCGTGGCCTTCTGGAACGAAGTCGAGGATCACCGGATTAGCCTTGCGGCGATCAGTGCCGAGCACCGGCGTCACATTCCAGCGGGTCGCAGATTAATTGCCACGGCAAGCTATCCGCCTCGCGAACCGACGCGAATTCGAATTGCGGCCGCGGCCAGGTTCATCACCCGCCGCGGCGCGGACTTGCAGGTGTTTAAAGCGGTGTGACGTCGAAACCGAACCACTTCTGCGATAGCGACTTTATTGTGCCATCGGCCTTGGCGGCGTCGATTGCTTCGTTGAACATTGCCTTCAGTTCGGGTTCGTTCTTGCGCAGGCCGACGGAGCTTCCCTTACCGAGGAAGCCGCCCTGGAAGCGGGGACCGGCAACGGTCATTTCCTCGTTGCCGGGTTTGGCGGAAGCGGTGGTCAGATACGCCATCGATGCCATCACCAGATCGACGCGGCCGGCGGCAAGGTCAAGGTCATGCTGTTCGGTGGTCTTGTATTCGCGCACCTCGACGACGCCCTTGAGATATTTGTCAACGAAGGTAGCGCCTGTCGATGCGGTCTGGACACCGATGATCTTGCCCTGCAAAAGCGGCTTCAGTTTTTCGAGCGCTTCAACCGCGCCTGCCTCGTTGGAAGCCAGCGAGAATACCTTGCCCTTGAGATCCATTCCGGCCAGCGGACTTGACTTCAACGTCGCAAATGCCTGCCCGGTCGAGCCGTACGACTGGCTGAAATCGATGACTTCCTCGCGCTTTGCCGTTGCCGACATGCCGGAGATGATCGCGTCGAACTTGCCGGCATTGAGAGCCGGGATCATGCCGTCGAAATCCTGAACGACGATCTTGCACTCAACCTTCATGTGGTCGCAAAGATACTTCGAGAGTTCAATCTCGTAGCCATCGAGCGTGCCATCGGGATTGGTGAAATTGTACGGCTTGAACGCGCCTTCGGTCGCGATCGTAACGTGCGTCCATTTCTTTTCTTCGGCGTGGGCGCCGGAGGCAAGGACGAGAGCTGAAAGCGTCAGTGCCTTCAGAAAGAGGGTCAGTTTTTTCATTCGAGGTATTCCCCTTGGTTTGCGACTGGTGGTTCAGCCTTGGATAAACTGTTTGAAACGATCGGACTTGGAGTTGCCGAACACCTGTTCCGGTGTCCCCTCTTCCTCGATCAGTCCTTTGTGGAGAAAAATGACGCGGCTCGAGACATCACGCGCGAAACCCATCTCATGCGTGACGACGAGCATGGTGCGACCCTCTTCGGCGAGGCCGCGCATCACGCGCAGGACTTCGCCGACAAGTTCGGGATCGAGCGCCGACGTCGGTTCATCGAAGAGCATGATCTGCGGGCGCATGGCGAGCGAGCGGGCAATGGCGGCGCGCTGCTGCTGGCCTCCAGAAAGATGCGAGGGATAGTGATTGCGCTTGTCGGCGATCCCGACCTTGGCGAGCAATGCCTCGGCTTCTTCGATGCACTCCTTGCGCGGTCGCTTCTGCACGTGAATGGGCGCTTCGATCACGTTTTCGAGGATCGTCTTGTGCGACCAGAGATTGAAGCTCTGGAACACCATGCCGAGACGTGAGCGCACGCGCTCGACCTGGGCCTGATCGGCGGGACGGCTTTTGCCGTCACGCATGCGCTGCATGCGGATCGTCTCCGAGCCAACGGTTACTTCGCCCGAATCCGGAATCTCAAGCAGGTTGATGCAACGAAGCAGGGTGGACTTGCCGGAACCCGAGGAACCGAGAATCGAGACCACCTCGCCTTCATTGGCGGTAAGGGAGATTCCTTTCAGGACCTCGGCGTCACCGAAACTCTTGTGCAGGTCATTGACACGAAGCGCCAAGGGCGTGGCCGGATGTGACTGAGCGTTCATTTGGCTTCTCCTGGAACCGGCGTCATCAGCCGGGGAGCGCGAAGGTGGGGACTGAGCAGGTGCTCGACGAATTGTACGAGGCGCGTCAGCATGAAGTTGATGGCGAGGTAGATCAGACCGGCGACGATAAATACCTCGATGGCGCGATAACTTTCGGAGATGATCTTCGCGGCAACACCGGTGACTTCCATCAGCGTGATGATCGATGCAAGTGACGTCGCCTTGACCATGGAAATCATTTCATTGCCATAGCCCGGCAACGCCTGCCTGATTGCCAGCGGCATGACGATGCGCCGGAAGATCATGAGGCGTGGCATGCCGCAGGCGCGGGCGGCTTCGATCTGTCCATGCGGAACGGACAGGAGCCCGCCGCGAATGATCTCGCTGGCATAGGCGGCTGTGTTCAGCGTCAACGCGATGACGGCGCACCAATAGGGCTCACGCAAGATTGGCCAGAGCACCGTATGCCGAACCGCCGGAAACTGGCTGAGGCCGTAGTAGATGAGGAAAATCTGAACGAGAAGCGGCGTGCCGCGGAAAACGAATACATAGGTTCTTGCAAACCAGTCCAATACGGCGACGCCCGAAAGCCGGAACAGCGCCAATGCAAGGGCGACGAACGCACCGAGGAAAATCGCCGTCGCCGCAAGCTGGAGCGTCAGGGGTATAGCCTTGACGAGGCTGACGAAGGTCTCGAGCATAAATGACCAATCCATCAGCCTCTCCTCACGCCGCGTGAGAAATGCCGTTCCGACCGCTGCAAGACGGCGCCCGAGAGTGTGGAGATCATGAGATAAATGCCGCCGGCAACGATGTAAAAATTGAACGGCATGCCCGTTGAGCCCGCACCGATTTGCGCCTGGCGCAGAAGTTCGACGACACCGGTGATCGAGACGAGAGCCGATTCCTTCAACACCACCTGCCAGACATTGCCCATGCCGGGAAGTGCGTGGCGCAAGGTCAGCGGCGCGATGATGCGTCTGAAGCGCAGCGGCCGCGACATGCCGCAGGCGATGGCGGCTTCGATTTCGCCGCGGTGCACGGCTCTGAAAGCGCCACGATAGACTTCAGTCTGCTGGGCGCCGGAGGTGATCCCGACCGCGAGCGCACCAGCAAGGAAGCCGGGAAAGCCGATAAAGCCTTCGGAACCGAGGAACCGGCCGATCGCCGTCACGGCCGCGCTGCCGCCGAAATAGAAGAGATAGATCACGAGAAGGTCGGGAATACCGCGCAGCACCGTCGTATAACCATCGGCAAGGACACGTATGGTTTTGCCACCGGAAATCTTGGCCCATGCGCCGAATGTGCCGATGACCGAGCCGATCATAAAGCCGCTTATAGCGATGAGGATCGTCATCACGGCCCCCGTGAGGAGTGCAGCACCCCATCCTCCGGGTCCAAAGCTGATGACGTCAAGGAAGCTTGGCTGGTTCATGGCCTACGATCCGGTTTCAGGGGAACGATTGAAGGGCATTTCCGTGATCTGTTCCTTGAGCGTTCAGTTTCCGGGGAGTGCCGGCGAAAGATCGAGCTTGCTCGACTTTCGCTGCGACAACTCGCTGATACGGCCCGTCAGCTGCTGTCGATCGCGTGTGAAGGCCGTCTCAGACATCCGTGTTCTCCGGCAAGGGTGGCTGAACGTCATCGGGAATCGGATTGACGAAAGGCTTTCCCTCGAGGCGGTTGCGATGGTCGGCCTTGGCGGCATCAATGAGATCCCGGTTGGCGAGGAGGTCGATGGCCGTGCCCGCCATCACTTTCGCCGCGTGTTCCATGCCCTTGTGAGCCGCTGGCAGCTTGCCTTGCGCTACAAGCTGCCAAGAGTGCCCCGGCGTGCCAATGGCATAGGTCGCGCCGCGCATCTGGACTGTCGGAACGACCCAGCTGACCGTGCCGACATCCGTTGAGCCGACGATCGCGCCGTCGCCGCTTTCGGGCGGAAAGATGCTGTCGCACAAGGCTTGGCCCTTCTTCGGCGTGACGTCAAACCGCTTGTACGAGGATGCAATGTCTTCTTGCGAGAACGTCTCCTGAAATTTCCGTGCGATGGCATGGTCGTGCTCGTCGAAGGCGGGCGGGCCGAGACGCTCGAGGTGCGAATGCATTAGCGATTCGAGCGGGGTGTTGCCGACCAGATTGGCGTCGCCGCTGATGATGCGGCTGCGAACGGTGGTCTCGGTCATCAATGCGGCGCCGTCGGCAACCTTCTTGACCCGCGCCACAAGGCCGTTGAGTTCCGGCAGATCGCGGGCCCGCACCAGATAGCGCACCGTTGCCCGGGCCTGGACGACATTCGGGGCGGAACCGCCCGTGTCTGTAACGGCGTAGTGGATGCGGGCGCTAGACGGCATATGTTCGCGCATGTAATTAACACCAACATTCATCAATTCCACGGCATCGAGAGCGCTGCGGCCAAGATGCGGCGTTGCGGACGCATGTGAAGCACGACCGCTGAAGTGAAAATTGATCTCGTTGCAGGCAAGCGAGATCGGGTTGTTAACACCGGCAAACGCAGCAGGATGCCAGGAAATGGCAATGTCCACGTCGTCGAAGACGCCGGCGCGCACCATGAAGCCCTTGGACGAGCCACCCTCTTCGGCTGGGCAACCGTAGTAGCGGATACGGCCCTTAAGGCCGTTGCGCGCAAGGTAGTCCTTCACCGCAGCAGCCGCCAGCATCGAACCGGAACCGAGCAGATTGTGGCCGCAGCCATGACCATTGCCGCCCGGCACGACAGGTTGCTCTTCCGCGAGGCCAGCGACCTGGCTTAATCCGGGCAGCGCGTCGAATTCGCCGAGAATGGCAATGACCGGGCCGTCCTCGCCTGCTTCGCCCATGACAGCAGTCGGTAAGCCTGCAACGCCGCGCGTAACGCGAAAACCTTCGCGTTCGAGGAGGTCGGCATGCTCGTTCGACGAGCGAAACTCTTCGTAGTTGGTTTCGGGCATCTCCCAGACGCGATCGCTGAGTTCAAAAAACGCAGCGCGCTTGGCTTCGACGATTTCCCAGACTTCTGCCGAATTCTTCATGATTTCCCGATTGGTCGTTTTATGTTAGTAACCAAAATTGGCACCAATTTAGACGCAAATATTTTTTACGCAACCTCTGTGTAAAATTATTTGTCTGGCGTACATCTCGCGGGTGGGCCACTAACTCTAGGAGGCTCGCGTTCGATGGAATTTGGAGAGACGAATGAGTGAAGCAAGAGCCAAGCGAAAATCACAACTCAAATCCGTCGATGTTACCGACTCTATCCTGCACGACATTCTCGCCGGTGTTTTGGCGCCGGGTGTCTGGCTGAAGCAGATCGACCTCGAGCAGCGCTATCAGAGCACCAGGCCGGAGGTACGGCGTGCACTCGATCGTCTGGTGCAGAAGCGGCTTGTCGAGCACGTCCCGAACCGCGGTTATCACGTATTCGAACCGGATGGTAAGCAGGCGAATGAAGTAAGCGACATTCGCGTCATCCTTGAAACGGCTGTGGCGGACAAGATCGTTGCCAATGCCTCGGAGTTAACGACGAAAAAACTTCGCGACCTCGCACACCGTTTTGACGATCTCATCATGAACGGAACGATGATCGAGCTCTACGAGGCCAATCTTACCTTTCACCGCGAACTGCTGGCGCTGTGCGGCAACAATGAACTGGTGAACCTCGTTACCGAGATCCGCCAAAGGACGTCGTCAGCGCCGGTGTCACAATGGAAAACACGCGCGCGGATCGAACAGTCGTCGCGCGAGCATCACCAGATGATCGACGCTCTCGAAGCGAAGGACATTGAGGATCTGAAACGCGTTATAATTGTTCATATAAGGCAGGTTTGAACCGGCCGTCGGGCACGGCGGGACGCGCTACAGAAAATCGTCACGCCGCGGCGTGAACGTATCGATCAGCAATCCATCCTCAAACGCCACGACGCCGTGGACGAGATTGGGGGCGACGATGAAACTGCTCCCGGCAGGCAGTGTCGTGGTCACGCCGTCGACGGTCACCTCGAAGGCACCCTCGGCCACATAACTCACCTGCGTATGCGGATGGGAATGGAGCGCGCCGATCGCGCCTTTGTCGAAGCTGAATGCGACGAGCATCATTTCGGGACGATGCGAAAGAACGGCGCGACGATTGCCCGGCGAGGTTTCCGTCCAGACCAGGCCGTCAGGCAGTGTGTAGGGATCGGACAATGATACCTCCATTTATCGCGCCAGCCATCCGCCATCGACGGGTAGGATCGCGCCATGCACATAGTCGGATGCGTGGGATGCGAGAAAGACGGCCGCTCCGGCCATATCATCCGCCCGAGCCCAGCGCCCGGCCGGAATGCGTTTCAGGATATCGGCATTGCGTGCGGCATCCGCCCGCAGCGCAGTCGTGTTGTTGGTCTCGACATAGCCGGGAGCAATTGCATTGACGTTGATGCTATGCGCCGCCCACTCATTGGCCATCAGCCGCGTCAGGCCTGCAAGGCCGCTCTTTGCTGCCGTGTAGGATGCAACACGAATGCCACCCTGGAACGACAGGAGCGAGGCAATGTTGATGATCTTGGCCGGTAACTTCTCAGCCATCGCCATCCTGGCAAAGGACTGGCAGAGAAAGAATGCCGACTTCAGGTTGGTGTCCATGACGGCATCCCAGTCTTCCTCGGTAAAATCGATCGTATCAGCCCGGCGGATGATCCCGGCATTGTTGACCAGAATGTCCGGGCGCTTGCGAACGGCGGCGGCCCGCCCGATGACGGCGCGCACCTCATCCATCTTGGAAAGGTCTGCCAGAAGCGGATGAAACGCCCGGCCACCGGCCGTGACGAGGGACGCCGTTTCTTGCATCGGCGAGCGGCCAACGCCGATAATGTCGGCGCCGGCACCAGCGAGACCGACGGCAATGGCTTGGCCGATGCCCGTGTTGGCCCCCGTGACGATGGCGCATCTGCCAGAAAGATCGAACGGATTCATCTCAGACTTTCCATCGGTATCTTGTCCATGTCGGTGAAGCTCATGTTATCGCCAGCCATGGCCCAGATGAAGGAGTATCGACCGGTACCGGCGCCGGAGTGGATGGACCACCCCGGCGACAACACGGCATCATGGCTTTTCAGCACCAGATGTCGCGTTTCATGCGGTTCTCCCATGAAATGAAAGATGCGGGTCGACTCTTCCATGCCGAAATAGAGATAGACCTCCATGCGCCGGTCATGCACATGCGCGGGCATGGTGTTCCAGACGGAACCCGGCTCGAATGCCGTGAGGCCTACCAGGAGCTGGCAGCTTTCGCAGACATCCGGATGCACGTACTGGTTGATCGTGCGTGCGTTCGCTTCTTGGGCCGAGCCCGTGCGCACCTTTTTGGCCATCTCCGGCGTGATCAGCACGGTCGGGCAAGCACGATGTGCAGGTGCGCTCAGGAGATAAAATTCGGCTGGACTGGCCGGGTCGTCGCTGCGAAACGACAGCGTTCCCTGTCCCATTCCCACATAGAGCGCATCCTGAAAGCCGAGCGGATAGTCGACGACACCGACAGTGACCGTGCCCTTGCCACCAATGTTGAGGATGGCGACTTCGCGCCGCTCGAGGAACTGGCTGGTGCCGGTTTCCTTTACCTGGTCGATCACAAGATCTTCTGCGAGCGGCACGATACCCCCGACAATCATCCGGTCGAGATGGCTGTAGGTAAGATTGATCTCACCTTTCGAAAAAAGCCCTTCAATCAGGAAGCCCTCTCGCAGGCCTTTCGTGTCGCGCCTGGCAGCGTCTTCTGGACCAACGACCTGGCGCACATTTACGGAAATTGTCACAGCATTTGCCTCTTGGCTTTTGGTGAAAGGGTTACGTCAGGACGACATATTCGGTGAGTTGGCTGATGCTGGTGTCTGCCTTGTTCACATCGAACACCTTGGTACCATGGCTCATGATTACAAAGCGATCGCAGACCTGGTAGGCATGGTAGAGGTTGTGCGTCACCAGCACGCTCGACACGCCCTCGGCTTTCAGCTTCAGCACCTGCGCCAGCAAAGCCTCGGTTTCGCGCACGGACAGGGCTGAGGTCGGTTCATCGAGAAGCAGCACCCGCCGTTTAAAAAAAACGGCGCGTGCGATGGCGACGGCCTGCTTCTGCCCACCGGAGAGGTCACCCACCAGCTTATCGGGAGAATCGATACCCGAGATGTGGACAGCCTTCTCGAGCACCTCCATGGCGATATCGCGCATCTCTGCCTGCTTCAGGAAGCCAAAGGCATTGGTGCGCTCGCGCCCCATGAAGATGTTGCGGGTGATCGAAAGCGAATCCACCAGCGCGGTATTCTGGTAGATCGTTTCGATGCCGGCATCGGCGGAATCGGACCGGCAGGTGAACAGCGTCTCGCGACCATCGACGCTCAAGTGGCCGGAGGTCGGCTTGTGGATCCCCGAAATCAAGTTGACGGTGGTCGACTTGCCGGCGCCGTTGTCGCCCAGGAGCCCGACGACTTCGCTTGGGCCGATATGGAAGCTCAGGTCCCGCAGCGCCGTCAGCGTGCCAAACGTCTTGGAAATATTGTGCAGTTCGAGAAGATGGGGCGCAAACATCATACGGCCCCCCGGCGTTCGATGAGATGGTTGAAGGCGGCAGCGATCACGATGAGCGTTGCGATAAACATGTCGAGGTAGAAGCCAGGGGCTCTGAGGAGTAGAAGTACATCGGTAATCGTGTGGATCAGCATGACCCCGAGGAAGATGCCGATAATCGAGCCGCGACCACCGCGCAGCGACAGCCCGCCGATGACGCAAGCGGCAATCGCCTGAAGCTCGAGCCCGGCGCCCTGCCCCGGCTGGACGCTGCCCACGCGCGCCGTGGCGATGATGCCGGCAACCGCCGCCATGCCTCCGGCAATGGCAAAGGCAATCAACTTGACACGGTCAGTGTTGATGCCGATTGCCGTTGCAGCGGCGGGATTGCCACCGGTGGCGAACACATGATTGCCGAACTTGTGCCGGTGCAGCAGCAAATAGAAGCTGACAACGAACAGGATGATCCAGATGAACGCGGCATTGATGCCGAATAGCGTGCCTGCAAAGAGGCTCGAAAAGGCAGGTTCCGGATCGAAACGCACCTGGACGGCGCCGTTATAGAGCAGCACGGCGCCACGCCAGAAGAGCAGGCCGCCGAGCGTGACGATGAATGACGGCAGACCAAAGCGCAACGTGATCGTCCCGTTGAGAAGTCCGATCATCACCCCCAGCAGTATGCCGAGCGGTGCTGCGATGAAAGCGCTCAGGCCACCATCGACCAGGCTCGCCATCAGGACCGCCGTCAAGGTATAGACGGAGCCGATCGACAGGTCGAACTCGCCAGCAATCATCAGGATGCCGGCGCCCAATGCCAGGCAACCCAGCACCGGAATAGCCTTCATCAGGATGGTCAGGTTCTGCGGTGACAGGTAGCGGAAGTCGTCGGGAAAGGCGAGCGCGC
The DNA here is from genome assembly GCF_056399405.1 of Phyllobacterium sp. 01N428. Classification (NCBI taxonomy): domain Bacteria; kingdom Pseudomonadati; phylum Pseudomonadota; class Alphaproteobacteria; order Hyphomicrobiales; family Phyllobacteriaceae; genus Phyllobacterium; species Phyllobacterium sp. 01N428. Next base: position 151,506 of record NZ_JBFTRH010000005.1, read on the forward strand.
CAGCGATGCAGGCGATCTGCAGGGCCGCGAAAACCAGGAGAATCGCGCCGGCCGGCATGGTCATGATGTGCTTCAGCAGCGATTGTTTTTTCGTGCGCGATTTGGGCACGGCAACGTCGGTCATGGCGTAGGTCACTGTCTTTACTCTGTTCCAGGGATCGAGGGGACCTTCCGGTTTTGGCCGGAAGGTCTTCAGGCGTGACGCTTATCGGTAGCTGCCGATCAGTGGCTTGACCGAGCTGATGCGCGTCTTATCGAGGAAGGCGCCCTGGCCGGTGTCGACATCGGTCGGGGTCAGACCGTATTTTTTCGCCAAAGCGATCTGGGCGATCGGATAATAGCCCTGCAGGTATGGCTGCTGGTCCATCGTCGCGAACATGGCGCCGGATTCGACCGCGTTGACGATTTCAACGGCGAGATCGAAACCGCCAAAGGGAATCTTGACGCCGGCATCCTTGATGGCGCCTGCCCCGACCGTCGACGTCACGGACCCGGTACCGAACAGCGCCTTGACATTAGGATTGGCGATCAGGAACTGCGCGATGATGTTCTGGGCTTCGGCCGGATCAAGCCCGGAGCGAACCGTCTCGACCTTAATGCCTTTTTCCTTCATTGCCTTTTCGATGCCGCCGCCACGCGCGACAGCGAAACTAGCTTCAGGAATTTCGCGCGGATTGAAGACCACGTCGCCATCCTTGAGGCCAAACTGCTCGATCATGCGATTGCCAAGTTCATAACCCGAGGCAAATTCATTCATGCCGACATAGGCTTGACGGCAATTGCCCTTGGCCCCGTCGAGATCGTCATTGTTGAAACCGATGACGATGATGCCGGCCTTGACGGCGGCGCAAATGCTGGCATCGAAGGCATCCGAACTGGAAATTGCAACTGCAATGCCGTCGACGCCGCTGGCCGTGGCGCTCTCAATAAGGTCGTTCTGGCGGACCGGATCGTTATTGGCATATTGCACGTCGAGATCGACACCGAATTGTGCCGCGGCATCCTGTGCGCCTTTGACGACAGGGTTAAAGAACTGGACACTCGGATCAAGATAGATAATCATCGTGGCCTTGACATCGGCCGCTACCGCGGCGGACGTGAAGGCCATAGCTGCGCACGCCGCAAGCATTGCGGTTTTCAGTTTGGTCAATTTCATTTGCGTATCCTCCCTTTGGATGTGCAATCGGGGTCGAAAGACCCATGTCTCGGCTGGCGAGCTCCGACCAAAGATCGCGCCAGCCGAGATTTTTCTCCTCTGCCTCAGTTTCCGATGAGCAATCTCACCCGAACCAAGGATCCGGCCGGCCCAAGGTCACGTGAATGCCCTTGAACTGCGAATACTCGTCAAAACCGTAGCGGCCTAGCTCGCGCCCCAGCCCGCTTTTCTTATAGCCACCGATCGGCAGCTCAGGGGCGCCATCGATGACGCTGTTGATCCAGCAGCGCCCGGCCCGGATGCGCCGGATGCTCTGCAGCGCATTTTCGAGATTGGTGGACCAGACGCTGGCCGACAGACCGAACTCCGATGCGTTTGCCAGAGCGACGGCCTCGTCAGCTGTCTTGAACGTCAGCGTCGACAGAACCGGCCCGAAGATTTCCTCGCGGGCAATCGACATATCGGCGGTGACCCCGGAAAACACGGTTGGCGCGTAATAGAGCCCCGCGCCCTCCCCGACCCGTGCGCCGCCGAGCAACAATTCGGCGCCGTCAGCCTGCCCTGCCTCGACATAGGAATGCACCTTGGCGGCATGCGCCTCCGAGATCATGGCGCCGATCTTCGTTCGCTCGTTCAAGGGATCGCCGAAAGTAACCTTGCGGGAAATATCGAGCAGGCGATCAAGAAGCGCATCGCGGATGCCTTCCTGCACCAGGAGCCGGCTTCCGGAAATACAGCACTGGCCGGCATTGTGGTAGACGCCGTAGGCGATGCCGTCGGCCGCCGCCTCAAGGTCCGCATCGGCAAAGACGATCTGCGGCCCCTTGCCGCCGAGTTCAAGGCCAACGCGCTTGACGCTGCGGGCCGCGATCTCGCCGAGCTTCGTTCCAACGCGAACCGAACCGGTGAAGGCGACCATGTCTGTGCCGGGATCCTCCGCCAAGACCTGGCCGGCAGGATCGCCGTAGCCGGTGACGACATTGAAGACACCGTCGGGAATACCGGCCTCGCGGGCGAGTTCCGCCATGCGGATCGATGTGCCGGACGTAAATTCGGATGGTTTCAACACGACGGTGCAGCCGCCGCCAATGGCCCACGGCACGCGCTCGGAGGCGATGATAAAGGGGAAGTTCCACGGCGTGATGATGCCGACAACGCCGACAGGTTCCCGCAGGACCAGGCCAAGGCGGTTGTCGCCGATATTATTGTGGGTCTGCCCTTCCAGTGCCCGCGCCTGCCCGGCCGCATAGGACCAGAGATCAGCACAGAAGGTGATCTCGCCCCGGGCCTGGGCAATCGGCTTGCCAACCTCCAGGCTTTCGATCAGGGCGATCTCTTCCACATGGGCGAGAATGAGCTCCGCGGTCTTGAACATCAAGCGCGATCGTTCGGCGCCGGACATGCGCGGCCATGGCCCCGTGTCGAAGGCCCGGCGGGCGGCCGCAATTGCTGCGCGAACATCGTCGGCAGAGGCATCCGGCCACGTGCCGACCACAACGCCGGCGTGGCCCGGGCTCACCCGATCTATCGTCTTGCCCGAGGCCGCATCAATAGACTTGCCATCGACAAGCATCCGGTAGCGGGATTTACTCTGCAAACGCGGGTCACTAGAGTCGGGCGTTATGAAATTGGATTGTACCGTCATCAACCGACCGGATTTTAAAGCCCGGCTCCTCCTTTTAGGCTCGGCGGATCGACCACCGCGCTTGTGCTGTCGTTAAGTTGTATGGTACTGTATGGTGGCTAAATGCAAATGTCAACGAGATGGCGGCGGCGAAAAGCATGAACCTTGAGACATTGAAAATCGAGCCCGTGAGGATCGAGACCGGGGAAACGACCGCCGCGCAGGTGGAACGTGACTTGCGCGAGGCGATCATCCGCCTCGATCTCGCGCCGGGTTCACGCCTGTCCGAGCAGGAGATCGCGTCTCGTCTCGGCGTCTCCCGCCAGCCGGTCCGCGAGGCGCTGATTGCCCTTGGAAAATCAAAGCTGGTCGAAATCCGCCCTAATCGGGGAACCATCGTGGTCCGCATTTCGGCGCGTCAGATGATGGAAGCCCGCTTCGTGCGCGAGGCGATCGAGGTCGCCGTCGCCAGGCGGGCCAGCGAGAGTTTCGATACCTGGACGCGGCGAAAGATTGACAGCATCCTCGAGCGCCAGCGAATGGCGATGACCGGTCACGATCACAATGCGTTTCGCCGGGAGGATGAGCAGTTCCACATCGCCATTGCAGAGGGCGCCGGCTGTGGCCTCGCCTGGAACGCGATTTCAGACATCAAAGCGCATATGGATCGCGTCTGCAACCTGCAGCTTCGTAACCCAGCCTCTATGAACAACCTCATCGAGCAGCATGAGAAAATCGTCGCCGCCATCGACGCCCGAAACGCCGAAGCTTCAGCCAACGCCATGAGGGAGCATCTGAACGGCATTCTTAACGACCTGCCACAGATCGAAGCTGACAATCGCGAGCTCTTCGAATAGCGCCATAAACTGTGGCGCATCTCCGTAGGAAACGGAGCATGCGCCACAATTTCAATCTTAATTTACGCCAGGTCAGGTCAAACGGACCTCGGCGACATCGTCTTTGTAATCTTCCTTCGGATCGACGCCGAGCAGCATTTTGACAACCGCTAGCAGACTGGATTCGTTGAGCCATATCTCGGCCCGCTCGGCGTCAAACCGCAATAATGTCAGCTTGGGATCATCTTTGCCGCCTTCAAACCAGGCCGCCACGAACCGGTTCCATAGCCGGTCGATGGTTTCCTTATCGTTGAAGACTGTGAGCCCGCCGTGAACGGCAGCAAAAAGGTCGTTACCTTTCGCCGCGAACGTCGCGACAGCTCTGCTCTCGCCCTGCAGGTTTTGTACGAGCGAGTTTTCGGTCGAGGTGAAGAAGTAAATGGGACCGTGATCGCCTTCGAGTTGAGCGGTCATCGGACGAGTGTGGCTCTCTTCAACGCCCACCAATCCCAACATCATGGTCATATCGGATTTCAGGGATTTCCAGAATTTTTCCCGCAGTTCCGGTGCAGTTGGCATGTTGTCATTCCTTTCGACGATTGACATGCATAACTGCCGCGATCGCTAAAGGTTTCGCGATCGCACCATTATTTTCCCCCATCGTGCTGCACACCTGCCGCTCTGCACCAGGATCAACCTCGCCTACCGCTGGAAGAACATATACAGGCCGCTGAACACAAGCAGAGCCAGCGGCACCAATGGAGCGTAAACGATCGCGAGCGGCGCTGGACCGAACGTCATCGAGACAAAATTCGCCAGAATGGTGAGGGTCAGCAGAATTCCGAGCCACCGATGGCTCTGGCGTATCCAGTAGTGCAAGATCATGAGAGCCTCCTTGAAAGAGCATCCAGGATGGAATGTGGCACATGGCAACATCAACGAGCCTGGACCAGCTTCCAGCCATTGCCTGATGGATCGCGGAAGCTTGCATCCATGGAGCCGTATCGATCGATCGGTTCTTGGGTGAACTCGACCCCGCGCTTGCGCATGGCTTCGAATGCAGCCTGGCAATCGTCGACCACCAGAACCAGCGGCGGCATCGCACCCTTGGCCACGGCTTCAGCCAGGCCCTGAGCCGTTGCGTCATCGACGCTGGGCGCCTGCGGACGGAACAGGCCCAACTGGAAGTCCGGCTGGTCGGGATGCTGGACGGTCAGCCAGCGATAATCGCCATTGCGCGCATCCGTGTGCACCCGAAATCCCAGCTTTTCGACATAGAACTGAAGCGCTTCGTCCTGGTCATGGACATAGACGCCGGCAACTTGAACACCATTTTTCATGAGTCATCTCCCTTTCGCCCGTCGTGCCTACCCTCTTTCGTTCGTCGACGCTTCTCCGAAACTGCCATTTTGAGGTGCGGCCTTTGCGCGGCGCTCACGAAACAGTGGGGAACCTTCTCGAGATCTCCGGGAACAAGTTGCATTCGTCGCCTTAGTTCGCTTGGACTTTCACCGGTTACGTCCCGGAAGGTGCGGCCAAAAGTTCCAAGACTGTTCCAGCCTGTCTGCAGCGCGATTGCGATGATGGGCGTGTCAGTATCCCGCAAGAGCGCTGCGGCGCGCTCGACCCGGCGCGTCAACAGGTAACGATGCGGCGGTATGCCGAAGGCGTCCCGAAACGATCGCGCAAAATAGGCTTCCGAGGCGCCGCTGACGCTTGCCAACCGGGATATCGGCCAATCCTCCTGCGGCGCCGCGTCCATGTGGTCTTTGGCACGCAGCAGGCGCCGCAGCAGTTTCAAATCTCTATTCGCGGAGTTCTTGACGATTCTGGTCGGGCGCATAGCCAATGAATGCATGGACTGATGACCGTTGACAATGACAGCGCCCTCGAAAGAGCGGCACTTCATTTTGTCGTCGGGCGTAGCGGCATCTGAAAGGTAAACCTCGTTTCGATGGAAGAAGAGGTTACGACAAGGGTGCCACCATGCGCCTTGGCAATTTCCGATGCGATATATAGTCCAAGCCCCAGGCCTTGTTGACTTGCGCGAACGCCACCACGAAAAAACGGCTGGAAAAGGCGCTCCATCGCCTCTTGCGCTATTGGAACGCCGCTATTGGCGACGCTTATCTCCAACATTCCCGATTTCGTGCTTGCTGAAAACCGGATTGGCTGGCTCGTGTCACCATAGGTAATCGCATTGCCGAGAAGGTTTGAAACCATCTGACCAATACGGTCCCGGTCGCAGTAAACTTTTTCGGTGATGTTGAAGTTCGTCTCAATGGAAATCCCGGGCGTTCCCAATTGGAGCTCTTCTGCAATCTGCTTGAGGACGGGGTCGAGCAGTTCGTCCGCATCAAGCCGCAGCGCGAAGCCACTGCCGAGCCTCCCTCGCGCAAAATCGAGCACGTTATCAATCAGGCCCGACATGCGCTGCACGCTGCCTTGCATCAGGGTAACGATCCTCTGTGCCCGAGGGCTTAATTCTTCTTGCAGAAGCATGCGCGAACCGCCCTCCATCGAAGCGAGCGGGTTGCGAAGATCATGCCCCAAAACCGCAATGAACTGTTCGCGCAACTCCGCTATTGCCAGTTCCTCGCTCAGACCTGCCTCCGCCAGCATCCGTTCGGAGATCGCTTCGCTTTTGGCACCTTCAGCGGCGATTCGCTTGTCGACCAAATCGCGTTCGTAGCGGCGGCGTTGAGCGGCCGGGAAGATGACGACACGGGTAAATTGCAGGTTGCCATTGTCATCCCGCCGCTCTTTTGCGTTGGCAAGCACAGGTAGTTTCTTCCCGTCGCCGGTAACAAAATCGAAAGCGACCTCTTCAAGGAAACCTTGCATGCGCAACAGCGGCGAAAAATGCGTTTCGTAAAACATTCGTCCGGAAAGCGTCAAAAGTTCACTGAACTTCTTGTCGAGAAGTTCAGGCTGTGAAACTCCAATCCAACGCGAGAAGGTGAGATTGGACTTGAAGATTCTGCCGTCGGGGCGAAGCGACAAGTATCCGCACGGTGCGTTCTCGTACAGCTCCGCAAGATCTTCGGCGAATGTGCTGTTGGGATCCTCGGGCACGGCTCACACAAACGCCTTGATGGCCGCAATGACTTCGTCGGGAGCACTGAGATTGGGGCAATGGCCCGTAGCGTTCAACATAACCAGTTTGCTTTGAGGAATGTGTTGCTTCACGTATTCGCTACGTTCTCTGAGGCAATAATGTCTTCCCGGCACTGAAGTATCAATGTTCGCGCTGTGACACGTTGAAGATCGTCGCGATTGTCCGACGTGAAAGTGACCCGCGCGAACTGCTTTGCAATGTCAGGGTCGGTTCTGCAGAAGCTGTTGGTTAGCTCTTCACCAAGTTCGGGTCTGTCCGGATTGCCCATAATGGCTGGGGCCATTGCGGCCGACCACCCAAGATGATTGTCCGCGAGGGACTCCAGCAACTCGTCGATCTGAGCACGACTGAAGCCGCCGACGTATTCACCGTCGTCGATGTAGCGGGGCGATGGGCCGACGAGGATCAGGCTGTCGAAAATCGCCGGGTCCTTGAGCGAAGCAATCACGCCGATCATGGCGCTGACGGAATGCCCAACGAACACCGCATCCTTGAGTTCGAGTTCCTCGCCAATCTCGATAAGGTCGTCGGCGTATCCTTCCAGGGACGCATATTTCGCGGAGTTGTAAGCGCCAAGATCGGAGCCACCGGCCCCGACATGGTCGAAAAGAATGGTTCTGAACGTGCTTTCGAAGGCAGGCGCCACTAACTTCCACATGTTTTGATCGCAGCCAAAGCCGTGCGCGAACACCATCGACCGTTCCCCGCCGCCGGATAGTTTGACATTGTTGCGCTCTAAAACGGACACCCGGAACTCCTGATTTCGCAAAACGAAGTTCGACTGTATGCTTTGAAAGCTTGAACACCTAACTGCTTCGCGCCGCAGCAGCTCTTTTTTCGCTCTTGGGGCATTAGCCGGTGCGCGTATTATCTGCGCCCTTGCGCTTTTCACGTTTTCCATGGCGATTTATACTCCGCCCGGCGCAAGCTTATCTAACTGTAATTTACAGTAATGTACTTCCGCCCTGTCTTGCCTGCCGTCTAACCTGAACGGGAACGCAACGCTGCAGGGAAATCGAGATGTATATCAACAGACGAGCCTTTGTATTGGCTGGCGGCGTTGCCGCAATCAGCCTCACGATAAACCATCCCACATTTGCACAGACGATATCGGCGGAAGAAGCGCGCCAGATTGCCGAGGATGCATACATCTATGGCTATTCGCTCATCACGACCGAGGTCACCCGCGTTCAAATGAGCAATGTGCCGAAGGTTGTGGAATTCACCGGGCCGATGGGACAATTTATCAATGTTCCCCGATATCCGCCGGCGAACTATCGCGGCGTATCTGCCCCAAATGCGGATACGCTATATTCGGTAACGTGGCTCGATCTGAATGAGCCCCAGGTTTTTAGCCATCCGGACATGGGCGACCGCTTCTACCTGTTCGAGGTCGTAGACCTTTGGATGTCGGACTCCGAGCAATCGCCGAGCAAACGCACGGCTGACGGAAAAGCCGCCAACTATCTGTTTACCGGCCCGGCCTGGAAAGGCGATGTACCGGCAGGAATAAACCATTTCCCCATGGCGACCCGCTATATGGTCATTCTCGGCCGCACCTATGCTGACGGGACGAAGGCAGATTACAAGGCCGTCAATGCGTTGCAGGCCCAATACAAGATTACGCCGCTCTCCGCGTGGGGCACTAAAAATTACAAGCCAAAAGCTCCCAAGGTGAACCCTAAGCCGGGTTTCAGCATGAAAGACGCTCCGCAAAAAGTCATTCTCGACATGGGAACGGAAGGCTATTTCAATCTGATGGCAAAGCTGATGGGCGGGGATGCGCCGCCGGCGGCCGAAGATGCGCCGATCATCGCGAGCATGGCTAAAATCGGCATCGAGCCCGGGAAGCCATTCGAGATGAGCAAACTGGACCCGGCGGTACAGGCGGCGTTGAAAGACATTCCGCAAGCTGCCCTGGAGACGATCCAGGCCAACAAGGAAAAAATGGGCGAGGTAGTAGACGGCTGGGTCGTGTCAAAGGGGCTCGGCACATATGGGCCAAATGACTACATCAAACGCGCCACCGTGGCCGCCTTTGGCTGGCCCGCCAATCAGCAGCTTGATGCGGTCTATCCATACACCGAAGTCGATTCGAAGGGTGAAAAGCTGACCGGTGCGAACAACTACACCTTGACCTTTCCTAAGGATCAGACGCCTCCCGTAAACGGTTTCTGGTCAATCACCATGTACGAGATCGACAAGGGCTGGTGGTTTGTACCCAATCCGCTGAACAAGTTTACGGTCAGCCCACGCAACAATCCAAAGCCCAATGCTGACGGATCGCTGACACTTTATTTCCAGAACAAGTCGCCTGGCGCGGACAAGGAGGCTAACTGGCTACCGGCGCCCAAAGGAGCATTCATCCCGATGCTGCGCATGTATTGGCCCAAGGACGCATCTCCCTCAATCCTGAATGGAAGCTGGAAGGTGCCCCCGGTGGTCAAGGAAAGCTGAGATGGCGGCTTAGCGGCAACTCTGGGTGAGGTTCGGTCAGTTCAGCACGTTCGGCGGGGGGCACTCCGTCACCGGCGGCAGACAGCCTGACCTCAGAGGGCCAGCGCTTCAACGAATTCCACACCACAGCGCTGTGCTCCCCACACGAGGGATCCGTTGCTGAAGGGCCGCAACCACCATTCGTCGGGCTTCGGCTAGGTCACGTGGCTGCCGCAAATTGCGACCACCACTCATCGCTAATGACTGCTCCGTGGACGCGTCTGCACGGGAGGCATGTACTACTCGCGGATAAACGTAAACGGGAGTAGAATTCACGAGACGAGAAGCGGTTTGGTTCTCAAGAACCTCATAGCAGGCCTACACCTTGTTGGAGAGAGGCCATGGGAATGGATCATGCCGAGCGACGGCTGGTTGCAATTCTCGCCGTCGACATTGTGGGCTATTCCAGACTTGTTGAAGCGGACGAAGCCGGTACGCTCGCAGCAATCAGAGACTTGCGATCCAAAGTTACCGATCCGCTGCTTGCCGAATATCGCGGCAGGATAGTCAAGCTTATGGGCGACGGGGCCATCATGGAGTTTGGCTCGGTTGTCGATGCCGTCGTCTGTGCCGTCGCGCTACAAAGAGGAACTGCCGCTCACCAAGCCGGCGTAGCGGCAGACAGGCGCATCGTCTTTCGGATGGGCATCAATCTTGGAGATGTCGTGGTCGAAGGCGATGACCTCCTTGGCGATGGGGTTAACGTCGCCGCGCGGCTCGAGCAGCTTTGCGAGCCAGGCGGACTATTCGTTTCCGGAACAGCGTATGACCAGTTGCCGGGCAGGCTTGAGCTGCCTGTGGAGTTTGTGGGTGAGCGCCACGTGAAAAACATCGCCCGCCCGGTGCGAACCTATCGCGTCAGGCTTCGGGGGACGGACATTGGTAAAGCAACGATAGCGGGGCGCTTGCACCGGTGGCCAATGGTAGCGGGAGTTGTCTTGGTCGCGGTTTCCTTAGCCGGTTCAACACTTTGGCTGTGGCCGCGCCAACCGGTTGCTGAGTCGGCCATGATGGCCCGCATGAAATATCCGCTTCCGAAAGAACCTTCTATCGTTGTCATGCCGCTCGACGATCTCAGCCCCGGGGCCTCGCAGGCCTATTTCGCCGATGGGATAACGGAGGATCTGATTACCGAGCTGTCAGAATTGCCCGGCCTCTTCGTCATCGCTCGGCACTCGTCCTTTACGTACAAGGGCCGGCCAACAAAGCTTCAAGATATCGCGGAAGCAATGGGGGTACGCTATGTGCTCGAAGGCAACTTGAGGCGTGATGGCGACTTCGTGCGGATTGAAGCACAGCTCACAGACGCGCTAAACAATCAGCGCGTGTGGGATAAGCACTACGAGGGCAGGATATCGCAGGTTTCTGCGCTTCAGAACAAGCTTGTCGGCGAGATTGGCTTATCGCTTCAAGTGAACGTCCCGCCTTCTGCTGAATCGGCACAGGCGGAAACCACCCCCGAAGCATATGATCGGTTGCTCGAAGGCTTGGGCCATTTGCGTATCGGCACCGACGTCGAGTTGCTCAAATCGATCGCGCTTTTTAACGAGTCCCTCAGCCTCGATCCTTATTATAGTCGTGCCCACGCTGCAGTCGCCGCTGCGAATTGGGAGATAGCGGTCGCCTGCTGGAACTCGGGTAATTCTGCGTTTCGGAAGGCCATGAGTAGCGTCGATCAAAGCCTGCCGATGGCGATGCTTTACCAGAACGCGCTCGCCTACGCCATTTCATCGGAGGTGCTGGCTGCGCATGGCGGCTATGATCAGGCCCTTATCGCAACCAACCGCGCGATTCAGCTCGACGCCAACGACCCCGAACATCACATCCGCAAAGCACGATATCTCAATGCTGCAGGTCGGGCGCCCGAAGCGGAAGTGGAAGCGCGGCTTGCCATGCGGCTCGATCCGAAATATCCGCCGGAGTATCTCAGGGCCTTGGCTATCTCGCTGTTCCATCAGGAGAAATATGAAGACGCCGTCGATGCCTTGAAATACCTGATAACCCTGCAATGGGATGTGGCCGATGACTACGCTACCTTGACGTCCGGCCTGGGCCACTTGGGAAATTTGGGTGGTGTTCAGCTCAACATGGCCAAATACAACGGGATCACCATACCTTTCGGCCGCGGACCGCTAACTGTTCAGGCAATTGCCTGGCAGTGGTATGTCGATATGTCCGATTATTATCCTGCCTATCGTGACAGGTTGCTCGAAGGATTGCGCAAGGCCGGGGTGCCGGAAGGCGCTGGAACCGACATTGCCTATGAGACCTACGCTAAGGCTGTCAACAGGGTGAATGGCGAGTACTCCGTCAGCGGTGCGCCTAAGCTCGGTGCCGCCGCAGTCAAGCGGCTAATTGATGAAGGGGCGCAACTGATTGATGTGCGCAGTCCAAGGCCATTCAGTCATGCGCATATCCCAGGGTCCATCAACTTGCCGGCGACGAATGTCCTTTCAAAGGCGACACTTTCCGAAAAGGTTGGTCCAAGCAATTCCATCATCTTCACTTGCCAGGCCAAATATTGCGTCGACGCAGCCTTCGCTTCGGCCAAAGCCCTGGCTTGGGGATACTCCAAAGTTTCTTATTTCGCTGATGGCATCGCAGCCTGGCAGGATGCCAATTACCCGACTGAAACAAGTTTGACGAAATAGCCGGTCGAGTTCGTGAACTGAGGGCAATAGGGGTAGGCCTACATGGTTTCCCAACTTATGTATCGTACTTTATTCCTTCACCGGTCGCCAGATGACGCGCTTCTTGTTGACGCGATCGCGGTCGTCTTCGTAGGGCATGACCTCGCAATCTATGGAATTGCAGTCCCGACATCGGAAGGTGAGGCTGGGAAGTGTGCGGCCGTGGCCGAGAACTGCGGCGAGGTCAGTCGCCGTGAAGGTCGCGACCTTATCGCATTTTCGGCAACCGACCCGCACGAACATGCCGTAGCGGGCCGCCTGGCCCAGATTCTTGATTGTCCTTGTCATGGGAACGAAAAGAGAACAAATTGCCCGAGCAAGTCAAGTGGGATGAAACAGTAATGCACCGGGGCACGCGCCGACGACCATGTAACAAATGCTCAACTCGGGGGCTTCGCCGCACCGAGCGCTACCAGACCCGCTAGAGCGCGTCCGGCATGCCTATTTTTGCGACACACCACACCAAACACTGGTATAGTGTTTTCGCTTGGACACGTTCCATCGGAGAATAGCGTCGTGGCAGGCGATATTGGTCTAACGGGCATGTCTGCCTGCGAGGTGGTCGATCTGTTAAATGGCGGTGAGGTAACGCCGCTCGACTGTCTCGATGCACTTGAGGTTCGCATTGCCGCCGTCGAGAACGTCGTCAACGCACTTCCGATCCTTTGTTTCGATCGCGCCCGCGATCGAGCCCGTCGCCTGCTCCAACAGCCTCTCGGGTGCCGCGGTCGTTTGGCGGGACTGCCTGTGCCAATCAAGGACCTGACAGACGTTTCCGGCGCTCGCAGCACCTATGGCTCGACAATATTTGCAGACCATATTCCCGAACAATCCGACATTCTTGTCGAGAGGCTGGAGGCCGAGGGCGGTGTTGTCTACGCCAAGTCGAACACCCCAGAATTTGGTGCTGGTGGCAATACATTCAACGACGTCTTCGGGACAACATTGAACCCCTGGAATACCGACCTGTCCGCTGCAGGCTCCTCGGGTGGAGCCGCCGTTGCTCTTGCCACTGGCATGGCCTGGGTCGCGCAAGGCTCCGACCTTGGAGGCAGCTTGCGCAATCCCGCCAGCTTCTGCGGGGTAGTTGGGCTGCGCCCAAGCCCGGGCCGCGTTCTTCGCAATGCGAGATTCAAGATCGATGAACTGCTGAGCGTCAACGGCCCTATGGCTCGCAACGTCGAAGACACAGCGCTTTTGCTGGATGCGATGACCGGCGATAGCCCTGCTGATCCTCTGTCGTTACCGCGGACCGAAAGCTTCCTTGCCGCAGCGCGCTCCGGCTGGCGGCCGGCGCGGGTGGCCTTTTCCGCCGATCTTGGCATTACGCCCGTTGACTCGGAGGTCGCCTCGATCTGTCGCGCAGCAGCTGCAAGCTTGGCGGCAATTGGCACGCATGTTGAAGAGGCGCATCCCGATCTCTCGGAGGCCCATGACACGTTCAGCGTCCTGCGCGGCATGGCCTTTGCCATAAGTTACGGCGCGCTTCTGGAACCACATCGGGACAAAATGAAGCCGGAAGTCGTATGGAATATTGAAAAGGGGCTCAGCTATTCGATGGCAGATATCGTACGAGCGGAAAACAATCGCGCGGCGATTTACCGAAGGATGCATGCCTTTTTCGAGACTTATGACCTCCTTCTTTGTCCGGCCACGATCGTTGCCGCGTATCCTGCCAGCGACAGATAGGTGAAGGAATGTGCCGGCTATGCCTTTCCTAATTATTTCGAATGGCTGGCAATAGCCTACGCAATTTCCCTGACAGCAGCGCCGGCGCTCAGCCTGCCTTGCGGGTTCACCAAAGATGGACGTCCGGTCGGACTACAGATCGTCGGCCGCACCCGCGCCGAGGGACAGGTACTTGCTGCCGCCCGTGCACTGGAACTCCTTTTGGACCTTCATCCACCGACGCCGATAGACCCACGACCGCCGCGCCACGTTTGATTTTATGGATGTCAGTCCGAAAGCCAGGTCTTGGGCGCCAGGCCTATAGTTGCACACCGACGGGTGATTACTGTTTGTATCCCTTTGCCTGCATGCAGCTATTGATCAGATTGGCTTCTTCCTTCCGTCTGGCAGAACTATCGGAAGCCAAGGAAGCCGTTGCACTCGCGGCCTGGTATTTGCACTGCACCATATCATTGTCTGCCGGAGTCGCCGGAGCCTCGCTATGGACCCACTTTTTTTCGGAAGAAGCACACGATGCGAGCACCATGAGCGGAACCACGATCAGCAGGATACGGCTCCGTGAAAGTTGCTTAGAAAACGTGTCGTTTGAATTTGTAACTGCATTGCGCATCGTTCGAATTCCTCATTTCATGGGTCTATGCTGTGTACGAAGCCTCCCATTTGGTGGCCGACGCGGGTATTCCGTAGTGCAACACTATCGTATTTGCTGTTGATAGTCCCGTAATCGCTGCCGCTCACTCCCGGCATCTTCATACTCCACCTCTTTCCGAACGATGCATTACTTGCAAATGTGGCGATACCGCAGCATTTGTCTCTATCGCCTGCGTCCCATGGAACAGACAGGTTTGGCCCGCGTTCCCTCACTGAACCATTAATCATTTACGGTTCTAATGACGACGATTGCGGCAGATATGTTTTCAGGCGGCTGGCTCTTCTATGCCCTGACTGCGATGGCTCTCATTGTCGGAGTGTGGCTGTTTTTCATTTTACGCCAGCATATGAGATGATCGATCGGCATGAACAATAATAGAGCCTGGTATCTCCGGATTGCCGCTTTTGCCCTGATCCTGATCGTGTTCCTGGGCGCGAGCGTTTACTTCCTTCCGTCTTGAAGGGTGCAAAAAGCCGGATATTCAACATCAACACGTAATTTTGGAAGGGGCGCGGTTTCTTAGGTGAATACTGATGGAGGGTGTATACTGCTCAACGGAGGATATATGCTAAAAACCTATTATAATTGCCCTATTTCCGATGAACCTGTTCATGAAGTGCTACCCCGAGACGGCGATTTCGTTGAATTCTTCTGCCCAACCTGCGGACAGTTTCGGATTTCAAATAAATCGATCAAATCGATGCGCCACAGATCGCGCGGCGAGAGAGAGGCCATGCTGACCGACGCCAGGCGCGATGCTCAAGGCGGAGATGGCATTCCGCTCATAAGAGACAGCCATTCACATGCGAGGAAAACAGATGACCAACGATAAGACGACTTCCACATGGAAGAACCGCCCTCCGGGCAAAATCGGAGAAACCTACACTGTCGATCACCTCATGGAAGCGTTTAACCTCAACAGGGATGATGCCGAACAGTTGATCATCAAATTCAACGGTGATTGCGAGCGGATCAATGCTTCGGTCAGCGCGCGAAAGAGTCGCCGTTAACCACATTTTTTTCGAGCCCCTTTTGCTCACGCTAAAAAGGGCACAATCCTATGGCCTTGCAGGCAAGACATTTCTTTCGACTGCAATCAATCTCCTGTCACAAATGAAGGAAACCGATGACGCTATACCTATGGTATTTCATCGTTCTAGGCGGCCCCGTCTTATTGGGCGCCATAATCGCATTCGATATGATGAAGCGCAGGCAATCTGCCAAGCTCAACGGGAAAGCTCAGGCCATCAAAAAGCTTTGTCCCGCGGAATAAGCCAATCGCTGATTTGCAGCCCCCACTAAAAAGCCCCCTGCCCTACCCACTCGCTTCCTGGAGTGTGTTCTCTCACTTCCGATCACGCGGCGTGCCATAGGCCGCGTCGCGCGGTCGCGAGTACTGATCTATTCTTGGCAAGGTATCGTCGAAGGCAATCCAGGGAAGCTTCAACTGCCAATAGGCATGCGCAGCGGGGGCGAAATGTTCAGGATGATCGAAGAAGCCGATCGTCAAATATATCTCGCCGGCTATGCCCTCATCCTCATACCCGATTGAGGTGCCACAGGTACCGCAGAAGCTGCGCACTACCCCACTCGTTCTTGAGAAGGTCTTTGGTGGCTCATGCGTAAAGCGAAATTGTGCCGTTTTGTAACCCACCCAGATCGTCAGCGGTGATCCGATCGCGCGGCGACAATCATCGTCGTGATCGTAGCAGATCCAGAACGGTTCGCCCTCGGCTTCGGCGGTGACTTGCCCGCAAAAGCAGGCGCACGTTTCCAGCCTTTGTGTCATTCATTTCGAACCAATTGCCTGAAATTTAGTTCCGCGTCGGTTAATTTGCATTTATACATTTTGGATCGATTGCCAAGAATTGGGACCAAGCGAATAAAGATTTGGTCTCGCGATGGTGTAGCATTATTTTGACGGCCGCTTGGCAACATGCACCACGTCGGGGGAATCCATATGAAGAGCAGTGTCAGAGCCTGGTTTATCTTTGCTTTGGTTTTCATTGCGGCCGCGATAATCTATTTTGGCGTACCACTCATTTGGCATGCCTTGTTTGATCGTCCAGCATAGCCAAGGCGAACGTCCGCTTCCTCTAACGCCTTTCCGGAGAAATGATGAGGAAACTCAGTTTAACGAGATCTGCTATGTGGGGCGCTATACTTGGATGCCTGCTGATGGCCATATGGATACTCTATACCGGCAGGGCGCGAAGCGTTCCCGCAACAGGATATCTTGTCGAGCTTCTCGGAGGGGCAGCGGTCGGAGCCGGACTGCTATCCCTCATCGTATGGCTTGTCGGATCGGCTGCGCGCCAGAAATAGCAATCGGACGATCGCCGCCGATTTTTTCTGTCATCATGGTCTGAAAAGAGGGACGCAGTTCATGTTCTACGCCATCTTGGCCTATCACGAGGAAGAGATTGTCGAATCATGGTCGAAAGAGGAGGACGCATCGTTGATGGCCGAACTTCTGGAAATCGGCGACCGCCTTGTAAAGGAAAAGAGCCTGGGCCCGGCGGCCCGCCTTGGGCCGACCCGGCGCGCTGTCACATTGCGCGGCAAGGGAGCCGGTATCGTCACTGACGGGCCGTTTACAGAAACAAAGGAGCAATTGCTTGGCTTCTATGTTGTTGAGTGCCCTGCAATTGAGGGGGCGATCGCCATTGCCCGCGACTTGCGCCGTGCCAACCCGACTGCCGTCTATGAAATCCGCCCGGTCTTGCTCTACCAGTCAGGGGCGACGCTAACGGACGGCGATTGATTGGCGCTCCCGGTAAAGACGTTTTTTCGCTTTGAAGGCGGCAGAACCTCCGCAAACGCCGGACACCGTACAGAAGAGACTTGCGAAGTTGTGATCGTCTGCGTAGAAGTGGCTTCGACATCAAGAGTTGGGTTGACGCCCAACGCCAACCTGCGCTCCGGGCAAGGTGGTACTTCCGTTAGGGAGGATGTGGCCGAACCGGCAATTATACGGATTTAGCTACCGGCGTCTGTCCAGCGAACCAACAGGAACGCGCGATAATGCCGATAAAGATCCCCGACGATTTGCCCGCACGCCGCCAGCTCGAAGCCGAAGGCGTCAATATCATGCGCGAACGGGACGCGGTGCGTCAGGATATAAGGCCACTGCGGATCGGATTGCTCAATCTGATGCCGAACAAGATCAGCACGGAAACGCAGATCGCAAGGCTGGTCGGCGCAACGCCGCTGCAGATCGAACTCACCCTCGTTAGGATAACCAATTACGTGGCGCGCAACACGCCGGTCACGCACATGGCATCATTCTACCGTGCCTGGGAGCAAGTCCGTGCCGAGCGGTTTGACGGATTTATCATTACCGGCGCGCCGGTCGAGCATCTGGCCTTTGAAGACGTGCAATATTGGGATGAGCTCCGCCACATTTTCGATTGGACGCAGTCGCATGTCCATCACTGCCTGACTATCTGCTGGGCAGCCCAAGCTGCACTTTGGCATTTTCACGGCATCCCGAAGCACCATTTGTCGGCAAAGGCTTTCGGCATCTTCAACCACGGCAACCTCGCGCCCGCTTCGCCATATTTGCGCGGTTTCTCTGATGACGTGCTTATGCCCGTGTCGCGATGGACGGAGGTTCGGCGCGACGACATCCCACAGGGGCGCGGCATAGAGGTGCTACTTGAGGGAGAGGAGACGGGGCTAGGTCTGGTCGATGATCCCTCCTGCCGGTCGCTGCACATGTTCAACCACCTCGAATATGACACGAACTCGCTTGGCGACGAGTATTTCCGCGATCTCGCAAACGCACCGTCAATGCCGCTGCCGCGCAACTACTTTCCCGATGACGACTCGTCACGAAAGCCGGCGAACCGGTGGCGCAGCGCCGCCCATCTGCTTTTCGGCAATTGGATCAATGAGATCTATCAAACCACGCCTTTCCACGTGGACGACATAGGCATGATACCGCGACAACTGGCAGGCTGACGCGATAAGGAATGTCGCTGCTTTATGCGCGGATTCTTTGACTTATGTAAATGATACTGAAGCTTATTTGTATTTAGCTTCCGGTCGACCTTGATGCCATTTGCCCGTCCAGCCTGATTTCGTATTAGAATCTAGGCCGTCCGGATGCCGGGATCATGATAGTGGAAGCGGAAACCCGAAGGTTCCGCGCTTGTTCCCGATGCGCACCACCTCGCACCCTTCATCGGGCATGAGAAACGGAATCTCGCACGCCCTCCCCGACGTCCGTGTCCCATTGATGCCGACGACTGCAATCGACGTTCCGGAAGTCGGTTGGAAATTGGATCAACCGTGTCCAAGTTTCGCTCGTGCGGCTGGCCACCCTGTTGCAGCCCGTCGCCTGGTTACCGGATAGTCTAGCTCGTCAGAACTTCCGTCACCACACGCGACGCGAAGTCGGTGTCGCAAGCTGCGTTGAACGTGAGCGGGTACTTGACTAGCTCCAACTTAGGGACATCTCAGCAAGCGTGGTCTCTGACGCCAAGCGTTTATTGTCGATCTCCCCGTTATCCACTTCCCCCGCCGGGGTGATTGTTGATTGGAGTTGGATCTGTACCATCAGGCTGTGCAAGGCAGAGTCCACCTCCCGACCTTGTGACCCCGAGGGCGCCGCTGGCATCTTTGCCCGCCAGCGGCGCTCCCCCTGTTTTCTGTGCGGGGTACTGTCTTGCTCGGGCGCCGTGTGGCGCCCTAACTTGGTTCAATCCGTCCCAGCCGCATCAACAGGGCGATACAGGCGAATGTCCTGCGAAGGCGTGCAGTCAAATGTCTCGCGGTAAAGCTTCGAGAAACGGCCTGGATTGGCAAAGTGAAAGCGGGCGGCGAGCTCCCTGACAGACATTGCGTCCCCATTCTCGATGATCTTTCGAGCCGCCTCGATACGGCAATCCAGCAGCACCTTCATAGGCGTTACCCCCTTCAGCTTGCGGAACAGGCGTTGCAATGACCGGGTGTTTACACCGACCGCGCTGGCGATATCGGACAGATTGATAGGCTGAAGAAGATTATTGCGAATGAAGTCCTCCGCGGCAGCGAATTGCTGCGAAGGACTTTTGGCCGGGACCGCGCTTGCGCTCGTAGGCGTTGGTTCATCCATTTGGCCTGAATGGGAGGGCGCGGAACCAAAGAGGGCCGTGTCATCTATCATTCTTGATAACTCTTATTGAGTGTTGAGATTCGCAGATCGGCGAGTGCAACCGGATGTTGAAATCGAATTAAGTAAAACGAGTGATTGTGCAAACCTTAAATCAGCCGAGCAAATTTCAAAATTCGACCTTAGATCTATGTCGGGACGTACCGTGTTGACAGCTGTCAACGCTGCGCTTTGGTGACATGAAGTTGACAGCTGTCAACTGACGCCCATGTCAAGTGACGCTATCGACTTCACTATTTGTAAACCACATTTCCATACAGTCAGAGCTTAAATGCACCGGCTTGTAAGCGAGTACTGCAGTGTCCCAGAGCAACGACGCATTCACAACCGAGACTAAATCGCACTGTGTTTCCAGGCGCCAAATTCTGATTGGCGTCGGCTCGCTCGCATTGGCGGGTGTAGGGGGCTGCACCCAAACGACTTTTGAACTGCCCGAAATGAATATCGACCCGCTCCCGACCAGCGGTATCCGCCCGCAAATCAGCGTCGACAAATCCGTGACCGCACCCGACGTCATGTATGCGGCGGTGCAGGAAGGACCTTACTCACTTCCGGCCGTTCCCTATCAGAAAATTCCGGCGCAGTTTCGTCGCCAGATTGTTGTCGACCCGACCGGCGAGCAACCCGGCACGATCGTCGTCCGGTTGCAGGAGCGCTACCTTTATCTTGTCCAGCCAGGTGGTGATGCTATTCGCTACGGGGTCGGCATTGGCAAAGCCGGATTCTTGTGGAGCGGGCGTGCTAATATCCAATACAAGAAGGAGTGGCCGAGGTGGACGCCACCACGCGAAATGATCGGCCGCAAACCCGAACTTGCGAAATACGAAAATGGCATGGAGCCCGGTCCGCAGAATCCGCTGGGCGCCCGCGCACTCTACATCTACAAGGATGGCGTCGATACCGGATACCGCATCCATGGCTCGCCGGAATGGTGGTCCATTGGACAGTCGATGTCCTCTGGCTGTGTCCGCCTTATCAACCAGGACATCATCGATCTTTATAATCGTGTCCCTGGAAAAGCGACGGTCGTGGTTGGCTAACGTCGCCAAAGCGTCTAGACTAGGCGTTAGACCAGCTCGTTGTTCACTCTCTTCAACATTACCGAATCGGCAACGCGGCTGGAAGCGAATGCGCATATAGCTTCCGCTTAACCTTTCGTTTACCATGTTTTCAATGGTTTACGATTCGGCTGATTTTTCACCCTGGGATTTGCTTGCTCCGCTCGTTGCCGCAGAGGACGCTCTTGCACGCCTCGACGACCGGCTTGGACGAAAAGGGGACCTTGGTGAGCCGAGCGGCCGCCGCACGCGGGAAGGGCTGCTGCGGGAAAACGAAGGCTGGATAACCCGCTCTCACTTTATCGAAGCATGCAATGCCTTATGGCTCGCTGGTGAACTCGTCCACACCGAGGACCTTGTGCTTCACGATGCCCGGATGGATATTCGCACCCCAACCCACGAGTTGACCAAGGCACACGCGATCCTGCGTTGCCGGCGTCAGGTCGCGGGCAACGCCCCCGGCTGGGCCCTTAGCGCAAAAGGCATTGCCGCGCTGCGTGGACGCACACTTAGCGAGGCCCCGCTCACGCCCATTATTCCTGTTCATCGCCCGGAGCCGGTTACAGAAATCGCGAAAACCGAAGCCGAGAATGAATTCGAGGACGGCCTGGCCCGCCTCGATACATTGCTGGACCGCACGACGCGGCTTCTCGCAGAGCCCGGAAATTCCGCTTTTCCGAATCCTCCCTCCAGGCAGGGGACAGAACCGCCTCCCTCGGCGGTGACCCCGGACGGCGACCCACTCGTTTATGATCCCGATTGGGACGAAGATGCGCGACTGGATCGTTGGCTCAAGGTGTATGAACGTTCGCATGGCCTGCCGCCGCTGCTTGCGGCAGCTGTGGCCTGGGATGCGTGGGAACAGATCGAGCCGCTACAGCACCAGCATTGGCTTGGTCCCATGCTCGTTGCCGCCATGTTGCGGGAACGCGGCAAGACAAAATCACACATGGCCGCCTTGAATGCGGGTTTGCGTTCCGTCCCGCGCGAGCGGCGCCGCTCGCGCGACCACACAACGCGTCTGCTCGCGTTTCTGGAGGCAGTCCAGACCTCCTCAACGACCGGTCTCAAGGATGTCGAACGGCTTGGACTCGCCCGCATGCAGATGGAGCGCAAATTGAAGGACCGCCGCTCCACCTCCAGCCTGCCGGGGATGATCGATCTTGTACTTTCACTTCCTATGGTTTCGACGGCTCTGATTGCCAAGGAACTCAAGGTGTCCCAGCGCGGCGCCCTGAATCTCATCGCGGAACTTGGCGTGCGCGAGATGACTGGCCGCGGGCGCTACCGAGCATGGGGAATCATCTAGCACGCGAATATTCACCAGAATATAGTTGATTATTTTACTCATAAATAATAAGCCGCTCTCCACGACAGTTGAAGGAACGGCTAATGAAGCAGACACAGGCCGACAAAGTCTCGAAGGCATGTTTTTTGCAATGGTCGCCGGTTGGCCCATTGTTCGCCGCGCTCGTATTCGCGGCTACCGTTTGCGGAACGGCACACGGACAGGAAACGGTAACCCCTCCCGAGCCCAACTCAGCGCAGCAATCGGCGCCCGCCCCGGAAACAACAAACCCTGCTGCAACCACGCCTCTACCAACCATATCACCTGCGCCTTCAGGCGCGGTTCTGCCGATGGATGCGTCGGCTCCAACCCCGCAGGCCACGCTGCGGAATTTGCCGCACAATCTTTCACCATGGGGCATGTTCATGGCGGCCGACTGGGTCGTCAAAGGTGTGATGATCGGGCTTGGCTTTGCTTCACTCGTCACCTGGACCGTATGGCTCGCCAAGACACTCGAACTTGCAGGCGCGCGCCTTCGCGCTTATCGCGCACTCCAGATCATCAACAGCGCAGCTACATTGAGCGACGCGGAAAAAGAGCTTGAGGGGAGGGGAGGGCCCGGGGCTGCTCTCGTCAATGCCGCTCGCCAGGAAGTCCGCCTGTCCGCAGATGCGAGAGAACATGCCGGCGCCGACGGTCTGAAGGAACGCGTTGCCTCGCGCCTTGCCCGTATCGAGGTGCAGGCCGGCCGGCGCATGAGCCGGGGCACTGGCGTTCTCGCCACGATCGGTTCGACTGCGCCCTTCGTCGGCCTGTTCGGGACGGTCTGGGGCATCATGAATTCTTTCATCGGCATCTCTGAATCCCAGACAACCAACCTTGCGATCGTGGCTCCGGGCATTGCTGAAGCGCTGCTGGCAACTGCGATCGGCCTTGTCGCCGCAATTCCGGCGGTTGTGATCTATAACGTGTTTGCGCGATCGATTACCGGTTACCGCCAATTGATTGCCGATGCATCGGCCGGCGTCGAACGTCTCGTCAGCCGCGACGCCGATTATGCGCTTGTCCCACAAGCAACAAAGCGCGCCGCAGCGGCAGAATAGGCGGCACGACCATGGCAGGCGGCATCCGGCACAACGTCTCCGACGACGAACTTCAGGAAAACCACGAAATCAACGTGACGCCATTCATCGACGTCATGCTGGTGCTCCTGATCATCTTCATGGTCGCGGCGCCCCTCGCGACAGTAGACATCAATGTCGACCTGCCGGCCTCGACGGCGACGCCGGCGCCTCGTCCAGACCAGCCGGTCTTTCTGACCTTGAAGGACGATAATTCCATAGCCATCGGCAACGACACGATGACGCGCGACTCCCTCGGCCAGTTCCTTGACCAGAAGACGATCGGCAACAAGGAGACTCGAATCTTCCTGCGCGCCGACAAGGCGGTCGACTACGGTTCGCTCATGGACCTGATGAACGCGCTGCGGGACCATGGTTACCTCAAGATTGCGTTGGTGGGACTTGAAAGCGCACCTCTCGCTCCCAAAGGTGAAAGCGCGCAGTGATGTCCAACGGGTCTGGCACCGCCGGGGGAGGGGGCTCGCGTCTCGATTGGCGCGAAGTTGGTCTCTGGTCAGCAGCCGGACTGGTCGTTGTCGCGCTCCACGCGGGCGGAGCCTGGTATTTACAAAGCCGACAAAGCGCTGCACCCGCAGGCGATATCGCGAATGCAATCATCATCGACATGGAGCCACTGCCTGCGCCGATCGTGCCTGAGCCGGTTGCACCGGAAGCGCAACCAATCGAGCCCGAACCGACAGAGCCCGAGGCAGTCGAGCAGGAAGCTGCATCTCCCGAAGCTCTGCCCGAAGTCCAGCCGGAACCGGAAGAGCAGGTAACGCCGGTTGAAGAGGCAGAGCCCGTAGAGGAGGTGACGCGCGAACCGGTGCAGGAACAGGCCGAGGAAGTCGTGGAACTTCCCAATGTCGACGTGCCTTTACCCGTCGTCCGCCCAGAGCCGGAAAAGCCTGACACGCCGAAGAAGGAGAAGGCCGTCCGCAGGCCGGAACCGAAGACGGCGGTTGCAAGGACCGAGGCTGAAACGCCCCGTCAGGCAGTGCAGCAGCCGCAGCCTGCAGCTTCCAGCGCAGCATCGGCGCGGCAGGCGGAAAAGTGGAGTTCACGGGTCCAGGCCTATCTTATCCGCCGCACCCGCAGCGCCCGCACATCAGGCGAGGGAACGGTTCGCGTGAGTTTTACCGTCACGCGCGACGGCGATATTGTTTCCGCCCGCATCGTTGGCAGTTCTGGCAACCCAATCCTCGACCACGGCGTTCTCGATGCCGTACGCCGGGCATCACCAGTACCATCCGCTCCCGCCGATGTCACAGTATCGCGCCAAAGCTTCACCGTCCCGTTTCTGATCCGCTAACCGCGCACGATCATTTCCGCAGCCTTTTCCGCGATCATGATTGTCGGCGAATTGGTGTTGCCTGAAGTGATTGTCGGCATGATCGATGCGTCCGCCACTCGCAGCCCCTTGATGCCACGGACCCGCAATTGCGGATCGACCACCGAGGCTTCATCCGCGCCCATCCGGCACGTCCCGACCGGGTGAAAGATTGTCGTGCCGACCGCACCGGCAGCTTCAATCAATTCTTCTTCCGTCTGATAGGAGGGTCCGGGCTTGAATTCCTCAGGCTGAAACCGTTGCAACGGTTTCTGCGCCACGATGTTACGGGTGATGCGGATCGAATCGGCAGCCACATGGCGATCGCCCGGCGTCATCAGGTAGTTGGGTCGAATGGCGGGCTGCATCCGGTGGTCCGGCGACTTCACGTGCACGGTCCCTCGGCTTTCGGGGCGGAGATTGCATACACTTGCAGTGAAGGCCGGAAATGCGTGTACGTTCTCACCGAACTTCTCCAATGAAAGCGGTTGCACGTGATATTGCAAGTTGGGCGTGTCAAAAGACGGATCCGAACGCGTGAACACGCCAAGCTGGCTTGGCGCCATCGACATGGGACCTGACTGTCTCAGCAGATATTCCAGTGCAATCGAAGCCTTGCCGAGCAAGCGGTTGGCTTTCTCGTTGAGTGTCGGAATCCCGGTCACCTTGTAGGCGCAACGCAACTGCAAATGATCCTGCAGGTTTTCGCCCACGCTACGCCGATCGAGCACCGTCTCGATACCAGCCGCCTGGAGGGCTTCGCCCCGTCCGATGCCGGAAAGCTCCAGAATATGCGGGGAGCCGACCGCGCCTGCGGCGAGAATGACTTCGCGGCGGCAAACCACGGTCCTGGCCGTGCCCTCCTGATCGAACTCGACGCCTTTGACTTCGAGCCCATCGAGAACCAGTCTGCGCACATGCGCGCCGGTCGCCACGGTGAGGTTCGGCCGCTTGAGGGCCGGGCGCAAAAACGCCTTCGCGGTATTCCACCGGACACCGCGTTTCTGGTTCACCTTGAAATAGGACGACCCTTCATTGTTGCCTCGATTGAAATCATCGGTGCGCGGAATGCCCGCCGCCTCCGCGGCATCGCGAAACGCATCGAGAATATCCCAATGGAGGCGCGCTTCCTCGACCCGCCACTCGCCTCCGGCACCATGGAATTCATCAGCGCCCCGATAATAGTCTTCCGACTTCTTGAAATAGGGCAGCACGTCGTCCCAGCCCCAGCCGGTGCACCCGTCCTGCCGCCAAAGATCGTAATCGCGCGCCTGTCCGCGCATGTAGATCATGCCGTTGATCGAGGAGCAGCCGCCAAGGACCTTTCCGCGCGGATAGTTCAATATCCGTCCATTAAGGCCCGGTTCTGCTTCAGTTGAGAAACACCAATCCGTCCGGGGGTTGGAAATGCAGTAAAGGTAGCCAACCGGAATATGTATCCAGGGGTAATTGTCCTTACCGCCGGCCTCGAGGAGTAGAACCGAAACGTTGCGATCTGCCGACAGGCGATTGGCGAGCGTACAACCCGCCGTTCCCGCACCGACGATGATGTAATCATAGGTTCCGTCCATTTTGATCAGTTCTCAGGTTTGCTCGCAAGCATCCTGCCGAGGCGCGAGGCATAGAGTTCGCCAATGATGCCGCGTCGGAAGACGAGGACGCAAACCATGAAGATGATGCCGGTGATGACCGTTACCGGAAACTCGGAGGTTGCAAGGTAGTTCTCCAGCGTCGCGATGAGTGCGGCGCCGAAGATAGGCCCGACGAGAGTGCCGATACCACCCAGCAATGTCATCAGCACAACTTCACCCGACATCTGCCAGCTTACATCCGTCAGTGTCGCGAACTGGAAGACAATCGCCTTGAGACCGCCGGCAAGGCCCGTCAGCGCCGCGGACATCACAAAGGCGGCGAGCTTGTAGCGCGAGACCGAATAGCCGAGCGATATGGCGCGGTTTTCATTTTCGCGTACGGATTTGAGGATCATGCCGAAGGGCGAATTGATGATGCGCCAGATGATGAACATCCCAACCAGAAACACGCCCAGCACGAAGAAATACATGTTGAGCGGTTGTTCGAGATCGATGAACCCGAAGAGATACCCTCGTGGCACTCCCTGAATGCCGTCTTCGCCGTGGGTAAAAGACGCCTGCAAACAGAAGAAGGCAAACATCTGCGCCATCGCGAGTGTAATCATCGTCGAGTAGATGCCCTGGCGGCGGATTGCAAGAAAGCCGATGACGAGGCCGAGCGCGGTCGCACCAGCGACACCGGTGAGAATACCGAGCTCCGGTGAAAAGCCCCATTCCTTGACCGCGTGGGCGGTAAAATAGGCCGCGCCGCCAAAAAATGCTGCGTGGCCAAAGGAAAGGATGCCGGTATAGCCGAGGAGCAAATTGAACGCACAGGCGAAGAGCGCGAAACAAAGGACCTTCATCAGGAACACAGGGTAGACATGAAACGGCGCAAATATCAAAAGGGCCACGCCGATCAGTATCAGAACCGTTTCGCGGTTGAGGCGCGTCTTTGGCGCGGATAGGGCAGCTTCGCTCATCTCACGCTTCCTTACCGAACAGCCCCGCAGGGCGCACAAGCAGCACGATTGCCATGATGACGAAGATGACGATGCTCGACGCTTCGGGATAGAAGACCTTCGTCAACCCCTCAAAAATGCCAAGCATATAACCGGTCACGATCGCCCCGAGTATCGAGCCCATGCCCCCGACCACCACCACCGCGAAAACGATGATGATGATATTCGAGCCCATCAGCGGGCTGACCTGATAGATCGGCGCCGCGAGGATTCCCGCGAGCCCGGCGAGTGCGGCCCCAAGGCCATAGGTAAACGTGAGCAGCAATGGCACATTGATGCCAAAAGCCCGGACAAGCGTCGGATTTTCCGTCGCTGCGCGCAAGTACGCGCCAAGGCGGGTCTTCTCGATCAGGAGCCAGGTGCCGAGACAGACGACGAGCGATGCGACGACCACCCACGCACGATATTTTGGCAGGAACATGAAGCCGAGGTTGACGCCGCCAGCCAGCGCATTCGGCACCGCATAGGGCTGTCCGGCGGCACCAAAATAATAGCGGAAGGTGCCTTCGATCACGAGCGCGAGGCCGAACGTGAACAACAGGCCATAGAGATGGTCGAGATTATATAGGCGCGACAGCGCAACTCGCTCAATGAAGGCTCCCGCGAGGCCGACTGCCAGGGGAGCAAGGATCAAAGCCGGCCAGTAGCCGATGCCAAGCTTGGCCAGGAGCAGGTAGCCGATGAAGGCACCCAGCATATATTGGGCGCCATGAGCGAAATTGATGACGCGAAGCAGCCCGAAAATGATCGCAAGGCCGAGGCTCAACATGGCATAAAAAGAGCCATTGATCAGCCCGATCAGCAATTGCCCGAGGAACGCCTGGAGAGGAACGCCGAATATCATGGTCATCGTCAGACTCCCAAAGCTTCGTTGAGCATCGACATGCGGCCGGTAAGTTCGCTGACATGAAAGTTGTCGATGATCCTGCCATGGTCGACCACGTAGAATCGGTCGGCCACCTTGCTGGCAAAACGAAAATTCTGTTCCACAAGAAGGATCGTCATGCCGCGCTGCTTGAGCGTTACCAGAACCTCGCCAATGCGCTGTACGATGACCGGCGCGAGGCCTTCTGTCGGTTCGTCCAGGAGCAACAGTTTGACACCGGTCCGCAGGATGCGGGCAATCGCCAACATTTGCTGTTCGCCGCCGGACAGCTTGGTGCCGGGGCTGTTGCGCCGCTCCTTGAGGTTGGGGAAGAGTTCATAGATCTCGTTGATCGACATCCCGCCCTTGGCAACCACAGGCGGAAGGTTCAGATTCTCGTCGACGGAAAGCGTGGCAAAGATGCCGCGCTCTTCCGGTACGAACCCAATGCCGGCATGGGCGGTGCGATGCAGCGGCACGCGCATCATATCCTTGCCATCGAACGTGATGGTGCCGGTGCGCTTGCGAATGATACCCATTATGGAGCGTAGCGTCGTTGTCTTGCCGACGCCGTTGCGCCCAAGCAACGTGACCGTTTCGCCTTCGTCGATATCGAGATCGACGCCATGGAGAGCATGGCCTTCGCCATACCAGGCATTGAGATCGCGCACGGCCAGAAGCGGCTTAGTCATGTTCGGTCCCCATGTAGGCCACGCGGACACGCTCGTCTTGACTGACGGTGCGATAATCACCCGACGTCAGAATCTCGCCTCGCTGCAGAACCGTGACCTGATGACAAAGGTCGGCGACCACCTTGAGATTATGTTCGACCATCAGGATGGCGCGATCCTTGGCGACCTCGCGAATAATGTCCGAAACGGTATGAACATCTTCGTGCCCCATGCCGGCCATCGGCTCGTCGAGCAGGAGAACCTTGGGATCGAGCGCTAGCGTCGTGGCAATTTCGAGCACGCGCTTGCGGCCATAGGAGAGATCCGCCGCTGGGCTGTTGCGGGCGTCCGTAAGACCGACGTCCTCGATCAATTCGAGCGCCCGCTCGTTGAGCCGGTTGAGCGATGTCATCGGCAGCCAGAATTGCGTCGACAGGCCGCTGGGCCGTTGCAGCGCGACGCGGACATTATCAAGCACGCTTAGATGTGGAAAAACGGCGGAGATTTGAAACGAGCGGACCAGCCCCATGCGCGCGACCTTGGCAGGGTTGGTCTTTGTGATGTCGTTGCCAAGCAGCGTGATCGTCCCGCTCGATGGTTGCAAGAACTTGGTAAGAAGGTTGAAAACCGTCGTCTTGCCCGCGCCATTCGGCCCAATCAGGGCGTGCACGCGCGCATGGTGAACGTCGAGATCGACATTGTTTACGGCGATGAAGCCGCCAAAGTCGCGACGCAGGCCACGCGCCGACAAAACCACCGATGGTCCTTGTTGGTCGGCGAGGGGAGAGGAGGTTCCTCCCCCGCCCGCCGGATTGGTTTGGGTTGCGGCCATGCGTTATTTGACCAGCGGGCAGCCGCTCTCTTCCGGCTTGATGTAAGCTTCGGCTCCCGGAACGGTTGCAAGTACCTTGTAGTAGTCCCAGGGCGCCTTGCTCTCATCCGGCTTCTTGACTTCCATCAGGTAGACGTCGCTGAAGAGGCGCCCGTTCGGTCCGACCTTTGCGCCTCGGCCAAAGACGTCATCAACCGGCATTTCATGCATGGCGGCCGCCACCTTTTCAGTGTCGTCTGTGCCAGCCTTCTGAATAGCCTTCAAATATTGCGTTACGCCCGAATAGGTCGCGGCCTGGATCATGTTTGGCATACGGCCGGTCCGCTTGAAGAATTTCTGGCCGAACTCACGCGATTGATCGTCGCGGTCCCAATAGAAGCTCTCCGTCAGCGTCAGCCCCTGTGCGGCTTCAAGACCGAGACCGTGTACTTCGGCAAGGGTGAAGAGAAGCGCCGCGAGGCGCTGACCTCCGGAAACGATGCCGAATTCCGCCGCCTGCTTGATGGCATTGGCCGTATCAAGACCGGCATTGGCAAGGCCGATGACCTTTGCGCCCGAGGATTGTGCCTGCAACAGGAAGGACGAGTAATCGGTCGTCGCCAAGGGGTGGCGCACAGAGCCGACAATCTTGCCGCCCTTCGACGTTACGAACTTGCTCGTCTGTTCTTCCAGCGAATAGCCAAAGGCATAGTCGGCGGTGAGAAAGAACCAGGTATCGCCGCCCTGCGCCACGAGGGCGCCACCAGTACCGACAGCAAGAGCGTGCGTATCATAGGCCCAATGGAATCCATAAGGCGAGCATTGCTTGCCTGTGAGTTCCGCAGTCGCTGCCCCGGTCACGAGATCGATTTTCTTCTTTTCCTTGGAGATGCCCTGCACGGCCAGCGCCACCGAGGAGGTGGTCAGCTCCATGATCGTATCGACCTGCTCGGTGTCATACCATTGGCGCGCGATATTGGAGGCAATGTCAGGCTTGTTCTGATGGTCTGCGGAAATGACTTCGATCGGTGCGTCGAGCACCTTGCCGCCAAAATCTTCGGCCGCCATCTTTGCGGCTTCGAACGACCACTTGCCACCAAAATCAGCGTAAACGCCCGACTGGTCGTTAAGGATACCGATCTTGACCTTGCCGTCCGATATCTCGGCGCTGGCCGCGGGGATGACTGTTGCGGCCATCAGAGCTGCTGTTGCAATTGCCAAAAGTCTCATTCGTAACTCCTCCCAAAGATTGTACGCTCACAGGATCATCGGGTGATGGACTGCTGCGCGCCGAATGGTTCAATGAAAATGCCCAGGAATAAACGCGGATTGTCCGCGTTCCCTGGTTCCGGTTCCTCCTCAATCCGCCCCTTGGAGCGGACAAAATTCATCTTATGATTGCCCTGTTTCTCCCGACCGGCAACCACGCGTTTGAAAAAACTGTAACATTGACAAATAGGTACACAAACACCTATTTTTGCACAGAATAAGTACGAAAATGTACAGACCATAAAGGGCCGTTTTTGCGCCAGTTCACTTGGGACGATCTCCAGTATTTCCTTGCCGTCGCCCGCACCGGTCAATTGACGACGGCCGCGCGCCGCCTGCGCACCAATCATGTGACGGTTTCGCGGCGTATCGACAGGCTCGAGGAATCGCTGTCTGCGCGTTTATTCGAACGCAATCCTCGTGGTTATGTACTGACGGCGCTCGGAGAAAAACTTGTCGAGTCGGCCGAGATCATGGAACGGGAAGCCGACCGTTTTCAAAACGAAGCCTCGGAGGGGACGGTCTCGCTGACCGGGGTTGTCCGCCTCAGCATCCTGGAAGGGTTTGCCAACTTCTTCCTGGCCGATCGCATGCCGCGCATGGCGCAGTCCTACCCCGGCCTTTCCATTGAAATGGTGACCATCCAGCAGATCGTGTCGCTGTCGCGCCGCGATGCGGACCTGTCGATCACGCTTCATGCGACACGAACCGGGCCATATTTCCAGGAAAAGCTGACGCCTTATCGACTGTTCATTTATGGATCGCGCGATTATCTAGCGCGCCATTCGCCAATCGGCGAGCAATCGGACCTCTCCAACCATCGCTTTATCGGTTATATCGAGGACATGATCTTCACGCCGGGCCTCGATTACATGCGCGAGATCCTGCCTGGTCTCCATCCAGCCTATCAAAGCTCGAGTATTTTCGCGCAACTCAGCGCCACCCGTTCGGGCTTCGGGCTCTGCATCCTGCCATACTTCATCGCATGCAAATATCCCGAGCTGGTGCCGGTCCTGCCAAAAGACCTGCACCTCAACCGGGACTATTGGATGATCTGCCACGAGGATATCGTCAGCACACCGCGCATCCGCGCCTTGAGCGATTTCATAAAGTCCGAGGTGAAAACCCAATCCAGCGTTTTTGCCGGAGAGCCGCTTCTCGGCTGATCAGGAAAAGCGCGCCGGCGACAGTTTCGGCAGGAGTGGTTGAAGCTCGGCTTCCGGCGCGTCACCGCGAATGAGCGCTGCCGACAAAGCCGACAGGGCAGGGGACGTCTGAATTCCATAGCCCCCTTGTCCGGCGAGCCAGAACAAACCCTCGACGTCAGCGTCAAAGCCGGCGACGGGCGTGCGGTCGGGCGCGAAAGTACGCAAACCCGCCCAACTATGCTCGACGCGCGTGACTGGAACGGTCACCGCCTGTTCGAAACGGTAGAGACCTTCCGCGAGCACCATATCGTCGGCAAAAGCGTCGTGCGGATCAACTGGTGTTTCATCGCAGGGCGAAACGAACATCCGTCCGCCGTCCGGCTTCATATACCAGGCTTCGTTCACGTCATCGACCAGGGGCCAACCGCGGGTGTCGTGGTTTTCGGGTGCGGGCAGCACTGCGATGCTGCGGCGCAACGGCGTCAGGCCAAGCGGCTTTGCACCAAAAAGCGCAGCCGTCAGATCTGCCCACGCACCCGAGGCATTGACGATCGTTTGCGCCACGAACATCTTGCCGCCGGCTTGAACGTGCCATTCGTCACCGATGCGTTCCGCCCCGGTGACCTCGGACCTGGTATGGATTTCAACACCGAGAGATGCAGCCTTGCGCAACCAGCCCTGATGCAGTGCATTGACGTCGATATCCCAGGCATCGGCCTGATAGCATGCTGCGGCAATATGGTCTGCTTTGAGTATCGGCACCATTTCAACGGCACGATCGACAGAAATGATCTCGACACCGACACTGGTGCGCGCAAAGTTTTCAAGATCGGCAATGTTCGTCGCATCGGCCACGGTCAGGCAGCCGCGCGGCGTAAGCAGCGGCTGCGGGAAGAGGCTCGTGTCGCGATTTTCGAACAGCGGGGCACTCACCTTATTAAGGCCCCGGATAACGTCGTTGCCATAGTTGGGTAGAAAGATTGCCGCCGACCGGCCGGTCGAATGGTAGCCCGGTTGATCCTCACGCTCGATCACGATCACGCGATGCGTCGAAGCCAGGGCAGCCGCAACGCCGATACCGGCGATGCCCGCGCCAATGACAAGAACATCGGTTTTGATTGTGTCGGTCATGCTGATCCCAAATCTTCAAGGTAGGTATTGTCGGCTATGGATGCTGAAAACGCGCCGCGGTCAATATCCGCAAACATCATGCTTTCCGCGTCCTCCGGACCTTCCGCAAGCAGACTGCCATCGGGCGCAGCGATACGCGAGTGGCCGGCAAATGTGAAGCGGCCATCATTCCCAAAATGATTGACGTAGGCGACGAAAATCTGGTTCTCGAAAGCGCGCACCTGGATCATGTGGTCGGTGATGAACGTGCCCGACGGTCCCCTCGGGAGCGCTGTCGGTACGAGCACCGCATCTGCGCCGGCGAGCGCCAACCTGCGGACATTTTCCGGAAACTCGACATCGTAGCAGATGAGCAGTCCCAACCTGAGACGCCCCAACTCGACGATACAGTTGTCGGGGTTTCCGGGTTTAAACAGGCTGCGCTCATAGGGTCCATAAAGATGCGATTTGCGATAGATGGCGGGCTCGCCATCCCCATTGACGAATGCCGCGCTGTTGAAGACGTGAGCACCATCGCGTTCGGCAAATCCAGCGATAATGGCCACTCCGCTTTCCGTGGAAATCTTCTGAAGCCTTTCGACCTGGCTCCCTGTTGCCGGTTCCGCGAGGCTCTTGATTATATCCCCCGCGCCATAGCCGGTGACGCACAATTCAGGTGTGACCAGCAGGTCAGCACCGCCTTGCCCGGCCTCCTGCGCGGCTTGTTCGATCCGGGCAAGATTGGTGTCCACGTCACCGGGAGCCGACTGCATCTGCAATGCCGCGATCCGCATCATTTCTCCTCCGAAGCCATGGCGCCAAGCAGTTTCGGCAAGTCGCCGAATTTGGCCACCAGCGAGAAAATCACTGCCGCTGTCGCGACGAACAGGATCGTCACCGAAGCCATGGTCGGCGTATAGCCATAGCGCAAGGCGTTGAAGATTTTGATCGGCAACGTTTCGAGGGTAAATCCAACCGTCATATACGCGACGATATATTCGTTCAGCGACAGGACGAACGCGAATGCATAGCCGGATACCAGGTAGGGGCGGATCAGGGGCAGGACGACTGTGCGGAATATCGTCCGGTCGTCGGCGCCCATCGTAGCGGCGGCCTCGACGAGTGACCGGTCGATAGCGGAAAAGCCGAGCGAGAGGGTCACAAGCGGCAGCGTGACGAAGAAGATCGCATGGCCGATGACCGCGGTCCACGCCTGACCGTAGAAGCCGGTGGTCGCCCAAAACGTCAGGAAACCGAGCGCGGTAATGACTGGAGGCAGCGTGAACGGCGCTATCCCAAGGACCTGGAAAATATTTGCCCATGGCGCAATGCGTCGCCACAGGAACCATGAGAGGGGGAGGGCGATCAGCACCGCGAGGGCTGCCGAGGTGGTCGCCAGAATGACCGAGGCGACGAGCGCGCTGCGCCACTCGGG
Source organism: Phyllobacterium sp. 01N428 (assembly GCF_056399405.1). Taxonomy (NCBI): domain Bacteria; kingdom Pseudomonadati; phylum Pseudomonadota; class Alphaproteobacteria; order Hyphomicrobiales; family Phyllobacteriaceae; genus Phyllobacterium; species Phyllobacterium sp. 01N428. The sequence continues at coordinate 185,621 of NZ_JBFTRH010000005.1, forward strand.
ATTGGTGAAGATCTGGCCGTACCAGCTCAGCGAAAATCCTTGTGGCGGAAATGCAAGCGTCTGCTTGGCATTGACGGACACTCCGGCAACAACGATAAGCGGCATCGCCAGAAAGAGGCCTATCAGCACGAAATAGAGGCGGCGCAACGCGTTGGTCATGCCTTTTCTCCCTTGCGGCCAACGAGCAGGGTGAGCGCGACGAGCCCAAGCGTCACGAGAACCAGGAACACGGCCATTGCCGCCGCAAACGGCATGTTCGACTGGTAAATCGCCTGGTCGGTAATAAGCACCGAAAGGGTCCAGTGCTGCGGACGACCCAGGATCTGCGGCAGCAGGTAGGAGCCAAGCGCAAAGATGAATACCATGATCAGCGTTGCCATGATTGTATTGCGCAGCGCAGGCACAAGCACATTGAAGAAGGCGCGCACCGGCGAAGACCCAAGCGTTCGTGCTGCTTCCATCAAAGTGGGATCAAGGCGCACGATCGCGGGATAGAGAACGAGGATCGTATAGGGCAAGGCCTGGTAGATCATGCCGGTGAGCACGGCGCCAAAACTCGGGAACAAGGCGACGGGCTGGTTGAGCAAGCCAACTGCGACGAGGAGATTGCTGAGCCCACCCGTCCGCGACAGGAGCGTCGACCAGGCAAAACCAATGATGACCTCTGAAAGGGACAGTATCGAAAGCAGCGCGACCAGCCAAAAGACCTGCAGACGACGCGAAAGCCGCGAGAGCAAATAAGTGAACGGCAGGGCCAGAACGACGCAACAGATGGCGACGGTAACGGCGAGCATCAGGGAGAAGCTGAGGACCCCGCCGAAGAAAGGCGTCAGGAACCGCTCATAATTGGAAAGCACGAACGCCGGCGTATAGAAGCCGCCCTCCTGACGCTGGAAGAAGCTGACCGTGATCATGGTGCCGAATGGAACAACGAAGAAAATGAGCAGCATGCCCGCCGGAAAGAATAGCGGGCCGTAATCGGCAATGGATTGGGGCCGTTCCCGCTTCATTGCTTAAGCACCACGCATACATCCGGCGAAAGTGTTACGCCCACCTTCTGGCCGGCGGCGACATCGGGCCGTTCGCGCGGCGTGGAGACGGCTATGATCTGCTGTCCGCCCGCTTCGACGAAGGTTTCGATCGTGCCGCCGAGATCGCGAACGAAGGTTACCGTACCGTCGATCGCTCCGCTGCCGGGAGCCGTCAGATGCACGTCTTCAGGACGCACCGATATCGTTGCACGCTGCGTGCCCGCCGGCAGGGCCAGACCTTGCACACGGTGTCCGAAGATCGTAGCCGCTCCCGAACTGTCGGCGGCGGTCTCGATCAGATTGGTTGATCCGATGAAATCGGCGACGAACGTATCGGCAGGTTTGCGATAGATCTCGACGGGGGAGGCGGCCTGCCTGATGTGTCCGCCGTTCATGACGACGACCGTATCGGCCATGGTCATGGCTTCGCGCTGGTCGTGGGTAACGACAATTGTGGTGATGCCAAGTTTCTGCTGCAACTGGCGCAGCTCCACCTGCATCGCCTCACGCAGCTTGGCGTCGAGCGCCGACAGCGGCTCGTCGAGCAGGAACAGGCGCGGCGACAGCGCGAGCGCCCGTGCGATCGCGACGCGCTGGCGCTGGCCACCCGAGAGCTTCGAGACGGGACGGTCTCCATAACCAGGCAGATGGATGAGAGACAGCAATTCATCGACGCGCTTCTTCTGTTCCTCGCGCGGCTTGCCGCGGATGCGAAGCGGATAGGCAATGTTTTCCCCGACAGTCAGATGCGGGAAAAGCGCGAGCGATTGAAACACCATCCCGAGATTGCGCTTATGGGTTGGAACGTTCGTGATGTCGGCCCCGTCGAGGAGAATGGCGCCATTGGTCGGGTCCTCAAGGCCGGCAATCATGCGCAGCAACGTGGTCTTTCCGCAACCTGAAGGCCCGAGCAGGCATACAAATGTGCCGTGCGGCACCGAAAGGCGCACGTTCTCGACGGCGGCGAATGTCCCAAACCGCTTGGTGACATCGTTCAATACCAATCCGGACATCTGCCCCTCATTATCTCGATTGTTAAGCACCACCCTTCTGGCGAAGGGTGGTGCCTTTGTCTATTCAGCCGACGATGAGTTCGGTCCACTTCTGGTTCAGCCAATCCGACTTGGTGGTGTACAGATCGTAACGGGGGATGATCGGCTCGATATCGGACGAAACAGCCGCAAACTCCTTCTCGTTGAGATCGAGCAATTCCCGCTTGACGGTCGGGGATGTGCCGACCTTTCGTGAAAGGGTCGCCTGGATCGCCGGCTGGCTCATATAGTCGATGAAGGTATGGGCTTCATCTACCTTCTTCGAGGCGCGCGATAGCGCCCAGCAGCCGGAGTCCTGAACGCCGCCTTCCTTGGGGAAGGTCGAGCGAACCGGGTGTCCTTCGGACGCAGCAAGTCCGGTAACGTCGTGATAATACTGGCCCATCGGAATTTCGCCCGACTTCAGCGACTGCTCGAACTGGGCCTCGTCGCGGTACCACAGGCGCACATTCGGTTTAACTTCGGCGAGTTTGTCGAAGGCTTTCAAAAGTCCTTCCTCAGTATCGAGCGCGTTCGTGCCACCGAAGTACGTCTTTGCCGTGATTTCCAGCAGGAACGAGTTGGAGACAAGAGCGAGAAGTCCGAGCTTGTCCGCATTCGCCTTGTCCCAGAACGCGGCCCAGGTCGTCGGCGCTTCCTTGTAGACATCCGTGTTGGTCACGAGCGTGATGTACCAGGAAACCGCGCCGATGCCGGCAACGCCGCCATCCGGATATTTGTTGATGAAACGGTCCAGCAGATTCTTCGAATTCGGGATCTTCGCCATGTCGAGTGGGGTCCAGAGCTTCGTAGTCTGCCCCTTGAGCATCGCGACCTGCGACATCATCGAAACGTCGGCGGGTGCCGCGCCAGCCTTCGCCGCCTGTTCAAGCTGCACCAGCCAGGCCTCACCAGTCGGCTCGGCAACGGACTCAACCGTGATACCGGTCGCCTTGGTGAATTCGGGAAAAATGTTCTTGTCGAACGAGTCCTTGAAGTAGCCGCCATAGACGCCGACCTTCAGCGACTTGTCTTGCGCCCGCAAGATCGACGGCATCGCCAAGGTACCCGCCGCCATTGCGCCGGTGGCGAGCACCACGCGGCGACTGACACCTTTTTGCAGAATATTGCTCATCATCATTCTCCTTATTTTTGCAGCCAGTACTGGCGATTTCCCACTCTTCTTATTTAGATGCGCAGCTTGCCATTCAGTGCTGGCGGGCAGCGCGAAGCTCCAATGTCTTTGTATAGCGCGTCAGCGGATAGCACAGAACAAAATAGATCAGCGCGACCAGGCCATAGACGGTGAAGGGTTCGAACGTCGCGTTGTTGATCGCATTGGAGGTGCGCACCAGTTCCTCGAACCCGATGATCGACGTGAGTGCCGTGCTCTTGATCAACTGCACGAGAAACCCGACAGTCGGCGCACGCGTGATGGCGAATGCTTGCGGCAGAATGATCAGTCGCAGCTGGGCCACATAATGCAGGCCGAGACTGCTACCCGCATCCCATTGGCCTGTCGGTAGCGACTGGACACCGCCGCGCCAGATCTCGGCAAGAAAGGCGCTCGCGCAGAGCGTCAGCCCCAGTACTGCGGCCGTCCATGCCTCGATGCGAAGGTCAAGCAGCGGCAGCCCAAAAAACAGCAGGAAGAGCTGCATCAGCAGCGGCGTTCCCTGGAAGAGGCCGATGTAATACTCCGCGGCGCGCCGCAGCCAGCGCCGCTTCGAAATGCGCAGCAGCAAGATAGCGAGGCCCGCAATCGAGCCGCCGATAAAGGCGACGACTGACAGGAGAATGGTCCAGCGGGCAGCGAGCAAGAGGTTGCGCAATATGTCCCAGAAGGTGAACTCGATCATGCCATGCCCCCCGCAATCGCGCGCCTTCCGGCAGCAAAGAGCAGCCTGCGCAGACCGATACTCATCGCGAGGTAAACCAGCGTCACCACGAAATAGGTTTCGAACGCGCGGAAAGTGCGTGCCTGCAGCATGTCGGCCTCGTAGGTCAATTCACGCACGGCAATCTGCGATACAACCGCGGATTCGAGCATCATGATGATGATCTGGCTGGTCAACGCCGGGAAGATGACTTTCAAGGCCTGCGGCAGGACGATCTTGACAAAAACCAGCCATGGCTGGAGGCCGAGCGCCGCCGCCGCTTCCCGCTGCCCTTTCGGAACCGCGTCAAGGCCCGCGCCGACGATCTCCGTCGTATAGGCCGTCATGTTCAAGGTCATGGCGAGCATGGCCGAAACGACCGGGTCAAGCCGGATGCCGAGCCTGGGCAAGCCAAAGAAGATGAAGAACAACTGCACGAGAAAGGGCGTGTTGCGCACGATTTCGACATAAGCGGCAATTGCCTTGCGCAGTATCGCGTGACGGCTGCGCTTGGCGGCCGCCCCGAAGATGCTCAAGGTTACGCCTGCCACAGACGTCACGACGATCAGAAAGAGCGTCATGGCGGCGCCACTGGCAATCATGCCAATGGCGCCATAGAGCCAGCCGAAATCGAGCGCGTAGCCCACCATCAATCCTTGAGGTTTTCGGGATTGAGCGGCGTTTTGAGCCAGGCTTCCGAGCTCTTGTTGAGGCTGCCGTCCGAGAGCATCTTGGCGACCGTATCATTGATCGTCTGCTTCAGGCGATCTTCCTTCTTGTTGAGCGCGATGTGCGAGGGAGAGGTCAAAAGCTGGAACTTTTGCTCAGGTGCCAGTGCTTCCTGGCGGGCGAGAACCTGCGCGCCCACATCGTTGCCGACAACCATGAGTTCGGTCTGGCCCGAGATGAAGGCCTGGATGACGGCATTGTAATTGTCGAAGCGCTTAATGTCGGCCGACGCAGGAGCCGCTTCGGTCAGCGACGTATCTTCGAGCGTGCCGCGGTTGACGGCAATGGTCTTGCCGGCAAGTCCATCCTTGTCTTTCACCTCGACCGCCTTCGGACCGATGACGGCGATGTAGTAGGGAGCATAGGCGGCGGCAAAATCAATGACCTGTTCGCGCTCCTTGCTGTAGCCGACGCTCATCAACAGATCGACACGGTGTTCGGTGAGATAGGGAATGCGGTTCTGTCCAGTCACCGCGACCGCATTGAGCTTCACTTTGAGCGCGTCCGCAATCGCCTGCGCCACGTCCATGTCATAGCCCTTGAGCGACATGTCCGCGCTCGCCGACGAAAAGGGCGGGAAGTCGGCGAAGACGCCGATGTTGACGACGCCCGCCTTGGTGATGTCGTCGACTGCATCGGCCTTGGCCGCTTGTGTGGCAAGGCCGAAACCGGCACTGCCGATGAGCAGCAGCGCCGCAAATGATGATCGCAGCTTGGTATGAATTGTCATCGTATTCCCCTTCATTGTTGTTGTTGTGTGTTGGTCTTGCAAATTGCCGACGCGCCAGTCGGCGCATCGTTCTCGAACTTGTCGTCGTCAGCGCTTTCCCTGGACGAACGGGCTGAACACCATGAGCGACAGGATCTCGAAGAGTACCTGTGCGCCGGCATGCGCGGTGTTGGTTGTCGCATCGTATTGGGGAGCCACCTCGACGACATCGCCGCCGACAAGGTTAAGCCCTTTTAGCCCGCGCAGGAGTTCGAGTACTTCGCGGGTCGTCAGGCCGCCGACTTCCGGTGTTCCGGTGCCCGGCGCGTAACTTGGATCGAGGCTGTCCACATCGAAGGACAGGTAGGTCGGTCCATCGCCGACGATGGCCTTTGCCTTTTCGATAATCGCCTGGATGCCGAGACCGCTTACCTCCTCGGCATGAATGACGGTCATGCCGGATTCGTACGAAAACTCCCACAGATATTCGGCCGAACCGCGAATGCCGATCTGGATGGTTCGGCTCGGATCGAGCACGCCATCGAGAACCGCGTTGCGGAAGGGGCCGCCGTGATGGAACTTGGTCTGGTCGAAAGCGCCACCCGTATCGCAATGGGCATCGATGTGGATCATTCCAACCGGGCGGTCCTTGCCGACTGCCTTAAGGATCGGATGGGTAATCGAATGGTCGCCGCCGATGGAAAGCGGAACCACGCCGGCATCAACAATCTGGTTGATCCGCCGCTCGATATCGACATGGCTCTGTTCGAGGCGGTAGCGGCTGGCAAATGGCACGTCGCCGATATCGGCCACGCGCAGATCAAAGACCGGCGAGCATTCGAGAACATGATTATAAGGACCGATACGCTCGATTGTTCGCAAAGCGCGGGGACCAAAGCGCGATCCGGTGCGGTTGGTAACACCGAGATCCATCGGTACGCCTACCATGGCCACCTGCAAATTGCCGAAATCGGGATTTGCTGCGTCGACCGGCATGTGCGGCGCGGTCAGAAAGGTCGGAACGCCCGCATAGGGTGCGAGACGCGTACCGCTCTTGGAGAAAATCTTGTCCGCGACTTTGCGGAATTTTGCGTCGAACAGCTCGCCGCCGTGGCTTTCACCATATTTGGCGCGCAGTTCGTCCAGTTTGTTCTTGTCCCATGATGCCATGATCGTGTCCCATAGTCTTCATGCTCGGGGCGATCGGCGCGGATTCGCTTTGTCGATTTTTAGGATATCCGCTGGTCTGTGTTCCCCGGGCATTTTGCCTCTTTCAATGCATTATCGATCCAAACCCGATGGAAAAGCAATTGACATTGTTATAGCATGGCCTGTGAAAATATCTCACATGACTTTCCCGCGGTTGAGCGCTAATGGAGTTCTATGACGCCTGGTCGCCTGCCCCCGCTCAACCCACTGCGCGCCTTCGAGGCGGCGGCGCGGCATGGGTCCGTTACGGCGGCAGCGCGGGAGTTGAACGTTACCCACGGCGCGATCAGTCACCAGATCAAAGCATTGGAGACAATGCTCGACGTCCAGTTGTTTGAGCGCGGTGCGCAGCGGCTGAAATTGACCTCGCAAGGCGCACTGCTTTTGCCGACGGTCTCGAAGGCTTTCGAAGATATTGCCGCGACGACGGCGCTGATCAAGCGGCCGACCACAAGCGGCGAACTGACAGTGACCTGCGTTCCCGCATTGCTCTCGCTGTGGTTGATACCGCGTATGAACCAGTTCACGGAGCAGTATCCAGACATAAGACTGACGCTGATCGCGTCGAACGATTCCGATCATCTGTTTTCGTCGGACGTAGATGTCTGCGTGCTCTACGGTCACGGGAACTGGACCGACTGCTGGTCCCGCCTGTGGACCACGCTAAAACTTTTTCCTGTAGCGAGCCCGACGCTCCTCAATATGCGCCCGCTCCGATCCGTGCGTGATCTGCGCAATCATGTTCTCCTGCATGGCGATGACGGGCGCGAGTGGAATACCTGGCTTGCTGCTGCCGACGCCACCGAGCATGCGCGGGGCGCGCAGCATTTCATGAGCGATGCGCGCCTGTCGACCGAGGCCGCGGTCTACGGGCAGGGGGTGGCGCTCGGCGATACGATCACCGCAAGCACGCTCATTGCCAAGGGCGAACTCATCGTGCCTTTCGACCTCACAGTTCCGGCCAACAACGCTTTTTATGTCGCCTGTCGCAACGAGGTTCGCAACGCCCCGATCGTCAAGGTGCTTATCGATTGGCTCTTCGCTTCGCTGGAGGCGGATACCATCACCGAACCGCAAACATCAGCCCGCCGGATTATCCGCCGCCGCAGTGGCAAGGTGAGCGCGCCGGAGCGACTGGTCGAATTACCCATTCCGGCAACGCGCCCGCGACGCCCCGAGCGCTCGCAGAAGCGCCGGGCCAAACTTGATACACGATAGGAACGACCATGCCAGTTGCCCCACTCAACCTGCTCATAACGCGTCTCTCGCCCCCGCCAATTCCAGCCGTGCAGTCCTGGGGCAAGTCCTATGACGGCGCCCTTGGGCCGCTGATCGATCTCTCGCAGGCGGTTCCCGGCTATCCGCCGCACCCTGCCATGCTGCAATGGCTCGGCGAGGCAGCCGCATCCCTTGCTTACACCAATTACGGCGCGATCGAAGGCGAGCCTGCGCTCCGTGACGCTTACGCCGCGCATGTGGCAGAGCTTTATAGCGCCAGAATTGGGGCCGAGAATATTCATATCACCTCCGGCTGCAATCAGGCTTTCATGTGCGCTGCCATGGCCGTGGCTGCGGCAGGCGACACCATTCTGGTGAGCAACCCCTATTACTTCAATCACGAGACGACGCTGGCGATGCTCGGCATCAAAACCGAACTTGTCGCGTGCCATGCGAGCGAAGGCTTCGTGCCGACGGTCGAAGCCCTCATCGACGCAATCGTACCCGGCGTCCGCGCACTCGCGCTGGTGACCCCAAATAACCCGACCGGCGCGATCTATCCGCCAGACCGGCTGAAAGCCCTCTTCGACGCGTGCAAGCGCAACGGCATCTGGCTCATCCTCGACGAAACCTACCGCGACTTTCTTCCGGAGCACTATGGCGCACCGCATGGGCTCCTTCGCGAAGAGCATTGGCCGGACCACCTGATCCAGCTCTACAGTTTTTCAAAATCGTTCTGCATCCCTGGCCACCGCCTTGGCGCCGTTACGGCAAGCCCGCGCGTCGTCGAGGAAATCGCCAAGATCATGGACAATCTGCAAATCTGCGCGCCGCGGGCGGCGCAGGGTGCGGTCGCACAGGCGTTGCCGGCACTTGCGGAATGGCGGGCCGGCAATCGCCACGAAATCGAACTGCGCTCGCAGGCCTTGCGCGATGTCATGGCCGGGCTCGACGAGTGGAAGCTTGAGGCGATCGGCGCCTACTTCGCCTTCGTGCGCCATCCATTCCAAGGCAGATCATCAACCGAAGTCGCCGAGCACCTCGCAAAGCGGGCCGGCATCCTTGCTATTCCAGGACAGTATTTCGGCGAAGGGCAGGATCAATTCCTGCGCTTCGCCTTTGCCAATGCCAATGCGGCGACGATCGGCCAGTTGCACGGCAGAATGCATGGCTTCAGCATCTGACGCACCTGCAAACCGTCGCTGATGCCTAGTAACCCTTAGCCGCTCCGGAAGCAGCGCGGCTATCCATGGCGCCGTTGTACCGCGCTCCGCCGCCTTCTTCGATTTGCGAAAGGCTGGCGCCGCCGACGAGGATACCGGCGGCCTCGCCCCAGATGGTCCAGTCCTTGTCGATATTGACATCGTGACCCATCTCCACCAGCAACTTGCGCGTATCCGACGAGAGGGCATAAGGCTCCATGTAGACGCGATCCGGCAGCCATTGGTGGTGGATGCGCGGCGCGTCGATCGCCTCCTGAATATTCATGCCGTGGTCGATGACGTTGACAATTGCCTCAAGCGTGATCGTGATGATGCGGGCGCCCCCTGGACTGCCGATTACCATGAATGGCTTGCCGTCCTTCGACACGATGGTCGGGCTCATCGAGGAAAGCGGGGTCTTCTTCGGTTCTATTGCATTGGCTTCGCCTTGTACGAGCCCGTAAAGGTTGGGCGAACCCGGCTTCGAGGTAAAATCATCCATTTCGTTGTTGAGCAGAACACCCGTACCCGGCGCCATCACCCCGGCACCGAACGAGCCGTTGAGCGTATAGGTGACGGCAACGGCATTGCCTTCGTCATCGACGATGGAGTAGTGCGTGGTTTCCTTGCTTTCGCCGAAGCCTTTCGGCATTAACTTCTGCGAAACACCGGCCTTGAAAGGGCTGATCTTGTCGCGGATTTCCTTGGCATATTTCTTGTCCAGCAGTTTGCTGACAGGGTTGTCGACAAAGTCGGGATCGCCAAGTGTCGTATTGCGGTCGACATAGGCAAAGCGCATGGCCTCGACCATAGTATGCACGGTTTCTGCCGAACCATAGCCGAGATAGCCGAGCGGATATCCTTCGAGAATATTGAGTATCTCGCAGATGATTACCCCGCCCGAGCTTGGCGGAGGCGAGGATACGATGTCATAGCCGCGATAGTTGCATTTGACCGGCTCGAGTTCGCGCACGCTGTACTGCTCGAAATCGGCTTTCGCCAGAACACCGCCACCCGCCTCGCTCGCTTTGACGATGGCATCGGCGGTTGCTCCCTTGTAGAACGCGTCAGGACCTTTCTCGGAAATGGCCGAGAGCGTAGCAGCGAGATCAGATTGGACCAGTGTTTCGCCGATGGAATAGGTCTTTCCGTCGGGCTTCAGGAAGACGGCGGCGGCCGTCTTGTCCTTGGCTAGGGTCTCGGCACCGTCCTGCAGCGACGCGACGTCGCCCTGATCGAGTTCGAAGCCGTCACGGGCAAAGCGGATCGCAGGCCCGATCAGCTCTTCGCGCGGCTTGGTGCCGTATTTGGCACGCGCCGTTTCGAAGCCCATCACCGAGCCCGGCACACCGATGGCGAGATAGCCATCGGTGCTTGCGCCTTTCACAATATTCCCCTTGTCATCGAGATACATCGTGCGCTTCGCTGCGAGTGGTGCGCGTTCGCGAAAATCGAGGAATGCCGTCTTGCCATCCTTCATCCGGATAGTCATGAAGCCACCACCGCCAATATTGCCTGCGGTCGGATAGACCACCGCCAGAGCATAGCCGACCGCGACCGCCGCATCGACGGCATTGCCGCCGTTCTTCAGCACCTCCACTCCAACGTCGGAGGCCAGATGTTGTGCGGTTACGACCATGCCGTGCTCGGCCTTCACGGGCTCGGGTGAAGCCGCCGAGGCGCCTGTCGTCCCCGCAGCTGCCAGCACCACGCTGAGCGTGAGAGCGCTCGCCATCGTTAAGCGATAGTCCATGATCATTCCTCCCAAAGATCGTGACAAGAGGAGAGATAATGGAGGCAGCTCGAGCGGCGTGTCCAGCAAAAGTATAGTACTTCCTGCTTATGCGTCCTGATCAAGTTCGGGATAGTGGCGAAATATGCCGGATTCATTAAAATCGAGGCGACGGTCCGATTCAAGATATCGGCTGATGTTGGGGCGCTTCTGCACCATGTCGTGCACGGCGGCAACGGCAGGGTAGTCTTTGGCAAGCTTTCGCGTCGCGCGCGGGAAAGCGTAAAGCAGGCCCTCGAAAACCTGGAACAGCGAAAGGTCGACATAAGTGAGACTGCCGCCCACCGCGTGCCCGCTTCCGGCTGGATTCTGCTTCAGCACGCGTTCGAAATAGCCGAGGAACTTGGGTATCCGATGCTCGATGAAATCAGCGGAGCGATGCTTGGCCGCGTCCTTCTGGTCCTCGTAATACGCGTTGGTCGAGAGCGGATGGTGCGTGTCATGCACCTCGGCGACGAAATCTGTGATGGTAAGTTGCAGCCCGTTTGCCACAAAGCGCAACGATTCATCTTGCGGCGCAAGACCGAGCTTTGGCCCGAGATAGAGAAGGATGTTGGCAACGTGCGAGACAATCAAGTCACCGTCTTTTAGGAATGGCGGCGCGAAAGGGATATGCGGCTCGGTCCTGCTTTTGAGAAATCGCATCATGGCCGCCATGCCATCAGACTGGCGCGCCACATCGATGTAATCAGCACCGGCTTCCTCGAGAGCGAGACGAATGAACTCGCCGCGTCCCTGCAGACCATCCCAATAATAAAGCTCATACGCCATGATCACCTCCCGCCTCCGCTATCGTACCGAGTCGCAAGCCAAGCATGCGATTATGGCAGCAATTCCTTTGAGCCTTGCGAGAATGCAATTGACTTCACCGATCGGCGAGCAAAAGCTTTTACCGCCAGCATTGTCGTGAAACGGTCAAGCAGCGGCCCTATCATCGCAAGTACCCTACAACCGCGAGAACTGAAAATGAGCCTCCCCATAATTTCATCCGTCGGCTTCTGCACTTATACGAGCGAGGGGGGCGATTTCAGCACGCTTGAAGGGTCGATCCGTACAATCGCCGACCTCGGCGCCACCGCTGCCGAGCTCTCGCTTTACGGTGAGGAGATTATCGCCGGCGGCCGTATTATCCCGAGCCGCGCCGAGCGCCTGGTGCAAATTACCAAGCAGTTCGATCTGCATTACAGCGTCCACGGCCAGATCGTATCCAACTTCATGGACAGGGAGCACCTCGCGGAGCAGAAAGCCGTCGTCCGCGCCATGCTTGAACTTTGCAACCGTATCGAGGCGGGCGTGCTGGTTCAACATTCCGGCCAGGCGAAGATGCAAGCGGCCCCTCGCAACCGTGCGCTCGATGCGATGGAGCGCGACGCGCTCGCCGAGATGGCGGAAGTGGCCGGCCACTATGGCGTGCGCATCGCGCTCGAAAACATCTTCGCTCTGAGCGACAACGAATATCGCCAGACGCCTTTGCAAGTTGGGGAAACGGTCAGGTCCGTTGACAGCCCGCATGTCTGTGCGCTTATCGATTTCAGCCACGCCTATATCGAATGCACGCGCCTCGGCCTCGACTGGCGCGCGGAGATCAAGGCCATGGCGCCCGTCACCGGCCACCTGCACGTGCATGACAGCTTTGGCCGCCCCTACACCATGACGAAGTTTTATCACCCGGCGGAGGCGACAGCACTAGGGATCGGCGATCTGCATCTGCCCGTCGGCTGGGGCGACATTCCGTGGGAGGAGATCTTTGCAGAACTGACCTTCCTGCCGGATACTATGCTCATCCTCGAAATCACTGAAGACAGGTTCAAGGCTGAACAGGCGGAGAGCCTCGCGCTCGCCAACAAGCTTGCCGCCCTCGTTAACGATCGGCGGCTAGCAGCCTGATGCCTCAACGTATGGTGAAGGGCTCGAATGCGGCATAGGCCGCGTCAGGCACCTTGACCGACAGGAGCTCGATATTTCGCGTGAGGCTTGAGGGTTTCGCCGTCCCGATGAGGACGTTGGCGACAACGGGTTCGCGCAATGGAAATTGAATGGCCGCGGCAGCGAGCGGAATCGCGTTGGCTTCCGCAATATCCTGCATGGCGCGAACCCGCGTCAGCACGTCGTCGGATGCCGGGCCATAATCGAAATTCGCGCCCGGAACCGGACCGGTCGCCAATATGCCAGAGTTGAACACACCGCCGATGACCAACGAAATGTTCTGCTTGCGGCAGGCATCCAGAAGACCGCCTTCCGCCGAGCGGTCGAGTAACGAATAGCGCCCAGCAAGCAAAATGCAGTCGATTGGACTGCGGGCGATCACGTCAAGACAGACATCGACCTCGTTGACGCCGAGGCCGTAAGCGGAAATGGCTCCCGACGCCTTGAGTTCTTCCAGCGCCCGCATGCCGCTATCGAGAAGCTGGCGCAAGTAGACGGCATTCTTCTCGGCGCCATGCGTATACGCGCCAATATCGTGAACGTAGAGAATGTCTATTCTGTTCAACCCGAGACGGGCATAGCTGAACTCGAACGAGCGCATGATCCCGTCATAGCTGTAGTCGTAATCGACCGTGAAGGGCAGGGGATTCACATAGGAATAATCCGGCACCTGATCCTCTGGAACCGGACGAAGCAGGCGCCCAACCTTGGTCGAGAGCACGTAATCTTCGCGCGGCTTGTCACGCAGGAAATCGCCGGTCCGCCGCTCGGACAGGCCGAAACCATAGAATGGCGCGGTATCGAAATAACGCAGGCCCGCATCCCAGGCAGCCTGCAACGTTTCCATGGCAGCTTCACGGGTGCACTCGCGGTAGAGACCGCCGATCGCCGCGCCGCCAAATCCGAACGCGGTGACGGCGAGCGATGTATTGCCAATTTTGCGGATATCCAAGACGGCCTCCCGAACCATTGATTATCGTTACGCTATTTCTTGCGCAGGGCGTCGGCAAGCGCCGCACCGAATGCGCCCTGCGGCGGCGCGGACTGCGGCTTTGGCGAAGGCGCGTTTGAGCGGGGTTTATACGATGGCGTGTCGCTGGGTCTTGGCCCGCGCGGCGCCGGCGCACCGCCATCCTTGCGCATCGTCAGTCCGATACGGCTGCGCTTGACGTCAACATCGACCACCCGGACCTTGACGACATCACCGGCCTTGACCACCTCGTGCGCGTCCTTGACGAAACGGTCTGCGAGCTGCGACAGGTGGACAAGGCCGTCCTGGTGCACGCCTATATCGACGAAGGCGCCGAAGGCCGCGACATTGGTAACCGTCCCTTCGAGCAACATGCCGGGCTTCAGGTCCTTGATGTCATCGATGCCGTCGGCAAAGGATGCCGTCTTGAACTCCGGCCGCGGGTCGCGCCCCGGCTTTTCCAGTTCGGCAATGATATCGCGCACGGTCGGCAGACCAAAGCGGTCGTCGACGAAAACGCGCGGATCGAGGGCCCGCAACGCAGCGCCGTCAGTCATCAAGGCGCGCACATCACGGCCGCAGGCGCTGACGATTTTCTTGGCGACACCATAGGCTTCCGGATGCACGGCCGAGGCATCGAGCGGTTCGGTGCCATCCGGGATGCGCAGGAACCCGGCGCATTGCTCGAAGGCGCGCGGCCCGAGGCGAGCCACTTTCAGAAGGTCACGCCGCGTCCTGAACGGTCCGACCTCGTTGCGATAGGCAATAATCGCTTCGGCAAGCGCGTTGCCGAGTCCGGAAATGCGAGCGAGCAACGACGCCGATGCCGTGTTTAGGTCGACGCCGACTGCATTGACCGCGTCTTCGACGACACCCTCGAGCGAACGCGCAAGACGATACTGGTCGACATCGTGCTGATACTGACCGACACCGATCGATTTCGGTTCGATCTTGACGAGTTCGGCCAGCGGATCCTGCAGGCGGCGAGCAATCGACACCGCGCCGCGCAGCGAAACATCGAGGTCGGGGAATTCGGCCGCGGCGGTCGCCGAGGCGGAATAGACGGAGGCGCCCGCCTCGCTGACGATGACCTTCATGGGCTTCGGCGACGGCATCGCTGCGAGCATGTCGGCCACGAGCCGCTCCGTTTCGCGGCTTCCTGTTCCGTTGCCGATGGCAACGAGTTCCACCTTGTGGCTGACGATCAATCGCGCAAGCTCGGCCTGGGTGCCGCGCACGTCGTTGCGTGGCGGGAAAGGATAGACAGTCGTCGTCTCGAGAAGTTTCCCGGTGCCGTCGACAACCGCCACTTTCACGCCGGTGCGGATGCCTGGGTCGAGCCCCATTGTCGAACGCGATCCGGCAGGGGCCGCCAGCAGCAGATCCTTCAGGTTACGCGCAAATACGCGGATAGCCTCCTCTTCGGCCCGTTCGCGCATTGTCGTCATGAGGTCGATCGAGAGGTTGAGCGAGAAGCGGATTCTCCATGCCCACCGCACCACGTCCATCAGCCAGATATCGGCAGCGCCACCCTTGTCGGAGATCGCATAGGCATTTGCGATCATCCGTTCAACCGGCTTCACCGGAGCCGTATCCTCGGCGTCCACTTCGATCTCTAGCGACAGAACCTCTTCATTGCGGCCACGCAGCATGGCGAGCGCCCGGTGGCTAGGGACGGCCGACCAGCGCTCGAAGTGATTGAAATAGTCCGCGAATTTCGCGCCCGTGTCGGCTTTGCCGTCGACTACCTTGGCGCGCAATACCGCACGGTCCTGCATGTAGTTGCGCAGGCGGCCGACCAGATCGGCATTTTCTGAAAAAGTCTCGACCAATATGTCGCGCGCTCCCTCGAGCGCTGCCTTCACATCCGGCACATCATCATTGATAAAGTTCGTTGCAAGTTGCTGCGGAACCGAGGCTCGATCGGAGAGGATCGCTTCCGCCAAGGGCCCGAGGCCACGCTCGCGAGCGATCTCGGCCCGTGTGCGCCGTTTTGGTTTGTAAGGCAGATAGATGTCCTCAAGTTCTGCCTTCGTCGCGGCTGCCGCGATCTTGCCTTCGAGTTCATCGTTGAGCTTGCCCTGGCTTCGGATCGACTCGATGATCGTATCGCGGCGAGCATCAAGTTCGCGCAGGTAGAGCAGGCGCTCGTCGAGCGTACGCAATTGCGTGTCGTCGAGCCCGCCCGTTACCTCCTTGCGATAGCGCGCAATGAAGGGAACCGTAGCGCCGCCATCAAGCAACTCGATCGCCGCATTTGCCTGTTCTTGCCTCGCATTGATCTCGGCTGCGATAAGACGGGCAATACGGGCGGTGTTGGCACTATTTGCGGTCACGGGGCATTTCCATCACTTATGATCGGGCGGCGACAATAGGACTGCCCGATCATGACCGCAATGCGCGAGACGCTTCGCGTCAGGGCTTTTTCAACAGCGATTTCGCGTCCTTTATGCCGAGTGCCTCCGGCCGCGAGCAGCTCGTCCTGATGTCGATGAACTTCTTTTCTTCGCCGGAGCGAAGGATCGACACCATCACATCCACCCCGTGGAGCGCGCGTTCGAGCGAACACCGGATGTCGCGGCCCTCGATGATCGCCGCTGCCATGTCAGCCAGGCCCGCGGTCCGGTAATTGGCCATCATGCCGGCCGCGTGCTTCTGGTTGGCGATGCCGAAAGGATGCGACCATGCCTTCACCGGTTTGACCTTCTTGCCCGGCTTCGCCAGCTTGACCTCGCCGCCAAAGAAATTCGGATCGGGAAGGAAGATCGACCCATCAGTGCCGTAGAGCTCCATGTTAGGGTGATGGTGCGCCCAGACGTCCCAGCTTGCAGACAAGGTGACGGTTGCACCGCTCGCGAATTCCAGCAGAGCCTGGATAGTCGTCGGTGTCGTCACGTCGATGACTTCACCCTTGCGGGGAAGGCTCGAAATCGTCCGTGTTGTTGAAGCCATCGAGGTGAGCGCTGCGACGCGCCTGACCGGTCCAATCAGGTTGACGAGATTGGCGATGTAATAGGGACCGAGATCGAGGATGGGACCACCGCCGGGTCGGAAGAAGAAATCAGGATTTGGATGCCAATGTTCCATGCCATGGCTGAGGACATGAGCCGTGCCTGAGGTAATAGTTCCAACCTCGCCATCATCGACCAGTTTGCGGGCCAGCTGGTGCGCTCCGCCGAGAAACGTATCGGGCGCGCAACCCGCCTTGAGCTTTTTCTTCTCCGCAAGCTTTTGAAGCTCAAGTCCGTCTTTCAGCGACAACGTCAGGGGCTTTTCCGAATAAAGGTGTTTGCCCGCGCTCAGGATTTGTTTGGATACGTCAAAATGCGCATCGGGAACCGTGAGATTGACAACGATGTCGACGTCGTCGCTGGCAAGCAGCGCGTCCATCGAAAGGGCCTCAATGCCGTGTTCGCCGGCGCGATGCTGCGCGGCTGCCGCATTGATATCGGCGACAGCCTGGACTTTGATGCCTTTGAAAAGCGGTGCGAGATTGAGATAGGTCGATGAAATATTGCCGGCGCCAATAATCCCGATACCAAGTGACCTGGCCATGATGCTGCTTTCCTCAGTACGACTTGACGGTGGCAATGGAACGGCGGGCAAACCTTTCGTCATCCGACGGATTGTCGTGCTCCATGATGAAATATTGCGCGGGCGTCTCGCGCAGGGTTCCCATCAATCCTTTCCAGTCGACAGTGCCGTGGCCGACATCGGCCCAGCCGTCCTCGTTCGCATTTTCGCCCGGCCCCGCAATATCCTTGACGTGAACCGCGACAATTCGATCGCCGTGATCCTTGATCCACTGAACGGGATCAGCGCTGGCACGGATAATCCAGGCAATGTCGGCTTCCCATGCGATACTTGGCGCCGCCGCGAAGATGGCATCTTGGGGCAGGGTGCCGTCGGCGAGCGCCTTGAATTCAAAATCGTGGTTGTGCCAGCCGAAAACGTAGCCCGCCTTGCTGTAGGTTGCGTGGGCGCGTTCGAGCCGTTCGCCAAAAGCAAGCCAGCCTTCCCGGTCCGCGGGCCGCAGATCCGGCGCAAGGTGCGGGCAAAAAATCGCCTTCATGCCAAGCGTACCGGCAATGTCGAGCACCGTCTGCGGCTCGTTCTCCAGAAGGTCGATACTGAAGTGACCCGTTGGCATGGCAAGTCCGTTGGCGTCGAGAGCCGCTCGCGTTGCTTTCGGATCGGCATAGACGGCGCCGAAGCCTTCGACCTGCGCATAGCCATGGCGTTTAAGCATGGAAAAGGTCTTTTCAAGGGGCGGGAAGTTGCGCGAGCTATAGAGCTGATAGGAAAAATCGGTCACTGCGGTTCTCCAGGATTCATGCGGGGACTAGATGCGGATTTCGCTTTCGGCGTCGAAGACGGAAGCGAGGTTGGGATTGAAGGTCAGGAATACCTTCTCTCCGGGTTGATAGCGGCGGCCCGAATCGACGCGGACCGAAATCGGCTTACCCGCGACCTTTAGCCAGACGAGACTATCGGCGCCCATCGGCTCGTCGAGATCGACGGTCGCGGGAGATGACCGCCCGGCCGGACCGGGTGCGTCGCCTATGGCGATATGCTCAGGCCGGAAGCCGAAGATGGCGGCGCGGCCAAAGGGCAGGGGCTGTTGCGCGGCGTAGGAAGCGAGGGAGATGTCAAGACCATTGGCCTTGAAAACGGGAACAGCACTGTCGCCGCCGATCTCGCCTTTCAGGAAATTCATGGCTGGCGAGCCAATAAAGCTCGCGACGAACAGGTTGCGCGGACGGTTATAGATCGTCAGCGGGTCATCGAGCTGCTGTATCAGCCCGCCCTTCATCACTGCGATCCGGTCTGCCAGCGTCAGCGCCTCGATCTGGTCGTGCGTGACATAGATCATTGTATTGGCGAGCTTCTGGTGCAGCCGCTTGATCTCGACGCGCAGTTCCGAGCGCAGCTTGGCGTCGAGATTGGACAAGGGCTCGTCGAAGAGGAACACATCGACGTCGCGCACCAGGGCTCTTCCGATGGCGACCCGCTGGCGCTGCCCGCCGGAAAGTTCAGCTGGCTTGCGATGCAGCAATGGCCCGATCTGCAGGATCTCGGCGGCGGCGGCAATGCGCTTAGCTATTTCCGCCTTCGGAAGTCCCGCGACCCTCAGCCCGAACGAGAGATTCTTTTCGACCGTCATCTGCGGATAGAGCGCATAGGACTGGAACACCATCCCTATGCCACGATCCTTTGGCTCTTCCCAGGTTACGTTCTTGCCCTTGATGAAAATCTGCCCCTCGGAAATATCGAGAAGACCAGCAATGCAATTCAGTAGCGTTGACTTGCCGCACCCGGAAGGTCCAAGCAGGACCAGGAACTCGCCATCGGCCACATCGATATTGAGGTCCTTCAGGACCCCGACCGAACCGAAATTGAGCGAGAGATCTTTGATCGAGACGCTGTGCAACTGGGTCATCCTTTGACGGCGCCAGCGGCAATGCCCCTGACGAAATACTTGCCTGAGAAGAAATAGACGAGGAGGGGGACGGCGCCGGTCAGAATGGTGGCCGCCATGTTGACGTTGTATTCCTTCACGCCCTGCGTCGAGTTGACGATGTTATTGAGCTGCACCGTCATCGGAAAATTCTTGGTCCCGGCGAAGATCACGCCGAAAAGGAAGTCGTTCCAGATGCCGGTTACCTGCAGGATCACGGCAACAACGAAGATCGGCAGCGACATGGGCAGCATGATCTGCAGAAATATCCGCCAGAAGCCGGCACCGTCGACACGCGCGGCCTTGAAGAGTTCAGGAGGCAGGGAAACGAAATAGTTGCGAAAGAGCAGCGTCAGGATCGGCATGCCGAATATCGTATGGATGACGATGACACCGGTGAGCGTGCCGAATATCCCAAGTTCGCGGGTGATGATGACCAGCGGATAGAGCATCACCTGATAGGGGATGAATGCGCCGAAGATCAACGCGGTGAAGAACAGCTCCGAGCCCTTGAAGCGCCAGTTCGACAATGCATAACCGTTCACCGAGGCGATAATGATCGAGAAGATCACGCTCGGTACC
Source organism: Phyllobacterium sp. 01N428 (assembly GCF_056399405.1). Lineage (NCBI taxonomy): Bacteria > Pseudomonadati > Pseudomonadota > Alphaproteobacteria > Hyphomicrobiales > Phyllobacteriaceae > Phyllobacterium > Phyllobacterium sp. 01N428. The sequence continues at coordinate 205,355 of NZ_JBFTRH010000005.1, forward strand.
AGGATCTTCATCGAATTGAAGAAGCCAACCTTGATGCCCTCGCAGTAGAGCCCGGTGCAGGCGCTGTTCCACGCTGTCGCCCATGGCTGGAATGTCACTTCGACCGGCGGCGAGAAGATGTTGCCGAGGCGGATCTCCGGCATGCCCTTCAGCGAAGTCATGACCATGACGTAGAGCGGAATGAGGTAATAGACCGCTGCGACGATGAGGATCCCGTAGATCATGATCGAGGTGGGCGACACGATGCGACGAGGACGCCGTCCGCGCGGCTCTGCAGGATTGACGAGGCTCATTTGCCCACTCCCAGCGTCCGGTTTCTCGGCCGATACTCATAGAGCGCCCACGGAACGAGGATGATCAGTACCGTCGTCAGCATGATCGTCGAAGCGGCGAGGCCCTGTCCGAGGTTGCCGCGCGAAAACATGAAATCGTAGACGTATTTCGCCGGAACTTCCGAGGCGATGCCCGGACCGCCATTGGTCATGGCGACGACGAGGTCGTAAACTTTCACGATCGTGGCAGCGATGATCACGAGGGTCGTCGCAAAGACCGGGCGCATCATCGGAATGATGATGAAGAGATAGATCCTCCAGGTGGGAATGCCGTCGACACGTGCCGCCTTCCAGATCTCGTCATCAATGTTGCGAAGCCCGGCCAGCATCAGCGCCATGACAAGGCCGGTGCCCTGCCATAGGCTGGCGATGACAATCGCGTAGATCGTAAAGCGCCCGTCGGTCAGGATCGGGAAATTGAACGTCTCGAAGCCGAGGTCGCGCACGACTTTCTGCACGCCGTAGGCGGGCGTCAAGATCCATTGCCAGACAAGGCCGGTGACGATGAACGACAGCGCATGAGGATAAAGGAAGACTGTGCGGAAGGTGTTCTCGAAGCGGATCTTCTGGTCCATCAGCGCGGCGAGAATAAAACCTAAAACCAGCGAAAAGCTGAGCGCGAGGACGCCGAATATGGCGAGGTTTCGCAGCGATACGATCCACCGTGAGGTGGTGAACAGTCGCCTGTACTGATCAATTCCGACGAAATCCAGTGTCGGCAGCGACCGCGATGAGGTGAACGAATAGATCACCGTCCAGAGTGTGCAGCCGATGAACACGACGAGTACCGTTGCGATCATCGGAACGGCGGCAATCTTCGCGTTCAAATTGCGCAAAGGGACAAAGGGGCGGGTCGCGGCCATGAAGTGTCTCCAACCTTGCGATAGGCGCCGGCCTTGCGGCCGGTCGCTATCGGGGCGTCATGTCCAGCGGTTCACTTTGCCTGGCTGATGATTTCGACGAAACGCGCCTGCGCGTCGTCGACCGACATATCCTTGTTGGCAAAGAATTCCGTATTCAAATCTTCGAGCTGGCCCTGCGCGTCGGAAGAAAGCGCCTGCTCGATCGAGGGAAGCACATTATTAGCGTCAGCCAGGATCTTGATGCCCTTCTGCATACAGGCGTTGGCTGCCTCCATGTCGATATCGCCGCGTATGGGCAAAGAACCCTTGGCAAGGTTAAAGGCCACCTGGGTCTCCTTCGAAACGAGCATGCTCGCCAGTTTCAGCTGGGCGCGCGTGACTTCGGGATTGGCATTCTTCGGGAAATAGAACGCATCGCCGCCCGTATCGAGTATCGGGTGGACGCCGAGGCCCGGCAGACAGTCATAGTCCGTTCCGGCGACTTTGCCGGCAACGCCGAATTCACCTTGTGCCCAGTCGCCCATGATCTGCCCGCCGGCCTTTCCAGTCAGCACGAGTGAGGTTGCCTCGTTCCACTGCCGGCCGACATAGCCGGGATCGGCAAGATCGCGCGCGTTGGCGAAAGCCTGCCAGACCGCCTTCATTTCAGGACTTGCAGCCGCATCCTTGTCCTTGTCGTCCATTATCTTGAGATAGAGTTCCCTGCCGCCGAGCGTCGCGAGCATCACGCGGAAGATACCGTCGACCTGCCACGCATCGCCGGTCGCAAGTGGGATGATGCCCTTCTCTTTGAGCTTCGGCGCCGCGGCCACGAACTCGCTCCAGTTGGTGGGAACCGGCGCACCCGCTTCCTTGAACGCGCCCGGGTTGATCCACATCCACTGCCACGAGTGAATGTTGACCGGCACGCAGTAGATCTTGCCTTCATACTTGCAGGAGTCGAGGAGCTTGGAAGGGCGGATGAAGTCGGCCCAGCCCTCCTTGGCTGCAAGCTCGGAAAGGTCGGTCATCAGCCCTGCCTTGACGAGATCTTCGGCATCACGGCCGGTGTTCAACTGCGTTGCCCCCATGGGATTGCCGCCGAGAATGCGGCTGACGATGATTGGGCGAGCTGTGGTGCCGCTGCCGGCGATGGCGCCATCGACCCATTTGTCACCGCCAAGCTTGTCATAGGATTGCGCAAGGACTTTTGCCGCCGCCGCTTCGCCGCCGGATGTCCACCAATGGGTGACTTCGAGATCAACGGCTCGCGCCGAGCCTGCAAAAAGCAAAGTCGAAGCCGCGAGAGCGGCAAGCATCGAACGGTAACGCATCCTATCCTCCCAAATCTGAAACGTTACAGGTAGGCTAGTTCAAACTCCGGCACGATGCAATTCCCGAGCGATGATTTTTTATTGGGTTCCCGTTTATTTTGGCCTGTATCTTCATTATAGCATTGATTTGTCTTATTTTTCCTGTCCGGAAAATCTTGTCTGATGGGTTGCGCTGCCAGGGTCCAGCGGAATAGAGACTGATTTCCGCATGGAAAAAGTCGTCGCATGGCTCTGTACATTTTGTTCAAATTTTGAAACGATACAGCCAATGTCAACTTCAAGGTTGTGGCCAAGCGGCAATGAAGCCAAAGAAAAGCGCCCGATCCACTGCACCGGACGCCGGACCGCCCGCAGATAGCGAGCGTCCGACGCTGAAGACCATTGCCTTCATGGCCGGCCTCGGCGTCACCACAGTGTCGCGGGCACTCAAGGATGCTCCCGAAATCGGGCAGGCAACGAAGAACCGCGTTCAGCTCATTGCCAAGCAGATCGGCTACCGCCCCAATCGCGCCGGGGTCCGGCTGCGAACCGGCAAGACCAATGTCATCAGTCTCGTTCTCAATGCGCAATCGGAGATCATGGGGCTCACGTCAAACCTCGTCTACGGCATTACCGAAATATTGTCGGAGACGCCGTACCATTTGACGGTCACCCCCTACTCGGTCGAGAACGACCCGATGCAGCCGATCCGCTATATTGTCGAGACCGGTTCGGCGGACGGGATCATCATGTCTCGCACCGAGCCCAACGATGCGCGCGTTCGCTACCTGACTGAACACGGCATTCCCTTCGCCACCCATGGACGCACGGAAATGGGCATCGAGCATCCGTTTCATGACTTCGACAATGAGACGTTCGCCTATATTGCGGTCAAAAGTCTGGTAGAGCGGGGGCGCCGCAGGATCGCCATGCTTGCAGGACCTTCGCCATCGGTCACGTATTACCGGCACCTCGAGCGAGGGTTTGCCCGGGCCATCAGCGAAGGCGGCGTAAACTCATTGTCTTTTTCCGGCTTCGATGTCGATACATCGCTCGCCGGCATTCGCGACCGCATGGTTGAAATCATGTCCGGACCGGACCGTCCCGATGGGATCGTATGCTGCAGCGGCAGCGCGGCGATCGCCATTGTGGCCGGTATCGAGGCGGCAGGTTTGGAGATCGGCAAAGACGTTGATCTCGCCTCCAAGCAGTCGACGGACGTGCTGAAGTGGTTCCGCCCCCAGATCATCGTCTTCAATGAGGACGTACGCCAGGCGGGCCGGGAACTGGCAAGCGCCGTGCTTCGGCGTATTGCCGGCATCGATGCCAGCGAATTGCAGACGCTAAGCTATCCGGGCGAAGGTCACGACTGATCACCCGGTTCGGACTTCAAGCTTCTTCAAGGTAGAGCTCGAACGTGATGCAAACGGGGTTTTTTCCGCGAAGGAGTTGCCCTTGCGTTATCCTTCCCATTGTATCGACCATGACGATCTCGAGCCTTGTGAGATTCGGCTGCGTCGAGACAAAGCCATCGATGACGAACACCTCGGTTGCAATGTCATCAACGGACGTTCCGTCCGCATAGCGCGCGCCAATCAGGCTGCCGACACCGCCGCGCAATCGGGCATTGGAAAAACCGCTCGCCCGGCAGATCTCTTCGAGCGTCTCGATGATGTCGACGTTAGGCCGGACACGCGCCACTACGATGCGAGGCCCTTTAGCCCTTGGAACCTGTGCAGTCTCTATAGGATGAAACAGGGTGAACGCCGTCTCCGCATCGGGTTCTGATACCATACGCACGTCGTTCGTGCCCCAGGCCGTGGCGCGGATTGGCTTTGCCACGATCGTCTCGTGCGGCAGGACATGACCACATCGCTTCCTACCCTCGGCCTCGATCCATGTCGCATGGCAGTGAATAAAGGGATGACCGTCTCTTTCCCCAAAAGTCACATTGCCGCGTTCGAGCTGCGCCTCGCCTTCGGGTGAATTCGTTTCGCTATACCAGGCTGCATGGTAGTCATCTGTCGACAGCGCCGGCATCAGATAGTGGAGGGGCGCGAAACTTCCACCCTCAAGGACGATTGAAGCTGCCGTCAGGCCCGCCTCCGCGAGGGGGAGGGCGATGGCCTCATTGATACTGAGGCCCGACTTGAGGGTAAATTGCAGGTATTCCCCGGAGCCGATTAAACTTTCGAAGGGGGCCGTGGCCGCCGGGCCCGGCTGACGCAAACGTCGCTCAAACATGGCCCGCAAGCGCAATCAGGCGCTCCTCGGGAGGCAATTTCAGGAGGGCGAACCGGACACAAATCATCGGTCCACATTATAGAGCGAACGCGCCCGCTCAAGTGAATATTTCGCTCGCGATTTGGGGCCACCCGGGATTCAATTTTGCCTTTCGCAAATTCCGCTGATAGGCTAATCCACAATATGGATCGCGGGTTACAATGATGGAACAGACGGTAGCACCGGCTCACAACGGCTCGCAGAGCGTCGATCGGGCCCTCGGCCTGCTCAGCCTCGTCAGCTATTTTGGTGACGAAGGTGGCTCCCTCAGCGAAATCGTCGAGCAAAGCGGACTTAACAAGCCGACCGTAAGGCGACTGCTCCTGGCCCTCATCCGCTCCGGTTTGCTGGAACAGGATGCGCGATCGCGGCGCTACTTTCTCGGGCAGGAGGCCTATGTACTCGGTACCCTGGCCACACGCCGATACGGCCTCCTGCAGATCGCCCGCGACAGTCTCGGCGTCCTTTCTGGCAAGACGCAGGATACGAGCTTCCTGTCGATCCAGCGCGATCATCACGTCGTCTGCCTGCACCGGGAAGAGGGAACCTATCCAATCAGAACCCATGCGCTCCAGGCTGGCTATCGCCACCCGCTTGGTGTCGGTGCGGGTTCACTCGCCATTCTTGCCGCGCTTGACGACGACGAGATCGAGGCCGCCCTTTCCGCCAACGAGCCAGAACTCCTCAAGGAGTTCCCCGAACTTGCTCCGCCGCAAATCCGCGCGGATATCGCGACTGCGCGGGAACGCGGCTTTTCTTTGAACCCGGGCCGCATACTGCCAAACTCCTGGGGCGTCGGCCTCGCCATACGCTATCCTGACGGACGCCCGGCGGGAGCGCTCAGCATCGCCGCCATAGACAGCCGGATGCAGCCCGATAGGCAGGTTGAACTTGCCTCGCTCATGCGCAGTGAGGCACGAAAGATCGAAGCACGGCTGGCCCATCTGCAGCCGGCTGATGACAGGCCACGGGGCTTGGCACCCAAAGGACGGTCGATACAGCCGAGGACCTAGATTATCGGGGGAAAACCATGGAACGCATGTCGAATCGGGTTATGAATCTTTCGGGGTTTCTTGCTCAAACGGCGGCGCGATTTCCCGATCAGGTAGCACTCGTGTGGCGCGACCAAAACTGGGCGTGGAGCGGGATACACCGCCGGGTCAATGCCATGGCGGCGGCGCTGCAGAGGGAGTACGGGGTAGGGAAGGGCGATCGCATCCTCGTCCAGTCGCAGAACTGTAACCAGATGCTCGAATCTATGTTCGCCTGCTTTCAGCTCGGTGCTGTCTGGGTTCCAACCAACTTCCGCCAGACGCCCGATGAAGTGGCCTATCTCGCGGCGGCGAGCGGCGCGAAGGGCATGATTTGCGGTAATGTGTTTCCGGAGCATGTTTCCGCCTGCCGGGCTGCCAGCTCCGACCTTGCCTTCGCCATCGCCATCGGCGACGCCCCGTTCGGCGAGGATTATGACGCGATCATCGAACGCTTCGAGGGCGAGACGGTAGAGACGGCACCTGTCGATCATAACGACCCGTGCTGGTTCTTTTTTACCTCAGGAACAACCGGGCGGCCGAAGGCAGCCGTGCTTACGCATGGTCAGATGGCTTTCGTTATCACCAACCACCTTTGCGACTTGATGCCTGCGACGACGCGCCTCGACGCGTCGCTCGTTGTCGCCCCGTTATCGCACGGGGCGGGTATCCACCTTTTGACTCAGGTCGCCCGCGGTTCGAAGACGGTGCTCCTGCCCGGCGAAAAGCTCGATGTCGCCGAGGCCTGGCGCCTCGTCGAAACCTGGCAGGTCAGCAACATGTTCACGGTGCCGACGATCCTCAAACTTTTTGCCGAGCACCCCTCGGTCAACGAGCGGGACCATTCGTCATTGCGCTACGTGATCTATGCCGGCGCGCCGATGTATCGCACCGATCAGGTGCACGCGTTGAAAGCGTTGGGCCCGGTCATGGTTCAGTATTTCGGGCTTGGGGAAGTTACGGGCAATATAACCGTTCTGCCCGCAAGCGAACATCATTTAGAAGACACTGACGATACGCGTCCTGGCACTTGCGGCTATGCGCGCACGGGAATGCAGATCTCGATTCAGGATGATGCCGGCAACGAATTGGAGCCGGGAATGACGGGCGAGATCTGCGTGATCGGCCCGGCTGTCTTTGCCGGTTATTACGAAAATCCGGAAGCGAATGCGAAGGCCTTCCGCAACGGCTGGTTCCGCACCGGAGATCTCGGCCATATGGACAAGGCAGGGTATCTCTTCATCACCGGGCGGGCGTCCGATATGTATATTTCGGGCGGTTCAAACATCTATCCGCGCGAGATCGAGGAAAAGATCCTCAGCCATCCCGACATCAGCGAGGTTGCGGTGCTCGGTATCCCAGATCCGATGTGGGGCGAGGTTGGTCTTGCCGTCTGCGTACCGCGTGACGGGGCCAGTCCCGACACTGACGCAATGATCGCCTGGATTGACGGCAAGATGGCGCGCTACAAGCTTCCAAAACGCTTTGTCTTCTGGCCGGAAATGCCGAAGTCGGCCTATGGCAAGATAGCCAAGAAATTGATCCGCGAAGAATTGATCAGGCGCGGCGAGCTGGAAGGTCCGACCGCCTAGAGCTCATACGCCGTCAGTTTTCTTTCGGCCCGTCACGACGTGCATGATGATTTTGCTAACGATGGTTCCATCCTTGGCCTTGGCATGGACCTTCGTTTCGAAGTCCTTCCGCATTTGTTGTAGTTCTGTGGCAGGCAGAAGGGTGAGTTGGTGCCAGGCGGGATGCGCGAGGGATTTCTCCCAGACGAACAACGCTTCCTCAGTCAACATTCTATGCTCCTGCATCAATTCCGGGCTGATCTCGGCCACCTCAAATCCGGAATTCTCCAGCAGCTCTTTGCATTTTTCGACGGTATTGGCGATCGTGGCGTAGGGCAGGTCAATTCCATGCGCTTCTGCGACTTCGGCAATGATGCTGTTAATGCCAAAGGGTTCGCCCGGTGCATCGAAAGTCACCATCCCGCCTGACTTCAGCCAGCGGTTCCATTGCCTGAGCGCCGCGTATGGATCGGACAGAAGTACGAACGCAGAGGAACACAGGATCCTGTCGAACGCGTTATTATCAAACGTCGCCTCCTCGACATCTCCCTGAATGAACTGAATGTTGCTGAGATTATCCATCCCGGCCTTGAAATGCGCCTGCGTGAGCATTTCCGCCGAGAGATCAATGGCGACAACGCCACCTTCATCCCCAACCATTTTCGCGGCCTGCAGCGCCAGCCGCCCGGTGCCCGTGCCGATGTCTAGCACGCAATGCCCCGGTTCGATATCGGCATGTCGAATGATCACAAAAGCGAGTTTCGGAAAAATCGCGTCCTGGTCGTAAGTTTCGCTCCGGCGATCAAAGTAGTCGGTAGTCAATCCCTTGAAATCATGATGATTCTCGGCTTCGTCACGCATGGGACGCCGCACGCCGATATCGAGTTCCAAACGAGGGGACTGCACTGCCGAGGGTGGCGTGGCAATGAGGGGCTGGTTTCAACGATTTTAGTCGAACGCCTGGCGCATTTGACAAGGTTCCGCCCACCTTTCTCTCCTGAAATATAACTTAATTTTGTAAATAGACTCTACATTTAACTCGAATTCGTCTTGAAATGTTCCATCGCCGCCATGTGGACCGCTGCAAGGGTTTTCCCCACCTAGACCGCGTTCAGCAAGCGTCACCATCCGGTGCAAGCTCTACCGTATACCCGGCAATGGCCCTGAGCTTTGGCAAACAATGCTGCGAGCCGGTCGCCAAGATCACCACCCCATCGTAGTTCTCAATCATGCGCCGCAGGTAATCCACCTCGACATTTGCGTGGCGATCATGCGCGTCCTTCACTTCCGAGCGTTTGCCGAAGAGCGCGTCCGCCTCATCAAAGAGCAGCACACCGCCACTTCTTTCCGCCTCATCGAAAAGCTGCTTGAGATTGCGCTCGGTTTCACCGATGTATTTGCTGACGACAGCCGAAAGATCGACGCGGAAGAGTTCGAGGCCCAGTCCTGCGGCAATGATGGCGGACGCACCAAGCCTGGCTGCACTGTTACCGCCGGTGAGAAGAACTGGACGTGCGCCCGACGACCCGCGCAGTGCTTCCCGATTGAGCCCGCGCTCTGCCTGAATACGATCCAACGTCTCGTTCACGCGTTGGGCGGGTCTTACACCCTGCAAGACAAAGGCCGTTTTACCGGCAGCCGTGTCTATCCGCTCTGTGAAACCTCGCCGCGCCTTCGCCATGGCAATTGTCGCTCCCTTCGGGGTTGGACGATGAAGCAGTAATTTAACCCCGCATCGCCAATACCTACTTATACCGTCTAAACAAGATCATGATCCGGTGCCGATATTTTCATGTCATTTGCAGTAACGTTTTAGGTGAGATCCTATCTCATCTTAAAGTACTATATTTTTCAATCTATTTTGTTGAAACGCCGAGCTGTCCAACGGTTGTGCTTGCATCGCGTCGGACTTCAAGGGTAGGAACGTGGGCAATGAATAACGCCTTCCTAGGGGCACCGCTTGCTTACCGCCAACCGGCTTACAATTGCATCTTATGTCTTGTCGTTCATAGCGCTTATCGCCGTGCTCGAACTGGGACTGCTTTCGGCGCTTCTTGCCGGCCTCCTCGTCTATAATGTCGTGCATCTCTCGGCACCGCTGCTCGGCAGGGCAGGGGTCGATGGCCGAATTGCCAAGACGGTAGCTCTGGCGCTGCTTGCCCTCGTCTTCATCCTTTTGATCGTGGCGGCCGTGCTCGGCGGCGTCGCATTTCTGAGTGACGGCTCGGAAGGCATCGCGTCACTTTTCAAGAAGATGGCGGAAATCATCGATACGGCGCAGGTACATCTGCCAAGCTGGGCGCGGGATTATTTCCCGTCCAACCTTGAAGAGCTGGAATCGGTTGCCGCCGTCTGGCTGCGTGAACATGCCGGACAGTTGCAGCTGGTCGGCAGGGAGTTCGGTGTCCTTCTCATAAGGATCATCATCGGCATGATCATAGGTGGCATGGTCGCACTGAGTTCGGTTGCGCCGTCACGGCAGCTCGGCCCGCTGGCGATCGCGCTTACCGATCGCATCGATCACTTCAGCGACGCGTTCCGCAACATCGTCTTCTCGCAGCTGCGTATCTCGGCATTGAACACGTTCTTTACCGGGATCTTCCTCGTGCTCATATTGCCTTCGTTCGGCGTAGAGCTTCCACTCGTCAAAACCATGATTGCGGTCACCTTCATCGCCGGCCTGTTGCCCGTCATCGGCAATTTGATCTCGAATACCGTGATCGTCATTGTAGCCCTCAGCGTATCGCTGTTTGCGGCACTCGGATCCCTGGCTTTTCTCATTGTCATCCATAAGCTCGAGTATTTCCTCAATGCGAAGATCATCGGTTCACGCATCAAGGCGCGCGCGTGGGAGCTGCTCTTGGCGATGATTGTCCTGGAGGCGTGGTATGGCATTGCCGGCCTGATCGCTGCGCCGATCTACTACGCCTACTTGAAGGATGAGCTGAAGTTCCGCCAGCTGATCTGACGGCGATTGCACCTTGAGATATACCGGCATTCGCCGAATTTGGTATTGCGGATGCGATTCAAATCTGAGATCGTAGTGACAGCCCTGAACAGCAAACAAAAAAGAATGGGGTAAAGGAGGAAACATAGTTCGCAATTCTGTTTTGGAGTTCAACTATGCTTTCACATTCCAGTCATGCCGACATCGTTTACATCCCGGATTCCGCAACATGCCGGACAGCAGTCCAGCAATGTCCAGTGGATACCGGCCCGCAGATCCTGTCGCATAACGCGCCGCACTCCCATCGATGCTTCGTTCGGGGCATCGGGCAAAGTGGTAGGGGGAGGGTGTAATGGACGACAAGTCGTTTTCATCGCCAGTCAGAATAAGTCTTGGCGCCATGGGGCTCCGTTTGGTTGCGACGGCTTGGGAGGCTCTTGAGTGTCTCCGAAATCAATGGCCGCAGCAGGATGGGCTTGAATACAAGCGTGCCGTTCGCATCAATCGCGATGCCCTCGAAGGGTGGATGACGCCGGCAAAAGCCAGGCAGGCCTTTGTCCAGGCAGCGCAGCGCGCCGGGGTCTTCATCGACGACCGGACGAACAAATAGGTCTTTGCGTTGCGCACCTGACTTGAGCGGCAGGCGATCGAGGCGCAACTGCACGTGCCGCTCTCCCGCTTGCCAACGTGGCTGTGGCTTCCAAGTGGCCACGCGCAACCGTGCGCAATTTTGCCAAGGATGGAAACCGTAGTACTGGTGTCATCAGGTCGGGTTATGACCTGATGATTCAACAGACTGGGTAAGCCGATGAGCCACTTCTTCAATCGCAAGGAAAACATCGTCACCGAGGCGCTGGACGGCCTCCTGCTGACCAGCCGCCCGGGTCTGCTGGCGCGCCTCGACTCATATCCGGACATCAAGATCATTGTGCGGTCCGATTGGGACAGGTCGAAAGTCGCCGTCATTTCCGGCGGCGGCGCAGGCCACGAGCCTGCCCATGCCGGCTTCGTGGGGCGGGGCATGCTTACGGCCGCAGTCTCGGGGGAAATCTTCGCATCGCCAAGCGTTGATGCGGTGCTCACGGCCATACGCGCCGTTACTGGTCCTGCAGGTTGCCTCCTTGTCGTCAAGAATTACACGGGCGACCGGCTGAACTTCGGTCTTGCCGCTGAGCGGGCACGCGCCGAAGGGTTCAACGTCGAGATGGTTATCGTTGCCGATGACATAGCGCTCCCGGACCTCGCACAGCCCCGCGGTATCGCCGGCACGCTGTTCGTGCACAAGATCGCAGGTTTTCTCGCCGAGCGTGGTGACGCGTTGCAGGACATCGCTGCAGCCGCCACCGCCGCAGCAGCTGAGATTGTTTCGCTTGGCGTTGCCTATTCCACCTGTTCAATTCCGGGCCAGCCGCAGGAGTCGCGGCTCGGCGAGAATGAAGGCGAACTCGGGCTGGGCATTCACGGGGAACCGGGCGTCGAGCGCATCCCCGTCCAGGCTGCGGCGAGTATTGTCGGCATCATGACGGAACGCCTCAGTGCCGCTATTCCCGCTGGCGGCGAATATGCTTTGCTCATCAACAACCTTGGTGCCGTGCCACCAGTCGAGATGAACGTGATCGCGCGCAATGTTCTCGCAACACCGCTTGGCGGGAGAGTGAAGCTCGTCATCGGCCCGGGGCCGATCATGACAGCGCTCAACATGAACGGCTTTTCGCTGTCGCTGATCAAGCTCGATCTGGCGCGCGAAGCGGCTCTTCTCGCGGAGGTCGCGCCGCACGCGTGGCTCACTCCTGTCGAACGCCATAAGCTAGCCATCGTGCCCGCGCCCGCAGTGCGAAGCGAAATCGAACATAAGGCCCCCAGCCGCGACGCAGACGTCGAAGAAATGCTCGCGACCGTCTGCAACAGGCTTGTAGCGCTCGAACCGGACCTCAACCGGCTTGATGCTCGTGCTGGTGACGGCGATACCGGTTCCACGGTTGCAGCAGGCGCGCGCGGCATCCTGGCGCGGATCGATACACTGCCCCTCGCCGACAAGGCGGCGACATTTGCGGCCATAGGTTCGATTCTCGCAACCAGCATGGGCGGTTCGAGCGGCGTGCTTCTATCGATATTCTTTACGGCGGCATCGAAGTCGATGGCGGCAGGCGCAAACCTACCGGAAGCACTCCTCTCAGGGCTCGATCGCATGACATTCTACGGCGGCGCCAAACCCGGTGATCGCACGATGATCGACGCGCTCGATCCCGCACTGAATGCACTTGCCGCCAGCGGAGCGCAAGAAGCTGCCGTTGCTGCAAGGTCCGGAGCCCAGGCAACGGCATCGATGACCAAGGCAAAAGCGGGTCGCTCGTCTTATGTCGGCGCGCGCGATCTTGATGGCATAGTCGACCCCGGTGCAGAAGCAGTTGCAGCAGCATTCGAGGCCGCTGCCGCCGTTATGGTGCACGGCAAGACGATGCACCGTCCATGACCGGGCGTACGGCCCGGATCAATTGCCACTTTCTCGCCTGACCTGCGAAGCGTGAGTTCCATAACTACTCTTATGCCATAAATTGCAAATTATTGTAAAGTATCAATAACTTAGTGCTACCCCCGCCCCGAGCGGTCGAGGGTTCCTCTCTAGCTGTCGGCCTGCTGGGCGTCACACGTGCCCGCTCTGGTTGCGTCGGACGATCATGAGCACGAGGAGGATGATGCCAAGCGCGATGAACGCGATGCCAATGGTCAGGAACTCTGTCGAATCGTAGCGGTAGCCTGACGCAGTGATCAGGAAACCCAGTATAATGGCGATCAATCCGCCCAGCTTCTTGAAGAGTGAAATCGGTCTGTCATCGTTTAAGGCCATGTCAAACCTCCGACGTTGCAGGCTTGAACGAAGTTCGCCTGGCCGTACACACGACGGCAGTCCATGCTAGCAGTGGTTGCGGCATTGCTCAATCGCCGCTTTTGCCGCTGTCTCGAAGAGCCGCCAGTCCGGTGAGCTGATTCAACTCTTGCGTGAAAATATCCTTTGCATCCATTCCGCTTCGGCTAATGTGTTGGCGGGCCAAAAGGCCAGGTACCCAAGAGGATGGAACATGAATAAAACGTTTCTGACGATCGCTGCGGCCATCGTCGCTTTTGCATCGAACGCAGCAGCCCAGGATTGGAAAGAAATCCGCATCGCCACTGAAGGCGCTTATCCGCCCTTCAATACCCTGAAGGCCGATGGAACGCTGGCTGGCCTCGATGTCGATATCGCTAATGCGCTCTGCGATGAGATGAAGGCAAAATGCACCATTGTTGCGCAGGACTGGGACGGTATCATCCCGGGCCTTATGGCCAACAAGTATGACGCCATCATTGCGTCCATGAGCATTACCGAAGAGCGCAAGCAGAAGATCGATTTCACCAACAAATACTATACCACGCCTTTGGCGGTGATCGTCCCGAAGGATAGCACGCTCGCCGGCGTCGGCGTCGAAGACATGAAGGGCAAGAGCGTCGGCGCCCAGGCGTCAACGACCCAGGGCAACTATGCGACCGACATCTATGGCAAGGCCGGCGTGGACGTAAAGCTCTACCCGACGCAGGAAGAAGCTGCCGCCGACCTCCAGAACGGACGCATCGACGCGCTGATCTCAGACAAATTCGTCGTGGTCGACTGGCTCAACAATGCCGGCAAGGATTGCTGCAAGATGCTTGCAGACGTTCCGGGAACGGCAACTGAAGCCGGCATCGGCATTCGTAAGGGCGACGACGCGCTGCGCGAGAAATTCAACAAGGCGATCGATGCCATCGTAGCCAATGGAACCTACAAGACAATCGTCTCGAAGTATTTCCCCTTCGATATCTATTGATCAATACAGAGCCATCCGGCCCCGGTCGGGTGGCCCCGCTCTCATCAAATGACTTGATTGGACAGCACAGCGGCCAGATGCCAAGATTGATACGAAAGTCGCATTGGGGACCGCTCAGCACACTCTGTCATCGATCACGAGGAGAGCATCATCATGGCAACCTGGCAACCTGATCCTTCCTTCTATCCCTCGCCGCGCATGGCGGCGAAAGCGCCGGCCGAAAAACTGGCTTACGTCGCCGCCTTCGATCCCGAACGAAAGATCCCCGACGCCATTACAGTCGTCGACGTCGATCCGCAATCCCCCACTTATTCGCAGATTGTCGGCCAGGTCGACATGCCGAATGCTGGCGATGAGTTGCATCACTTCGGCTGGAATGCCTGCTCGTCGTGCCTTTGCCCGAATGCCCCTCACCCGCATATGGAACGCCGCTATCTGGTCGTACCCGGGCTGCGTTCCTCGCGGCTCCATATCATCGATACCAAGCCCGATCCGAAGAACCCGCAAATCATCCGCGTCATCGAGCCGGAGGAAGTCGCCGAAAAGGCAGGCTACTCCCGCCTTCACACCATTCACTGCGGTCCCGAGGGTATTTACGTGAACGCGCTCGGCAATGCCGAAGGCAAGGCGCCGGGAGGCATCTTCCTCCTTGACCCCACGAGTTTCGATGTTCTGGGACAGTGGGAGATGGACCGCGGCCCGCAAAAACTCGCCTATGACTTCTGGTGGCACCTCGGGCATGACACGATGGTAACCAGCGAATGGGGAACGCCCGACACGTTTGAGAACGGTCTCGTTCCAGAGATACTGCTCGGAAGCAAGTATGGACGCCGGTTGCACTTCTGGGACCTCCACAAGCGCAAGCATCTGCAGGAAATCGATCTCGGTGAAGAATACCAGCTGGTGTTCGAACTGCGTCCGGCGCACAACCCGACCAAGGCCTATGGCTTTGTCGGCTGCGTCATCAGCCTCAAGGATCTTTCCGCGTCGATCTGGACCTGGTATCGCGACGGCGACAAATGGGCCGTGAAAAAAATCATCGAAATCCCTGCCGAGCCGGCCGACCCCGACCTGTTGCCGCCCGTGCTGAAGGGGTTCGGCGCGGTCGCGCCGCTCGTCACCGACATCGACCTTTCCATGGATGACCGCTTCCTCTATGTCTCCTGCTGGGGCACCGGCGACATGATCCAATATGACGTCTCCGACCCATTCAATCCGAAGGAAACCGGCCGGGTCCGCATCGGCGGCATCGTCTCGCGAGCGACGCATCCGAAAGCGAAGAACGGCGCCCTGAACGGCGGGCCGCAGATGGTGGAAATCAGCCGCGATGGCAAGCGGGTCTACTTCACCAACTCGCTCTACGGACCCATCGATCCGCAGTTCTATCCGGAAGGGCTCGAAGGCTGGATGGTGAAGCTCGATGTCGGCGAGAATGGCGGCATCACATTCGATGAGAACTTCTTCATCGATTGGCCGAAGAGCCACCGGCCGCACCAGGTGCGGCTCGAAGGTGGCGATTGTTCGTCGGATTCCTACTGCTATCCATGACGGCATCAGGTCAAACGACGAGCAGACACGCAGAATGACATCCATTTCTCCATGGCTGGTGCTTGCCGGCCTTGGCGTTTTTCATGGTCTCAACCCGGCGATGGGCTGGCTGTTCGCGGTAGCGCTCGGGCTTCACCGCGGCAGTCGCATGGTTGTCTTGCGGTCGCTCGTGCCGATTGCGCTTGGCCACGCTGCCTCGATCGCGGTGGTTGCCGTCGTTGCCGTATTGCTCGGCTTCATTTTCGACCAGCGCCCGCTCGAAATCGCGGCGGGTATCCTGCTGCTCGCCTGGGCGGCATATCAGGCCGCCTATGGTCACCGGCACCGAGTGCGTGTTGGCATGACCACGGGGATGGTCGGTCTCGGCTTCTGGTCGTTCCTGATGGCGAGCGCGCATGGCGCCGGACTCATGCTTGTGCCGGTTGTGATTCCGCTTTGCCTTGCGTCGATGCCTGGGCAGGGCCTGACGGCTTCGGGGTCACTCTTGATCGCGCTCGCAGCGGTCGGCACCCACATGGCCGCAATGCTGGCGGTCATTCTCGTAATCGCGCTCACGGTCTATGACTGGTTCGGGCTCGCGTTCCTGCGGCGCGGGTGGATCAACTTCGATCTCATATGGATCGCGGCGCTGACGGCGACCGGCCTTATCCTGATTGCCTAGCGCACCAGCTTTGCGGGAAGCCCTCTGCACATCCGGGAATTATGATTAAGCTGCCGGAACAGATTTTTTCGGTTGAACGCAAAGCGAGGAGGACGCAATGACGCGCCCTCCTCGCCTGAAGGTTACTTCTGGATGCAGGTATCGACAGTATCCTTGGTGCATTCGTCAAGACCGGTGAAAACCGGATCCTCGACGGTCTTGCCTTCAATCAGGTTGATCATGACCGATGGCGCCTTGTAGCCCATTTCGAAAGGCCGCTGACCAACGAGAGCCGTTACGAGGCCTTCCTTGGCAATGGCAACTTCGTCGCCAATCGTATCAGCCGCGCCGATGACGAATTCATTCTTGGCGATCTTGTCAGCCAGTGGCTTGAACAGGTCACGATACGGCTGAGGCGCACCGAAGAGCGGCCAGCCGCCCATGATGCCGAATGCGTCAAGGTCTGGATTTGCGGCGAGGATGTCCGTCATCGCCTGGACGCCCTTGGCGCCGTCGTCATTGGTGAACACAGGACAACCGGCAACTTCTGTCCAGCCGCCCTCGCCTTTCAGGGCGGTCAAGCCCTTCTGGCCACTGAGGGTGTCGCGCATGCCCTGCGCACGGCGCAGGATATTGTCCGCACCGGGGTTGCCTTCGATCGTGCAAATCTTGCCGCCGCTCGGCTTGCCCTTCTTGATGTATTCGCCGATCTTGGCGCCCATCAGGTAGTTGTCCGTGCCAAGATAGGTCTTGCGCAGGGCAGAGTCTTCTGCAGCAAGGTCGGCATCGAGCGTCATGACCGGAACCGTCGGATTGGCGGTCTTGATCGTCTGCGCGATTAGCTTGGCGTTAGATGGTGAAATGGCAATCGCGGCCGTGTCTGCCTTGCCCAACACGTCCTGGACAATCTGTGCCTCACCTGCTTCATCGGATGTCGAAGCTGGACCGGTGTAGAAGCACTCGTATTCGGAGCTCGCGTTCTCCTTGTTCCACTTCTGGCAGCCCTGGTTGATGGCTTCGAAGAATGGATTGTCGAGACCCTTGACGACGATGACAAGCTGCTTCTTCGCCAGAGCTGGTCCGGCACCGAGCGCGAGCGCAGCGGCGGCTAACAGTAGAATTGATTTCCTCATTTGTTCCTCCCTTGAACCCAACGGACACGAGCGTGCCCGCCACACAGATCAATCTGGATGCCAGACAATACGAGGTTGTTCTGCAATCACACGTATCGCGGAAACCAGTCGATAGTTATTTCAGTCCGATGCAGGCGACAACTTTGCCTGATCCCGATGTCTTCCAGGTTCCGGTTCGAACCGGGAACGAGCGGCGAGTACGCGTTACCGCATTGACCGCGAACGGGTTCCGCCCGACTTGCCCCGTCGCTTTCGTGATCAGATATTCCTCCCTGACGCTAGCTAATAACGCCAACGTTTCCCCGTCAACGGGTATTTGTAATATAAAACTATTTTTGGTTGTATGGGCTTGCAATCACCCGAAAGTTGATTGACGCTTGATTAAGCGTTTGCGTAAATTCGACCTACCGCTTTCCTTGGGAGGGGATGGAAGGTCGCGACAATGTCCGCACGAACGAGCGGGATAGCGAGCGCACAGAAAAAGGGAGGCAGGTTAGCTGGTGGCGGTTCTCGAACTCATCAATATTTCGAAGCATTTCGGCGCGATACAAGCGGTTAATGATGTTTCATTCGCGATTGAACCTGGCCAGGTTGTCGGCCTCATGGGGGACAATGGCGCCGGTAAATCAACGCTGGTGAAGATGATCGCCGGAAATTTCCGCCAGAGCGAAGGCACCATGCGCATGGATGGTGCCGAACTCATCATGCACAAGCCGATCGATGCCCGTCAGCATGGAATCGAGATCGTCTATCAGGATCTTGCGCTCTGCGACAATCTCTCGGCGGCGGCAAACGTCTTTCTTGGGCGCGAACTGCGGCGGGGTTTCGGTCCCATCCGCATCCTCGACTACGCCAACATGTACAAGCGCGCCGGCCAGATCTTCGCTGAACTGAAATCCGAGACGCGGCCGCGCGACCTGGTCAAACAGATGTCCGGAGGGCAGCGCCAGGCTGTGGCTATTGCACGTACGCGTTTATCAGAGGCCAAGATCGTGCTGATGGACGAGCCGACAGCGGCAATCTCGGTCCGCCAGGTTGCCGAGGTCCTCAACCTGATCCGCAACCTGCGCGATCAGGGAATTGCAGTGATCCTCATCAGCCACCGCATGCCCGACGTCTTCGATGTGGCCGACCGGGTCATAGTGATGCGGCGCGGCAGGAAGGTTGCTGACAAGTCGATCGGGGCGACGTCGCCTGAAGAAGTAACGGGATTGATCACCGGCGCGATCGAACAGCTTGCCTGATCCGTCGGGCATCGAACCATTTGGAGGAACCGAGGTCGACCATGGCCATCACACTTGATCAGACAATCAACCAAAGGCAGCACAACTGGCTCTCGTCCGTCCTGGGAAGCCAGACGTTCTGGGTACTGATAGCCGTTATCCTCGCCTGTATCTTCCTCTCGTTCGCCACGGATTCCTTCGCGACGACCAAAAACCTTTACAACATCACGCGCAACGTCACCTTTGTCGCGATCATCGCGCTCGGCATGACACTGGTCATCATCACGGGAGGAATCGATCTCTCGGTCGGATCGGTCCTTTGTTTATGCAGCATGATCCTCGGCGTGGTCATGCATGCCGGCTACAGCATCGAAATCGGCATTGCCGCGTCCATCGCCACCGCCCTCGCCATCGGTGCGTGTCATGGCATCCTGATTGCCTATATCGGCATGCCCCCCTTTGTCGTCACACTCGGCACCTTGTCGATCGCGCGCAGTCTCGCCATGGTCGCCTCCGGCAACACGGTGGTGTTCCAGTTCGGGCCGGACCATGACAAATTGCTAGCGCTCGGCGGTGGCGCGTGGTTCCTTGGCATCGCCAATCCTGTCCTCTACATGATCGTGCTGGCGCTCCTGACCGGCTTTGTACTGCGCTGGACGAGGTTCGGACGCCACGTCTATGCGATAGGCGGTAATGAGCATGCGGCGACCCTCACCGGCGTACCGGTCCGGCTCATCAAGGTTGCCGTCTATATGATCTCCTCACTATCGGCCGGCATCGCCGGCATCATCCAGACCGGCTGGCTGGGCGCGATTACCACCAATATCGGCACGGGTCTTGAACTTCAGGTCATCGCCGCGGCCGTCATCGGTGGCGCGGCCCTCGCCGGCGGCGTCGGCACCGCGCTCGGTGCGCTAGTCGGCGCAGCGCTGATCGAGGTGATCCGCAACAGCCTTGGTCTTCTCGGTATCAATGCCTTCTGGCAAGGCTGTTTCATCGGCGGCGCAATCCTCTTCGCCGTCCTCTTCGACAGGCTGCGCAACCTGCGCCAAAGCGACAATTGAGGGCATTGCCGACTCCCAGACGGCAGTGCCCCGGCACATGGAGAAACCAGAATGAAAAAGCGTATCGTGTTCACCGGCGGCGCTGGCAAGGCGGGGCGTCACGTCATTCCCTACCTCGTCGAGCACGGCTATGAGGTTCTCAATATCGACCTCGTTGCCCTGGACTATCCAGGCGTCAACACCCTGTTTGCCGATATCACCGACAGCGGCGAAATGTTCAACGCCCTTTCGAGCCACTTCGGCTTCGATGGGTTCGAAACAGGCAAAGGTCCGGCGCCGATCGATGCCGTCGTGCATTTTGCAGCGGTGCCACGCGTTTTGATCAAGCCCGACAACGAAACGTTCCGGGTCAATACGATCGGCACTTACAATGTCATCGAGGCGGCGGTCAAACTCGGTATCCGCAAGGTCATCATCGCCTCGAGCGAAACGACCTATGGCGTTTGCTTTGCCGAGGGCGACAAGGATTTCCATGCGTTCCCGCTCGAAGAAGATTACGACATCGATCCGATGGACAGCTACGGACTGTCGAAGCTCGTCAACGAGAAGACTGCACGGGCCTTTGCCATGCGCACCGGCGCGGACATCTACGCGCTGCGCATCGGCAATGTGATCGAGCCGCATGAATATGATCGCTTCCCGGATTTCATCGCGAATCCGATGTCGCGCAAACGCAATGCGTGGAGCTACATCGACGCCCGCGATCTCGGGCAGATCGTCGATCTGGCGATCCAGAAGAACGGTCTCGGCTTCCAGGTGTTCAACGCGGTCAACGACACGATCACGGCGACGCTGCCGACGCAGGAATTCCTCGCCAAATACTGCCCCAACGTGACAATCACCCGCGAACTTGGCGAGTTCGAAGCGCCATTGTCCAACCGCAAGACACGCGAAGTCCTCGGGTTCCGCGAAGAGCACGATTGGCGGAAATACGTCAAACAGAGTTGACTTCCCCCTCCCCTCAAAGTCCAATTGCTTCGTCAAGGCAAAGATGACAAGAGCGGAGGGCGGACATGAGCGAGACATTCGTAATTGCGCAAGGCGGCGGCCCTACCGCCGTCATCAACCAGACGTTGGCTGGAGCGGTGATCGAGGCACGCAAACGCCATAAGGGCGCCCGCATTCTCGGTGCGCTCCATGGCGTGCGTGGCATTCGCGACGGCAATTTCGTCGACCTCTCCGACCTTCCCGAGGAGCAGCTCCGTTTGCTCGGCGCAACGCCCAGCGCCGCATTGGGCAGCACGCGCGACAAGCCGGACGCTGCCTATTGCGAAAAGGTCCTGAAGGGTCTGAGACAGGCAGGCGCCACAGCCTTCATCTATATCGGCGGCAACGATACGGCTGGGACGCAACAGATCCTGAATGACGCGGCAGGCGGCGATATCGCCTTCGTTCACGCGCCGAAGACGATCGACAATGACCTTGAAGAAAACGACCACACCCCGGGATTTATCTCTGCCGCCGAGTTCGTCGCCACGGCTTTCGCCAGCGTCGATCTCGATTTCCGCGCCTTGCCGGGCATCTATGTCGGCATCGTCATGGGCCGGCACGCCGGCTTTCTGACCGCAGCAGCAGCCGCGTGGCAATTTGACGACGAGAGCGGACCGCATCTCCTCTATGTTCCCGAACTCGCCTTCTCGCCAAAGCGTTTCGTCGAGGAGGTACGCTCCGTCATCGATCGTCATGGCCGCTGCATCGTTGCCATGTCCGAAGGCGTTACCGCCGAGGACGGCCGTTCGGTGGTAGAAAATCTCGTGCCGCGCGAGCGCCTTGAATTTGACGCACATGGCAATGTTCGCCTCTCCGGTGGCGATCTCGGCATGGCGGTGGAACAGGCCTTGCGCGACGGATTGCCCGGCGTGCGCGCCCGGGTTGACACGTTTGGCTATTTGCCGCGCGGCAATGCCGGGATGATCAACGCGACCGATGCGCAAGAAGCTTTTGATGCGGGCACATTTGCGGTCGAAGCTGCAGCACAGGGCGGAGGGTCGGTTGCCTTGCAGGAGGAAGGCGGCATGACCCGTATCCGCCTGGTGCCGCTCGCCAATGTCGCGGGAAAGACGCGTCACCTGCCCCCCGGCTTCCTGTCTGCGGAGGGAACGCGTCTTGCTGCCGGCGGCAAGGCCTATTTCGACCGGTTGCTGCCACGGCGGCTCAAACTCGCGAAACCGTTTGTCTAGAGCTACCTGGAACAACTGCTATTGCTCGACGCGGTCCGCGTCCATCCCTCAGGATAAGTGGGAAGGTCACAACCTTCCCGCCGACGCGGATTCACTGGATTGATCTGAAGCCGCGTCGGGTAGGGAAAATCAGATCCCCTCGCCCTGGGTGTTTCTCTCCTCATGCGTCAATGTCGCGATGAATCGCTTTGTCCGCTCGCGTTGCGGGCGCGTGAAGATATCGCGCGAAGACCCTTGTTCGACGATCACTCCACCGTCGAGAACAATGACCTCATTGGCGATTTTCGATGCGAGCCGCAGATCATGCGTCGCCATCACCATCGTCGTTCCTTCACGGGCAAGTTGCGCGAGGACGTCGACTACCTCGCCGGATAGTTCTGGGTCGAGCGCCGATGTCGGCTCGTCGCACAGGAGGACCTTTGGTGAGGGCGCGAGTGCCCGCGCGATGGCCACACGCTGCTGCTGGCCGCCCGAAAGCGTCGAGGGCCACACCTCGGCCTTGTGGGCGAGGCCAACCTTTTCGAGAAGCATCATGGCCCGTTCGCGCGCGCGCTCCTTCGGCCATTTCAGCACGGTGGTCAGCCCCTCGGTGACGTTCTCGATGACGGTCCGGTGCGGGAAAAGCTGGAAGTTCTGGAACACCATGCCGGTGTGACGGCGAAGCCTGTGAACGTCCTTGCTGTTGACGCGAAGGTCGGGTCGAAACTCCAACCTGTCGCCGGCTATATCGACGGAACCGGAGGTCGGAATTTCCAGGAGGTTGATGCAGCGCAGCAGCGTGCTCTTGCCCCCGCCCGAAGGGCCGACGAGCGCCATGACCGCGCCTTCAGCAACGCTGAGCGAGACCTCATTCAGCACTGTCAGATCGCCGAAACGCTTCACGATATTTTTGAGATCGACCATGTTCATGAGCGCGCCTCCAGGAAGCCGCCATAGCGATTGAGGCGCGTCTCCAGCCGCGCCTGCAGCGATGACAGGACCGAACTCATCACGAGGTAGATCAACGCCGCCTCGACATAGAGGATCAGTGGTTCATAGGTGGTTGCAACGATGCGCTGCGCTGCCTGGAACAATTCCGGCACGGTGATTGCGGCGGCAAGCGAAGTATCCTTGACCAGCGAGATGAAGGTATTGGACAGGGGCGGAACGGCGACCCGCGCGGCCTGGGGGAGGATCGTGCGACGCATCGCCTGCCCCCAGCTCATACCGATCGAATAGGCAGCTTCCCATTGCCCCTTGGGCACGGAGGAAATGACCGCACGCAAGATCTCCGACGTGTACGCACCGATATTGAGCGTGAAGCCGATCAACGCGGCGGTGAACGCATCAAGTACGATACCGACGCTTGGCAGACCGTAGAAGATCAGAAACAACTGGACGAGAAGCGGGGTGCCGCGAATGATCCACACATAGAACTTGATGACCGCTGCAAAGGGTGCCGGGGCAAACAAGCGGACGAGCGCTGCGACCAGGCCGACAGCCAGCCCCAGGACAAAGGAGAGCAACGTCAGGGGAATGGTGAAAACCAATCCTGCCCAGAGCAGCGAGGGCAGCGATTCAAGCATCAGTGTCAGCCAATGGGTCAAATCCGGTTCTCCCTGGTGAGCCCGTATTTTAATAGGAAAAAGGCAGGGACAAATGCCCTGCCCTCTTAGAGCGCAAATCGCGCCGGTCGTAAACGGGTGTTACTTGGAGACATCCTCGCCGAAATACTTGTCGGCAATCTTCTTGTAGGTACCGTCCGCCTTGATTGTCTCGAGCGCCTTGTTGATCGCAGCCAGGAGATCCGGCTCGTTCTTGCGAATGATGATGCCGGAGAAGTCGGCATTTTCCTGCTGGGCGGCGATCTTCACATTGGCGTCCGGCTTGTGTTTCTTGAAGTCGAGGAACGACAGGCTGTCATTGATTGTTGCATCGGCGCGGCCGTTGAGGACGAGCTGGATCGACTGGTCGAAACCATCGGTACCAACGAGCTCGGCGCCCGCTTCCTGCGCGATCTTGCCGAAATTGCTCGACAGGGACTGCGCCGATTTCTTGCCCTTCAGATCAGCGAAGGTCTTGATATCGGCATTGTCGCCCTTGACGATGAGAACAGCCTTGGAGGCGATATAGGGCTCGGAGAAATCATACTTCTGCTTGCGAGCCTCGGTGATGCCGACCTGGTTGATGACTGTGTCATAGCGGTTCGCGTCAAGACCGGCGATGAGGCCATCCCACTTGCCTTCGAGGAACTGTGGCTTGACGCCGAGGTTCTTGGCGATCGCCTCGCCGATCTCCACGTCGAAGCCGACGAGCTTGCCGGCCGCGTCATGATAGGTGAACGGCGCGTAGGTGCCTTCGGTGCCGATCTTCAGGACACCCGCCGCCTTGATCTTTTCCAGATTCGATTCTGCATGGGCCTGTGCGGGCACGATTGCGAGAGCGCCGATGACGAGGAGCGATTTCAGCCAGTTCATTTGTTTCCATCCATTGTTTTAGCCTTTCGGCGAATGATCGGAAAATGTCACTTTGCTTGGCTGCTGCATAGGCATTCCCAGCCAGCAAAATCTGTTAAACGGCGAAAGCAATACCAGAAATCGCCGAAACAACGAAATATTATTCCAGACCCTTTTTTCGCAAAAGGCGACGATCGCCTTAGGCCAATCTCATGCCCGACTTGGCGTGGAAGACGTGAACATTTTCCGGCTTGACGCCGAGGCCGATCATATCGCCCGGAGCGCGATCGGTGCGCCCCATGGCGAAGATGCATACCTGCTGATCCGCCATCTTCGTATAGAATTGCGTCGAGAGGCCCAATGGCTCGATGACCTCGATCCTGGCCTTCAAATTATCCGCCCCGCCGATCTCGATGTTTTCCGGCCGTACGCCAACGACAATCCTGTCCCCGTCGGTAAGGTTGAGTTCCCGCCGGAGCGGTACGAATTGGCCATCGGCAAGCTCCGCGGCACTCGTTCCGTTCTGGTTTGTGACAACGGCCGGCAGGAAGTTCATCCCGGGCGAACCGATGAAGCCGGCAACAAAGAGGTTCGCCGGATGGTCGTAAAGTTCGAGAGGCGTTCCGACCTGCTGGATCACGCCATCGTGCATCACAACAATACGGTCGGCCATGGTCATGGCTTCAACCTGATCGTGGGTGACATAGACGGACGTCGTCTTCAACTGCTGGTGCAGCGCCTTGATCTCGGTGCGCATATGTACGCGCAACTTTGCGTCGAGGTTGGACAAAGGCTCGTCGAAGAGGAAGACCTTGGGATCACGCACGATCGCCCGCCCCATGGCGACGCGCTGGCGCTGACCGCCGGAGAGCTGACGCGGAAGCCGCTCGAGGAACACGTCGAGGCCGAGACGCTTGGCGGCGCTGCCGACGCGGCTCATGACGAGGTCCTTGGCCGTCTTGCGCAGCAAGAGGCTGAAGCCCATGTTCGCCGCTACGTCCATATGCGGATAGAGCGCATAGGACTGGAACACCATGGCGATGTCGCGATCCTTGGGCGCGACATCGTTGACGACACGATCGCCGATCTTGATTTCGCCGGCAGAAATTTCTTCCAGCCCCGCAATCATGCGCAACAGCGTGGACTTGCCGCAGCCCGATGGGCCGACGAGGACGACAAACTCGCCGTCGGCGATCGAGAGATCAACGGAGGACAGCACGTTCATGGCGCCGTAGTTTTTCTGAACATTCGATATGGTGACAGAAGCCATGGGATTTATCCTTGGTTAGCCCTTCACTGCGCCGGCGGTCAGGCCGGTCACGAGGTAGCGTTGCAGGAAGGCGAAGAACAGGCAGGCCGGAATGAGCGCGAGCACCGAAGCCGCCATCATCTGCCCCCAGTCCACGGCGAATTTGCCGATGAAGGTGAGGAGCCCGACGGCAAAGGTCTTCTGGCTGTCACTGCTGATCAGCATCAGCGCGAACAGAAGTTCGCTCCATGCGGCGGTGAAGACGAAGCCGAGGGTTGCGCCCATACCGGGCAGTGTAAGCGGAATGATGACCTTGCGCAGCGCTTGTGAGCGGCTGCAGCCGTCGATCATCGCGGCTTCCTCTAGGTCCTTGGGAATACCGTCGAAGAACGACTGCATCAGGAATGTAGCAAAGGCGATGTTGAAGGCGGTGTAGATGATGATGAGCCCGGTGAGACTATTGGTAAGCCCAAGCTGACCCATGATACGGTAGATCGGCGGAATGACCATCACCAGCGGAAATGTCTGGGTCAGGAGCAGCGTCACGGCGACGGTTGTCTTGCCATGGAATGAGAAGCGCGACATGGCATAACCCGCAGCCGAGGCTATGACCGTCACCAGCGCAGCGGTTATTACCGAAACGATGACGCTGTTGAGGAAGTAGCGCGGGAAATCGGTGGCACGCAGCACGGTGACGTAGTTTTCCCACGTCGAGGTCGATGGCCACATCGTGATGCCTTCCGAATATAGCAGCGATTGCGGCGTCACCGAAATCTTCAGCGTCCAGAACAGCGGGAACAGGGCGAAAATGACATAGGCCCCGACTGCGCCATAGAGACCTATGGCCCCGAAGATCCGGGCATTGCGCGAGCGTCCGGCGATCATCAGGAATACCTCACGAGTGCTTTGCGGATACGGATCAGAACGACCGCGTAGAGGATGAGGAGCGCGAGGAGGAGTACGGCAACCGCCGATGCGTAGCCCTTGTCGAGCGTCTTGAATGCGCTGACATAGATGTAGGTCGCGACAGTATTGGTGGAACCCGCCGGTCCACCCTCGGTCATTACGTAGATGAGGTCGGCGAATGTGGCGATCCAGATTGTCCGCAGCATGACCGTGATGGCGATGGTAGGCGCAAGGAACGGCAAGGTCACTTTGGTGAAACGTTGCCATGGATTGGCGCCGTCGATCGCGGCGGCTTCATGCAGTTCCGACGGGATAGACTTCAGCGCCGCCAGCAGGGTAATCGCAAAGAACGGGATGCCGAACCAGACATTGGCGATGATCGGCCCCCACATGGCTGTCGCGGGATCGGAGAGGATATTGGTCGGCTCTGACTTGAGACCGAGCGCATAGAGCCAGTGTGGCAGAGGCCCGACGATCGGATTGAAAAGCCAGGCCCAGGTAAGACCCGAAAGAAACGAGGGCACCGCCCATGGCAGGAAGACGATGGCCTGGACCAGCTTCTTGCCGGCGAAATTGCGATCGAGGAGCAGTGCGAGGCCAAGCCCAAGGAAGAACTGGAAGAAAAGGCTCGCGACCGTCCACCAGAGGGTGTTGATCAGCGCCTCGCCCAGCACCTTGTCGTGTAGCATCGCCTGGTATTGCGCGAGTCCGACAAACTCAGACTTGAAGGCGGAAAACTTGCGGAAGGAATAGCTGATGCCGAAGATCAGCGGTACCACAAGAACGAGGAGCAGAAATACGAGTGCCGGACTCATATAGGCCCATGGTTCGAAGGCATCGGCAAAGCTTCGCTTCTCGCCGCCCCTCCCGCCCTTCTGCGGCAAGCCTGCCGCTGTCGATTGCATGACCATACCTATCGAACCCCTCATCTCGATGTCGTTCGAATTCGCCGCCTTGTTTCCGGCTTGGCGAATCAAAAGAAATGCTCCGGCACGGTCCGCGCCGGAGCATCGTTGCAGGTGACGTTATTTCTTGTTCTTGGCCATCCAGGCCTGCTGCTGTTCGGTCAGGAACGCAGCCCACTCGTCGGCGACCTCTTTCGCCGTCTTCTGGCCGAGCAGGACTTCCTGGAAATTCTTGACCGAAACCGAGTCATAGAAATTGCCGAGGTTTTCGAGATGCGTCGGCGGCGTAACGAATTCGAAGGTCTTCGGATCGCTCAATTCCTGGAACCAGCCTTTGAAGGCTTCCGAACCGAAATAGGGGTCCTTGTCCGCGCCGTTGTGGATCGGCAGAACCCCGACATTCTTGGCGAACTCGATATTGTCCTCGGGCGACAGCAATGTGCCCATGAGCTTCCAGGCCTCGTCCTTGACCTTCGAATTTGCAAACATCGCCCAGCCGGCATAGCCAAGGGTCGGATAGGACTTCCCATTCGGCCCGGTAGGCAGCGGCGCAACGCCGAAATCCTCAGGCTTCATCTTTTCGGCGATACCGATCAGAGCGTCCGGATCCTGGTCGAGCATGGCGCAGGTTCCGGAATAGAAACCGGTCACAACCTCGTTGAAGCCCCAGCTGACGCTATCCTTCGGCGCGTAGCCGCTCTTGTAGATATCGGCCAGCATTTCGAGGCCCTTGACAGCGCCAGGCTCGTTGAGTGTCGCGGTACCGTCGTCGTTGAAATACCCACCCTTGCCATTGGCGATGTTCATGAACATCTGCACGCCATTGAAACCGCCGGGTCCGCCACGCAGGCAGTAGCCATACTTGCCCTGGATCGCTGAGATCTTCTTGTCGGCTTCCATGAATTCGTCGAGTGTCTTCGGCGCTTCCTTGAGGCCAGCCTGTTCGAACAGCTTCTTGTTCCAGAACATGGCGCGGACGTAATAGCCGTATGGAATCATGTACTGTTTGTTATCGACGACGGAGCCGAACTGCTTGGCGCGGTCGCCCAGCGTTGCCGCGTCCTTCCAGTTGGCCATGTAGGGCCCGAGATCCTCAAGCTGGCCATTATTGGCGTAAAGGCCCATCCAGCGCTCCGGCATCTCGACGATATCGGGGGTGTCGCCAGCCTGGACCATGGTCAGGAACTTCTCGAACGCCTGGCCCCAGGGCAGCGATACGAGCTCCACTTTCACGCCCGGATTGGCCTGCTCAAATCCTGCGATCTGCTTCTTCAGAAGTTCGGTGCGCGGCGGGCTCGAAATCACTTCCACCATCTTGATCGTCGCATCGGCGAAGGCCGCCGATACCGTCATTGACAGCGCTGCGATGGCGCCCGCCAGAAATGTTCCCATTCGTTTTTGCATTATTGTCTAGCTCCCATTTTTTAGACAGTTCAGAAGTTCAGCGTTTGGCTTTTGCCAATGCGTTGGTAAGATCCGCCCATAGTTCCTCGACACTTTCGAGCCCCACATGCAGGCGGATGGTTCGCGGGCTTACGCCGAAGCGCCCGATCGAATTGGCGTCCGGCGTCTGCTGCAGCGAGGCCAGCGCCGGTACGACGAGACTTTCGTGACCGCCCCAGCTGACGCCGATGCGGAAGAGTTTCAGCGCATCGACGAAGGTCGGAACATCGATGTCTTCAGTCACCTCGAAAGAAAACAGTCCCGAGTAGCCGGAGAGGGTCGCCTTGCCCGGATGGTTGGAATAGGCCGGATGCATGATGCGGTCGACGCTTTCATGCGCCCTTAACCGCTCAGCGATGGTAAGACCGCTCTTCATGTGGTGCGGCAGGCGCAGGGTCAGGGTGCGCAGGCCGCGCAGCAGGAGCCAGGCCTCGAAGGGCGAGAGTTTCGCGCCGAGATAGGAATAGGTGCGGCCGTTGATGCGGTCGATCATCTCGCGCGATCCGGCAACGACGCCAGCAACCGTATCGCTATGGCCGCCGAGATATTTCGATGCCGAATGCATCACAAGGTCGATGCCATGGGTGATGGGCTTCTGGAAGAGCGGTGTCGCCCAGGAATTATCGATGGTCGTCACGACGCCGTGTTGCTTGGCGAGCCGCGCATAGTGGGCGATGTCCTGCAACTCGAACATCATCGAGCTCGGGCTTTCGAGATAGAGCAATTTGGCCCCGGGCAACGCGGCAGCGACCGCATCGGGATCCGAGCCGTCGACATAATCCACCTTGATTGCGAGATGCGGCAACAGGCGCTCGAACAGGCGATAGGCGTCGCCATAGCAGTTGCGCACGGCAACGATCCGATCCCCTGCCCCGACGAAGGCGAGCACCATGGCGCTGATAGCGCCCATGCCGCTCGAAAAGGCCCGCGCTGCCTCCGCGCCTTCCAGCGCGGCAATCTTGCTTTCGAATTCCATCACCGTCGGATTGTCACCGCGCGAGTACATGGGCTGGCGCTTACGCCCGGCAAAGGCGTCGGCCATCGCAGCGTAATTGTCGAAGGTGAACAGCGACGTCTGGTAGATCGGCGGCACTACCGAGCCACCCGGGAATGGCTCGTCATGGGCAAGAAGCGTTGCCGCCTGCGCCATTATCTCCTGATCGTGAAAATATGGATTGTCGCTCATTCTTTGCTCTTCTTGGTCTGCTTTTTAAGGTTCGCGTTGCCGCGCTTGAGGTCGTCCTCGACGGTCGCAATGAGTTTCAGCGCCTCGCCGCGGGCAGCGATGGGATTGCGCGCCGCTATCGCGTTGAAAAGCGTGCGGTGATAGGGGAAGCTCGCATGTCCGAAATCGCGCACCCCGAGCGGGTGCTCCCAGAAGCGGTGGAACATCTCGTACATCGCAGCGATTATCTGCTCAAACAGGGGATTGCCGGACGTACGGAACACGGCAAGGTGAAACTCCCAGTCCTCTTCCGCCGACATGCCGTTGCGTTCGTGGAAAACCCTCTCCATGCGGATAAGCTTCTGCTCGATCAGTGCAATATCCGCGTCGCTCGCGCGCTCGGCGCACAGCGTGGCGGCCTCCGCCTCCAGGCCGCGTCGAATTTCAAGCGTGTGCATGAGGCTATTGAAGTCGTTGCCCGAAGGCAGGGTCAGCGGCAGGTGAAGCATGTTGCGGGTAACGGCTGCCTTGAGGTAGGTGCCGCTCCCCTGGCGGCGCTCCACGAGGCCGAGTTCCTGCCAGCGCGTCAGCGCCTCCCGCACGGTCGTCCGGCTGACCTTCAAATGCTCGGCCAGGACGCGTTCTGTGGGCAAGCGATCGCCCGGCTTCAGCCTCTCACCCGTCACGAAATCGACCAACGCGTGCAAAACCGCGTCGTCGCGCGATGATGTGTGCACTGGAGCAAGGATCGGACTGATCACGCGGACAACGCCTAAATTGGTTGGACCATTGTGCCAATTCAGCATGAAAGCCAATGGGAGTCAAACCCTGTTTCGCGCTTTTGCGAAATGGCGATAATAGTGTCGATTGCGGCTCCGGAAATTGCCCGTGAGTGGGTTCCGGAAAGGTGGAGGATATGCGCGAGTCAGATCTGGATGAGGCCAAGGAAACGCTGTCGACCATCGTCGACAAAGCCGTCGCGGGAGAGCCAACCGTGTTCCTGCGTCAAGGGCGCAAAGTGGCCCTTGTAATATCATTCCAGGAATATGAGCGTCTTTCGAGGATACCAAGCCTTGGTCAGCTTCTTGCAGGATTTACGGGCGACGCGGATGACCTATCCGATCGCCACGCGCCGCCTGAAACCGCCAAACTTGATCGTTTTACCTAGAACGGATTTTCCACCCTCGGCCAGATCTCGCGCGCCAGCTTGCGGTAATTGGTTTTCCGCGGATTCGAAGGATAAGGCGCGCCGGCGTCGATATAGATAATCTCAGCGGCCACCGGCTCGAAACCCGCATGAAAGTGGTTGGTCGATTTGACCAGCAGCATATCCTTGCGCATCGGGTCGATGCCGAGATTGGAAAAAATATCCGGCTCGAACGTCTGCGTCCGGTTGGTGTTGAGGATAACCTCGATGTCGGTGCCTTCGAGGCGGACAACGGCGGCGGGTCCTAGCGTAACGCGGCTCTTGCCAAAGCTTTGCCATCCCTCCGCGACGGCCTTCACGACCGTCACACGGGCATCGATCGGCGCGCCGCCATCGGGCCCGGCCTTGCCCCCGAAGCGCAACTGAATCTGCGCGCCTTCCCCCGCCGCAAGGCAGAAAGTGACGGCGATGGGATCCCAGATGGTTGCGACCGCGACATTGTCGATGCCGCGCTCGATGATCCGGCGCAGGATCAGCGTGCCGTCACCGGCGACACCGCCGCCCGGATTGTCCCAGACGTCGGCGACAACAACGGGCTTGCCTGATTTCCTGGCAGCGACTGCGAACGCTGCGTCAAGACCGGCTTCGGTGTCGAGCATCGGCATTGCCGTTGTTCCGCGCAGGGCAAAAAGTTCCATGCCAAGCTTTTCGGCCAGTGCCGCACCTTTGGCCGGATCATTGTCGGTGACAACCATCACCTGCGTGCCAAGCTCCGGCACATCGCCCGCCATGAAGCCATGGATAAGCGACACCGAAAGAATGCCGTTACGGCCGTGCAATGCTTTCATGCGGTCGACATATGAACGCATGGGCTCCCGGCTCGTCGGATAGACGCCGATCATCCGGCAATCGAATGTCGAAATTACCGGCTTGATCTCGCCCTTCAGCGCGCGCAAGGCAAGATCGACCACGTGCTCGCCGCGTTCGTAGAAATCGGTGTGCGGAAACTCGAGAAAGGCCGCGAGAATATCGGCATTATGGACACGCTTGGCCGTAAGATGGCTGTGGGGATCCAACTCCGAGGCGATCAGCACGTCAGCACCGACGATGGCGCGGATATGTTCGAGAAGGTCGCCTTCGCAGTCGTCATAGCCCTGGGCAACCATGGCTCCGTGCAATCCGAGGATAACACCATCGACAGGCAGCGCTGCGCGGAGTTGGCCGAGGATTTCGTCGCGCAACTCCTCATAGGCCTTGCGCTGCAAGAGTCCGCCCGGCTCGGCCCAGGTCGCCGTGCCCTCGATGAGCTCGAAGCCTTCCTCGCGCGCCCGCTTGCGCAGCACGACCATGGGCGCCGAGCAAAGCGTCGGTGTTTCAGGATGTTCTCCCGGTGCCGCGTAAAACGCCATTTCGAAGCTGGCGCGGTCTGTCGGTACCGGTGAGAACGTGTTGGTTTCGGTCGCGAACGACGCGGTAAAGATGCGCATGGTAGGCCTGTATTTCAGTGTCAGAGCGGTTTGTAGGCGATCGCCTCGATTTCGATCTTGATGTCGATCATCAAGCGCGCCTCAATGGTCGTCCGGGCCGGCGGGTTATTAGGAAAAAAGGTGGCATAGGTCTTGTTGAAAGCGGCGAACTCGCGGGCGTCTTCAAGAATGACGAAGGTCTTGACCACATCCGAAAGCTCCGCGCCGGCAAGGGCAAGCGCCGACTGGACGTTGTCCATGACCTGCTTCGTCTGTGCTTCAATACCGCCGATGATGACAGTGCCATCGCTTCCGACCGGTACCTGGCCCGAAATGTAAATAAAGTCGCCTGCCCGCACTGCAGGTGAAAGCGGAACGTGGGACGTGCCGAAGTGATGCTTCGTCATCATGAAAATCCTTTCTGTTATTTGACGGCGCCGATCGAGAGGCCCCGCACCAGATAGCGTTGCAGCCAGGCAAAGAGGACCGCAACCGGAACGGAAGCGACGAAAGCGGCTGCCATGACATAGTGCCAGTCGACAGTATAGCGGCCGGCTACGAGCGAGAAAACGCGGATCGGCAAAGTGTAGCTGCCCTCGGTCCGCAGCATGGTCAATGCGATGACGAACTCGTTCCACGCATTGATGAAGGTGAAGATCGCCGTGACCACCATCGCCGGCACCGCGAGCGGCAGGAACACGCTGATCAGCGTGCGCCAGCGGCTGGCACCCTCCATCCACGCGGCCTCCTCAAGATCGCGCGGTATGGTCGAAAAATAGCTCTGCAACATCCACACGCAGAACGCGATGTTGAACGCCGTATAGATGACGACGAGCACATTGAGGCTGTCGATCATGCCGGCGCCGGCCACGAGGCGAAACAGGCCGATGACCAGCACGATGGGCGAAAGCATTTGCGAGACCAGCAGGAACTGGCGGAAGGCGTCGCGCCCGGCAAACTGGTAGCGGCTCAGGGCATAGGCCGCCGGGATTGAGACAAGGATCGTCAAAGCCGTTGACAGCGCCGAAACGTAGAGCGAATTGGCGAGGGCCGGCGCTATGCCGGAGGTCCGCCACATCTCAGGAAAATTCTGCCAGTGCAGTTCGGTCGGCCACCAGTTGGGCGTCAGTACTTCGGTGGCGGATTTCAGCGAACTGATCGTCATCACGGCGTAAGGGAAGAGTATCACGACGACGATCGGCGACAGCAAAATCCAGAAGAGAATGGAGCGTTTGAGTTTCGCGCTCATGATTTCGCCTCCCGCATCGCCAGCCGGACATAGATGATCGTAAAGACCAGAAGGATCGCGAACATGATCAGGGAAACGGCCGCGGCCTCGCCGAGTTTGCCGACACGAAAGCCGGTCTTGTAAAGGTAGGTAACAAGGATATCGGTCGAATTGGCCGGACCGCCCTGCGTTGTCGCCCAGATGATCGGGAACGAATTGAACACATAGATCGTGTTGAGGACGAAAGCGATATTGATGAAGGGGCGCAAGAGCGGCAGCGTGATCAGGCGAAACTGATCCCAGCTTCCCGCACCCTCTGTTGCCGCAGCCTCATAGAGATCGTCGGGCACGGAGGACAGGCCGCCAAGGAATATGGTTACCGTGAAAGGTATAGAAACGAGGATGCCGATAAATATCTGCATCGGGAATGCCGTCGAAGCTTCCGCCAGCCACTGGATATTGGTGTCGATGAGGCCAAGGCCGCGCAAGGCCGAATTGAGCATGCCGCTTTCACCGTTGAGCGCCCAGCGCCAGACGATAGCAGTCATCGTCAGAGAGATCGCCCAAGGCAACATGATCAATATGCGCGCGATACCGCGGCCGTAAAAATCCTCGTTGAGAATGAGCGCAATGGGCACCGATATGAGCAGGGTTCCAATGACCACGGATGCTGTCCAGAAAAGCGTGCGCCAGGTCGCTGCGATAAAATCGGGATCGGCGAACAGAACGCGGAAATGCTGCAGGCCGATGAAATCGCGGATCATGCCGAAGCGGTTTACATCGTGCAGTGACAGCGAAATGATTTCCTTGAGCGGCCAAAGGATGATGGCGGCGGCCAGGATGAAGCTCGGCAAGATCAGGACATAGGGTGCTGTAGCCCGTTGCATCGGCTTTGAATTCCTCGAGCGTTGAGCGTGAAGGGAAATCGGGAGGCGGCTTGATCCGCCTCCCCGAGCAAACTTACTTCAGCGTCTCGTTGACCTTAGCAGCAGCCTCTTTGAGCGTAGCTTCGGGATCGCCCTGGCCGAGATAGATCTTCTGGATCGCATTGGAGGTCGTCTGCGCAATGTCTTCCCAGCCTGGAATAACCGGCGCGAACCGGGCGTTCGGTAGAAGCGAGGTGAAGACTTTCAGATCCGCATTGTCGGCAAAGTAAGGGTCTTTTGCTTCTTCGGCATTGACCGGCAGGAAGCCCTCTACCTTGTCGAACTTGGTGCGCTGCTCCTTGGTGAAAATGAAGTCGAGGAATTTCCAGGCAGCTTCCTTGTTTTTGGAATTTTCAAAGAGCACGATGGAGTCGGTCACGCCATAGGTGCCCTTGTCACCGCTTGGCCCGGCCGGGATAGGCGCGACGCCATATTTCAGGTTCGGTGCTTCCGTCTTGATCTGGTTGGAAAGGAACGGTGCAGTGATAACGGTTGCAACCTTGCCTTGCTTGAAGAGGTTCTGCACGTCTTCACGCGAGTAAGAGGTAACGCCAGGCTGCGTCAGGCCTTCGTCGATAAAGCTCTTGTAGAGCTTCGCCGTATCGATCGCCGCCTGGGAGTCGAGGCCCGACTTGCCGTCCTTGACGATCTCGCCGCCGTTCGACCACATGCCGTAGTAGAAATAGACATCGGTCTCGATTTCCTTGCCTTGCAGGCCAAAACCATAGGTCTCGCCGCCGAGCTTTTTGATCTTTTCCGCGTCCGTCTTGAAATCGGCCCATGTGGCCGGCGGTGTATCAATGCCCGCCTTGGCGAAGATATCCTTATTGTAATACATCGCGCGTGCCGAGGCGGCGATCGGCAGGCCATAGACCTTGCCGTTCATGACCGATGGCGACAGGAACGTGTCAATGAAGCGGGCCTTGAAGTCGGGAGTAATGTGGTCGTCGAGCGGTGCGACGATGCCTTCCTTGACGTAGTCGAGAAGCCAGCGCGTGCCGATGATGGAAAGGTCCGCATTTGCGCCCGCGGAAATGTCCGTGGTCAACTTCTGCTGCAGGTTGTCCCACGGAACGACTTCGATCTGGATTTTCGTGTCCGGATTTGCTGCTTCGAATGCCTTTGCAGCCTCTTCGAAGTAAGGGCCTGTGCCCTTGCTGTATTCGGCGATGGTAACGCGCACCGTCGTCTCGGCAATTGCACTGGTGCTGAAAGCAATCAGGCTCGCTCCAGCAAGAAGGCAGATTTTTTGTCTGATCGTCATTGGTAACCCCTTTTTAAAGCTACACGCGGCAGCGCTTTCTCGTTGCAACGCTGTTCGGACTTTTGCTCCAACAGTTCCGTCAGCTTGCTCTTCGGCGGCGTCATCTTCAAATGTAATTTAATTTCATGCAAGTGGGATTTTTGCGCATAGGCAAGATTTTTATGTTGCTTTTTTTCACGCTCGGTTCTTAGCTGAGGGCGGAGCGAGCAGATCGCAAATCAGTCCAGATTCATAGGTCAGTGCATGACTTCAGCAAGTGTCGACGACTTTCTCGGGCTCAGGAACAGGACCGTCCTCATTACCGGAGCGGGGGGCGGCATCGGCCGCGCCCTTGTGGCAGCGTTCCGCGCCGCAGGCGCCGTCGTGTCAGGAGCGGATCAGCATTCAAATACGATGGCCGACCTCGACCTTGCGCATCGCCTGACCTTCGATCTGAGCGAAGCTGGAACAACGACGAATGCCATTCGGGAATTTATCAAGGCGAAGGGTACGCCCGATATCCTCATCAACAATGCGGGTTTCACTCGCGGCGAGACGCTTGATCAACTCGATGGCGCGATCTGGGATCGCGAGGTAGCGATCAATTTGAACGGCGCATACCACGTGACGGCTCCGATCGTCGATGCGATGAGCAAACGAGCCAGCGGCAGCATTGTCTTCATTTCCTCGGTCAATGGTCTCAGCCATTTCGGCAATCCGGCCTATTCCGCCGCAAAGGCCGGTTTGATCTCCTATGTAAAGGCGCTCGCCGTCGAACGCGGCCGCTACGGAATCCGCGCGAATGCCATCTGCCCCGGCTCTGTCCGTACGCCCGCCTGGGATCATCGCCTGCAGAAGGAGCCGGGCCTTTTGGCCAAGGTGTTGCCGCATTATCCGCTCGGGCGGATGGTGACGCCTGAAGAGGTAGCGAGGGCAGCCGTGTTCCTCGCCTCGCCGGCTGCCTCGGGTATTACCGGCACGGCCTTGGCGGTCGATGCCGGCCTGACTGCCGGCAATCTGCGTTTTATCAACGACGTTCTTGCAGGGGAGTAGCAGCATGGCCGGACTGCAGATCAAGAAACTCGTGAAGTCTTACGGTGCGATGAATGTCCTGCATGGCATTGACCTCGACGTCCGAGACGGCGAGTTCCTCGTGCTCATCGGCCCCTCCGGCTGCGGCAAATCCACCCTGTTGCGCATGATCGCCGGGCTCGACGACATTTCCGAGGGCGAGTTGTGGATCGGCGACCGCCTATCGAACAAACTGCCGCCGCAGCAGCGCAATATCTCCATGGTGTTTCAAAGCTATGCGCTTTTCCCGCATATGACGACCCGCAGGAACATTGGATTTGGCCCAAAGATCCGGCGGGAAGCTGCCAATGCGATCGACACCAAGGTCAACAAGGCGGCTGAGGTCCTCAATCTTCACGATTATCTCGACCGCCTGCCGCGCCAGCTTTCGGGGGGACAGCGCCAGCGTGTTGCCATGGGTCGCACCATTGTGCGCGAACCTGATCTGTTCCTCTTTGACGAGCCGCTTTCCAATCTCGATGCCAAATTGCGCGTCCAGATGCGCACCGAACTGAAGGCCCTGCACCAGCAGTTGAAGACGACCATGGTCTACGTGACACACGACCAGATCGAGGCGATGACCATGGCCGACCGGATCGTCGTCATGAATGGCGGCCGCATCGAGCAGTCAGGTTCGCCGCTCGAACTCTATGACAAGCCCGTGAACAAGTTTGTTGCTGGCTTTCTCGGCTCACCGGCGATGAATTTCATTCCGGGGACCATCGAACGCGGCGACGGCGCGCCGCGCCTGCGCATGGCGGATGGGTCGACCATACCTGTCGGCTCCACAACTGCGGTTTCCGGGCAAGAGGTCGAGATCGGGATTCGTCCGGAGCATTTCCGGCTTGCGGCCGACAGTGAGGGATTCACTTATCAGGTCGCGGTTGTGGAGCCGACAGGTTCGGAAACGCACATCTTCGGTACGATCGACGGCGTTGGCGTTCGTTGCGTTTTCCGCGACAGAATTGCGCCCGAGCCTGGCAGCCTCATGAAGTTGTCGATCGACCCGGATAAAGTACACGTGTTCGATCGCAGAACCGGCAACCGGATCTGATTGAAATGGCCGCCCCGCATTTCGACATCGTCGCCCGTCTGAGGGACATTGCCG
Organism: Phyllobacterium sp. 01N428; assembly: GCF_056399405.1. Taxonomy (NCBI): domain Bacteria; kingdom Pseudomonadati; phylum Pseudomonadota; class Alphaproteobacteria; order Hyphomicrobiales; family Phyllobacteriaceae; genus Phyllobacterium; species Phyllobacterium sp. 01N428. Next base: position 243,596 of record NZ_JBFTRH010000005.1, read on the forward strand.
ATACCGGGCAGCGTTCGGATCAGCGGGTTGCGGCTGCGATTCTGGCCGATGCGGATTTTGCAACGCATGCATCGATCGAGCTTCTCGCCGAGAAGGCGGGCGTCAGCGAGCCGACAATAACCCGCTTCTGCCGCATGCTGGGTTTTGAGGGTACGCGTGAATTTAAGGTCAAGCTGGCGCAATCGCTGGCCGTAGCCGGACGCTTTATCGTGGCGGAACCCGCTCATAAGGACAACGATATTCCGACGATCATATCCAGCGGTGCGCTTGATGCGATCGGCCATGTGATCCAGCGAATTGACCGCACCGACCTCGAACGCGCAGCCGCCATCGTCGCCGATGCAGGAATGATACGCGCATACGGCTCGGGCGGTGCTTCGTCGATGGCAGCGACGGAACTTGAAAACCGCCTGTTCCGGCTGGGGCTCAGGGCATCATCTTCCATCGACGGCGAAATGCAGCAGATGACTGCCGCAACCAGCAACAAGGAAACGGCAATCGTCGCCTATTCGCTGTCAGGTGAAGTCAGGCCGTTGATCGAAGCCGTAACCATCGCCGGACGTTACGGGGCAAAGACCATTGCGATAACGGCCCCCGGCTCTTCACTTGCTGCCGCTGCACAGGTGATCCTGCCGCTTAGCATCGATGAGGGTACGAACGTATATCGCCCCTCCCCTGCCCGCTATGCCTTGCTCGCGATGACCGATATGCTGGCGATGACCATTGCCGAGCGCATCGGCGCACCCGCCGTCGAACGCATGCGGCGCATCAAGAACCTGCAGGGCCTGCACAAGACCGGTGCGCCCAACCTACCGCTTGGAGATTAGTCCCGTGAACCTCGCCGAAATTGATACACCCGCAGTCCTTATTGATCTGGATCGGGCCGACGCCAATCTGCAACGCTTCCAGGCCTATGCCAATAGCCATGGCCTTGCCGTTCGCCCGCATATTAAGACGCACAAGCTGCCACGCTTTGCAAAGCGCCAGGTTGAACTCGGCGCCGTTGGCATCACCTGCCAGAAACTTGGGGAGGCCGAGGTCATGGCCGACGCCGGGCTGACGGACATTTTTCTCCCCTACAACATACTCGGCGAGGCAAAACTCGACCGCCTGGTGGCATTGAACGAGCGCGTTACCCTTGCCGTGACGGCCGACAGCGAGACGACGATCCGGGGCCTCGCCGAGGCGTTCGGCGATACGGGCAAACCGCTGAACGTCCTCATTGAATGCGACACCGGTATGGGCCGATGCGGCGTCCAGACGCCGGACGAAGCATTGACACTCGCCAGGCTCGTCGATGGTTGCACCGGTTTGCGCTTCAGTGGCTTCATGACCTACCCGAAAACCGGTGCCGTCGAAGAAAACGAAGCTTTTCTCGCCGCAGCGAAGCGTCAAGCAGCCGATGCCGGGCTCGATCCGCGCATCATTTCCAATGGCGGATCGCCGGATATGTGGCGAGCGCATGAAGTGACGAGCGCAACCGAGCATCGCCCTGGCACCTACATCTACATGGACCGCTTCCAGGTTGCGAAAGGCGTGGGAACCTGGGACGACTGTGCCCTGACGGTACTTGCTACCGTAGTCAGTTGTCCGACTGAGACGCGCGCGATTATCGATGCAGGCTCAAAATCGCTGTCCAGCGACACTTTCGGCATGGAGGGGTTCGGTCGCATCGTCGAATTTCCCGATGCCGTCATCACCGCCTTGAGTGAAGAGCACGGCATTGTCGATGTGAGTGGTTGCGCCCGCAAGCCACAGATTGGTGACCGGGTTCGGATCGTCCCCAACCACGCATGTGTCGTATCGAACCTTTTTGACGAAGTGGTTTTGATTTCAGGCAACGAGGTTGTCGAAGTCACACCCGTAGCTGCGCGGGGTCGTGTCGACTAAGATGTTTCAGACTGATCATTAATCGGAGTCAAACGCTACGAATGGCTGCCGTGTCCCATATGCTGGCGGAGTTCCACGGCTTTCTTCACGAAATTATCTAGGAACGCCTCAGCAGAAACCGCGCGTCCGAATAGCGGCCCCATGCCGTAGGTGCAGCCGCATTCAATAAGCGGCTCAATATCGGCTGCATTGTTGACACCAACGGCGGCGGTATACATGCCAAGATCGGCGGCAAGTCTGCAGATCGCCCGTAGAAGCGTCCGTTCCCGTCCGGGCCGGTCAATATTTCGATGCAATGATGGACCGGCTATCAGACATTCGGACTTTACAGCTGTCATCGCCGCCAGGCTGGCATTGTCCAAGCCAAAATAATCGACCGCAAGGCGGAAACGGAGTGTTTGAAGCTTGTCGAGGGTGCGCACGATCTGTGCGTCCTCAAGGCTCGAAGCATTGCGGACGATGACAAACATGACGTCCGCACCGTCGACATCCCACTCTCGCTGCAACTCCGTTACGCGTTCGACAAAGAGCGGATCAAAAAGCTGAACCTGCGAGAGATTAATACAAACGACCATCGGCGCTTGCGGATGAAGCGTCTTGAATGTCCGCAGAAATTTGAATGCCTCGCCGATGATATAAAGCCCGACATCGCGAATGGAGCCGTTCTTCTCGAAAATCGAGAAAAACTCCTTCTGCCTGATCGCACCAAGTTGCGGATGATTCCAAACACCAAAAACCTGAACGGAATCGATCAACCTCGTTTTGAGTTCGGCGATCGCCTGGAATTCAACCGAGAACTCGCCGCCCATGATGGCAAGTGCCACGTTGCCGGTTGCATCGAGTTCCTCTTCGAGATCATGCAGCAATGCCGGGTTATACCAGATGGCGCCTTCGCTTTGCGTTTTCTCCGCGTAGTGGAGTGCACCGTTGGCACGGCGCAGCAATAGGTCGAAGTCGGTTTGCTCGCTCTGCTTGATGCTGACTGAAGCAACGATCTCGACCGCGCAACGTATGCCCGCCTGTTCATAAGGCTCACGCAATGATTTGAGAAGATTGTCGAGCTGGAGATGATCAAGCCCCGAGGCGGTGCAAGCAAGGAAGGCGGTCTCGTGTTCGCTTACGTTGCCGACGATGCTGTCAGGGTATTCGTTCCTTATGCGAGCAACGTTTCGAGCAATGATGTTCGCAAGAGCGGTGCCGCCAAAAACGCCGCCAATATGAGTGTAGTTCGGGATCTTGATGAGAACCAGTTCGATTTGACCGGAGCGCGCAATCATTCCCGAATATTCATTGCTCAATCCGGCGCGGTTGAGCAGGCCCGTTGCAGGATCGTGATAGGCGAGGAATTCAAGGCGATTCTGGTTGCGACGAAGCGCCGCGCGCATACGCTCTACCGCTCCCGCGAGCGCAGCGATCTCCGTTACATTGGTTTCGACATTCACCGGCGTGTCCAGCTTGAGATTGCTGACCTCGACGACCGCACGCGACAACCGCTTCACAGGATTGGCAACGTACGAAGCTGTATAGGCAGCAACGGCCAGGCTGGCGAGCAGTCCGACCATCAGGAGGAGCGGTGTACTCGGTCCCCAAAGCGCCGGCTTCGATAGTTCCGGCCCCAGCGTGAGCGTCAGACTCCAACCCTTCAGATCGCTCATCGGCAGTGCCACTTCCTTCGAGATCAGCCCGTCCTCGATCTTCGCAGCGCTGGAGTCATCGGATATGACCTGAAGCTGGCCGTCCCTGAAAACGATGAATTCCCCGGATCGTGTATGAATCGAAAGATTGGCAAAGGCCTTGCCGGTCATTTGTTGAAGGAATGCACCGATGGGCCGAAGATCCACATCCGCCGTAATGACACCGAGCAGCTTACCGTCGGGGTCATCCACCCTGACGATCCGCGACATTGCCCAAGCGCCCAGCATCTCAGGCGCATTTCCCGGCGCCACATATTTGAACGGGGCGCTCCAGATTGGTTCCTGCCTGATGCCGCCGCCCTGGTACCAGCCGCGGTCGTGAAGAATATAAGGCTTCACAGTCACGGTATTCGTTGGACTGATGAGGTCCAGCCGGGTCGGATCATTCGCGTCGGTCTGCGCACGCCCAAGCAGCTTGTCGTCATGCGCATTGATCTTGAAGATCCCGAAGAATTGTCCGCTTTCTGCGCCAAAGGCCACATAGGCTGCTTCGGGTGGGATCGTATCTGGAGCGGCCGCATGGTTCTTGACGATCGCGAAGACACAAGCGGCGGTCCGGCACGATGCGGATTTGATCTCGGCGCGCAGGGCCTCGACATAGTCGCTCGTCGGCGAAATGAGCTGGCCTAACTGTCCGGCAATATCTCCAGCCAGTATTTCCGCTGTGCGCTCTGAATAGATGCGACTCTGGTTGGTCCGCTCGGTTTGAACGACCCAGCCTATCCCGAGAAAGACCAGGAACAGAAGGAGCACGAGGGGAAGACCAACGAGCGCAATGAGCGGGATGCCAGGGCCCCTTGCCTGTCGTGGATTATGAGGATCTTGCGCATCCGCGTCCGCAATATTCATGGAACCGATCCTAAAACGCACGAAAAAATCGATAAAATAAAATTGCGGGCCAAACCTCTACAGAAAATGCTGACCGCCCGCTCGCTATCGAAATATCATGCAGATAAATAGCTATCTTAGTATTCATTCCCGGGCCGCACCAGGATTTCACTTGCATGGTGGTTTGCCCGAGAAGCATATGCCTATTCCTTGCAACGCCTAATTGCAAGATTGAATTGTCCAGCCGGGAACGCGCCCGCCGCAACCAACGCCTCCGCATCATTCCAGCCTCGCCGGCGAACTTCCCCCCAGCGCCTTGATTATGGGAACGACGGAGTACAAGCCGTCTTCCGCGCGCTCGGTCAGCGCTCGCAAATATCCGCCGGGGGACCGGATGTCGCCAACGCGTTCGAGGATTGCGGCGACGGTAATGGCGGCATTCACCTCACCCATAGTCGCTTTCGCCCGGTCCCAGGCATCAGGCGAAACACCAAGCATCGACCGGACGACGCCGGCCGCTTGCACCAGATCGCGCCAGTCGGCAATTCCAGCGCGGGCGTAGTCGCCTATCTGCGGACAGGCACTCAACACGGCGGTGAGCGGCACCTGCGCTGTGCCGGGCTCACTCATTGATTTGCGACCATCCGGCTGCGGGTGGTTCCGGTTGCCCCGCGCGGCATTAAGCTGCTTGCGCATTTTCATTAATGCCGCCGTTTTGCCACTGCTCACTGTCTCCGCCCGCGGTGCCGCGGATTGCTTCAGCCCTTTTTCTGGGCTTCTATCAAATTGGTGGTCTATATTTGAATTCTGAATATGGCGCTCAAAAGAGGAGTCACTGGCGCTCATTTCTTCATCTGAGAGTGAAGCCAGGTAGCTTTTCTCCACACGCACACGTAACGCAGTCAGCGCGTCACACCGCCGCTCGAGGGTCTCCAGCGGCAAATTGCGCCCTACCCGTCCTGACAGGGCAGCAAGCTCCTCAGCATATTGCGTCCAGGCTCCAGGCCTGCCCTCGCTCAATCCAGCCTCTATCGTTTTCGATATGTCGCGCAGGTGAATTGTAATCTCACTGCGTATGCGGTGGATGGCCCGCGCAAGGTTGCGTGCGTCACCCGCGTGGGCTTCAATTTCGGCATGGCGTAAGGCCAGCGGCGAGATGTCAAAGCCGAATGCGTGTTCTATCTCGCCCGTGTCTCCCCGCCGCGCATAGCGCTTGCCATTCGGACTATCTCGTCGAATGATCAGGCCGGCCTCAACCAGAGACGCCAGATGTCTGCGGATTGTTGCCGGCGCCATGCCGCGCGTGCGCATCGACAGCTCGGCATTGGATGGAAATACGATCAAGGGCGCGCTGCCGTCGAGCAACGTCTCGGGATGAAAGCTGAGCAGCGCTTCCAAAACCGCAATGGCTCGGTCGGACAGGAAAAAGGCTGCGCGCGCTTCCGTGAGCGAGCGCAGCAACGGCCATTTTTCTGGATGATCAGCTTTCGCATCTGCCATTCTTTCGCGGGCTCGCGCAGTCTTTTCCTGCGCGGCGAGCATGGCATACGACAGCGAACGCCCGCCAAACGGCGTGGTCGCGAAACGGTCAGTCATGTCTTTACCTCAAATTGAGGCAAGGGAAAGGTGTTGCCGGAACGCGTCCGACTCTTGACAAGTCTGGGCGGAAGTGATTCTCTCGAATTGCTACATTGAAGAGGGCTTCCGGGGCGGTGACGTTCTGGGGGCCTTTTTTCTTGCCGTTGTTCCTTCTCTCGGTTTCTCTCGGATTTTACGCTTACGCAAAGATCTGTGGCGGGTATCAGCCCCGCTTCTGTTGTTTGAACCTGTTCAAAAGCGCATCGAGCTCGCTGACCACAAACTCGGCAAAGCCCTCGGGCGCGTGCTCGGCAAAGGATAATGTCTTCTTGCCGTTGTCTGTCTGAAGACGAGCGACCGCGGCAGTGTTCCTGCCGGATTGTGGTATCGCCTGAGCCGTCGCAACGGGAAGTACGACAGGCTTTTCCTGCTTCAACAGCAGTTCGAAGAGCCGGTTGAACCGTCCGTTGCTATCCGCACCCTTGAAGACCGGCGTGGCAATTTCGGCAAGTGCCGCCTTGCGCGCTTCTTCCGGCCGCAGCAGTTCGGAAAACCTTATCCAACGCGGGCGGCCGATTTTCGGTGCGGGCCCGATTGCACGAACGATCGGGGCCGGAACAGCCGCAGCAACCTGGAGGAAGCGGGTCATTTCAGCCTTGTCGATCGACAGCGCGTCTTGCACAAGACCCCGCTCGAAGCCTCGTTCCACCAGGTTGCTGGCAAAAAATGCGCGTTCGATGAAAGACAGGTCGCGCCGTTCGGTGTTTTCCTTGCCCTGCGCGAGGACGAGTTGCACATCGGTAAGATCGCGAATGATCGCCTGCACTGGTTTGGCAATCCGCGCTGCAGCGCGCAGGCGCCGATGTCCATAGGCCGTCTGGTACACTCCGTGCTTGTCCGGATGCGGCCGCACAAGAATTGGTACCTGCTGGCCGTTCGAGCGGATGCTTTCGACGAGTTCTTCGAAGCTTTCATCGAGTGGCGAATCGCTGCTGAGGCGATCCTCGATGAAGGAACTTTCAACCAGGGCAGGATCGAGTTCGACTATGCGTTCGCTGCCTTCAAAACTATCCCTGATGCGGCGGGCATCCTCCAGCTCGCGCGAAATCCCTCCGAGCGAAAGTCCCATGGCTTTCACGGCGCCTGAAGCCGCGCGCGGCTTCAGCGGTTCGACGTTGCCGGGCGGCTGCGACGCCGGAGCTTCTGCCGGCTTTGCTTCGGGTTGCGGCACCGTTTCAACCGTCCCGAACAAGGCTTTCAACTGGTCCCTGCGGTTCTTGTCCATCACCGCCCCCTCACCCTGGCCTGTTCCAGGCCTTGGCGATCAGGCCCTCAATCTCGGCATTGACGGATGTGAGCGACTCAATCGCTCGGTCGTAGGTGGCGCGGGTAAAGCTGTCGCGAGACACTTCGTACAGCGTTTGCTTGGTCAGGCCCGCATCGGAGAACGCGGTCGACTTCACCACGGACGACGTCAGCACCCGGTCGCCGAAAAGCGAGCGCAGGAAGCCTGCAATCTGCTGCTGTGGTGCATCGTTCGGCTCAAAGCGGGTGATCAGATAACGCATGAAATCGAAGTTCAATTCACCGCCCGCTTCGCGGACAACTGCGAGAAGATCTGCCGTCATGAAGAGGAACTGGCTCATTGACGCAACATCCAGCATTTGCGGATGCACCGTAACCAGAACCGAGGTCGCGGCACAAAGCGCGGAGAGCGTCAGGAACCCCAACTGCGGCGGGCAGTCGATAACGACGACATCGTAGTCATCGGAGACCGTGTCCAATGCCGCCTGAACCCGGGCGAAAAACAGTTGCTGCTCGACACTCTGGTGCGTTCCGTGCTGGCGGTCGGCCAGCATTTGCGGGGTCGTGTGCTCGAATTCCTGGAGTTCAAGATTGCCCGGTACGAGATCGAGGCCGTCAAAATAGGTCTTGCAGATAATGTCCCGCAAATGGCGGCGGTCGCCATCGTAGCGGATCGCGCCGTAGAGCGTGTCATTTCCAGTCAGGTCAAGTTCGGGCTGATAGCCAAACAATGCGGACATCGACGCTTGCGGATCGAGATCGACCGCAAGCACGCGCAAACCGGACATTGCCAGGTACTGGGCGAGGTGAGCGCTGGTCGTTGTCTTGCCGGACCCACCCTTGAAGTTGGTGACGGCAATCACCTGCATATGCTCGCCCGCCTTCGGATCGCGATGCGGCAGGTAGGTTTTCGCTTTGGCGCCTCCGGCCTCGGCGAGGTGACGCCGTAATGCGTTGATCTCGGCGAGGGAATAAAGCCTGCGCCCGCCGCTGCCGGTTTCGGGCTGTGGGCCCTCTCCGGCAAGCGAGAGCTGGCGCAGATAGCCGTCCGACACGCCGATGAGCCTTGCAGCCTCGCCACTGGTGAATTTGCGTAAGGTCTTTTGCGCCGTCGGCGGAAACAAACGATTGCGCATGGCCTGCAGCTGCGCCGACAGCATTTCGGCATCGGCGGCAATCGCCCGGTCGGCGGAGAGGGTAGCAGACAAAGATGCAGCGCCCGCCGGTTGCGCGCTGTCCTGTGGTCCTGTCTGTACCGCGTTCATCATGTTCACGTATTTATCCTGCATCGTCTAAACCAAATCGCCTCGATGCAGGAAAACCATGCGCCGATTCGATAGAAAAACCAAAGGGGTAACGCCGGACAACAATTTAACGCTGCTTTGCGGCACTAACACCGCCACATTCCTCTAACGTTAAACTAACTGTATACCCCTAAAAACCGTAACCAAACTGGGGAAAGAACCGAGTCGCGTCAAGAACTTTATAGTTAACGCAAATTAACCATTTCTGCAGCGTGAAGCTACTTTGGCGCGGACGGTGTCTCGGACCCCTGATCCAATCCTGCCGGACAATTTTCCGTGCGCAACCCAACGAGTTCGAACACGTCGAGCGCACCCTTGCGCCCTTTGACCGCGCGTGCGCCGAGTGACCGGAAGACAAATCGGTCGACGCAGGCTTCTACAGTATGGCTGCTCACCAGGATCAGCGTGCCGAACTCCTTGTTGAGGCCCTCGAGCCGCGATGCGACGTTTACTGTATCGCCCATGCCCGTGTATTGCAGCCGGTCCTCCGCACCGACGTTACCGACAACCGCAGCGCCAGTATGAATACCGAAACGCGTGACGAACTCCGGGGAGCCGGCTTCGCGTTGGCGAGAATTGAACACCTCGAGGTCGGCTTTCAATCGCAAGGCGCAGCGGCAGGCGTTAGCCGCGTGATCCTCATCGGCGACGGGCGCGTTCCACATGGCGTAGACCGAATCGCCGAGAAACTGGATGATGGTCCCGTGGCTCTCGCGCACGCCCCGGCTTATGAGGTCGAAATAATCGGACAGGAGCGCCACCACCATTTCCGGTTCGTTACTTTCGGAGAGGGTGGTGAAGTCGCGTATGTCGGTGAAGAGCACCGTCACCACCTGGCGCGTGGCGCTCCGATCGCCAAGCAGATCCGACTCAACGACACGCCGGACAAGTTCCTTCGGGACGTAGAGGCCGAAGGTGGCAATGGCCGCGCGCGCGGAGGCGAGCGCCGATGCGAGGGACCCGATTTCGGAGATTCGAGAGCGGATCGGTTTGACGGGAGCAAAATCCAGATCCTTCAACCGCAGGGCCTGGCCAGTGAGTTTGGTCAGCGAAGCACTGATCATCCGCGAGACGAGGATGGCCATCGCAAGGCCGATGGCCAGAACGGCCAGCGCCGTCAGCAATCCCCGACGCAAGAGCACGTTGGTTTCAGTGGTGAAATCGGACTGTGGCGCCGCCACCACGATCATGCTGCCTTTCAAGACAGAGGTGAAATCTACGGGAACGAAGAGCATCACATAGGTCTCGTTACCCGCGCTGAATGTGGTCGCACCCTTTCTTTTCCCGCTTCCAATCGTCTGCATCAACGTTGGGAGCAGCGGGTCGAGCGTTGCAAGCGCAGAAACATCCGGAACGGCGCCGCCCTCGGCGCTCGCCAGAAGGCGATTCATTATCCGGGTGTCGGAATGAACAATGAGCTTGCCGTCCGTATCGAAAACATAAGCGGTCGAGCGGGGCGAGATGCGTTCGTCAGCCAGGAAATCGGCGATGCTGCCAAGCCGGATATTGGCGGCGACGACGACGCTCGGATCCGATGCGTGGCTAACGGCAAAGGTCTTCACCTGATTGCCGGTTAGCGGCATCGCATATATTGGGCTCACGACGTTGCCGTCAGCCGCGATTGCTGCCTTGTACCAAGGGCGCTGGCGTGGATCATAGTCCGCGATCACCGGGTCGCGGATCTCAAGAACGCGGCGCTTCTCGTCTAGGAAACGCCAGGTCGACATGGGGTGGCCGCCATTGCCGGGAGCGATGATCTGAATGGCAATCGTTGCGTTTTCCGGGGGCTTCAAGTTCGCCCGCGACTGCTCGTCCTTGTGGAAGTTGAAGGCTCGAATGAACGATCCGTCGGGATAGCCAACCTGCAAACTGTCGAGGTCCGGTGCAAGAAGCGCAGCTTCAGCTAATAATTCGATCTTTTCTGCAAGCTGGTCGGGGGGCGGCGCACGAAATGAGTCGAGGACGCCAACAAGGCCTACAAAAGCCAGTTTATCGGAGAACAGCACCCGATAATGGTCAACGATACGTTCGGAAAGCGAGGCCATCTGCTCGTCGATCGCAGCAAGAGCAGCCTGCCGTGCCCGGTCGAACCCGAGCCACAGCAACGGCGCTGACACGCCGATAAGCAGCAGTACGATGATCACTCCGAGATGGACTCGAAGGGGCCGTGTCCAAAACGATCGAGAAGACGATTTCATATTCTGGCACGACCACGATGTTCGCGAATGACCTATGATAGAAGCAACAGCCCCGTTTCTGCAACTTATCGGTGCAACATGCATTTGCCGAGGATTTCGGAGACTGGCAACATGGTACCGTGCAGGTGCGCCACAGGCCCAACCCCGGATGAGGTCCGATCCCCCATGCAAAATATCGAGTTCCCAGGTTTTGTCAGTCTGACAATAGCAATTGTCGTTTTCTTTATCGGCGCCGGCCTCAATGGCCGCATCGCGGCATTGCGGCGATGGAACATCCCCGAAGCCGTGACCGGTGGTCTGCTCGCGGCACTGGTGACGCTTCTTGCCTACCGCGTTCTGGGTCTTGCGATTTCGTTTGATCTGGCGGCAAGAGACCTTCTGCTCCTCTACTTTTTTACCGGTATCGGTCTCAACGCACGCCTTGCAGACTTGATTGCAGGCGGCAAGCCCCTCCTTGTCCTGCTCGGTTTGACGCTTGTCTATCTCGTCATCCAAAATCTCATTGCGGCTGGAAGCGCAGCCGCGCTGGGCTTGCCCGAAGGCATTACCGTTCTCATCGGTTCAGCTTCGCTGATTGGCGGACACGGCACGACCATCGCTTGGGCGCCCATTCTCGTTGAGCGTTTCGGGCTCACCAATGCGATGGAAATCGGTGTGGCGGCAGCGACACTCGGTCTTGTCATTGCGAGCCTCATCGGTGGTCCTGTCGCCGGTCTTCTGATCGCGCGGTATGGGCTGAAAGGCCCGGACGCTGCCCCGTCGATCGGGTTGCCGAACACGGCCCCGGGAGACGATCTCAATCACATCACGCTGCTGCGTACGATCCTCGTCCTTAACGTCGCCGTCCTCATTGGTTACGCAGTTGACGAACTCCTGGGGGATCTTGGCTTTCGTCTCCCACTCTTCGTTGCCTGCCTTCTGTCAGCAATCGTCTTGACCAATATCGTGCCGCGGATCATGCCGAGCCTGTTCTGGCCGACACGAACGCGCGCGCTGGCGCTCGTCTCCGACCTCTCACTCAGCATCTTCCTCGCAATGTCGCTCATGAGCATGCAACTCTGGACGCTGGGCGGGCTCGGTCCTTCGCTGCTTCTGGTGCTGGCACTCCAGACGATCGCGGCGATCGCCTATATACTCTTTGCGGTCTTCCCTCTCATGGGCGGCAATTATGATGCCGCGGTGATTGCCGGCGGCTTCAGCGGCATAAGCCTTGGGGCGACGCCCACCGCCATCGCCAACATGACCGCCATCACCAAGCTCCACGGCGCTGCGCCGATGGCCTTCATCATCCTGCCGCTCGTGTCGGCATTTTTCATCGATATAGCGAACGCCTTCGCGATCGGCCTCTTCGTCAATTGACTGGGTGGTGCGATGAACCGATCAACGCCTGCTGCTGATGCGGCGCATGTCGACGATACGGCCATCACGTTGCCTCAGCGCAACCTCGAAGCGGTTGCTGCCGCGCCAGGCGCGATAGACAAAAAAGCGGCCACGGCAATCGATGCGCCGGACATCGCGAAAGCCGCGGCTGCGGAGCCGCCGTTCCCCTTCGCTGCAGGAAATTCCACGACCATTGCTGACGCTCGTACCAATGGTGACGGAGACGGTGGTGGCACTCGCCTCGCTTGGCAGTGCGACGGGCGAAAGCAGGATGCCGAAGGCCACGGCAAGCGAGACAAAAGATTGGCGCAAGATGAACTCCCGGATAATCGGTATTCGAGCAATCAGCGGCACTGATGCCGGCCGAACAACTTTGGAACCAGAAGCTTCGAAAAGCAAAACAATTGCTTGGGAATTGGCACGATGAGCGATCGGGTGGTTAATATCAGCGTGACAGCAAACGGAATTGCTACCACTATTCAACGAGATAACGAGTCGGCGAAGTCGGTCGGGGGAAAACCGGTTTGAAAGCTTACCTGGCAGTATTGGCGAAGTCGTTTTCCGCGATCGGTCTTCTGGTTGGCATCCTTTTCTTTGCGGCGTCGCTCACGCCCAGCCTCATGCCGCGCTCTTATCTCGTCCAGGGAGCGCTCTCGGGGTTTTGCGCTGCGCTCGGATACGGTGTCGGCGTCGCCTGCGTCTGGCTCTGGCGTTATCTGGAAATCCCGGTGCCCCGTGCCCGCATTCAGCGCGCCGCCAACTGGATCGCGATCATTGTCTGCATCGGCACCGCAGGCGTTTTCCTGTGGAAGGCCGCGGGATGGCAAAACACGGTGCGCGGGCTCATGGGGCTCGGGCCGGTCAAGAGCGTCGAGCCGATCGAACTTGCCATCATCGCACTCGTTATATTCCTCATTGTGATCATGCTGGCGCGCCTCTTCCGGCAAACATTCCGCCTGTTTTCCCGCTGGCTGAACCGGCTGGTACCGCGACGCATTTCAAACCTGGTTGGCGGCGTGCTCGCGGTTATCCTCTTCTGGTCCGTGGCACAGGGCATCTTGTTCAAGGGCGTCCTGCGCATGGTCGATACGTCCTTTCGTGAGCTCGACGCCCGCATCGATGACGGTTCGGCGCCTCCGGCGGATCCGAACAAACCCGGGGGCCCCGGCTCGCTTCTCGACTGGCAGAATCTCGGACGGCAAGGGCGCGCCTTCATCGCGACGGGACCCACGGGTGCCGAGATCGGCAGTTTTTTCAACGCAAAAGCACTTGACCCCGTTAGGGTCTATGTCGGGCTGAACGCTGCGGAAACCGTCTATGAGCGGGCGCATCTTGCCCTTGAGGAACTAAAGCGGGACGGCGGCTTCGAACGATCGGCCTTGCTCGTCATCGTTCCGACGGGAACGGGTTGGGTCGATCCCGAGGGCATCGATACAGTCGAATATCTTCACCACGGCGATATAGCCAGCGTCGCCATGCAGTACTCCTACCTCAGCAGCTGGTTGTCGCTACTCGTTGAACCGGGCTACGGAGCCGAGGCTGGGCAGGCGCTGTTTCGCGAAGTCTATCGCTACTGGACGACGCTGCCGCGTGACCACAGGCCGAAACTCTATCTTTATGGCCTCAGCCTCGGCGCCATGAACTCCGAACTTTCGGCCCATCTCTACGATATTATTGGCGACCCGTTTCAGGGCGCCCTGTGGAGTGGACCGCCCTTTCAGAGCCGCATCTGGAACTCAGTCACGACGGATCGGATTCCCGGCTCGCCGGCATGGCTGCCGCGGTTCCGCGACGGATCCGTTATCCGGTTTACCAACCAGGACAATGCACTGAACATTCCTGACGCCGTCTGGGGCCCGCTTCGCATCGTCTATCTGCAATATGCCAGCGACCCGGTGACCTTCTTCGATTTCCACGCGCTCTACCGCGAACCCGACTGGATGCAAAACCCGCGTGGTCCGGATGTCTCACCGAGCCTGCGCTGGATTCCGGGCGTGACCATGCTGCAACTGCTGTTCGACATGGCTATCGCGACGACCTCTCCCATGGGATATGGCCACGTCTATGCCCCTGAACACTATATCGACGGCTGGATGGCCGTGACCGATCCGCAGGGTGTGACGCCTGAAGATCTTGCTCGGCTGAAGACATTTTTCATCAAACGGTCGCGCAGCGCTGATAATCCGCCAGCAAGTGATTGATCAATCGGGCAAATGCGGTGACGTGTCGATGGAAAAAGAAACGCGATGCATGGCCTTGGGATTTATTGCTAATCTCTTGCGCGCGCCGAGCAAGATATAGTTTTTCCAGTGCGCTACGGCGTTCATACCTTTGTGAAATTTGGAGGCAACATGTCTGATCTGATTGTGATCGTCTATCCCACCGAAGAAAAAGCCGAGGAAGTGCGCAATCGCCTTCTCGAGCTGCAGAAGGAATATCTTATTACGCTCGGCGATGCGGTAATCGCGACCAAGACCGACGCCGGCAAGGTCAAGCTGAACCAGATGGTCAGCACGACCGCGGCCGGTGCTGTGTCAGGCAGCTTCTGGGGTCTGCTCATTGGCGTCCTCTTCCTCAATCCGCTGATCGGCGCAGCCGTGGGCGCGGCATCAGGTGCGCTCGGCGGAGCGTTGACGGATGTCGGCATCAACGACAACTTCATGAAGGATCTCGCGGCAAGCATCCAGCCCGGTAATGCCGCCTTGTTCGTACTGGTCCAGTCGATGACGGCTGACAAGGTCCTCAAGGACATTTCGCACTTTGGCGGCGTCGTTCTCAAGACCTCACTCGACGAGAGCAAGGAACAGGTCCTGCGCGACGCTTTGCAGAAGGCATCGTCCTGACCGTTTGAAGCGGGAGACGACCATCAGTATTCCCCTCGCTTCTCCGGCCGCAGTCGGTGGCGCGCAGGGGCCGCTGAAAGGTAGTAATGCTGACTTTTAACAGCAGCAATCAACAGGTAGGCCGGGCAAGGGTTGGGTTGACGAAGACATGACAGTCCAGAACGCCAAACCGATGATCGGCTACCTTGCTACCGGAATCCTGGTACTCGCGCTCCTGCGCTTTGGCCAATCCATATTTGTCCCGCTGGTCTTTTCCCTGTTCGTCATTGCGCTCGTCGGCCCGCTGCAGATCAAGTTGCAGCGCTGGATTCCGCAACTGCTTGCGCTGCTTGTGACGGTATCGGCAACGATCTTCATCATCATCGCCGTCGGCTCGTCCGTCACCTGGGGTTTCAGCAAGCTCGGCCAATGGCTGTTCGTCAATGCCCGCAGGTTCCAGGATGTCTACGTGCACTGGACCGACTGGCTGGAGGGACACGGCATTGCCATCGCGGGGCCTCTTGCTGATCGTTTCGATGTGACGTGGCTCGTCGGCTTTACGCAGGGGCTTGCCGGCCGGCTGAACAGTTTTGCCGGATTTGCCTTGCTTGTCTTTGTGTTCGTGATGCTCGGCCTTTTGGAGATCGAGGCTTTCGGCAAGCGGCTGCGCTCTCCTGCCGTTCAGCCGCAGGGCATGAAGATGCTTCACGCCAACCGCGAGATCTCCAAGAAGCTGCGCCGTTTCATGCTTGTGCGCACCTTTGCCAGTGTCCTGACTGGCTTGATCGTCTGGGCTTTCGCGTTGATCGCAGGTCTCGAACTTGCTGCAGCTTGGGGCGCTATCGCCTTTACGCTGAACTATATCCCATTCCTCGGGCCGTTCGTGGCAACCTTCCTGCCGACCCTCTTTGCCATAGGTCAATTCGATTCGTGGCAGATGGCTGTGGCGGTATTCGTCGGGTTGAACCTCATCCAGTTCCTGATAGGCAGCTATCTCGAGCCGTTATTGATCGGCACGTCCCTGGCGATCTCGCCCTTTGCCGTGATTTTCTCGGTGTTCTTCTGGAGCTTCATGTGGGGCGTGCCGGGTGCTTTCATTGGCGTACCGATCCTGATCGCGTTCATCATCTATTGTGAACAGTCACCCGGGGCGAGATGGATTGCGGTATTGTTGTCGGCAAAGCCTTCTGACGACGATGCGGACAAAGCTTCGACCTGACGCAGCTATCCGCTCAGGGTGTTTTTATGAATCCTGCCATCCTTCATGATGACGGCGAGATGCTTCTCCGGCTCGTTCATAAGATTGATGTTGTCGAGGGGATTGCCATCGACCACCAGCATATCGGCGAACGCGCCCACTTCCACCACGCCAAGCTTGCCAGGATAGGGATTGCGCAGGTTGGAGAGTGCAAGAAGCTCGGCATTGGTCGATGTCGCCATGCGCAAGATCTCGGCGTTTGTGTACCAGGGGCTGAGATGCGTGAGCATGGTGCCCTGCCTTGCCGTCATTTGCGGCGAGAACAACATGTCGGATCCCCACGCAGTCTTGATGCTGTGCTTTTTCGCAAGTTCATAGGCAGTGAGCGTACCGGCGAAGACCTGCTGCAGCCGGTCGAAACTCGGCCCGGTCAGCGGCACTGAATCTTCCACCGAGAGGAACGGCTGGATGCTGAGCCAGACGCCCTTGTCCGCCATCAGGCGCGCCGTCTCCTCATCCATGAGATGGGCGTGCTCGATGCAGGCCGCCCCGGCATTGATAGCCCGCTGTACCGTATTCGGCGCATAGGCATGGACCGTCACATAGGTGTTCCAGTCGCGCGCCACCGAAACGCCGGCGCGCAGATCATCCTCACTGAATGTCGACATGTCGAGCGGACTGCGCGGCGATGAAACACCCCCGCCCCCTACAAGCTTGATCTGGGACGCACCCTGCAGCATCTGCTCGCGGGCGCGCATGCGCACTTCGTCGGCACTATCGGCGATCATGGCGCCGCCGGTTTGTTCGATCAGGCTAAGCTGGGCCGGATTGCGTGGAATTTCCGAAAGCATGCGCAGATCGCCATGACCGCCGGAGGTCGTAATCATCGCTCCCGACGGGAAGATGCGGGGCCCGGGTATAACGCCGCTGTCGATCGCCTGCTTGAAGGTAAAGACAGGTCCGCCGACATCGCGCACTGTGGTGAAGCCGCGCATCAGGGTGCGCTCCGCTTCGGCTGTCGATGCCGTGAAAATAGCACCTGGATCGCCGGTCGTTGCGATGCCGACGGGGACGGCCGCAAACAGCGTGTGCCAGTGGGCATCGATCAGGCCCGGCATCAGCAACCGGTCGCCGCAGTCGATGACAGTCGCATCTGAGGGCGGCGGGCTATTGCCAGTGTCGATTGCGGATATCCTGTTGCCCTCAACCAGGACCTGAACACCGGTTCGCGCGGTGTCGGACTTGCCGTCGAACAGCTTCAACTGCCGGAAGAGGACTTTTGCGGGCTGTGCGGCGGCTTGGGCGAATGCCCCGCGCGGCGTCGCGGCGGCGGCAATTGTAGCGGCGGCACCAGTCAAGAATCCGCGGCGTGTCAGATCTTCCAGGCGGCGGCATACCTGCTGCAATTCCGGCGACAGGCAGGCGCAACCGGCGCCGTTGACGAGGTGCTGGTACTTCTCACCAAGACGCATTGCGATGCCCCTTTGCACTACTTCAGGTTGAGGTCATCTTATACCAGCTAGCCCGATCCAATGCATGGAAGAAATCGGCACGTGCGGCCGAATAAATGATGGGCAGTACTGCAGCTTGCAGCACTGCTCATAGCCGGCCTTATCCGCTACCAGGTCAGATGCGCCTTGAGCAGGGCCTTGCGGCCTTCGCCATAGGAACAGACAAGCAGCCCCTGGCAGCCCGACACATAATCCTTGTCGAAGAGGTTGGTAACGTTGAGATCGACGCCCCAATTGTCCTTCTTGTAACCAACTTTGAGGTCGACGAGGGTCGCGTCCGGAACCTTCAATGTATTCATGGCGTCGGCATAGCTGGAGCCGACATAGCGCACGCCACCGCCGACCGCGACACCTTCGAGAACCCCGGTCTGGAATGTGTATTGCGCAAAGAGCGAGCCCTGTATCTCGGGGATGAGGTAGGGGCGCTTGCCGATCAAGGCTGCATCCGCATCGTCCTTCACTTCCATGTCGAGCGCGGTAAATGCCGCGGTAAGCCTCCATGCCTCGGTGATATTTGCCTGCGCCTCGATTTCAAAGCCGCGCGAATTGACCTCGCCGACCTGGTATTGCGCCAGGAAAGGACCGGTCAGGACATTCTCCTTGGTCAGATCAAACAGCGCCGCCGTGATCAGACCATCGAACATGGTCGGGCGGTATTTGACGCCGACCTCATATTGATGGCCGGTCTCTGGCTTCAGGAAATCGAGATTGGCATCGACGCCGATCTCTGGGCTGAAGAAGGTCGAGACGCTGGCATAGGGTGTAAGACCGTTTTTGAACTCATAGGCAATGCCGGCGCGCCCGCTCGTGCTGCCGTCATTGCCGTCATAGGATGGCGTGCCAGTCGCTTCGGTCTTCACGTAGTCGTAGCGGCCGTTGAGGGTAACGAGCCAGCCATCGCCAAAACGCAGTTGATCCTGTGCGTAAATGCCGATCTGATTGCGCTTCAAAACCTGGTCGATATAGGGCGTAAACATCGGACCCTGCGGGGCGCCATAAACCGGATCGACGGCGCTGATTGGCGTCGCACCACCCGTCGCCTGCATCTGGTCGATGTTGAAGTATTTATATTCGGCGCCGAAGAGCAACGTGTGTTCGATGGGACCGGTGTTCACCGTCCCCTCGAGTTTATTGTCGACGATGAAGGTGTTGACCGTCGTGTCGTGAAGGAAGTTGATCCGTGACAAATCGTAATTGTCGCCGACCGGCTGTTCCGAGAACGGCACATATCCGAACGGATAGAGCGAGTGCTCGCGGACGTCGCCGTAACCATAGCGAAGGTTCTGGCGCACCGTCCAATTATTGTCGAACGTGTGTTCCAATTCGTAGCCGATAGCGGCCTGTTCGCGATTGTAGTCGTCGACCCCCGGCTCGGTGAAATTGGCATCGCGCTTGATCTTGCCGAACGGCGCGTCGACCACCGTTCCGTAGTATGGCAGGAAGCTGCCGCCGCCATGGGTCTCATCGAGGTGGGTGTAGTTGGCGAGCACAGTAAATTTGGTCGACTCGTCCGGTTTCCACGTGAGACTAGGCGATATCACGCCAAGAAACTCCTGTGAGAGATCGGTATAGCCGTCGCCGCCCTGAATCTTGCCATTGATGCGGTAATCGACGACGTCGGAAGCCTTGTCGCCAATATCGAAGCCAAGATAACCCGTGCCGAAGCTGTCAATCCCGGTTTCAACATAGCGGAGGCGTTCGCCAGTCGGCCGCTTGCTGATAAAGTTGACGATACCGCCCGGATTGCTGCCACCATAAAGGACCGAGGCTGGTCCCTTGAGGACTTCGACGCGCTCGATGCCCCATGAATCGATGAAGAAGCCGCCAAAGCCGTAGCCGAAGTTCTGAAGGCCATCGAGAAATGTACCCTTCTGGGTAGCGTCGAAGCCACGGATATAGAACCAGTTGGTATCGCTGTCGGAACCGAAAGGCTGGGTGAAGACGCCGCTCGTAAAGCGCAGCGCCTCGTCGATCTTCGTCGCGCCTTGATCATCCATCTGCTCGCGGCCGACGACCGAGACTGCCTGGGGAATTGCTTCGATCGGCGTATTCGTCTTGGAGCCGGTTGTCGTGCGTTTTGGAACGAATCCCTGTACTGGTCCGGTGGCCGATCCGTCGCTCTGGTCGATGACGATCGGATTAAGCTCGATGTTGGAGGTCGTGCTCTGCGCCCTCGCCTCAAGCGATCCGAAACAAACGAGCAACGCAACCCCGCCGCTCAAGGCAAAGGTTGCTGACCGACAAACCCCACGCATTCTACCCTCTTCGACATAGACGGCCAACCGACCGCAACAATCATAAGTTGAGTATATATATCAACTTTTAAGAATTGGATTGAAAGTTTCTGTCGCCTTTTGAACGGTTTTGGTCCGAACTTGCCGATGGGAAGCTATTTGCAAAGATCGCGCAGCCAGGCGGCGGGGGTGATTCCAACGATCTTCTTGAATATGCGGGTGAGGTGCGCCTGATCGGAAAAGCCGGTGGCTGAGGCAATGGCCGGCAATGATGCACCGGGCTGTCTTAACAGCGCCTGTACCCGGCGCATCCGTGCCTTCATCTGCCACTGGTGTGGCGCGACACCGGTGGAGGCCTTGAAGGCATGGCTGAAATAGGATTGCGACAGGCCGGCAAGGCCAGCAAGTTCCTCGAGGCGAATATTGCGAAGGCAATTATCTTCGATATAGCCGGTCACGGACCGCAACTGGCGCGGCGAGAGCTGGCTGCGTTGACGTTTCTGCTCCTGCGCGATGCCGAAAAGCTGGACCACGAGGGCTGTTGTCAGCCCATCACCATAAAGGTCGTGCAACGGCTGTTCGTTCAGGCATTCCTCGGCAATCAGTCTGGCGAGGCTCGCGATGCGGTCATCGAAGAACATGAGGCGGGGAGCGCCGAGCGTTCCGCATTTTCTCGCCTCCGGAAACCGATGCGACAGGACGGCGAGATCGAAATGCAGATCGAGGTGGCGCAGATATTCCACGCCTTCGCCGCGACCCCAAACCGGAAGGCCCGCAGGTATGTAGCTCATTGGATAGACGGCGATGTCGCCAGGCGTCCCATGCGAGGCCGGACCAAGACCGACACTGAAGGTCCCGGAGCCTGCCTTGTCGAGGGTTACGAACAAACGCGGATCCTCGGATATATACTCGCCCTCGGCGCCAGGCTCGCATTTGACTGACCAGACATCGGCAACGACACCGGTCCAGGCCCGCCACTTCAGCTCGCCAAGAACCGTGACGCCTTCGACTTTGCTCGTCATCCTTGGATGAAACGTCATCGTTTCGCGCTACCCTTCGTGCCCACGTCGCCAGTAAGAGACGACGAGATGCTCCTCCCGCGTCAACTTGCGTTCCTTGCGCACGTGATTGCGAATGGATTTGAACGCCGAAAATTCGCAGCCGGCCCAGACAAAGACCCGCACATCCGTTGGAAACACCACCTTAGCCACTGCTTCGGGAAGCAGATCTGTTGTTCCGGCGGCCGCGCCGGAACGATGCAGCCAGACAAGATCGAGATCGCAGGCCGCAGTAAGGTTTTGCTCATCTGCCTCGTCCTCGACTTCAATCCGCACCACGACCTTTGCAGTTGCAGGCAGACGCTCGAGTATGCGACCGATCGCAGGGAGGGCCGTCTCATCGCCGGCAAGAAGATACCAGTCCGCTACCCCGACATCGCCGCCGCCCGGCCCTGTCATGCCGACAAGGTCACCGGGCATGGCATTGAGGGCCCATTGCGAACCGGGCGTTCCATCGTGGATGACGATATCGATATCGACCTCGCCCCTGGCGGCATCAATCTTGCGAATGGTGTAGACGCGCGAGACGAGTTTGTCGCCTCCTTCCGGCCATTCCGGGCGGCCGTCTTCGCCCATCACCGGCCATCGTGGTTGCGCCACGCCGTTCGGCGCAAACAGCAGGTGCACATGCAGCCCGCCATATTGGAACCGCGCAAGGTTGTTGCCCCGCAGCGTCACCCTGCGCATCCTTGGCGAGACATTGCAGCTTTCGACCACGCGCATTTCGCGGAAGAATGGCGGCACGCTTCCGACGGCCCCATCACCCTCCCAGACAATACGTGGCCTTTCCGCCCGCGCAAATTCCAGCAAGTGGTTGGCAAGCGCATATTTCATATAGGCAAGTCCGGTCTCGTCCTCGCCTTCGGCTGTCAAGGACAGGCTGTCCCCGTCGGCCGCAAGGTCAGCCTTGCCATACGTCAGACCGATGGTGCCGCCTTCACGACGCCGTGTGACATCCCCATGCTCTGAAAAGTGATCAAGCAGCTTGTTGAGATGCAGTGCTGGATTGGTGAGGGCGATCCGCGCAGATGCGCGCAAAATTGTGTCTGGCATATTGACCTCGGCAAAGGCAATCCCGCGCTGACACGGCAGGAAAGCATCTATCGCTCAATACGCGATAATAATATGATAATTCAAGTCATATTATTGACAGGGCAGCGTTGAACAGAAAGTGGTCCGGCCCGCATGGCTGTGGACTCTGCGGTTACCGGGCCGGTCGTGCGACTGGAAGTCTTCGACGCCCCATGGACGCACAAACAGGTAAATAATTTGCCGCGATCCGCTGATTTCACGGCCGACGCCAGGCGACGTCATATCGCTTCCGGCTGCGACGAGGTATAATCCGGCATTCACCTTGTTCCGCGCCCCCCGATAGGAACGCCGATGAGCATTGAAGAACAAGTCGCCCGGCACTACACACACGGCTCGCTGGAAAAGGCGATATTGGCGGCGCTCATAGCTGCCGGTAAAGACATCGATACCCTGACGGCGTCTGATCTTGCGCCCATTGACGAGTTTCACTTCGGCTGGCTTCCCGCGACCATAGAACTCGGCAGAAGCTTGCGTATCGAGCCGCAAATGCACCTCCTTGACGTCGGTTGCGGCATAGGCGGGCCGGCCCGCTATCTCGCCGAAACCTATGAGTGCCGCATCACCGGTGTTGATCTTACTGACGAATTCGTCGAAGTCGCCCGGGCACTGACGGACCGCTGTGGGCTTGATGACCGCATCGATTTTCATCAGGCCAGTGCGCTCGCCCTTCCTTTCGATGAAGGCAGTTTCGACGCTGCCTACGTGATCCACGTCGGCATGAACATTGAAGACAAGCACACGCTTTTCGCTGAGGTGTGGCGTGTCTTGAAGCCGGGCGGGCGCTTTGTCGTCTATGACATCATGCGTGTGGGCGATGCGCCGCTGACCTATCCTATGCCTTGGGCCATGAACAAGGAAACGAGCTTTGTCGAGACGCCGGGCTTCTATGGCAAGACGTTGAGCGCGGCAGGTTTCGAGATACAGGCAAAGAATAGCCGGCGCGATCTCGCCATAAAAATCGTCCGAGAGTTGCAGGCCAAGGCCGCCGCGGAGGGTCCGCCCGTGCTCAGTGGACAGATCATCATGGGACCAACGGCCAAGCAACGACTGGCAAACGCTTTTGAAGCCCTCGAAAACGGAATTATCGAACCAATCGAGATTGTTGCACGGGCATAGTCGCGCTTTGATCCTCGCCTACTTCAGCTGGAACCCAAACCCTTCCAGTACGTCGCGAAGCTTGTCGCGGTTCTTCAGCGCCTCCTTCGTGGCGATACGGCGGGAGACCTGTTCCGACCAATCGATCGGTGTCATCGACTGGATTTTTTGGAAGGCGCGCAAAGTCTCATTGTAGAGACCGAGGTCGTCCTTGCTGGGGTTCGCGCTGTATCGCTCGCGGTGGAGCACAGTGGGTTGCGGCAGGCGCGGCTTGGCATCTGTCTTGATCGCAGGATCGGGAAATCCGACCGTCAGGCCGAACACTGGAAAAACCAATGCGGGCAGATCGAGTTCCCGGGCAACCGTAGCCGGATCGTTGCGCAGCGCGCCGATATAGCAGGTGCCAAGGCCGAGGGACTCAAAGGCGACCAAGGCATTCTGTGCGGCAAGTGCAGCATCGATGATGGCAAGGAGAAAGCCCTCGACATAGTCCAGGCCGTCAGATGTCGATCCTTCCGCATCGGCGATACGGCGCAGCCGGGAAAGGTCCGCAAGCCAAATGAGAAGCAAAGGCGCCTGGTCGATCTGCCTCTGGTTGCCAGCAATGGCGTTGATCCGCGCTTTGCGCTCTCGGTCTTCGACCGCAACGACACTCCATGCCTGCAAGTTCGATGATGTGGGAGCCGATTGCGCGGCGGCAATCGCAAGTTCCACGACCTCGGCCGGAACAGGCTTTGGCAGGTAGGACCGCACGCTGCGATGATCGAGCAGAACATCAATCGTCTCTGTCGAAATTCCATGGCCTACCAAAGGATGATTTTCGCCGTATCGTTGTTCCAACAGCCTTTCCAGGTGGTCGCGCGGCGTATCGTTCAGGGTTTCGGCTGCAGTGATGGGCATCAATATTGCTTTCAATGGGTGCTTACGCGCCAGCGCAAGAGATAGTTTTCGACCTTAGCGGCGAGCCGGTTGAGAATAAACCCGACAATGCCGAGAATGATCACGCCGACCATAACAAGGGCCATGTCGAAGCGTTCCCGGCCGGCAATGATCAAGCCGCCGATGCCCGGGCCAACAGCAAGAAAATACTCGGCGCCGACCGTTGCCAGCCATGAATAGATCAACCCGAGGTGCACGCCTGTAGCAATCGATGGCAGGGCCGACGGGAGGAATATGCGTGTGATGCGTTGGGTTGGCGTAAACCGCAGGGCATCGCCCACCTCGATCAGATCCGCCGGCACATTGCGCATGCCTTCATAGGTGTTGAGCACGACGGGAATGAAGGCGGCGAGCGCGACGAAGACAATCTTGGCCTGTTCGCCGAAGCCGAACCAGATAGAAATGAGCGGGATCCATGCCAGCAGTGAAATCTGCTTCAGGCCGTTGAAGGTGGGGGTAATCAGGGCATCGGCCACGCGCGACAGGGCAAGAAGCGTTGCAAAGAGCACGCCGAAAGCAGAACCAACGAGAAAGCCCGCAATATTCCGAAACAGGCTGAACCCAAGTTCGCCGAAGAGATTGTTGTCGATAAGTTCGCGCTTTGCAGTCAGGAAGACATCTTCGAGCGATGGAAGAAAGCGCGAATCGACGATGCCGCTGCGGCTCGAACCTTCCCACAAGATAAGGAGAAGGATCGGGAGGGTCAAACCACGGCGAATTTTCAACACCCGTTCGGAACTCACATAGCTAGCCGCCATCAGCTTTCTTCCTTCTGCTTCCAGCGCTGCACGCGGTTTTCCGCAGCGTCGAATCCCTTATCCATGAGGAACCCGACGATCCCGATTGCGATCATGGCGACGATGACGACATCGAGCCAGAACATCTGCCGGCCCCAGACGAGGAGGTACCCAAGCCCCTCGGAGGACGCGAGCAGCTCGACGCCGACAAGTGCCGTCCAGGAATGGGTAAGACCATAGCGAATGCCGGTGAAGATCGAAGGTGCTGCGCCCGGAAGAACGATCAGCCGCAGCGTCTGCCAGCGGTTGAAGCGGAGCGCGTGGCCCACTTCGACAAAATTGGCTGGCACGGAGCGAATGCCAGCCGCGGTGTTCAGGGTCATCGGAACAAGAGCGCCCTTGGCAATGACTATGATCTTCAGTGTTTCGCCGATGCCGAAGATCAGCATCAGCAAGGGGATCCATCCAAGGGTCGGAATTTGGGCGAAGGCGAGGAAGAGCGGGCGCACGTAGTCGTCCACGCGCCGCGACAATCCCATTGCGACGCCAAGTGTAAGGCCCGCTGCCGCACCAAACAGAAACCCCACCACCACCCGTCGCAAGCTCACCCCGGTATGGTAGAGGATTTCACCTGACGCGATCATCTCGACCGCGGTGGCATAGACATAGGCGGGCGACGGCAGGATCTGCTCGGGGAGCCATCCCTGGCTTGAAGCCAGCCACCATGCTGCGACCAGCGCCAGCGGCAGGATCAGCGCAACCGCGACGCGGCGAAGCCTCAAACCGCCGCGCCGCAATCGCCATGTTGTGGCCCGCCCTTGCAACGATCTCGGCGCAAGGGCGGTATTATCGGACAGGAGCGTCATGTCGTCTCTTTGATTGAGGCCAGATCAGGAGCCGAGAGGCTTGCCATTGGCGCCGTAGGACTGCCAAAAATTCTGAAGATTGAGCTTCGCCAGCGCCGCATTCAGATATTTCGGCTCGAACCAGCCATCGGTGCTTACATCACGCCGGATCAAGCCAAATTCCTTGGCTTTGATGGCTTGCTCTTGATACTGGGAAACAAGCAGGTCGTCGATCAGCGGCGAGTTGCGGTAGGCGAGCGTGTCGTTGCTGAAGTAGTCCTCGAGGATCGGCACGGGCGTTCCAGACTTGTGCCAGAGCTCGAAAAGCGCAGCCCGGTTCGGCTCGTCCGACGACCACTGCGCCGCCTTGACGAAGGCATCGACGACGCGCTGGGTGATTTCGGGATGCTTATCGATGAAGTCCTCGCGGCCGACGATGCCGGCATTGCGGCCGAATCGCGGATCATCGCCTTTGGTTGTGTAGATCACTTTCGCGTTGCCCTTCGCAGCGAGGTTGATCAGTGGCGTATCGCCAAACGCGGCATCGATATCCTGGCTCGTCAACGCTGCGACCGTGCCGGCGCTGTCGAGATTGATGACCTGAATATCCTTTTCCGTCAGACCATTCGCCTCGAGGATCTTGATCGCTGCGAGATGGCCGTTGGTACCGCGCTGATAGGCGACCTTCTTGCCTTTCAGATCCGCAACTGACTTGATGTCAGAATCCTTGGCAACGGCAAGGTAAAGCGGTTTGCGCGCCCCACTAGCCAGGAGATATTTTGTCTTCAAGCCGTTGGCCCGGCCGATCAATGACGGGAGATCGCCCTGATAGGCAAAATCAAGCTGGTTGTTGGCAAAGGCCTCGTTGACGGCAGGTCCCGCACCCTTGAAGAAGAACCATTCGATCTTGACGTCAGGATCGTTGGCAAACTCCTTTTCGAGGTACTCGCCGGCACGCGCCGTCGCGGCTGAAGTCCCCTCCGCATAGGGCCTGCTATCGACGCCGATCGCGGCGTAACCGATATTTATGGTCACCGGCTCGGCAATGGCCGGAACTGCCAGCAGCGAAGCGGCAAATGCGGCCAGAACCGTGCGGCCGGTGAGTTGCGATAGGCTCATTTCAGATCTCCGTCGTTGAAAGAATGGGACGCCCCGATGGCTGCGAACGCGGCGCGTTCCGGGCAGCACTGGTGGTCTTGATTGGCGGGCGCTTCACCTGTGCGGGTCGCTTGGCGATTGTCTTCGGCTCGCTGTTCCGCGTCGTGCTGTTGAGAATGTCGAGAACATGGTTGCGGATACTGGCGAGTTGCGCCGAGGTCCGTTCGCGCGGATGTGGCAGGTCGACAGGTACGATCTCCCTGATCCGGCCGGGGCGCGGCGACATGACGACGACGCGATCGCCGAGGTAGACGGCCTCGTCGACATCATGGGTGACCAGCACCATTGTGATTTGCTCCCTCGCCCATATGTCCTGCAACTCGCCTTGGAGATGCGCCTTGGTGATCGCATCCAGCGCGCCGAAGGGCTCGTCGAGAAAAAGGACGTCAGGACGGTTGACGAGCCCGCGCGCAATGCCGGCGCGCTGGGCCATGCCGCCCGAGAGCTGGTGTGGATAGGCTTTTTCGAAACCGGTAAGGCCGACAAGCGCGATCTGCTTGGCAACGAGGTCCTGCTTCTCGGCCTTGGAAAAAGCCGCGTTTTCCAGCCCCAGCGCCACATTGCGCTCGACGGTCAGCCAGGGAAACAGTCGCGGCTCCTGGAATACGATACCGCGATCGAGGCTCGGACCGGTCACTGGCTTGCCCGCATGTTCGACAAGCCCGTCATGCCCGGTATCGAGACCCGCGCCGAGGCGCAGCAATGTCGACTTGCCGCAGCCACTCGCGCCGACGATGGTGACGAATTCACCGGCCTTGACGTCAAGGCTGACGCGGTCGAGCGCCGTGAGTTCGCCGCCGTTGACACGGAATTGCCGGCTGACATTGCTGATCTTCAGATGGGCTGTGCTGGTCATCGTGATCGCTTTCTTTTGCGAGGAAATGTTATTCGGCCGCGACGGCGGCGTGCGCCGGATGCTGCGGCTCCCGCAGACCGAGGTGGCTGCGGAGCGTCTGACCTTCATACTCGCTGCGGAAGAGACCGCGACGACGGAGTTCCGGAACGATGTGCTCAACGAAATCGGTCAATCCGGCCGGCAAATGTGGTGGCATGACGTTGAAGCCGTCCGCCGCGCCAGTCTCGAACCAGTCCTCCATCTGATCGACGATCTGCTCGGGCGTCCCGATTACCTGCCAGTGGCCCCGCGCACCGGCGACCCGCAGATAGAGCTGGCGGATGGTGAGGTTTTCGCGTCGGGCCAGATCGATCATCAGCTTCTGACGGCTCTTGCTGCCATTGGTTTCGGTAACTTCCGGGAGCGGCCCGTCAAGCGGATATTTGGAAAGATCGACGTCACCTGCCATGCCGTTCAAAAGCGAGAGTCCAACTGCGGGATGAATAAGCTCCTGAATCTGCTCGAACTTTTCCCTGGCTTCCGATTCTGTTTTCGCGACGACCGAAAAGATGCCGGGCATGATTTTGAGTTCGTCCGGCGAGCGGGCATAGCGGGGGAGCCTCCCCTTCACATCACTATAAAAGGCGCGTGCATCGTCGGCATTCTGATGTGCGGTAAAAATGACCTCTGCCGTCCGCGCCGCAAGCTCCTTGCCCGGCTCGGATGACCCAGCCTGAACGATTACCGGATGCCCTTGCGGCGCACGTGCAACGTTGAGCGGGCCGCGGACCTTGAAATGCTTGCCGCGGTGATTGAGGAGGTGCTGCTTCGACGGGTCGTAATAGATGCCGCTCTCCTTGTCGCGCAGGAAGGCATCTTCTTCCCAAGTGTCCCAAAGACCGCGCACGACGTCAGCGAACTCTTCCGCCCGTTCATAGCGCTCCGCATGGGCAACGTGGTGGTCCCGGTTGAAATTGTGCGCTTCGTCCTCACTGGCGGAGGTCACAAGGTTCCAGCCGGCGCGCCCG
Organism: Phyllobacterium sp. 01N428; assembly: GCF_056399405.1. Classification (NCBI taxonomy): domain Bacteria; kingdom Pseudomonadati; phylum Pseudomonadota; class Alphaproteobacteria; order Hyphomicrobiales; family Phyllobacteriaceae; genus Phyllobacterium; species Phyllobacterium sp. 01N428. The sequence goes on from NZ_JBFTRH010000005.1 coordinate 272,325, forward strand.
CCGCTGATGTGGTCGAGCGAGGCAAATTTGCGGGCGATATGATAGGGCTCGTTGTAGGTCGTCGAGGCGGTTGCGACAAACCCGATCCGCGTCGTGAGTGCGGCAAGCGCCGAGAGCAAGGTAAGCGGTTCGAACTGGGCCACATAGCGGATCGCCGTCCGGCTCAAGGCCTCCGTGTCGGTGCCCCGGGTGCCGACGCCATCGGCCATGAAGATCAGGTCGAACTTTGCAGCCTCGGCAATCCGGGCAAGTTCGGCGTAATGGGCGAAGTTCGAACCCGCATCGGCCTGCGCTTCGGGATGGCGCCAGGCCGCGATGTGATGACCCGTCGGATAGAGGAATGCTCCAAGTTTAATTTGGCCGGTTCGTTTGCCCATGACTTCGCCTTTCGTCCATTGCGTGACGAAAAGCCTAGGCCGCAAATTTTAATCACGACAGAAATGGTATTCTTTAAAGTCCAGTCTACGGGGTTTTATTGATTTAAGATGACTTATCCCCGGAGGTTGATTTTCGATGACGGTGGCGCCGACGTTCCCGCAGTGATTGATTGCCCGCGTCGCCGGTCCGATATCGTGCTAAGCTGATCAAGCGGAGGGTTTGGGATGAACCGCAACGATCACGACGAACATCTCATTGAAACGGTGTTTCGCAACGGCACGATCACTGTCGTCGGCGTCGTCCTGTCATTTTCCCTTGGGTTCCTGACCCAGTGGGCAAGCAATCCGATACCCTGGAAAATCACAGATTTGCCAACCCTCTTTCTCATATCGATCGGCATTGCATTTCAGCTGCGTTCCCTCGCGCTCCTCTTGAAAACCGAATCCCTGAAAAAGTCCGTCTATGAACGGGCGAGCCGCTATTTCCTGATCGGCATCGTCATAACCGGCTCGGGCGTCTTCGTGGCAATCGTAATCGACTCCGTCCGTCTGCTTTCAGAACGCTACACATGGATTTGGTAACGCGGCAAACTCGGCTAGTCTTGCTCCTCAGAGAGTTTATTTTGTTAAAACTTTAATAAAAATATAGTAAACATCAATATAAATACCAACATTTAAAGTAATACCTCGTTTATTGCAAGGTGTGCTAAAGATTGTTCAACCACATTCTTTAAGGGGTGTGTAAACCGCTGCGACTGAGGTTCAGTGCGTTTCAACACCACCTTATTTCGCACACAGGGATATTCATATGAACAAGCTTTTCAAACGCTTCCTCAGGGATGAATCCGGCGCAACGGCAATCGAATACGGCCTGATCGCAGCCCTGATCTCCGTCGGCATCATCGTCGGAGTGAGGAGCCTCGGCTCCAGCCTCAGCACAACCTTAAACACACTTGGCACCACGATAGAGAAGAACGGCAAGTAAGCCGGCAGGGGCGTTGGCAAGCCTGTCATGCAAACCTGCGGTCGAAAGTTAGACCGTCGATTGAGAGTATGAGGATTTGCTCACTTTCTCATCAAGTTTCGAAGTAATTGCGCCTAGGATCCAGCTATTCCAACTCCGTATCCGAGTACGGCCTCTAACACTTTTCACAACCGGCCATGCAACGCTCACGGCATTTTACACAAATACAACCATCTGATGTAATCGCGTGTTAATCACGACGTGGGTTAGCTATTTCTCAACCATGTTCCTTAAGTCGGCCGTAAATGGCCGCCGCCTAAGTTCGAGACGGTTCAACGAAACCGCGTCAACAAACAAACAGGGATACATGATCATGAGCAACCTCTTCGCACGCTTCCTCAAGGATGAATCTGGCGCAACGGCAATCGAATACGGCCTGATTGCAGCCCTCATCTCCGTCGGCATCATCGCTGGTGTAAAAAGCCTCGGCTCCAGCCTGAGCTCGACCTTCAATACCCTCGGCACGACGATGACCGACGCTGCCAACTAATTTACTTGAGTGTCGCCTTTACTGGCGAACTCGTAATACCGGAGAGCCGCCGCGAGGTGGCTCTTTCGCTTTTCCGGCATATGAATAAAGCGGCGGATTTGCGTGTTCCATATTCAGTCCAATATCTGGAGGAAATGATGGAAAGATTGCAGGCTCCGCTCGCGCTGCTGGCGCGACTGTTTCTCGCCTATATCTTCGTTGTCGAAGGATGGAGCAAGATCTCCGCCTACTCGGCGACCGCAAGCTACATGCAGACCAACGGTGTCACCCCCGGTCTGTTGCCACTTGTCATCCTGACCGAGCTTGGCGGTGGATTGCTGATCGCTGCAGGATTTATGACCCGTTATGCCGCGCTCGCGCTTGCCGGCTTCTGTCTACTGACGGCGCTGCTCTTCCACAGCGATTTCGGCAATATCGAGCAGGTCATCAACTTCAACAAGAATATCGCCATTGCCGGCGGATTTCTCGCCCTCATGGCCTTCGGGCCGGGCGCCTGGTCGATCGACGCGATGAAGCGCCGCGTTATCCAAAACTCGATGTCTTGAGAAACTCCGCAAGGCGCTCCGTTTGCGGCTTGTGGAACATTTCACGCGGATTGCCTTCCTCGCCGATACGACCCTGGTTCATGAAGATGACGCGGTTGGAAACCTCATAGGCAAAGCGCATTTCGTGGGTGACGAGCAGCATGCTCATGCCGTCCTGCGCCAGCGCCTTGATCACCTGCAGCACCTCGTTGACGAGTTCGGGGTCAAGCGCGGATGTCACTTCATCGAAGAGCATCAGCCTTGGGTTCATGGCGATGGCGCGGGCGATCGCGACACGCTGCTGCTGCCCGCCTGAAAGTTGACCGGGAAAATGGTCGGCACGTGAACGCAAGCCGACACGATCGAGCCATTTTTCCGCTATGGATCGCGCTTCGTCCTTTCCGAGCTTCTTCACCTTCATCAGCCCCAGCATAACGTTGCGGGCGGCGGTCATGTGCGGAAAGAGATTGAATTGCTGGAAGGCCATGCCGGTCAGGGCGCGTTGGCGGGCAATTTCCTTCTCCTTCTTGCGATGGCGCTGGCCACCAGCTGTTACATATCCGATCTCTTCGCCATCGATGCTGATCGAGCCGCCCTGGAACTCTTCCAGCATATTGATGCAGCGGAGCATCGTGGTCTTGCCCGAACCGCTCGAACCGATAATGCTGATGACATCTCCCTGCGCCATGGTGCAGTCGACGCCCTTCAGCACTTCCACGTCGCCGTAGCTTTTGTGCAGGTTGCGGATTTCAAGAAGGTTGGACATCGGAAATGCCTTACGATGGAACGGCGGTCTTGCGCTCGACATAACGGCCGAAGCGCTCGATGGCGTAGTTGATGACGAAATAGAGGAAACCGGCGAAGAAATAGAACTCAAGGCTCATGAACGAGCGCGAGATCAATTCCTGTGTGCGCAGCAGTAGTTCGGCAACGCCGATGATCGAAAGGAGCGTCGACGCCTTGACCATCTCCGCCGCGGTGTTCACCCAGGCCGGCAGGACCTGGCGCAATGCCTGAGGGCCGAGAACATAGGCGAATGTTTGCGGGAAGGTGAGACCAATGGCCTTGGCCGCCTCGGTCTGCCCCTTGGGGATCGATTGCAGGGCGCCCCGGACGATTTCGCCGACATGCGAGCTGCAGAATACCGCAAGGGCAAGAACGCCTGCCTGAAAGGGGCCAAGATCAAGCCCGATCGTGCCAAGCACGTAATAGCTCGCAAGGACAAGGACGAGGACCGGCGTGCCCCTGATGAAATCCGTATAGCCGCGAACGATCCAGCGCAGCGGGCGCACACCGTAGGTCAGGGCGAGCCCGACGAATACGCCGAGCACGGTGCCAAAGCAGATGGCGAGGAGCGATATCGATATGGTGACGCCAAGACCCTTGAGGATCGGGAAGCGCGCGAGCCAGAGGACATCGAGGAAATGGGCTATATCCATCGGCTCACCTCGGCAAGGACAAGCGGCGTTCGACGCTGCGCATCAGCGCCGCGAGGATCGAGCAGGTGAATACATAGAGGCAGCTGGCGACGATCCAGGTCTCGATGACACGGAAGCTTTCGACATTGATCTTGCGCGCTTCGAAGGTCAGTTCCGGAATCGCGATCGCGGCGGCAAGCGAGGTATCCTTAAACAGCGAAATTATCGTGCTGCTTAAGGACGGCAGGATGTTGCGGAACATCAGTGGCGCAATGATCGACGTTCGAATCTGCATTTCCGTAAGGCCGATGGCGAGGCCCGCTTCACGAAGTCCCGGCGGTATCGACAGAAGTCCGGCGCGAAACACTTCCGCAAGATAGGCGCCGGAATAGAGCGCGAGGGTGAAGACGAAGCTCTCGATCTTGCCGAGCCGCAAACCGAGCTGCGGCAGGGCAAAATAGCTGAAGAGCACCAGCACCAGGATCGGGGTGTTGCGGATGATCGTTACGTAGATACCGGCCGGCCGCTTGATAAAGCCGTTTTTCGAGATCAGTCCGAACGCGGTGATCAGGCCGATGATGGCGCCGATGAGGATTGCACCGAATGCAAGTGCGAGGCTGAGGGCCAGGCCTTGGAGGAGCAGGTCGAAGCTGCGCCAGACGGCAGCGAAATTCAGCGTATATCCCATTGCGTTCCCACCCGATGGAACCGGACCGATGCGCAGCGTTCACGCAACGGCACGGGAGAGACCCGGAACCGTTGCGCGATGCCGGTTACTTATATTCGACCGGGAAGCCGATCTGCGGCGGGGTAAGATCCTTGCCGAACCAGGTCTTGAAGGACTTGGCGTAGAAGTCGAACTCGACGCCGGTCATGGCTTCATGCAGGGCCGTATTGACGAAATTCAACCAATCCTGATCGCCGCGCTTCACACCGCAGGCATAGGTCTGCGGGTTCCAGCCATAGCCACCGTCCTTGTAGCGGCCGGGATTCTGCGTCATGTACCAGGCCAGCGACGACTGGTCGGTGGCGGCAGCGTCGGCACGTCCGGATTCGAGCGCCTGATAGATGAGATCGACCGATTCATATTGGTCGACCTTGGCTTCGGGCAGCGCCGCGTGGACCATGCTTTCGGCATAGACGTTCTGCAGAACCGAAATCGTTACGCCGGAGCCGCCCGCCTTGAGCGCGGCGTAGTCGGCATATTTGCCGTCGGCCTTGAGCATGAGGCCGACGCCTTCGCGATAATAGGGGATGGTAAATGCGATCTGCTGCGCCCGCTCGCCGGTCACCGTCATGAACTGGCAGGTGATATCCACCTTATCCGTGGTAATGTTGGGAATGCGCGCATCGGAAGACTGGTTGACGAATTCGATCTTGTCCGGGTCGTTGAACAGGGCCTTGGCGATGATGTGGCCCATATCGATATCGAAGCCCTGCAACTTGTCGTCGGCACTCTTGAAATGCCAGGGCGCATTGGTGCTCCCGGTTCCCATGACCAGATGGCCGCGCGCCAACACTTCGTCAAGCTTGCTTTTGGTTTCTTGAGCGAATGCGCTAATCGAAGGCAGCGCAACGAGAGCGGCTGCAAGGGCCGCAATGTAAAGTCGTTTGGACATTTTGTTCCCCTATTCGTCAAAGCGAATCTTGTGTCGTTATCCATTATAGTAGAATATAATACCTAATAATGGATGACATATAGAATTACAGCCGCTTGAACTTGTCAAGCGGGATTTACCGCTGCTCTCTGGGCGCTTGGGGGTACTTGAAATGGGCGCTCGCGCGGCCAAAAGAAAAGCTCGCATCGGCGGATGCGAGCTTGGATTCTTTACGTTGATTGCGAATTTCGTCTTATGCTGCGGCAGCAGCGTTGACGTGACCCTCGGCAATCTTGGTCAAGGCCTTGTCGGCATTCATCTCTTCGTTGAGATTTTGCTGGAGAAGCGAAGCGCAATCTTCGCGTCCAAGCTGCTTTGCCCACGCGATCAACGTACCGTAGCGCGTGATCTCGTAGTGTTCGACGGCCTGACCGGCGGCGATGAGCGCGGCATCGAGCACCTGGTCGTCATCGACTTCGCCGCTGACCTCGTCGGCCTCTTCCAAAATGCCGTCGATTGCCGGGCAGTTCACGCCGCTGACCTCGACTCCATGCAGCTTGAAGACCTGCTCAAGCCTGTCTATCTGGGTCTCGGTTTCCTGCAGGTGTTTTTCAAACCCCATCTTCAGTTCTTGGTCCGATGCCTTGTCGATCATTTCAGGCAGGGCTTTCACGATCTGGTTCTCGGCATAATAAATGTCGCGCAGTGTATGAACGAAAAGATCGTCCATCGTTTTGATGTCTTTAGAAAAGAAACCCATGTCATTCTCCCTTGTTAGGACATGCATCGTCATTCGGCGCCCAAAAGGCGTCGGCATGCAGTCAGTGTGTTTCGATTGCCCAGAGGAAACGGGAGGTATTGCTTATTGTTCCGAGATAATTTTCAGGTTTTTAAATTCTCACTTGCGGGTCCAGCCTGCCCTTCCCTGCGATCTCGATGCGGAAGGTTTTGCCGGCATCGGGATACGCCAAGCGTGAAGCCTCATCCATCTCGGCATAGGCACTGGTCACGACCAGGCTCGCGCTATCCGTGCCGATGAATGCGGGACAGGTCGGCTGCGGAATGGGCAGTTCAATCGTTCGGAGGCGATTTCCCGATGGAGTAAAGACATCGATACGGGAGCCGCCCCAGGAGGCATTCCAAAGGTTCCCGTCAGCATCGACCACCGAACCGTCAAAGCCCCCGCTCCCGGTATTCTTGAGAAACTCGGTGGGCTCGCCGTTCGGCAGTCCCGTCCCAGGATCCGTATTCACCCGCCAGACGATATTAAGCGCCAAATCCGCGAAATAGGCAGCCCGCCCATCAGGTGCGAAACAGATCGAATTGGCGATCGAAATATTGCCGTACAGTTTGCGCAGCTCGCCCTCGCGATACCAATAAACGGCGCCCGCGCCCGGCTCGGCCTTCTTGCCCATTGTACTGACCCAGAACGCGCCGGCCGGATGGACGCGCGCATCATTCGACCGCGTCGCCGGATTATCGGCTTCGATCGGCTGGTGCATGATCGTGTGCCCTGTCGAGCGATCGCGAACGAAGAGCCCGGTCTCCGTCAGGACAAGTTGGCGCTCCTTGTCGACGACTGCAAGCGCGCTCGCCATCTGGCCGAGGCTATGCATGCGCGCTTCGCCGCCGGCGAGCGGCTTTTCAAAGAGCCGACCGGCAAGAATGTCAAACCACCACACCGTATTGGTCAGTGGATCAAATCCCGGCCCTTCTCCAAGTTCGCAGGGTTCGTCATGAAATATGCTGATCTTCGTCATCGATGGCCCTTAGGCGGCGAACACACGGTCATAGACCGCCACAGTAACCCTTGCGCGTTCGCGGACAAGGGCGGCCGATGCGCCCACCTTGTAAAGGCTGGAGCCTAGGCCGAACGTTCGCACCCCGACCTTCGAGTAAGCAGCAAAGCCATTTTCGTCGACACCGCCAACGGCGCCGATGACCGTTCCCCTGGGCAAGATCGCGCTGATGGCCTTGATACCGTCAGGTCCGAGGACGCTTGCGGGAAAGAATTTCAAGCCGGATGCGCCAGCGCTCAAGGCCGCCAGGGCTTCGGTAGGCGTGAAAACGCCAGGCATGGTCACCATGCCTGCCGCGACCGCCGCACTCAATACGGCCAGATCGACATTAGGGCTGATCATCAGACGTCCACCCGCTTCCACCAGACGCGCGACATCCGCGGCGTCAAGCACCGTTCCGGCACCAACCAGAACGGAGGACGGCAATTTCGTCGCGAGCAACTCGATCGACCGGAACGGATCAGGTGAATTCAGTGGGACTTCGATTGCTTCAATGCCGGCCCTCACCAGTTCCTCAGCGATGCCCAGAACTTCATCCGGCTTCACGCCGCGCAAAATGGCGATGAGATCGCGTTGCAGCCTGGGCCATGGGGTGGATGCGCTTGTCATTGCATAGTCCTTATCAACGGGGCCAGATGGCCGAGGCGGCGACAAACAGGCCCTTGCGCACGGCTTCATCGGCGTCGACCGCACCGAATTCGATGCCCGCGAGCGAAAGTGCCTTGCCGTAGAGCGTAGCCATGCTGCCGGAAGCAACGAGCGCGACCCGGCCCTGGTGCTTCGATCTTGCGCCGGCAATTTCCGCGCCGATAAGCAGACCAGAAAGTCGTGAGGCCGCCCCCTCAGGCGAGAGGTTCTCGAGCAACATCGCCGCGCGGATGGGAAAGAGTTCGCCGAGCATCGCTTCTCCAGACAGCATCAACTCCACTGCCGCGGTAAATTGCGGATGTTCGGCAGAGGCAGAACTCACAGCGCCTTGCACGGAGTGCCGCAGAATCGACTGCGAGGCGAGGAGCGCATAGAGTTCGCCCGTCAAATAGGTTGAAAACGTCTTTGCCCTGCCGCTCTGGAGTTCGACCCATTTCGAGTGGGTACCGGGCATGGCGACGACACCGTCCGTGATGTTTCGAGCCAGCATGGCGCCAAGGAGTTGGGTTTCCTCGCCGCGCATGACGTTGGGAAAGCGCCCGGATTGCGACAGACCCGGGATGATCCGCACATCACGGTCGATCCCTGTAATTTTCACGGCACCAGAAAGAATCGCATTGAGATCCGCCGGGACGGCAACGTAGTTGGCCTCGACCCAACCCTGGCGTGAGCCCGCCATGCCGCAGACGATAACCGGCAACTGCTCGGGCGCACCAAGCTCTGCTAGGTGAGCTTCGAGTGTCGTGCCGAATCCGCGTTCCCGCGACGCATCGAGCCCATCATCCGAACGCTTCTCGGCAATGATGTTCCCCGTGCCATCCACAAGCCAGAGGCGAAAACGGCTCGTTCCCCAATCGGCGAGGCCATAGGCGGGTGCAGACGTCACAGGCAGCCTCCATCGACGATCAGCGTCTGCGCTGTCAGCATGCGTGATGCGTCCGAGGCCAGGAAGAGGCAAGGTCCCACCATGTCGCCGGGCAGCAATTCCTCAGGAATGGCCTGCCTTTTCATATACGCTTCCAGCCCTTCTTGCGTGACCCAATGCGTGCGTTGCCGTTCCGTCATCACCCAGCCGGGGGCGATGGCATTGACACGGATCTTCTCCTGTCCGAGCCGACCGGCCAATCCCTTTGTCAGGCCTATGATTCCAGCCTTGGCAGCGGTGTAGGCCGGCAGGTTGCCCTGATTGATCATGAAGGAGATCGACGTGAAATTAATGATCGATCCCCCACCTGCCGTTCGCATGCCGGGTACGACAGCCTGGGCGGTAAAGAAGTGCGGACGGAGATTTATCGCCTGGTTCCCGTCCCAGTAATTCTCTGTCACATCGTCAATGTCATGCCGGTCATCCCAGGCGGCATTGTTGACGAGAACGGTAACGGGTCCGTTCTTCGAAATTGCCGTGGCAACAGCGTTGCGCAGGGCCTCGATGTCGGTGAGATCGGCCTTCAAATAAAACGGGCGGTTGCCGTATTTCTTGTCGAGCGCGTTGGCCAGGTCCTGTGAAGCAGCCTCAGCAATGTCGATGAAAGCAACGCGTGCACCTTGCGCGACGAAACCCTCCGTGAGGGCAGCGCCGATGCCGGACCCGCCACCCGTTATGAGCACGGAGCGGTTCTTCAGGTCGGGGAAAACGGCAGAAGGCATCATGGCTCGAACTCACAGCATAAGTTCCATTATTTGGAACAGTGTTTGACTATATCGAATTGATCTCCTAGGCTCCCGGAAGTCAAGATGTGACCCTGAATTCCGCACCCGGACAACTCACATTTGTGTAGTGAGCCCCGATTCACGGTGAAGGTGCATGGAGAGCGCGAGTGAGCAAGAGCCGAACGACTGCCAGCGCCAGAGATACGGGCACACTCGGCAAAGCGGTCAGCGTGCTCGATATCATCGCCAACGCGAGCGAGCCGCTGCGATTTACCGATGTTCTGCGCCTGACCCGTCAACCGCGCGGCACGCTTCACCGGCAGATTTCAAACCTTATTGAAGAGGGCCTGCTCACAGTCAATCGCGATCAGTCCTACGGCCTTGGCCTTCGGCTGCTGCAGTTTGCATCACGGGCATGGGCGAGCAACGAATTGCGCGCTATCGCCGAACCGCATATCCGCAAACTGCACGAGGCGACGGGCGAAACCGTGCATCTCGGTGTTTTGCAGGGCACCGAGGTCGTCTACCTCGACAAGATCGAAAGCCGGCAAAATATCCGCCTCGTTTCGCGCATCGGAAATACGGCGCCAGCCTGGTGTACAGGTGTCGGCAAGGCCGCACTGTCGGCGATGGCCGATGAAGATCTGCACGACCGTATCGGCAAAATTAATTTTACCCGCTTTACACCGCATACGATCGTCGATGTACCGAGCCTGCTGAGCGAGATTTCCACGATCCGCATTGCGGGCAACGCCTATGATCGAGAGGAACATGAACTCGGGATTTGCTGCGTGGCTGCACCTGTCTCGTCGACTGACAAAAAGCTCATCGCTGGCGTATCGGTGACGGGGCCGGCATACCGTATCACGCCGGAAATCCTCTCCTCCTGGGCCGGCATTACTCGCGCAGCGGCGGCAGCAATCATGCATGACATGGCGATCCAGTTCTCGCCGCGCCGTTCAGCCTGAGCGACTAATTGCGGATGGTAAAATCCGCCTCGCGCGACTCTTCGAGAACGAGTTCGGCATTGGGCATGTCGTTGGAAAGTGCCCGTTGCTGGGCCGAGCCGACATTGTGGCCGAGGCCCAGCCAGCGCTGGACGAGACGGTTTTCGAGTTCGAGGCGATCGACCTCGAGAAAGACGGTGACGTCGAAGAGCGGCGCGAGCCGACCCCATGGAGCCTGATCCAAGAGAAGGTAGTTGCCCTCGACAAGGAGGATGCGCTGCCCGGCACGCACGATATCGGCACCGGCCCGCGCCAGATCGAGCTTGCGGTCGAATAGCGGGATGACCACATCATCGCCGATATGCCGCAGGCGTTTCAGCAGCGCCTCAAAGCCGGCACAGTCGAAGGTCGGCGGCGAACCCTTGCGCTTACGCAGGTTCATGGCGTCGAGAATGGCGTTGTCGAGGTGAAACCCGTCCATCGGCACGACGATTGCCGCACCGGGTTCGCGAGCATTGATGGCTTCGCAAAGCGCCGCTGAAGCAGTCGATTTACCGGCGCCGGGCGCGCCCGCAATCGCGACGATCAGACGGTCGGTCCTAGCCGCCCGGGCAAGAAGTTCGGGAACGAGATCTTCGACGGTGATCATCATGGGCGATACTCTGCGATGTTCTACGCTACCGCTTCTACCGTTCCCAACGATGCGGAGGAAGTATTTTCTTGGCGTCTAGCGATCGAAGACGAGATAGTTCTCCCAGGCACGCATCCTGAGCAGTATCCTGCGGATAACGGCAAGCGCCGCCATGCTTTTGGTATAAACAGCAACCTCCGCCGTTGCGCCACCCGGCAAATTGTAGGCGGCGACTTCCTCGCCAAGATCGATCACCGTAATCATGCGTCCAGGCGCTTGGCGGTCGTCGGGAGCAAGGAGCGTACCCGAGGGTTCAAGCTGTCCCGTCGCCATGGTTTCAACCACGGTCTTTACCGTGCCGCGAAAGACCTGGCCTGGAACAGCTGCGAAGGAGATCTCCGCTTCGTCGCCGGCCGCGACCCGTTGCAGCGACAATTGATTGAAGGCTGCCGCAAAGACGCGCCGGTCTGTGTGCACAAACGTCATGACAGGACGGAGCGGCAGGGAGACGGCCATCATCCCCGGATGCAGGAACACCTGCGCCGCATAGCCATCCGTTGGCGCGCGGTAGACGCTCTGCTCGAGATCGAACTCCGCTCGCGCCACCTCGGCCTCGAGTTGTGCGACCGTCGTATCGATACCACCGATCTGCGCGTTGGCGGCAAGAAGCGCCTGATCGGCCTGCGCGGCCGCGCTCGCAAGTGCGCTTTCCGCTGCCAGATAGAGGTCGCGCCGGTTGACCACCTCAGCCTCCGAAAATGGTGCATCGCCCTTCCCGCCCGCCCGCGCGTTGGCCGTCGCATGCCGGTCGTAGTCATCCTTGGCGCGGTCGCGTGAATCGCGCGCGCCATCGACGGCTGCGTTGGCAGCCTTAAGCGCCGCCTGGCGTTCGAGTGCGTCCTGCTGTGCCTTGGCCAAAGCCGCTTTCCGGTGGGCGAGCGCATATTTGAAGGGGCGCGGATCGAGCCGGAACAGGACGTCGCCTTTCTTCACATGGGTATTGGGTGCGACGGGAACATCGACCACCTGGCCGTTGACGGCCGGGCTGATGGGCGTCGCGTAAAAATAGAGCCGGGCCTCGCTCGTGAACGGGTGATTATAGTTCATGGCGATGACGATGCCGCCGATGAGAACGACGCCGCCGAGCACGGTCGTCGTCAGTGTCCATTGATTGACCGGCAGCCGCAGGAGCCGGAATGCGACAATGCAGAGAGCCGCATAAAGGAGGCAAAGGAGCGTGGTCATTTCGCGGAGGGCCCGGTAACCTGCCGGCGTTCCAGCGCGGCAATCCGGTCTTCAAGCGCTTTCGACCCGCCAGAGCCCATGCCCCATCCCCGGTCGGGCCGGTACATCATCGCCCAGATCCAGAGGAACGGCCAGATCGCGTGCAGCGTAAAGAGACTGACCCAACCTGCAGCTTCAATCGCATCCTGGTGCGGATGGTCGCGCGCCTTGGCTATCTTGTAGGGAACATCGTGGATCGCGATAATGCCGTAGACGAGAGTAACGGCCAGAAAAAACAGAAGCGCGAGCGCAACATAGTCAAGCACAATATCAACCTCGCAATGGGTATATCAAATGCGAAGCGATTAGCTCGGATTGGCATGTTTAAAAAGTGCGTAACCGTAACAAGGACCGAATCCCCGCCGCGAAAACCGGCGGGGAAAGGCTCCGGAAGCTGCTAACTCAGGCGGCGAGCCACTTGTCGTAATCGGAAACCAGGAGATGCAGCGGCGCTTCGTCTTCGTCGATCGACGAGAAACGGCCGATGGGCTCGCGAAAGATATTGTCGGTCAGATCGTCGTTGACGGTCGACACTTCGCCGATCAGCACGTCACCGCCTTCGCCCCAGAATGCATGCCAGTTGCCCGGTAGCAGGGTTACGCTTTCACCCGGCTGCAGCTTCAGCAAACCGCCAGCTTTCAGCTTGACGATACGTCCGTCCGTCGCGACTTCGACATCGGTGTTCTCATCGACACTGCCGTCGGCATTGGAATTGAAGAGTTCGAGCACAAGCGTGCCGCCGCCGCGGTTGATGATGTCCTCCGCCTTGACGATATGGCGGTGCATCGGGGACAGCTGCTTTTCGCGCGAGATCATGATCTTCTCCGCGTAGAGCATGCCGCCGCCCTTCTTCAGGTCTTCCTGGTTGCCGTTGCGGGTAGTGAACAGAAACAGGCCGAGTTCATCGAACTTGCCCTGGCCATAGTCCGTAATGTCCCAACCGAGGCGGGCCTGCAGAATGGCCTTTGAATCGCTGGCGGTACGCGCCTTCAATTCCTCCGGTGACCAATAAGCGAAGGGCGGCATAACATAGCCGAAAGAGCGGATGAACTTGTCGCTCTCGCGGATGATTTCATTGACTTCGGAACGCTTCATTTTTCAAATTTTTCCTTCATGTAAATTACGCAACCAGTTCGGCCGGCGGGCTCTTTGCGCCAGTCATGAAAGCGACGGCGTCGGACATCGTATATTCCTTCGGATTGATGACGCAAAGACGTTTTCCGAGGCGATGAATATGAATTCTGTCGGCCACCTCGAAGACGTGCGGCATGTTGTGCGAAATCAGTACGATCGGAAGTCCGCGTTTCTTCACGTCCTGAATGAGTTCAAGCACGCGCCGCGATTCCTTGACGCCGAGGGCAGCCGTCGGTTCGTCCATGATCACCACCTTGGAGCCGAACGCCGCGGCCCGGGCGACAGCAACGCCCTGGCGCTGCCCGCCCGAAAGCGTCTCTACCGCCTGGCCGATGTTCTGGATGGTCATTAGGCCGAGTTCCGTCAACTTGTCGCGCGCCCGCTTCTCCATGGCCTTGCGGTCAAGCATGCGGAACCACTTGCCCATGATGCCGGGCTTGCGGATCTCGCGGCCGAGAAACATGTTGTCGGCGATCGAAAGCGCCGGCGACAGGGCAAGATTCTGGTACACCGTCTCGATGCCCGCGTCGCGGGCTTCCATGGGGGAGCGGAAGTGGATGGGCTTGCCGTCCAGCTTGATCTCGCCGTCATCGGGGTGGATAGCGCCGGAAATCGCCTTGATGAGGGAGGATTTTCCAGCGCCATTGTCGCCGATCACCGCGAGGACCTCGCCCTTATAGAGGTCGAAATCCGCGTAATCGAGGGCTGTGACCCGGCCGTAACGCTTGACCAGTCCACGAGCGGTTAGAAGGGGTTCGCTTTGCATCAGCCTGCTACCTTTCTGATCCACTGATCGATTGCGACGGCAAGGATGATCAGGACGCCGATGATCAGGTACGTCCATTGCACGTCAGTGCCGTACATGCGCATTCCGAACGAGAACACGCCGACGATGAGCGCGCCAAATAGCATGCCGAGGATGGAGCCGCGTCCGCCGAAGAGCGACATACCGCCGATCACCACGGCGGTGATCGATTCGATGTTGGCAAACTGGCCGATCTGCGGCGAAACCGAACCGTTGCGCCCGATGGAGGCCCACCCGGCCAGTGCACAGATGAGACCGGCAAGCACGTAGACAGTGATCACTACACGCTTCGTCCGGACGCCGGAAAGCTTCGCGGCCTCGGGATCGTCGCCGATGGCGTAAACGTGGCGGCCCCACGCCGTATGGTTGAGGACATACCAGAGAACGGCAATCAGAATGAGCATGGCAAAGACGCCATAGGTGAAAGTGGCCCCGCCAATATTGATCTTCTGACCGAAGAACTGGAGCAAGGGCGCGTTTGTCTCAATATCCTGGGCCCGGATCGTCTCATTGGCGGAATAAATGTAGGTCGTTGCGAGGAAAATCTGCCAGGTGCCGAGGGTGACGATGAAGGGCGGCAGCTTCACGGTCGCGATAAGAAAACCGTTGATGAAGCCGCACAATGCGCCGAGCGCAACGCCGCAGAGGATCGCAAGTTCAACCGGCATTCCGTAGCGAAAGGTGAACTGGCCCATGACCACGGAAGTCAGCACCATGATCGCGCCTACCGAAAGGTCGATGCCGGCGGTAAGCACGACCAAGGTTTGCGCCGCGCCGACGATACCGACAATCGCCACCTGCTGAAGAATAAGCGACAGCGCGAAGGGCGTGAAAAATCGCGACCCGACGATGACTGCGAAGATCAGCAGTGACAGGACGAGAACGATCAGCGGTACCGAGGCCGGACTCGAATGCAGAAAGTGCCGCAGCTTTTCGAGGGGGCTTCGCTCATGCTGGTCGAAGCTCGCGACCGTCGTCGCACTTTGCGACAGCACGCGCTCGAACTCTTGCCCGGTCTGAGATGTGGTGTTGGTTTCCGTCATGGCTGGGCCCTCCCTGAACCGCTGAAGTCGGAGAGAGGAGGTTACACCCTCCTCTCTCCCCCTGCTTGCTTTATTGCTGGCTCAAACCTGGATCAGCCCCAGCACTTGCCCATGCCGGTCTTGACATCGATGGACTCGAGGCCCTGAACCGGCTTGTCGGTAACGAGCGCAACACCCGTGTCAAAGAACGACTTGCCTTCCGTGGGCTTCGGCTTTTCGCCGGTATCGGCGAATTTCTTGATCGCCTCGATGCCAAGCGATGCCATCAGCAGCGGATATTGCTGTGACGTCGCGCCAATGACGCCGGCCTCGACGTTCTTGACGCCTGGGCAGCCGCCGTCGACGGAAACGATGAGAACGTCTTTCTCCTTGCCAACAGCCTTCAGAGCCTCATAGGCGCCGGCAGCTGCGGGTTCGTTGATCGTATGGACGACGGTGATGCTCGGGTCTTTCTGCAAAAGGCTTTCCATCGCCTTGCGGCCGCCTTCTTCATTGCCGTTGGTGACGTCATGGCCGACGATACGCGGATCCTTTTCGTCGCCGATCTTGTTGATGTCGACAACATCGATGCCGAAGCCCTTCATGAAGCCCTGATCGCGCAAGACATCGACCGTTGGCTGCGACGGCGTCAGATCGAGGAAGGCAATCTTCGCGTCCTTCGCCTTGTCACCGAGCGTACCGGCGGCCCACTTGCCGATCAGTTCGCCCGCGAGGAGGTTGTCGGTGGCGAAGGTTGCGTCGGCCGCATCAGCAGGGTCGAGCGGCGTATCCAGTGCGATGACAAGAAGGCCGGCGTCGCGCGCCTGCTTGACGGACGAAACGATGCCGGCTGTGTCGGACGCAGTCAGCAGAATACCCTTGGCGCCGTCGGCGATACACGTCTCGATTGCAGCGACCTGGCTTTCGCTGTCGCCGTCGATCTTGCCGGCGTAGGTCTTCAGATTAACGCCAAGTTCCTTGGCTTTGGCGACCGCGCCTTCCTTCATTTTGACGAAGAAGGGATTGGTGTCGGTCTTGGTGATGAGGCAGGCACCGACATCCGCCGCCTGCGCCGGAACAGCAAAAGCGGTCATCGCCACTGCGGCGGCACCAAAAACGCTTGATTTCAGATAAATGCTTCTGAGCATGTCACTTCCTCCCAAAAAATCGCGCCAGTCCGCGATAGGCCGGCGCCCTGCCGGTCCCTTGTTCAACTCCTAACACCTCGGACAGTTATCCTCCCGGCCAAGTGTTCGGCCTAGCAAATACCACTCGCCTCGGGCTGTCAACATTAATAAATCACTCTGATTTAATATTGACACTCCGGCTTCATGCCGCCATTGTCGGTGGACATCGGGAGGAGTCCCACTTGGGCATTCGAGCTACTGAGCGGGCAGGCATGGGAGGAACCAGGCCACCGCTTCACCACGGCACAAATCAAAGCGGGATGCGCGAGCACAATGAGCGCGTTGTGCTGTCGTTGTTGCGCCAGCACGGCAGCCTTGCCAAAACCGCGATTGCCCGGATGACGGGCCTCTCGGCACAAACCAGCTCAATCATCATGCGCATGCTTGAAGCGGATGAACTCCTGACCCGCGAAGAGCCCCTGCGCGGACGGATCGGCCAGCCACTTATTCCGATGTCCCTCAATCCGGAAGGTGCCTTCTTCTTCGGACTTAAGATCGGGCGGCGCAGCGCGCATCTCGTTTTGATCGATTTTGTCGGCAACATCCGCTCGCTGTTGCATATTTCCTACGACTATCCGGCCCCTGAGCCGATCTTCGCATTTGCCGAGAAGGCGATCGACGATATGACAAAGGGCCTGACGGACAGGCAGCGGGACAGAATTGCCGGCATCGGCATCGCCGCTCCGTTCGAACTCTGGAAATGGGCCGACACGCTCGGAGGTCCACAGGAAGTCATGGACCAATGGCGCGACTGCGATATTCGCGCGCGAATTGAAGCGCTCTGCCCCTATCCCGTATACCTGCAGAACGACATGACGGCCGCCTGCGGCGCGGAACTCGTGTTCGGCAAGACCAAGGACATCAGCGATTTCGTCTACTTCTATATCGGTTCGTTCATCGGCGGCGGCATCGTCATCAGCGGCAATCTCTATCCGGGGCGCAGCGGCAATGCAGGCGCGCTCGGCTCGATGCCGGTACCGGGACCCGACGGCGCGCCGCGCCAGCTGATCGATGTGGCCTCGATCACCGCACTCGAGAAGGTCGTCGCGAGCCTCGGCCGCGACCCCTCCCCGCTTTGGGCCTCGCCCGAGGATTGGGGGCCGATGGGCGGCGAACTCGACGCATGGATCAACCAGGCTGCCAAAGCCATCGCGCAGGCGGTTGTCGCTGCTTCATCTGTGGTGGATTTCGAGGCGGCGATCATCGACGGCTGGATGCCAGCAGACGTGCGCGCGCGAATCGTTGCCGCTGTACGCCTCCATGTCGGGACTTTCGATCTTGAAGGGCTGCAACTGCCGGCGATTTTCGAGGGGACTGTCGGCATCCACGCCCGCGCCATCGGGGCGGCCAGCCTTCCGCTCGCCGACCGCTTTCTGATCGGGCAGAAAATCTACAGGAAGGTGGACTGACATGCTCATCGGGATCCCGCCGATGCTGGGGCCGGAACTGCTTTTCACCCTGCGCTCCATGGGCCATGGGGACGAGATCGCACTTGTCGACGGCAATTACCCGGCGCTGGAACACGCAAGGCGCCTTATTCGTGCGGACGGCCTGCCGCTCAT
Source organism: Phyllobacterium sp. 01N428 (assembly GCF_056399405.1). Classification (NCBI taxonomy): domain Bacteria; kingdom Pseudomonadati; phylum Pseudomonadota; class Alphaproteobacteria; order Hyphomicrobiales; family Phyllobacteriaceae; genus Phyllobacterium; species Phyllobacterium sp. 01N428. The sequence continues at coordinate 290,425 of NZ_JBFTRH010000005.1, forward strand.
TCCCCTCCTCGACGCTATCCTGCAAGTCTTGCCCGTCGACGATTTCGTCGCGGAGGCGCTGTTTCGGGCTTCGGCAAAAGGCGATCCCGCCCTTGCAGATCCGGTACACGAGGAAATGACGCAAGTCTGTGCCCGCCGTGCCAAGGGTTTCAAGCTTGTTGCACTGGCCGGCGATGCCTTCTATGCACGTGTGAAAGCCGCACACACGATCATTGCGACAGGTGAACCGCGGCTCTATGCCAATATTATCATCCGCAAGGGTGTCATATATCCAAGAGAGATTGACCTATGATTTTATGTTGTGGCGAGGCCCTGATCGACATGTTGCAGCGCAAGAGCGAGTCAGGAGAGCCTGCCTTTGCACCCTATGTGGGCGGCGCTGTTTTCAATACGGCCATCGCGCTCGGCCGGCTCGGAATTGCAACGGAGTTCTTTTCCGGAATTTCGTCGGATTTTTTCGGGCAGATGCTGCTCGACAGTCTCGCCGCCAACAAGGTCGGCACCACCTATGCCCATATTTCGGCGCAGCCGACGACCCTCGCTTTCGTCCGTTTGACCGACGGGCAGGCAAGCTACATGTTCTATGATGAGAACAGCGCCGGACGTTCGCTTGCGGTCGAACATCTGCCACAGCTGGGCGGCGATATGACCGCCCTACAGTTCGGCGCAATCAGCCTTATCCCGGAGCCCTGCGGCTCGACCTATGAAGCGCTGATGGCACGCGAGCACGAGAAGCGTGTCACCATTCTTGACCCCAACATTCGCCCTGGCTTCATTCCCGACCGGGAAAAGCACATGGCCCGCATGCGTCGGATGATTGCCATGACCGACATCCTCAAGATCTCCGACGAGGACATGCGCTGGTTCGGCGAGAGCGGAACGATGGACGAGATCGCCCGGCGCTGGATCGTGCCGGCGAATAAGAGCGGACCGAAACTGATCCTCGTTACCCACGGAGCCGACGGTGTCACAGGTTATACGGCGGACCTCACAGTGCACGTCTCGGCCCAGAAAGTTCCCGTCGTCGATACGGTCGGCGCTGGCGATACTTTTACCGCCGGTGTACTGGCTTCCCTTGAAGAAGCGGGCCTTTTGACCAAGCACGCAGTCACGCGGCTCACTGAAGGCCAAGTCCGCGAGGCCTTGTCGCTGGGGGTGAAAGCCGCAGCGGTGACGGTATCGCGCGCGGGCGCCAACCCGCCGTGGCGATCGGAGTTGGTGTAGCGCTGTCCGCTAGGCCGACTCGATATCCGTATAAGGAAAATCGCTACTCTTGAACAACAAAGGCAGATTGTGCGCCTTAGCGCAGGCGTAAGCAAAGCAGTCACCCATGTTAAGGCCGGCCTTGTGGCGCCCGCGACCAAATTTCTTGAATGCCTCTATGGCGTTGAGACCAATCTCGGCGGTGATCTCAATCATCTGGGCATTGGTCTGCGCGATAAAAATTTCTATTGAGCGTTCTGCCACCTCAATCGGCGCAGCACGCTTGCGGGCAAGCCCGGTGACTGCCTCATACAGCACCACAGGTGAAATATAGGTCGGCGAAGCCTCCGGCAATCTCGCCGCCAGCGCGATGGCATCATCTTCGCCGTCCACAATCGAAATGATAGCAGACGCATCGATGAATATCATTCGTCACCCGATAGTTCGTCGAAGAACGACTTGTCTGCCTCAAGACCCGTCATGGGATAGCCGCGATACTCCGCGAAGATTTTTTCGAGCCGTTGGTGTATCGGGGCTTCCTGTTTGACGCGCTCATATTCGTGCACAACCGCTTCGCGGATAGCTTCGGTCAAACTCGTCTTCTTCAGTTTGGCAAGCCGCCGCACCGCTTCATCCGTCGCTTTGTCTTTTACCGAAAAGGCCATTCTATACCCCGCGTCTATACGTATATACGCCCGCGTCTATAAAATGGTCCTTTCGCAGCTCGCTTGCAAGGCCGTTCGTCACTCCAGATCGAACGCGGCGGCCATCAGGGTTTTCGTATAGTTCTGGGTCGGCGTTTCAAAAATGTCCTCGGTCTCGCCTTCCTCGACAATCTTGCCGTTCTTCATGACGATGACGTAGTCGGACATAGCCTTGATTACCGCGAGATCATGGCTGATGAAAATATAGGAGAGGTCGTGCTTGTCCTGGAGGTCACGGAGAAGATCGATGACCTGTCCCTGTACGGAACGGTCGAGCGCTGACGTCGGCTCGTCGAGTATGACCACCTTCGGCTTGAGGATTACGGCGCGGGCAATGGCGATGCGCTGGCGCTGGCCGCCCGAAAACTCGTGCGGATAGCGATTGCGCGCTGCGGGATCGAGCCCCACCTCCTTGAGTGCAGCAATTGCCCGTTTGTCGCGCTCGGCGCGTGATAATTGCGGCTCGTGGATGAACAGGCCCTCGGTTATGATTTCACCGACGGTCTGGCGCGGCGACAGGGACCCGTATGGGTCCTGAAATACCAGCTGCAATTCGCGCCGCAAAGGGCGCATGGCGGATCGGTCGAAATTGGAGATATTCTTCGAGCCGAAATGATATTGGCCGCTGCTTGGCAGGAGCCGCAGCAGCGCCCTGCCCAGGGTCGATTTGCCTGAACCGGATTCGCCGACAATCCCGATTGTCTGGCCCTTTTTCAGCCGGACGCTTACACCGTCTACCGCGCGGAACATGGTCTTCGCGCTGGTAAAGAATCCGCCGCCAATGGCGAAGTCGACCGCGACATTGCGCCCCTCAAGGATGATTGGCGCATTGTCGGCCGGCGGCTCCTTGGTGCCGCTCGGCTCGGCGGCAAGCAGCATCTTGGTATAATCCTCCTGCGGATTTTCGAAGATATCCTTGATGCTGCCGCGTTCGACGACGTCGCCGCGGCGCATAACGACGACGCGATCGGCGAAGTGCTTGACGATGCCGAGATCATGGGTGATCAGCACGATGGCCATGCCGAAACGCTTTTGCAGTGATCGCAACAGGTCGAGGATTTGGGCCTGGATCGTCACATCGAGCGCCGTGGTAGGCTCGTCGGCGATCAGCAGATCCGGTTCGTTGGCAAGGGCCATGGCGATCATGACGCGCTGGCGCTGTCCGCCTGACATTTCATGCGGATAGCTGTTGATGCGCCGCTCCGGGTCGGGGATGCCGACGAGCTTCAAGAGCTCCAGGACGCGCACCTTTGCCTGCCTGAAGGTCATTCCCTTGTGGTGGACGAGCGGCTCGGCGATCTGGCGGCCAACAGTATAGAGCGGATCGAGCGAGGTCATCGGTTCCTGAAAGATCATGGTGATCTTCGAACCGCGCACCTCGTTGAGGCGCTTCAGCGGCAGACCGACCAGTTCCTTGCCGCGGTATTTCGCTGAGCCCGTTACCCTGCCGTTCCTGGCAAGGAGGCCCATGATGCCCATCATGGTCTGGCTCTTGCCCGAGCCGGATTCACCGACGACCGCAAGGGTTTCGCCCGCCTTGACGTCGAGATCAATCCCCTTGACAGCATTGACGTCGCCGTCGGGTGTCGAGAAGTCGACCTTCAGCCCGCGTACGGACAAGATATTTTCTTTGATGTCCGTCATATCAGCGGTCCTTCGGGTCGAGAGCATCGCGCAATCCGTCGCCAATGAAGTTGAGCGAGAACAGCGTCAGGACAAAGAAAATCGCGGGGAAGATCAGGAACCACGGTGAAGACTGCATCTTGTTGGCGCCGGCCGAGATCAATGCGCCCCAACTCGTCAACGGCTCCTGCACGCCCAATCCGAGGAAGGAAAGGAAGCTTTCGAGCAGGATGACTTTCGGCACCACCACAGTGACGAAAACGATGACCGGACCGATCGTGTTGGGAATGATGTGGCGGCGAATGATCTGCCAATCGGTCAGTCCCAGGGCTTGCGCAGCGCCGATGAATTCGCGGCGCTTCAGCGCGAGGGTCTGGCCGCGCACGATGCGGGCCATGTCGAGCCATTCCACCGCGCCGATCACCAGGAATATCAGGATAAAGCTGCGTCCGAAGAAAACGACAAGCACGACGACGAGAAAGACGAAGGGCAGCGAATAGAGAATTTCCACAAGACGCATCATCACATTGTCGAGACGCCCGCCGATATAGCCGGAGATGGCGCCGTAGACGACGCCGACAACCAGGGAAACCAGGCTGGCAAGCAAACCAACGGCGAGCGAAATTTGTCCGCCTAGCATGACGCGCGCCATGAGATCGCGGCCATTGTCGTCCGTGCCGAAAAGGAAGTACTCGCGCTTGACCTCGCCCGCGAGCTTCAGGGTCTTGCCGTCATTTTCCGTGGCCGTGACCTTGGTGTTTTCGAACTCGTTGGCCCGGTCGAAATAGCGCGTCACGCGGGGATCGATCGGCTGCTCGGAGCTGACGCTCGCGGTGAAGTTGTTACCATCCACGGCAAACTCGTTGAGCTCGACGCGAGCCCGGCTGGCTACGCCCTTCATCACGTCGTTGAGGGTATCGGCCTTCGGATAGGCCTCGAGGCTCGGACCCATGTTTACGTAGGACGGAAACACCTGGTCATAGGTGTGGCTCAGGAAATAGGGACCGACAAAAGAAAAGATCGTGATAAGCGCAAGCATGACGCAGCCGGCCATCGCCGCGTAGTTGCGGCGAAAGCGCATGACCGCAAGTTGGAACAGGCTGCGACCCTTTGATTCCTCTGGAGGAATGATGGTGGTGGGAACATCGATCAGATCAGTCATGACGGACCCTCGGATCAAGAAGGCCGTAGAGAATATCGACCACAAGATTGAAAACAATGACGAAAATGGCGACGAGTACGACCGTTCCCATCACTAGCGTATAGTCGCGATTGATTGCGCCCAGAACGAAATAGCGACCGACGCCGGGAATTGTGAAGATGGACTCGACGACCGCCGAGCCAGTCAGCAAGGCGGCGGCGCAAGGCGCGAGATAGGAAACGACCGGCAGGAGAGCGCCGCGCATAGCGTGGGTTACGACCACCACCTTCGCAGGCAGGCCGTAGGCGCGCGCGGTGCGGATGTGATCCGCATGGAGGGCCTCGATCATCGACCCGCGCGTAAGGCGAGCAAACACCGCGAGCTGGGGCAGGCCTAGCGTGATCACCGGGAGGATGAGGAACTTAAGCGATCCGTCGCCCCAGCCGCCGGCAGGAACCCATGCAAGCATGAGCGCGAAGATCAGGGTCATGATCGGGCCGACGACAAAATTTGGCACGGTGACGCCGGTCGTTGCCACGGACATGACGAGGAAATCGATAAAACTGTTCTGCCTGAGCGCCGCGATCGTTCCGATCAGCACCCCGCCGATCAAGGCGAACAGCAAGGCGTAGGTACCGAGCTGAACCGAGTAAGGAAGACCTTTGCCAATGAGCTCGGCAATGGTGTTGTCCTTGTAGATGTAGCTCGGCCCGAAATCGCCGGTAACCGCGTTCTTCAGGTACTGGAGATATTGGTTCCATAACGGCTGATCGAGATGGTAGGCCCGCATCAGGTTTTCCATCGTCGCCGGCGGCAAAGGTCGTTCCAGATTGAATGGTCCGCCTGGCGCAAAGCGCATGAGAAAAAAGGAAATCGTGACGACGATAAACAGCGTCGGCACGGCGCTCGCCAGTCGGCGAAGGACGAAATGAAACATCGAACTAGTCTCTTCTTCTTGTCGGAACAGTTCAAGAATGAGGTTGTGTTTCTCTCAACTTGAAGACTGCATCATCCCGTTGCACGGCGCAAATGGTTCCGCTCGGCCGACCCATGAGGATCACCGGTTTGGCGCTCTTGACTGTTGTTCTGTCGGAACGTGCCGCATTGCGAGCCGGGCAAACGAACGGCGCAACCCGGGAAAACCGGGTTGCGCCCACGATGCTATTCGACGCTCAGATACTTGCTCAGATGTTCATTGTTGGCGTTGTCACCCCAACCCTTCACCTTGTCGGAGACGAGCCAGAGATTGGCATCGTTCATCAAGGGGGCGATGGGCTGATCCTTCATGATCAGCGCCTCGGCCTCATGCAGGATCTTGGAGCGGGCCGCGGGGTCGCGCTCCTCATAGGACTTCTTCATCAGCGCATCGAATTCGGGGTTTTCATAGTGCCCGTAATTGAAGGTCTTGTTGGTGCTGACGTTGAGATTGAGGAAGTTCTCGGCGTCGGCATAGTCGGCGGTCCAGCCGGCGCGCGCAACGTTGAACTTGCCGCCTTCCTGCAGGTAGGCGTAGTGCGACGAAATATCGAGATTCATCAGCGTTACATTGGCGCCGAAGGTCTTCTTCCACATGTCGGCGACGGCTGTCGCAACCTTCTGGTGGTTCGGGTTGGTGTTGTAGCGGATTTCGATGTTGAGCGGCTTGCCGCCCTCGCCGTATCCGGCTTCCTTCATCAACTCGATAGCCTTGTCTTCGCGGTCGAGCTGCGACATGCCGGCGAAATCGGCCTTGGACGGCTCGCCATAATTTTCAAGGCCCGGAGGAACCAGCGAATAGACCGGAAGTTTCGTGCCGTCGTAAATGTCCTTGGCGAGGAAGTCGCGGTCAACCGCCATCGACAAGGCACGTCGCACGCGGGCGTCGTTGAAGGGTTCGGTACGCGTGTCGAACGGATAATAATAGGTCGCGGCGGCGGGCGTCACATGAACCTGCTTCGGATTGGCGTCGCGCAGGCGCTTGATCTGGTCGGAGGAGAAATTATAGACGAGATCGAGTTCGCCGGCCTCGTAGCGGCGCAGGCCAGCGGCCTGGTCTTCGAGCGGGTAGAAGATGACCTTGTCGAGCTTTACGTTGGCAGCGTCCCAGTAGTTTTCGTTCTTCACGACCGTGAGGTGGTCATTCGGAACGTGCTCCACCAGCTTGAAGGCGCCATTGCCGACTAGCTTGCCTGGCTTGACGAATTCGGCGCCGTTCTTCTCGAAGCTCGCCTTGTTGACTGGCAGTGCGGACTGGTGCGACAGAAGTTCGATAAAGAACGGCGTCGGGCGTTCCAGCGTGATTTCAAGCGTCTTGTCGTTGACGGCTTTCATGCCGAGCTGGTCCACCGGCATCTTGCCCTTGTTGATCGCTTCGGCATTCTTGATCGGATAAAGAATGTTGGCATAGCCGGCAGCCGTCTTCGGATCTTCCTCACGCTGCATCGAGAAGATGAAATCTTCAGCAACGACCGGCGAACCATCGGACCACTTGGCGTTTTCACGCAGCTTGAACGTATAGACGAGGCCGTCGTCGGATACAGTCCAGCTTTCGGCTACGCCCGGAACGATCTTGCCATTGGCGTCATAGATCGTCAGGCCCTCGTAAAGATCCTTCAGAATGAAGGCTTCAATATCAATGGAAGTCTGCGACTGATCGAGGGTCTGTGGCTCACCGCTATTGCCGCGATGCAGCACAGCTTCGGCCAGCGCCGGGCTTGCCGCCATCATCAGCGATCCAAGCAGCATTGCCGCGCGGATATTCAGTTTCATAAAGGTCATTTTTCTTTTCCTTCCCCTCTAAGAGAATTGCGAAGGCATGAACAAATGACAAAATTTTCCCAAACGCAAGGAGGGTGTAATGCTTTAGTCGTAATATTTTCTTGTCTCGGGGCTTACGAGCACGTCAAAAAATTGTTGCACCATATGGACCAAATGGTCATTTGGCGCCGTTTTATCGAGAAGATGCGGCAGATTCAGATTCGGGACAAAACAACCGCGGATCATGTGGAAAACTGCCCTCTAGGACTCATTTTCGGACGCGAAACCCGTGGTATCGGCTGGGTGATAGCATGAATTCGTAGCACTTAGGTCGTATTTCATGGCCCCCACCTCCTGTTGCATAGTGGGTTACTCAAGACTTTTTCATAATGCATTTTGAAAGCGGCTAATGCTTAACGTCGATTGGAACGACCGGAACGGCGGAATGCCGCCACGCGAAACCTTCTGGAGCGCATACAGCTTCATTATCATCGTCATCTTGCTCATCGCAGCCGGTGGAACCGCGCTCTATTTTTTCGGCGAGGAGCTCTTGAATGGTCGTCCGTCGAAGGGCGTTGCAAGCCAAGCTCAGAGCGGGATTTCACCGGAATTTTACGCGCGCTTCGATATTCAGCCCTTGCCTGCCGAGGTTGCAGGCAGCGGTTCCATGGCCAGGAATCTCGCCATTCTCGTAAGAGAACCGTGCGATTGGCAAGCCACTTATAATTTTACGGACGACCTTCGCGAAGCAGGGTATCGCCGCGAGGCAGCGAAGGTCTTTCTGGCGTTTACCGCCAAGTGCAATCCCTCGGACGTCGCGCTCTACAATGCCGCGGACATATTGTACGGCCTGAGCGATCTGGACGCGGCGTTGAAGGTGTCGAACGATCTCATCGTTATGTCGCCCGACCTTGCCCAGAACCATTTCATGCGGGCACAAATTCTCGAGGACGCCAAGCGCTACCAGGAAGCCATAGACGAGTATGACTCGACCATTGGACTGACCGACGATCTGAAATCGCTCAACAGCACCGTTTTTCGCCGATTGTCGTTGAGCTACGCGGCTCTCGGTCAATATTGCCAGGCCATCACGCCGATCCAGACATGGATCTCCATCGATCCGTCTGAAAACGATACGCCGCGCACCCAGTCGATCATCAAGGACTATAGCCGCAAGGGCAAATGTGCCGAAAGCTATGCCACGGGCAGCGATCGATTTCCCACACAGGGCAAGGATGTCATCACCGCCCAGGTCAGTGTAAACGGCGTGACCGGCACATTCGTCGTCGACACAGGTGCAAGCTCAGTCTCGCTCACCAAGTCGTTTGCCGAGAGGGCCAAGATACGTCTTGGACGCGATCACACGGTCCGGTTGCAAACGGCGAACGGGATCGCCATAGCGCAGCGCACTTCGCTCGACAAAGTGAAGCTTGGAAAAGTCGAAGCCGAAGATGTAGCGGCTGTTGTTCATGCAGACGACCATGCCTTGGGGGACGGTACCGACGGCTTGCTCGGGCGCTCCTTCCTGTCGCGCTTCGACGTAACGTTCGGCGCCAAAGAATGGCGTATCGAGAGCAAAAAGCAGCGCGACTGATTTCCACTGGCCAGACAAAGCGCTAGTCCCTTTTGTAGCCGGTAGTCCGAATTGTCCGGCGTGACGTATACTCATGAGCGGTGAGTCGCTCCTTCCAGTGCGAGCTTCACTTCACGCGCAAGTTGGAAAGGAGTTGTGGTTCCAATGTCGGCAGTTGCCATTCTAATTACCGCGACGATTGCCTTCTCGGCCGTTATGGCGGCGGCGTGGCTGGTGCAGCGGGTAACTGGCAACGACGGATGGGCCGACGTATTCTGGTCTTTCGGTGTCGGAACGATAGCGTCGCTCGCCGTTTATGTCTCAAGCGATATGGTTTCTGCCGACCGCAAATATCTGGTCATTGCCCTCGTCCTCATCTGGTCACTCCGGCTCGGCGGCCACATTCTCGTCCGGACGTTGAAGAATGGCGACGATCCCCGCTATGCCAGGCTGCGGCACGAATGGGGACCCAATGCCGCCTCGCGCATGTTCTTCTTCCTGCAAAGCCAGGCGTTCGCCGGAGCGATGCTGGTAATCTGCGTCTACGTAGCAGCATCGCGTCCCGATGCCGAACTCGAATTTCCGGATTATCTCGGCGCGCTGATCATGCTTGTTGCGCTCCTCGGCGAGGCCGTCGCCGATTGGCAGCTAAGAAAGTTTGCCAGCGATCCCGCCAACTACGGCAAGGTCTGCAATGCCGGTCTTTGGTCATGGTCGCGCCATCCCAACTATTTCTTCGAGTGGCTTGGATGGACTTCCTATGTCTTTATCGGCGCCGATTTCGACGGCGACTATGCCCATGGCTGGCTGACGTTAGTCGCGCCTGTCCTGATGTACGTGCTTCTGCGTCACGTTTCCGGGGTTCCGCCACTCGAGCAGCACATGCTGGCAACACGGGGCAGTGCCTTTCGCGATTATCAACGGCGCACCAGTATTTTCTTCCCGCGCCCGCCGCGTTGACCACTCAGTCGACCGCCTCGGTATCGCGCAACAATGCTTCGAGGGTTTCGAGCCGATCCGCCTCGATGGGCGGTTTGTCCCAGCGCAGGCGGGAGATACGCGGAAACCGCATGGCGACGCCGGACTTGTGGCGCTTCGAACGATTGAGTCCCTCGAAGGCGACTTCAAGCACAAGTCCATGTTCGGGCTCGGCCCGCACCGACCTCACGGGGCCAAAGCGTTCGGTGGTGTTGTTGCGCACATAGGCGTCGAGCCGTTTCAATTCCTCGTCGGTGAAACCGAAATAGGCCTTGCCGACAGGCACGAGGTGCGGCTCCGTCTCCGGACCCGTCCAGACAGCAAATGTATAGTCCGAATAATAGCTCGAGCGCTTGCCATGGCCACGCTGCGCATAAACGAGCACAGCGTCGATGATGAACGGATCGCGCTTCCATTTGAACCATGGCCCCTTCGGCCTGCCGGGAACATAGGAGGACGAGCGCTGCTTGAGCATAAGTCCTTCAATGATCGGATGTGGCGGGTTGCGCCGCAGTTCGACAAGATCTTCAAAACCGGCAAATGGGACGAGCGGTGATAGATCGAAGCGCGTTGGGTCGAGTTTCTCGACGAACGTCTCGAGGCGTGCCCGGCGCTCGGCAAAGGGCAAAGCGCGGACATCATCAGGTCCGTCGAAAAGAATATCATAGACCCGCACGAAAGCCGGATGCGTTTCAAGTTGCCTGACCGAGACCGCCTTGCGGTTCAGCCTTTGCTGCAGGTCGCCAAATGCACCAATCTCGATACCGTCTTCGGCACTGCGACCGACGAGGAGTTCGCCGTCGAGCGTGCCTTCGAAATCCATGGCATCGGCGATATCCGGGAAGGCATGGGAGATGTCGTCCCCCGTGCGCGAGTAGATGCGCCTTTGCCCGCCTTCCGCCGTCAACTGAACGCGGATACCGTCCCATTTCCATTCCGCCGCATAGTCTTCAGCATTGATGCGGGCATAGTCCGGCTCCTCCAGCGGGGTCGAGAGCATGACCGGACGGAAGGGAGCGGCGGCAAGAGTTTGCGGCTTCTCCGCCGTATTTTCCAGCCAGGCGAACAGCTCTTCATAGGGCGGCTTCAAGCCGTGCCATAACTCCTCGATCTCCACGACGTCGACATTGCCGAACTGCGCCAGCGCCTGCTTGGCAAGGCGCGCCGACACGCCGATACGCAGGCCGCCGGTGGCGAGCTTGATCAGGGCATAGCGCGCCGAAGCATCGAGCTGGTCGAGCCAGCGCTCGACCAGTCGGAGGGCGTCGCTGCGCGATGCCAGAGCGAGAGATGCGACGACATCGCCAAGCGAGGGCGCCGCATTGGCGCGCACCGCCTCATCCGCCGACCAGACAAGCGAAATGGTCTCGGCAAGGTCGCCGACATAGTCGTAGGAATAGGCGAAGAGCTGCTCATCGATGCGCTCGTTTACCAGCGCGCGAAGCATCGCCGGCTTGACGTTGGCAATGTCGAGATCGCCAGTGATCGCCGCGAGCGCAAGGCCGCGATCGGGGTCCGGCGTCACGCGGAAGTAATCGACCAGCAAGGTGATCTTGCCGTTGCGTGCCGGGGTAAGAACAAGCCGGTCGAGAAGTTCTGCAAATTCTTCCATCAGTCGCCCTCGTCCTCATAGCCGACGAGATGCAGCGGCCGCGCCGCGATATGGTTGAGGTCGCACCAGCGCACCAGCGCCTCCTCGCGGCCATGGGTGACCCAAACCTGCTTCGGCCCGAGATCGCCGATGGTCTGCGTGAGCTCATCCCAGTCGCAATGGTCCGAAAGGATGATCGGCAGTTCGACGCCCTGCTGACGCGCCCGCTGGCGGATGCGCATCCAGCCCGAGGCGAAGCATGACACCGGATCAGGAAAGCGGCGGGCCCAGCGGTCGAGAAACGCCGATGGCGGCCCGACAATGATGGCACCGCGAAAATCGGACCTTCCGTTCTCGACCGTCGCGGGCGCAAGCTTGCCGAGGTCGATGCCCTGCGACTGGTAGTAGTCGCACAGCTTTGCCAGCGCGCCATGAATGTAGATCGTCTGGTCATAGCCGGCATCTCTTAGCATACGGATAACCCGCTGCGCCTTGCCGAGCGCATAGGCACCGACGAGGTGCGAACGCTCGGGAAACTGCTCGACAGATTTCAACAGCTTGGCGATCTCATCGCGACTGTCTGGATGGCGAAAGACCGGCAAAGCGAAGGTTGCTTCGGTGATGAAAACATCGCATGCAACTGGCTCGAAACCGAGGCAGGTCGGATCAGGACGCCGCTTGTAATCACCCGAGGCAACGATCCGCATTCCTTCCTTTTCAACAGCAATTTGGGCGGAACCAAGCACATGCCCTGCCGGATGGAAACTCACGGACACGCCATTGATTTCCGTGGTCTGGCCAAGCTCTGCTGCCTGGGTCTGGCCGGCGAAGCCCGCACCATAGCGCAGCGCCATGATATCAAGCGTCTGCCTTGTGGCCATGACCTTCGCATGTCCAGAGCGGGCATGATCGGAATGTCCGTGAGTAATCAACGCCCGGTCAACTGGGCGTACCGGATCGATATAGAAATCCCCGGCCGGCGAGTAGAGCCCGGCCGGGGTTGAGCAAAGGAGCGCTTCGGGGCGAGTTAACATGACGCAACGATGCCGATGGTTTCCCTCCCCCTTGTGGGGAGGGTGGCTGCGCAGCAGCCGGGAGGGGCACTTCTACCATTGCAAAACCCCTCCCCGACGCTGCGCGTCGACCCTCCCCACAAGGGGGAGGGAAAGACCAGCGCCACATTTGATCGGAAAAAATTCATCGCCACCTTTCCATTATTGGCATGAACGAACATAGGTCACATTTGGCTCCGTACAATCCTGACAAAGAAAACTTGGCGCATCGACACCGCGCCATTACATTCGCGCAAGTGAGCACCAGCAAAGCCGCCATAGCCGAGACCGGCATACCCATGCTGCCGCCGGCCTTTCTCGACTGGTTCCAGTCGAAGGGCTGGTCGCCGCGCGCGCATCAGCTCCAACTTCTCGAGGAGGCGCAGGCGGGAAGATCGACGCTTCTGATCGCCCCGACCGGCGCCGGCAAGACCCTCGCAGGATTTCTGCCCGCTCTCGTCGACCTGTCCACCCGCGGCAAGAGCAATGCGCCAAGCCGCGGCGTCCATACGTTGTACATCTCGCCGCTGAAGGCCCTTGCCGTCGATATCCACCGCAACCTCGAAAAGCCGATCGACGAGATGGGCCTCGATATTTCGCTGGAAACACGCACCGGCGATACGCCCGCCTATAAGCGTCAGAGGCAAAAACTCGCCCCCCCGGACATTCTGTTGACCACCCCCGAGCAGCTCGCTCTGCTCATATCCGGCAAGGATGCCGGCAAGTTCTTCGAAAACCTGCGCTACGTCATCCTCGACGAGCTTCATTCGCTCGTCACCTCGAAACGTGGTCATCTGCTTGCCCTCGGCCTGGCACGCCTACGGCAACTGCAGCCCGGATTACAAGCGGTGGGCTTGTCCGCGACCGTCGCCGACCCAGACGGATTGCGGCGATGGCTGCTGCCACAGACTGAGGATGCGCCAAAAGCGAGCCTCGTGACCGTGGAGGGCGGCGCCAAACCCCATATCACCATCCTAGATACCGAGGACCACGTGCCCTGGGCCGGACATTCGGCGATTTATGCGATCCCCGGTATTTATGAGGCGATCAAGGCGCACCGGACAACACTGATCTTCGTCAATACCCGCAGTCAGGCTGAGCGCCTGTTCCATGACCTTTGGATGGCGAACGAAGACAACATGCCAATCGCCGTACACCACGGTTCGCTCGATGTCAGCAAACGCCGCAGGGTCGAACAGGCGATGGCCGCTAATACCCTGCGTGCCGTCGTTGCCACCTCGACCCTCGATCTCGGCATCGATTGGGGCGACGTCGACCTCGTCATCCATGTCGGCGCGCCGAAGGGTGCCAGCCGCCTTGCGCAGCGCATCGGCCGGTCAAATCACCGCATGGACGAGCCGTCGCGCGCGATCCTCGTTCCTGCAAATCGCTTCGAGGTGATGGAATGCCAGGCCGCGCTCGATGCGAACTACATCGGCGCACAGGATACCCCGCCGCTTGGCGCGGGTTCGCTCGACGTGCTGGCGCAGCACGTTCTCGGCATGGCCTGCGCCGCGCCGTTCCACGCCGACGATCTCTATGCTGAAGTGATCACCGCCCTTCCCTATGCCGACCTGCCGCGCGAAACCTTCGACCGGATCATCGATTTCGTGGCAACCGGCGGCTACGCCCTCAAGAGCTATGAGCGCTTCGCCAAGATAAGGCAGACCGCCGACGGCACATGGCGGGTGACGCATCCGCGTTTCGCCCAGCAATATCGGCTCAATGTCGGCACTATCATCGAAGCTCCGGCGCTCAATGTCAGGCTCGTCCGGCAAGGGAGCAAGGGCGCTGTGCGCGGCGGACCGGTTCTCGGCAAGGTGGAGGAATCGTTTATCGAAGCATTGTCGCGGGGCGATACCTTCTTCTTTTCCGGGCGCGTGCTGCGGTTCGAAGGCATTCGCGAAAACGAGTGCCTCGTATCGAAAGCGGACGGCTTCGACGCAAAGATTCCCTCCTATGCCGGTGGCAAGTTCCCGCTGACCACCTATCTCGCGGATCAGGTGCGAGGAATGCTCGCCGACCCGAAGCGTTGGGGCGCGCTCCCGGATCAGGTGAGCGACTGGCTGCGCATCCAGAGGGACAGGTCGATCATTCCACAAGCCGGCAGCCTGCTTGTCGAGACGTTCCCGCGCGGCGAGCGCTCCTATATGGTGGCCTATCCCTTCGAAGGAAGACTGGCGCACCAGACGCTCGGGATGCTTTTGACCCGGCGTCTTGAACGGGCCAAGGCGCGTCCACTCGGCTTTGTTGCAACGGACTATGCGTTGACCATCTGGGGCATGCGCGACATGGGCCGCATGTTCAAGAACGGCGAACTGCCGCTGGCCGAGCTTTTCGATGAGGACATGCTGGGCGATGACCTCGAAGCCTGGCTGGCGGAAAGCTGGATGCTGAAGCGCACCTTTCGTAACTGCGCGCTGATATCGGGCCTTGTCGAAAAGCGTCATCCCGGGCAGGAGAAGACGGGCAGGCAGGTGACGGTTTCGACCGATCTTATCTACGATGTCCTGCGCGAGCACGAGCCGGATCACATACTTATTCAGGCGACGCGGGCCGATGCGGCGACCGGCCTCCTCGACATTCGCCGACTTGCCGATATGCTTGGGCGAATCAAGGGCAATATCGTTCACAAGGATCTTGATCAGATCTCGCCGCTTGCCGTTCCCGTCATGCTGGAAATCGGCAGGGAACGCGTTCCGGGCGAGGCGCATGAAAGGATCCTCGAGGAGATTGCCGACGATCTTACCCGCGAGATGGAACAGAAGTGAATCCGGCATTCCACACAACGAAGACAGCACTGCACGGCTCGGCGCAGATTGCCGTTGCGGGACATCCGGCGATCGGGGATCCCTCAGGCGCGCTGTATCTCGAAGACGACCGTGTCCTCATCGTTTCGGATCTGCACTTCGAGAAGGGATCGTCGTTCGCGCGGCGCGGCATGATGCTGCCGCCATATGATACAGCCTCGACGCTCGCGGCGCTTGCCAAGGTGATGGCGCGCTATGATCCGGCCTGCGTCATCAGCCTCGGCGACAGTTTTCATGACGGCAAGGCCGCGGCGCGCCTGCCAGCGGTCTATGCGGCGCAGCTTGCCGCATTGATGGCGGGGCGCGAATGGATATGGATCACAGGCAACCACGACCCCGAACATCCGGCCGACCTTCCGGGCGAAACCTTCACGGAACTTGCATTCGGCAATCTCATTTTCCGCCATGAGCCCTCGAAATTTGCGTGCCGCGGCGAAATTGCCGGACACCTCCACCCGGCAGCCAAGGTGGTGCACCGCGGCCAGTCAGTGCAGCGGCGCTGCTTCGTCAGCGACCATTCGCGGCTGATCATGCCGGCATTCGGCGCCTATACGGGCGGGATGAACATCATGAGCCGCGCATTCCACGGCCTCTTCGATATCCATGCCCTCACCGCCTATATGCTCGGGCGCGCCCGCGTTTACGCGATGACCGGCAAGGCGCTTTATCTTTAGATTGGCAACCGCCCATCCTCTTTCAGCGTGTCGAGCACGATAGCGGTTTTGACATTCTGAACTGATTCATGCGGCAGCAATACCTCATTGACGAAGGCGGAGAGCGCCCGCAGATCAGGCGTCACTACCTTGATAAAGTAATCCATTTCGCCTGTGAGCGCATGGGCCTCCATCACTTGCGGCAATCTTGAGATAAGGTCGGAGAAGCGCCGGGCGTTGTCGCGATTGTGTGTCGCGAGCGTCACCGAAATAATGTTGACGATGCCAAGGCCGAGTTTTTCGCGGTCGATCTCCGCGCGGTAGCCGCGAATATAGCCCTCCTCCTCCAGGCGCGACCGGCGGCGCGAACATTGCGAGGGCGAGAGATTGATCTTTTCCGAAAGCTCGTTGTTTGTCAGCCGTCCATCTTCCTGCAAGCTGTACAGTATCTTGCGGTCAAATGCGTCAAGATGCTCCATTCGTGCTCCTTGTAACGCCAATATGCATACAACGTGCATTATTTACGTCCAGACAGCGTTGAAATGCAAGCACCATGCGGTTGATTTGCGCGATAATGAGGGTGGTACATGGAGGATGATATGGGACCGTTTCCGCACGACGCACCGAAAGCCGCAATCACCAAGGCAAACCCAGCTGGCACCGACGGATTCGAGTTCGTGGAATTTGCCCATCCCGAGCCGGAAAAGCTCGAAGAGTTGTTCGCACGCATGGGCTATGTGCCGGTTGCGCGCCACAAGAGCAAGAACATCACTGTGTGGCGGCAGGGCGACATCAATTACGTTCTCAACGCCGAGCCAAATTCTCATGCGACCAATTTCGTTTCGAAGCATGGCCCTTGCGCCCCTTCCATGGCCTGGCGCGTGGTCGATGCCAATCATGCCTTCAATCACGCGGTCGCCAAGGGTGCGACCCCGTATGAAGGCGAGGACAAGACCCTAGACGTTCCTGCCATCGTAGGGATCGGCGGTTCGCTTTTGTACTTCATCGAAACCTATGGCGAGCGCGGATCGGCTTACGACGCCGAATTCGAATGGCTCGGCGAACGCGATCTGAAGCCGGAAGGCGTCGGGTTCTATTACCTCGACCACCTCACCCACAATGTCTATCGCGGCAACATGGACAAATGGTGGGCATTCTACCGCGAGCTCTTTGGCTTCAAGCAGATCCACTTCTTCGATATAGCCGGGAAGCTGACGGGGCTCGTCTCCCGCGCGATCACGTCGCCTTGCGGAAAGATCCGCATCCCGCTCAATGAGTCGACGGACGACAAGAGCCAGATCGAGGAGTATCTGCGGAAATACAAGGGCGAAGGCATTCAGCATATCGCGGTCGGGACAGAGGCGATTTACGAAGCTACCGACAAGCTGTCCCTAAACGGGCTCAAATTCATGCCCGGCCCGCCTGAAACCTATTATGAGAAGTCGCACGAGCGTGTGCAGGGCCATGACGAGCCGATCGAGCGCATGAAGACGCACGGCATTCTGATCGACGGCGAAGGTGTCATAGATGGCGGCATTACGAAGATCCTTCTGCAGATTTTCTCCAAGACCGTGATCGGCCCGATCTTCTTCGAGTTCATTCAGCGCAAGGGCGACGAAGGCTTTGGCGAAGGCAATTTCCGCGCCTTGTTTGAATCGATCGAGGAAGACCAGATCCGGCGCGGCGTCATCAATATCGAAGCGGCGGAGTAGGTATAGATTGGAGCTTTAAAGATCCGCAGTCCACATTTATATTGGATGCATTATGAAACCAGCGACAATCGCCCCTATTGTACCAGCCGATTTCCCGCAGCTTAAGCAGCTTGCCTGGAACCGCGATGTTGCGCGCGCGATACCGGCACAAGAAGCGTTTGAAATCTACGAGCGCAATTGGCGCTTCATCGATACGGATAAGCTGACGGGACCTGAAGCGGATCTCATCAAAGATTTGACCGATACTTTCGGCAATGGCGTATTGCTGAATTCCTGACTTTCGGATCCATGCTTGCTGCTGCATAGTACCAGTGCACAGCGAGAACAAATATGACCGAACTAAAAAGGGCGGAACACCGCGTTATCCTTGAGGCGCTGCGCCTGATGGATGCTTCGTTTCTGGCGACCAACCAATGCTGGTTCGGTGGTGGTACGTCAATCGTCCTCAAACTGGGCGAATATCGGCAGTCGCTGGATGTTGATTTCCTTTGCGCTGACCCGGACGGATATCGCGAACTGCGCAGCGCAGCTGTCGAGCGTGGTATTCGCGCGTTCTTTCCAGCACCTGTCGAACCGCTGCGCACATTCAAAATCGATCAATACGGATTGCGAACCGCGCTACGGCATAACGAACAGGTGATCAAATTCGAAATCATCCGCGAAGCGCGGATTGAGCTGTGTGGCCATATCGACTCGGAGCTTGGCCTACCGATGCTTGTCGAAGAGGATTTGTTTGCGGAGAAGCTCCTGGCAAATGCCGACAGGTGTCACGATCGCTCCGTTGCATATCGGGATGCCATCGACCTTGGCATGCTCGTGCACCATCATAAAAACATACCCGATAATGCGATCGCCAAGGCCGAAGGTGCCTATGGTGCCGACATTGTCCGCAAACTCGCGTGGGTCGTTTCGAAATTGAACTCGACAGACGAATTGCAGCGTGCAAGCGAAGTACTGCAAATGGAAATGACCGATGCGAGGAGATCCATCAGAGCTTTAACGGGCGAAGTCATGCGTCGCTGGCCAGACCACGTCCAAAACCCTATCGGATCTTTCAGCGGCGTCTAAACCTCTGACTTTGCCCAACGTTATCCCGAAGCCGATGGCTACAGATAACCGCGAGACCCGTCCGGCGATTAACCAAGTGATCCCGGCCTCAGCCGATCAGGATGCGCCGCGGCAAAGGCACCGATCGCATCGCAACGGGCAGCGATGGCATTGACGCGCTCCAGACTTTCGATTTTGGCTCCCCAGCGCCTCGCATTGAAGACCTGCGGCACGAGGCAGAAATCGGCCATGGAAGGGGTATCGCCATGGCAAAAGTGCCCGGTTTCGGGGTGATCGAGCATGGTCTCGAATGCGCCCAGACCTTCAGAGATGAACTTATGCATCCAATTGCGCCGCGCCGCTTCATCGCCCCCTGCAAGCTGCATGACATGCGATGCCACACCCAGATTGCAGACGGGATGGATTTCCATCGCGATTGCGTAGGAAAGCGCGCGAACCCGTTGTCGCCCCAAAGGATCGTCAGGCAGGAAGCGAGCCTCGGGGTGGGATTCGTTGAGGTATTCGATGATCGCAAGCGACTGGGTCATCATATGCCCGTCGATCGCGAGTGTCGGCACGAGCCCCTGCGGATTGCGACAGAGGTGATCGATGCCTTTATGCTCCTGGCTCAAGAGGTCGACCGGCACCCTGTCATACTCAAGCCCGAGCATGTTAAGGGCAATGCGCACGCGGTAGCTCGCCGACGAGCGCCAATAATCATAGAGGATGGCTTTAGCGCTCATGGCGGGTCACCTGTTGTTCGATGGCGCCGAAGATCGAATGGCCGTATGCGTCTTTCATCTCTATGCGAACTGTGTCGCCGAAACGCATGAATGGCGTTCGCGGACTGCCGGTGGCAATCGTCTCGATCATGCGGATTTCGGCGATGCACGAGTAGCCGGCGCCATCCTCTTCAATGGGTTTGCCCGCTTCGCCGTCAAGCTTGTTCGACACCGTTCCCGATCCGATGATCGTGCCGGCGCAAAGCGGGCGCGTCTTCGCCGCATGGGCAATCAACGTCGGAAAATCGAACGTCATGTCGATGCCGGCGTTGGCGCGGCCAAAGGGCCGGCCGTTGAGATCGACACAGAGCGGCAGGCGCACTTTGCCGCCATCCCAGGCCTCGCCGAGTTCATCGGGTGTGACCGCCACGGGTGAGAAAGCCGACGACGGTTTTGACTGAAAAAAGCCGAACCCTTTGCCAAGCTCGGCCGGAATGAAGTTGCGCAGGCTGACATCGTTGACCAACATGATCAGGCGGATCGCGGCCCGCGCTTCGTCGAGACCCGCGCCCATCGGCACATCGTCGACGATCACCGTAACCTCACCCTCCATGTCAATGCCATAGGCTTCGTCGGCCATGCGGATGGGTTCGCGCGGAGCAAGGAAACTGTCGGACCCACCCTGATAGATGAGCGGGTCAGTCCAGAAGCTCTCGGGCATCGGCGCATTGCGCGCCTGGCGGACCAGTTCGACATGATTGACATAGGCTGAACCGTCGGCCCACTGATAGGCGCGCGGCAGAGGCGACAGCGCATCATGTTCGTGAAAGCGCTCCAGGGGAACAGCCCGCAGTTCAAGGCTGGAGGCAAGCGCCGCGAGGTGCGGGGCGATACGCGACCAGTCGTCAAGTGCGGACTGCAACGTCGGCGCGAGGAACGAGGCATCGGTATAGTGGGTCAGATCTTTCGACACTATGACCAGTTTGCCGTCGCGCGTTCCATTATTGAGAGAGGCGAGTTTCATTACTTTACGATCTCCTCGGACCAGTCGCCTTCCGGCGTCCCGTTGAACCGCTTGCGGAGACCTTTCCAGCAGTCGGCGTAATTGTCTTGCAGCGCCGGTGTATCAGCTGCATAGCGGGTAAGGTGCTGGGGGAAGCGCGTCTCGAACATGAAGGCAAGGGTGTTGTCCAGCCGCTGCGGCTTGAGTTCCACCGTGGATGCCTTGTTGAACCCCATCGTGTCCGGTCCATGCGGCAGCATCATGTTGTGAAGGCTTATGCCCCCAGGCACGAACCCTTCTTCCTTGGCATCGTATTGACCATACACCAGGCCCATGAATTCGGACATGATGTTGCGGTGGTACCAGGGCGGCCGGAAACTGTGCTCGGCAACCAGCCAGCGCGGCGGGAAAATAACGAAATCGACATTGGCCGTTCCCTCCTCGCCCGACGGCGCGGTGAGCACGGTGAAGATCGATGGATCGGGATGATCGAACAGGATCGCTCCGACCGGCGAGAACGTGCGCAGGTCATACTTGTAGGGCGCATAATTTCCGTGCCAAGCCACGACGTCCAACGGGGAATGATCGAGTGTCGTCTGATAGAACTTGCCGCACCATTTCACATGCAGACGGCAAGGAACTTCCTTGTCTTCGAAGGCTGCAACCGGTGTCTTGAAATCGCGCGGGTTGGCCAGGCAGTTGGCACCAATCGGTCCGCGATCCGGCAGGGCGAATTTTGCCCCGTAATTCTCGCAAATATAGCCCCTGGCCTCGCCGTCAGGCGCCGACACCTTGAACATCATCCCGCGTGGGATCACGCAGATTTCCGAAGGTTCGATTTCGATGATGCCCATCTCGGTGAAAATGTTGAGCTTGCCCTTCTCGGGCAAAAGCAGCATTTCGCCATCCGCATTGAAGAAGTAGTCGTCCTCCATGGCAGTATTGAACGCGTAGACATGTGCGGACATGCCCACCTGACCGTGGACATCGCCAGCCGTGGTCATGGTGCGAATGCCATCAATAAAGTTGACGGAATCGCGCGGCATTGGCGTCGGATTCCAGCGTAGCTGTCCGATCGGCAATTCATGGTCATCGAGGTTTGGCGCGGTCTTCCAGTGCTCGCGCTTTGCCGGCGAAAATCGCCCGCTATGCTTGACCGATGGGCGAATGCGATAGAGCCAGGATCGCTCGTTCGTGCCGCGCGGCGCAGTAAAAGGGGAGCCGGAGAGTTGCTCGGCGTAAAGGCCGTAAGCGCAGCGCTGCGGCGAGTTTTGTCCCTGCGGCAGGGCGCCTGGAAGCGATTCCGTCTCGAAGTCGTTGCCGAAGCCCGGCATATAGTGAAGAGCCATGATCGAACCTCCAATTTAGTTGCAATTGTGACGATCTATTTTGTAACTATCAATGACAATCGGGATTGTAGACATGAACAACAAGATCGACATCGACCCGCCGCTTATACTGGAGGCGTTCACCCCATACCGTCTCAACAAGGCGGCAGAAGCCGTGAGCCATCGTTTCGCGAGCCTTTACCGGGATCAGTATGGACTGACACGGCCGGAGTGGCGAACACTTGCAACGCTGGGCCAGTTTGGCACCATGACCGCCACGGCGATCGGGACTCATTCGTCAATGCACAAGACAAAAGTCTCGCGCGCCGTGCTTGCCCTCGAACAGCGGCGCTGGCTGTTGCGAAAGCGCGATGAGACCGACCGCCGTGTCGAAAATCTTGTGCTGACGCCGGCCGGGCGGAAGGCCTATCTCGACCTTGTGAAAGTTGCGCATGACTTCGAGGCTGAACTGCTGCAGCAACTGGGACCGCGTGGAGCAGCAGCGTTGAAGCATGGCCTCGAGGCGCTGGAGAAACTCGCGGAATAGACTGCTGGAAGCGGCGCCGCATTGATTTAGGCAACGATCTCGCATATATGATGCGTGATGTTTGATGCGTGATGAGGGGCAAGACGATGCGAACAACGCTTGCAATTGATGATGACGTCCTCGCGGCGGCCAAGGGCCTTGCGGAGCGCCAGCGCAAAACTGTAGGTGAAGTCATATCGACACTCGCCCGCAAAGGTCTGCAAGCTCCAACGGCACGTCAAGCGATGCGAAACGGCGTGCCGCTCCTGCCAGCAGGCACCAATTCCACACCGGTAACGATGGAACAGGTGAACCAACTTCGCGATGAATTGCCGTGACGCCATATCTCCTGGACGTCAATGTGCTGATTGCCCTATTCGATCCCGCACATGTCCATCACGATCCTGCACATGAGTGGTTTGCTGATATTGGACGGTCCAGTTGGGCCACTTGCCCAATAACCGAGAACGGTGCGATCCGTATTATCAGCAGCGCCCGCTACCCTAACTCACCGGGCACGCCAGCCGCGGTTGTTGCGCTTCTGGCCGGATTACGTGCCATTCCGGGTCATGTCTTTTGGCCAGATGACATCAGCTTGATGGACAATTCCATTGATCCGTCGCGGCTGTTGAATGCCGGTCAGGTCACGGATACATACCTCCTGGCGCTTGCTCAGGCACACCAAGGGAAATTGGCGACCTTTGATCGGCGCCTCGTAACCGATGCAGTACGGGATGGCCGAAATTGTCTGCATGTCATTGGCGAACGAACCACTTAGCTCTTCAGCCTGTACCCCGTCCTGAATATCCAGCGCAGGATCAGAATGCACGCGAGGAGAAACACGGCTGTCATGACAAGGCTCGTTCCGATATGCACATCCGAAAGGCCAAAGAAGCTCCAGCGAAACCCGCTGATAAGATAGACCACCGGATTGAACAGCGTCACGGTCTGCCAGAATGGCGGCAACATGTCGATCGAATAGAAACTACCGCCGAGAAACGTCAGCGGTGTGATGATCATCAGCGGCACGAGCTGCAGCTTCTCAAAGCCATCAGCCCAGATGCCGATAATAAAACCGAACATGCTGAAGGTTACCGCTGTCAACACCAGGAACAGCAGCATCACGAAGGGGTGTTCGATGCGCAGCGGTACAAAAAGCGCCGCAGTCGCAAGGATGATCACCCCGAGAATGATCGACTTCGTCGCCGCAGCCCCGACATAGGCGATCACGATCTCCACGTAGGAGACAGGTGCCGAGAGGAGTTCGTAGATCGTGCCGACGAACTTTGGGAAATAGATGCCGAACGACGCGTTGGAAATGCTCTGCGTCAACAGCGACAACATGATCAGGCCCGGCACGATGAACGCACCGTAGCTTACGCCGTTGATCTCGGGGATACGGCCGCCGATCGCCGAACCGAAAACCACGAAGTAAAGGCTCGTCGACAGAACCGGCGAAATGACGCTCTGCATGAGCGTGCGCCAGGTGCGATGCATCTCGAAGAGATAGATCGCCTTGATCGCGTAAAGGTTCATTTGCGTTCCCTCACCAGGTTGACGAAAATTTCCTCGAGCGAACTTTCCCGCGTCTGAATATCGCTGAAGCGGACACCCGCCTTGTCGAGATCCTTCAGGAGCGCCGTAATGCCCGTTCGTTCCTTGCGCGTATCGTAGTGATAAACGAGTTCGCTGCCGTCAGGCGAAAGTTCAAGCCCGTAGGCCGCCAAAGCTTCGGGTATTTCCTCGCGTTTCTCCTGGAGAAGCAGGCGCAACTGCTTCTTGCCGAGCGAGCGCATCAATGCGTCCTTCTCCTCGACGAGAATGATCTCGCCATGGCTGATGACGCCGATGCGATCGGCCATCTGTTCGGCCTCCTCGATATAGTGCGTCGTGAGGATGATGGTGACGCCCGATTCCCGTAGCGCCCGCACCACATTCCACATGTCGCGCCGCAATTCGACATCGACGCCAGCGCTCGGCTCATCGAGAAAAAGGATTTCCGGCTCGTGCGACAGCGCCTTGGCGATCATGACGCGCCGCTTCATGCCTCCCGAGAGCGTCATGATCTTGCTGTCCTTCTTGTCCCATAGCGAAAGTTCCTTGAGGATCTTCTCGATGTGTGCGGGATTGGCCGGCTTGCCGAAAAGGCCGCGGCTGAAACTGACCGTCGCCCAGACGGTCTCGAATGCATCCGTCGTCAACTCCTGCGGGACGAGACCGATCTTGGAACGCGCCGCGCGGTATTCCTTGATGATATCGTGACCATCGGCGAGGATCGTGCCGGAGGTCGGATTGACGATGCCGCAAATCGTGCTGATCAGCGTCGTCTTGCCTGCGCCATTCGGCCCGAGCAGTGCGAAGATTTCGCCGTGGCGGATAGCGAGATTGATATTCTTCAGCGCTTCAAAACCGGACTCATAGGTTTTGTTGAGGCTGGAGACGGAAATGGCTGACGACATGAAGCTTCCCGGGGAGGACTTTGGGTTTGAATGCGGCGCGCGAAACGAAACCCTTTGGCGGAGGTCGCCAGGGGAATGGTGTTCCTTATATGGGGTTAAGCCGGGATTTTCAAACCACCTCTCCTGACATTCGGCGTCAGCAGAGCCCAGGATCTGGCTGATCGAGAAAAAGGCCCGGATAATGCCGGGCCTTCAATTGTTAAGCCTGTTCGCCGCGCACTTCCTTCATGCTCGGCAGGAAGATTGTGAGCAGGCCGAGGAAGGGCAGGAACGAGCAGATCATGTAAACGTAGTCGATGCCCTTGTTGTCGGCGACGAAACCGAGCACCGCCGCCGCTATGCCGGCCATGCCGAAGGCGAAGCCGAAGAAGATGCCGGCAATCATGCCGACACGGCCCGGTACCAGTTCTTGAGCGAAGACAACGATCGCAGGGAAGGCTGACGACAGGATAAGGCCGATCAGGACCGTGAGGACACCTGTCCAGAAGAGGTCCGCATAGGGCATGATCAGCGTGAAGGGCAAGACACCGAGAATCGAGAACCAGATCACGGCTTTCGTGCCGATCTTGTCGCCTATCGGCCCGCCGACAATGGTGCCGACTGCCGCTGCGCCAAGGAACAGGAACAGCATCATCTGGGACTGCTGCACCGAGATCCCGAACTTGTGGATGACATAGAATGTGTAATAGCTCGATATGCTTGCGAGATAGATGTTCTTGGAAAAGACAAGCAAGGTCAGGATGATCAGCGACATGGCAACTTTGCCGCGCGGCAGTTTGAGTTGCTTGCTTGCAGCCGGCCTGTTCGCGTTGGCCTTGCGATAGCGCTGGTACCAGTTGCCGACCTGATAAAGGACGATCATTCCGATGAGGGCCGCGGCGGAAAACCACGCAATGCTCTGCTGGCCGCGAGGCAGCACGATGAAAGCTGCGAGCAGCGGACCGAGTGCGGTACCGAAATTGCCGCCCACCTGAAAGAAGGATTGCGCAAGACCGTGGCGGCCGCCCGAGGCAAGACGCGCCACCCGCGAGGATTCCGGGTGAAAAATGGATGAACCGATGCCGATGAAGGCTGCGCCGGCAAGAAGCATCGCGTAGTGGGTCGCCACAGAAAGAAGTCCGAGGCCGACGAGCGAAAACGCCATGCCAACCGGGAGCGAATACGGCATGGGCCGCTTGTCGGTATACGTTCCGACGATGGGCTGCAGCAGCGAGGCGGTCACTTGGAAGGTAAGCGTCAGAAAGCCGATCTGCTTGAAATCGAGACCGTAATTTTGCTTGAGCATCGGATAGATCGCGGCAAGCAGCGACTGCATCATGTCGTTGAGCAAATGGCAGAAGCTGACGGCGAAAATTATCGCAAAGACGGTCGTGTCAGCGGAGGTCCGCTGTGCGGGCAAGGTCGTATCGGTCATCAAGGCGTTCCATCGAAAAACAAGGGCGTCGTCGCAAGGATTGCCCCGCCCTTTTTCAAACTGATATATCGGTTGCCATCAACCTGCTTTCGTGGTTTGGTCCAATTCTTTCGCAAGTGGGCCAAAACATGCGTTACCAAACCTTTGTTGCGCGTAATGCCGCCGGATTGGAGCTCGAACAGTTGCACCGGTTGCGGCTGCAATGGCTGGAGCAGGCCGAGGGCGATGTTTTCGCGCTGGCCACGCTTTATCCGTCAGGCCACCACATTCCCGACCACCACCATATCCAGGCGCAATTGCTCCACGCAATTTCCGGCGTCGCGATGGTGACCACGAAATTCGGCCGCTGGATGGTGCCTCCGCACCACGCGCTGTGGCTGCCGGCCGGCGTCGAACACGCGGTTGACATGCTTGGCGATGTTTCGATGCATTCGATTTATGTGCGGCCGGATGCCGTGGCGGGATTGAAGGATCACCTGCACGTCGTCGGCCTGACACCGCTGATGGACAATCTCATTCGCGAAGCAGTCGCCGTTGCGCCCGAGAGGCAGGCGGAAGAACGCACGATGTTCGTCATGGGACTGTTGTTGCATGAGATTCCGAACCTTGAGGAGCGCCCACTTGGCCTGCCGTTTCCCGAGGATCGGCGGCTTGCCATGCTCTGTCGGGGTTTCCTGAAAGATCCCTCGCCGCACACCAATATCGACAATTGGGCGGACCGGCTCGGCATGAGCCGGCGCACGTTTACCCGTATGTTCCGCCGCGAAACAGGATTAAGCCTCTCGACGTGGCGTCAGCAGGCCTGTCTGCTCGCGGCCCTGCCCCGCCTTACCGAGGGCGAACCTGTGACCAGCGTCGCACTCGATCTCGGCTACAGCGTTCCCGCCTTCACGACCATGTTCAAACGCATGCTGGGCGCCCCGCCGCGCCATTACCTTCACTCCGCCGCCTGAACGCGGGGGCCCGGAACATAGTTGAGGATCGGACCCAGCCAACGCTCAACCTCTTCAACCGGCATGGATTTGCGCTTCGCATAGTCAGCCACCTGATCGCGCTCGACTTTGGCAACGCCGAAATAATAGGATTCCGGGTGAGCGATATAGATGCCCGACACGGAGGAGCCCGGCCACATCGCATAGCTTTCCGTCAGCCGCACGCCAATCTTGTCTTCCGCGTCAAGCAGACGGAACAGCGTATCCTTTTCTGTGTGGTCCGGCTGCGCCGGATAGCCGGGAGCGGGACGGATGCCACGATAGGGCTCGCCGATAAGTTCATCCGCCGCAAATGTTTCTTCCGGCGCATAGCCCCAGAATTCCTTGCGGACGCGCTCGTGCATGAGTTCGGCAAAGGCTTCGGCAAAGCGATCGGCGAGCGCTTTGACGAGGATCGAGGAATAATCATCATTTGCGCGCTCGAACCGTCCGGCGATGGCGATTTCCTCAATGCCTGCCGTGACGACGAAGCCACCGACATAGTCTTGTGCACCGCTCGACACCGGCGCGACAAAATCAGCAAGAGCGAGATTCGGCCGGCCATCGCGTTTTGAAAGCTGCTGGCGCAGCGTGAACAGCGTTGCGATCTCCTTATCGCGGGCGTTGTCGGCAAAGAGGCGAATGTCATCCCCGACGGACCCTGCGGGCCAGAACCCGATGACGGCCTTTGGATTGAACCACTTCTCATCGATGATCTTTGTCAGCATCGCCTGCGCATCCGCAAAGAGCTGGCGCGCCGCCTCGCCTTGTGCCTCGTCCTGCAGGATCGCAGGATAGCGACCCTTGAGCTCCCAGGTCTGGAAGAAAGGCGTCCAGTCGATGTAGCGGGCAATTTCCGCAAGATCGTAATTTTCGAAAACGCGTGTGCCCGTGAATTGCGGCTCGGGCGGCTGATAGGACGACCAGTCAACCTTATGAGCGTTGCTACGCGCCTTTTCGAGGCTCAACCTTTGCTTGTCAGCTTCGTTGCGGGCATGCGCTTCCGCAACCTTCTCATATTCCGTGCGGATCGTATCGACATAGCCGGGCTTCGCATCGATCGACAGAAGGTTCGAGACGACACCCACCGCCCGGCTTGCATCGGTCACATATACGGTCTGGCCATTGCTGTAGCGCGGATTGATCTTGACCGCCGTATGTACACGGCTCGTGGTTGCGCCTCCGATCAGCAGCGGAACATCGAAGCCCTCGCGCTCGAGTTCGGACGCAACGTGCACCATCTCGTCGAGCGAGGGGGTGATAAGGCCCGAAAGGCCGATAATATCGACATTCTCGTCGCGCGCCGTCTGCAAAATCTTCGTTGACGGCACCATGACCCCGAGATCGATGATTTCGTAGTTGTTGCAGGCGAGGACAACGCCGACAATGTTCTTGCCGATGTCGTGGACATCGCCCTTGACGGTCGCCATCAGCACCTTGCCGGCACTTTCGCGTTTTCCCGATCCGCCATTGGCAAGCTTCTCCGCCTCCATGTAGGGCAGCAGCACGGCGACGGCCTGCTTCATCACGCGGGCGGATTTCACTACCTGCGGCAGGAACATCTTGCCGGAACCAAACAGGTCGCCGACAACGTTCATGCCGGCCATCAGCGGTCCCTCGATGACATGAAGCGGGCGCTCGGCCCGTGCACGCGCTTCTTCGGTGTCGGCTTCGATGAATTCGGTTAAGCCATTGACGAGCGCGTGTTCGAGCCGCTTTTCGACGCTCCATTCGCGCCAGGCAAGATCGCGCTCGCGTGCTTCCCTGCCGGCCGAGCCCTTGTAGCGCTCGGCAAGGTCGAGCAGGCGTTCAGTCGCATCATTGCGCCGGTTGAGGACCACATCCTCGCAGGCCTCGCGCAGTTCCGGATCGATCGATTCGTAAACCGCCAATTGTCCGGCGTTGACAATGCCCATGTCCATGCCGGCCTGAATGGCATGGTAGAGAAAAACGGCGTGCATCGCTTCGCGCACCGGTTCATTCCCACGGAACGAGAAGGAAAGATTGGAAACGCCTCCGGAAATATGAGCGTGCGGCAAGGTCCGCGTGATCTGCCGTGTGGCTTCGATGAAGGCGACGCCATAACCGTTGTGCTCTTCGATACCGGTAGCGACCGCGAAAATATTCGGGTCGAACACGATATCCTCAGGCGCGAACCCAGCCTCCCGTATCAGGAGTTCATAGGCGCGCGTGCAAATCTCGACCTTGCGCTTGAGCGTATCGGCCTGGCCCTCGGTATCGAACGCCATGACGACGACGGCCGCCCCATAGGCGCGAACCTTCCTTGCGTGGGCGATGAAGGCGTCTTCACCTTCCTTCATCGAGATAGAATTGACGAGCGGCTTGCCCTGGACACATTTGAGCCCGGCCTCGATCACGTCCCATTTCGACGAATCGATCATTACCGGCACCCGTGCAATGTCAGGTTCGGCGGCGATCAGATTGAGGAAGTCGACCATGGCCTTCTCGCTGTCGATTAGTCCCTCGTCCATGTTGATATCGATGATCTGCGCGCCATTTGCGACCTGGTCGCGCGCAACATCGAGCGCCGCTGGCAGATCGCCTGCGGTAATCAGCTTCCGGAATTTCGCCGAGCCGGTAATGTTGGTGCGTTCGCCGACATTGACGAAGGCGATATCCTTGGTCAGCGTGAATGGCTCCAGGCCGGATAGCCGCATATGGGTTTCGGTCTCGGGAATGGCGCGCGGCTTGTATTTGCCGACCGCTTCGGCAATGGCTCTTATGTGTTCCGGAGTCGATCCGCAGCAGCCGCCGACAATATTCAGCAGGCCGTCCTTGGCAAACTCTTCGAGCTGCGCCGCCATCGCTTCAGGACTCTCGTCATATTGACCGAATTCATTCGGGAGTCCTGCATTGGGATAGGCGCACACGAACGTATCGGCGACTGCCGCGATCTCGGCCAGATGGTCGCGCATGGCACTGGCCCCGAGCGCACAATTGAGACCGATGGTGAAGGGCCTGGCATGACGTACGGAGTACCAGAAGGCGGTCGGCGTCTGTCCCGACAGGGTGCGTCCGGAAAGATCTGTGATGGTCCCGGAGATCATGACCGGCAGGGTGATTGCCTTTTCCTCGAAGACTTCCTGCGTCGCGAAGATGGCAGCCTTGGCATTCAGCGTGTCGAAGATCGTCTCGATGAGGATGATGTCGGCGCCACCGTCGATCAACCCCCTCACCTGCTCGGCATAGGCCGCCCGCAGGGTATCGAACGTCACCGCGCGGTAGCCCGGATTGTTCACGTCAGGCGATATCGATGCCGTGCGGTTCGTCGGTCCGAGCGCGCCCGCAACGAAGCGGCGCTTGCCGTCCTTCTGCTCCGCCTTCAGCGCGGCGCGGCGGGCAAGCCGGGCACCATCGCGATTGAGCTCATAGACCACATCCTCCATGCTGTAGTCGGCCTGGGCGATCGTGGTCGAGGAAAAAGTATTGGTCTCGATGATGTCCGCGCCGGCCATGGCATAGGCGTAGTGGATGTCCTCAATCGCCTGCGGTTCGGTCAAGATGAGAAGATCGTTGTTGCCCTGGAGGTGGCAGGCGCAATCGGCGAAACGCTCGCCGCGAAAATTTTCCTCCTTCAGGCCGAGGCCCTGGATTTGAGTTCCCATAGCGCCGTCAAGGATGAGGATTCGCTCTTTTGCTGCCTGCGTCAGCGCTGCAAAAACCTCGGAGCCGTCGCGGGGTGCCGCTTCCGGGCCGAGCAATTTTTCGCCAATGGTTCCAGATGCAATACCCATGACTCGAAATGCCTCATAATGATTTTTAGAGAGGCGCCAAGGTCACATAAAGATATCTTTATGTCAACAAGTCAGTTCTAATGGCGGCAAAAAATGTCGCAACGCCGCAGGCGCGCACCACCCTGCCACGCGGCCCTCCCGAGGCTCGTCCGAGACATAGGAATCGCTCGGTTACTTGTTGAGAATGAGTTTGCCCTGGCGCGTGATCTTCAACCGATACAAGGAGCCGCCATGTTCGATACCAACTTCCTTATTGCCTTTGAAAAGCACATCACTACCTAGAACGCGGAATTCAGGTGCTGATGGCTGGACAGGCGCGGCAGGTCGCGAGACAGGATTTGGAAGGCGGACCTGAAGGTCGATGATCTGGCGGCGGGACATTTTGGGCCTTTCGTTGAACGGCAACCCGCGTCGGCCGCCGTTCAATAAACTTGATAAATATATTCATATTTAATCCGAACACTCAGATCAAGTCAATCAATCGAAAGTCAGACAACATCGCTGGACCCGGATTTCAGTCAAAAAGAAAGGCCCTTGCGGGCCTTTCGATCGCAAGCTGGACAGATCAGCCTTAATCAGAACGGTGAATCCGGGAAGTAGAATTCCTTGGCGTTGTCCTTGGTCACAAGGGTTGCGTCGAGGATGTACTTGCCGCGCACCGGAACCTGATCGTAGAAGTTCGCAACCGTCAGTTCCATCGCCGTTGCAACCATTGATGGCGGGTAGAGAACGTTGATCGGGGTCATCTTGTCGCCGTCGGCAACGCGCTTGATCATGTCCTTCATACCGGCGCCGCCGATGACCATCTTGATGTCAGTGCGCTTAGCCTGATCGATGGCTTCGAGCACGCCAACTGCCATGTCATCGTCCTGGCACCATACGGCGTCGATCTTCGGGAACTTGGTCAGATAGTCCTGCATGATCTTGAAGGCATCATCGCGCGACCAGTTGCCGAACTGCTTGTCGAGAACCTTGATTCCGCTGCCGGCAATCGCATCGTCGAAACCCTTCTGGCGCTCTTCGTCAATGACGATCGGGAGGCCCCGGATGACAACGACGTCGCCGGTCTTCAACGTATCCTTGAGGTATTCGCCGGCGACGCGGCCAAGCTCCGGATTGTTGCCGGCAACATAGAGATCCTGGATCGTCGGATCGGAAAGAGCGCGGTCAACGACCGTCACGAAGACGCCCTTTTCCTTTACCGCACGGATTGGATCAGTCAGTTCGTCCGAATTGTGCGGCAGGGTTACCAGCGCGTCGATGCCCTGTGTGGTCAGGTCTTCGAGCGCGTTTGCCTGCGCAGCACCGTCCGGCGAAGTCTTGATGGTGATCTTCAGGCCTGGGTGAGCGGCTTCTAGAAGCTTGGCGGCCCGTTCTGCATGATAGACGACGCCGCCGGTCCAGCCGTGGTCGGCCGCAGGTATAGAGACGGCGATATTGACCTTCTTGTCCTGCGCGTAGGCGAAGGTCATCGTCGAAGCGAGCGCCGCTCCAACAAGACCGATCAATAGTTTACGCATTTGTCTTCTCCCAATTTTCTGCTCGGGCCTTGATTGCGGCGCGGTGGGTGGCCCTGTTCCCCCGTCCGGTCTCGTTGCGGTGGCCCTGCCACCGGTTTGCCTCTGCCAGCGTCACGCCTTTTTCTTCTGCAGCGTGCGCTGCACCAGCATGGCGATGATGATGATCGTGCCCTGAACGGCACCGATCAGGTATTCACTGACAATATTGGAGAGCACCATGATGTTGCCGACGACTTCCAGCATGAAGGCGCCGCAGATCGTTCCCCAGATGCGGCCGACGCCGCCGCGCAGCGCCGTACCGCCGATGACGACGGCAGTGATCGCCTGCAATTCCCACAGCATGCCCGTTGTCGTCGTCGCTGCGCCGAGACGCGGCACATAGACGACGACCGCAATGGCGACGCAAATGCCCTGAAGAATATAGGTCATGGCGCGTACGCGATTGACGTGAATGCCCGAATAGCGCGCGACGTCTTCGTTCGAGCCAACAGCAATCACGTGGCGGCCAAAGGACGTCTTATAGAGAATGAAGGCGCCAAGAACGCCGACGATGATGATGATCCAGACCGGTATCGGCAGGCCGAGAAACACGCCGGTGTAGACGGGGCGGAACATGTTGCGCATCGCGATCGATTTCATGGCGATCGAGCCGCCATCCGCCAGCCACACGGTCACGGAACGAAAGATCGCCATGGTGCCAAGCGTCACGATGAAGGGCTCGATCTTGCCGATGGTGATCACAGCACCGTTGAGCAGACCCGCCAGCGCACCGACGCCGATGGCGACAACTACGCCGGCCGCAAGCATCGCCATGTCGCCATCAACAGCACCTGAATTCAGGAACAGGATCATGATGCCGGCGACGAGCGCCGCCATCGATCCGACCGAAAGATCGAGCCCGCCCGCGGAAATCACGAAAGTCGCGCCAGCGGCAATGATGGCGATGAAGGACGAGCGCGTTAAGACATTGAGCAAATTGTCGATCGAAAGGAAGTTCGGATTGACGAGCGCGCCGAGGACGAACAGCGCCGCCAACGCCAGGAATGGCGCAATCGCCGTCTTGTCGAGATCCGCCAGTTTGCGGCCAAAACCGCGTGTGTCGGTGATTACCTTGGTGTCGCTCATGCGTTCCCCGCACTGTAAAGCTCTGCTTCGTTGATCTTGACGCCGGTGGCGTAGACGACGATCTCGTCTTCCGTCATCGCGTCGCCGGTGACCTCGCCGACAATGCGCGACGAACGCATGACGAGAATGCGGTGGCAGATGCCGATGAGTTCCTGCATTTCGGAGGATATGACGACGACGGATTTGCCTGCCTTCGCGAGATCGGCAATGAACCTGTAGATCTGTTCCTTGGTGCCGATGTCGATACCGCGCGTCGGCTCATCAATGATGACGATGCTCGGCTCGAGCAGCATCATCTTGGCAAGGAGCAGTTTCTGCTGGTTGCCGCCTGAAAGCTGTCCAGCAAGAAGGTCGCGCCGGCGCGCCCTGATGTCGAAATCAGCGATTGCCTTGTCGAGGCTCTTGTCCTCGCGCTTGCGCTCGATGAGCGGCCCGTTGGTAAATTTGCCGAGCGTCGCCAGCGTCAGGTTGGTGCGCAGGTCTTGCGCCAGCAAAAGGCCTTTGCCCTTGCGATCCTCACTCAGGTAAACGATGCCCGCTGCCATGCTGTCGCGCACGCTGTGAAACTTGACCAGCTTGCCATTGAGTTTGACCTCGCCATGGGCAGTGCGCAGGCCGACAAGACCCTCGAACAATTCCGTGCGCCCAGCGCCGATCAGGCCTGCAAAGCCGAGGATTTCACCCTTGCGCAAGACAAAGCTCGCATCGCTTGCATAGCCCGGCACGTCAAAATTCTTTACCTCGAGAACGTTTTGCCGCGTAGCAGTATCCTCCCGTTCGGGATAGAGCTTCGACATGTCGCGCCCGACCATGAGCCGTGCCATGTCGACTGGCTGCAGTTCAGCCGCATTGCGGGTTGCAATCAGCTTGCCGTCGCGCAGCACGGTGATGCGGTCGGCGATCGCCGCGACTTCCGGCAGGCGATGCGAGATATAGAGCACGGCGACGCCCTTGTCGCGCAGGTCGCGGATGACCTTAAGCAGGGCTTCCGTCTCGAAGGGCGTCAGCGAGGCAGTGGGTTCATCGAAGATGACGACACGATGCGGCACCTGCAGGGCGCGCGCGATCTGGACCAACTGGCGGCGGGCAATCGATAGCCGCGCAATCTGCGTCGTCGGCTCAATCTCTGCACCGAGGCTGCGAACCGCCTCTGCGGACTGGCGGTTCATTTCGCGGTCGTTGACCATTAGACCGCGCTTCAGTTCCCGGCCCATGAAGATGTTCTGGGCAACCGTCAAATCCGGCGCGAGCAAAATCTCCTGGTGGACGAGCACGAGGCCGCGGTGTTCCGCATCTACGGGACCGTTGAATATGACGGGCTCTCCGTCAATCGCCACCGTTCCACGCGTCGGTGCAAGATGGCCGCTCAGGAGCTTCATCAGGGTCGACTTGCCAGCGCCATTCTCGCCGATGATGGCATGCACCTCGCCCGGCATGACCGACAGGGTTATATCGGTCAGGACCTCGACCGGGCCGAATGCCTTGGCGATGCCACGCGCCTCGAGGACGGGGAGCGAAGTGCTGGTCTCTCCTGTGGATGCCACGCTCATGATTGGCACCGCCCTCTGTCCTGCCGATTGCCCATCACACCTTCGTCCAGACGCCGCCGGCTTTCGACGATTTCACCGCGGCTTCGATGAATTCCATGCCTATGAGACCATCTTCCACGGTTGGGAATACTACATCCTTTGGTGCCTTCTTGCCGGTGCGCGCAGCGATGATCGCCTGCGCCGCCTCGCTGTAAATATTGGCGAAACCTTCCAGATAGCCTTCAGGATGGCCGCTTGGCACGCGCGTCAGGCGCGCCGCCTCGGGCGAAGCCCCCGCCCCGCCCCGGGTCAGCAATTGCTTGGGCTTGCCGAATGGCGTGTACCAGAGATAGTTCGGGTCGGCCTGGGTCCATTCGAGACCGCCCTTGGTGCCATAGACGCGCAGCTTCAGCCCGTTTTCGTTGCCGGGCGCCACCTGGCTTGCCCAGATCATGCCCTTTGCTCCACCGTCAAAGCGGAGCAGGATTTGCACGTCATCGTCGAGCACCCTGCCCTCGCCGAAACTGGTCAACTCGGCACATAGCTGCTTCAGCTTCAGCCCCGAAACGAAACAGGCAAGGTTATACGCGTGCGTGCCGATATCGCCGATGGCTCCGCCAGCGCCCGAGCGTTTCGGATCGACGCGCCATTCAGCCTGCTTGGAACCCGTGGCCTCGGTCTTTTCGGTCATCCAGTCCTGCGGATACTCAGCCTGCACTACGCGCAGGTCGCCGAGCAGACCCTTTGCCACCATGGCCCGCGCCTGTCGGATCATTGGGTACCCGGTGTAATTGTGGGTGAGGATGAACAGCTTGCCGCTCTTGCCGGCAAGCGAGACCAGTTCCTTGGCTTCCTTCACCGTCGTCGTCAGCGGCTTGTCGCAGATGACATGAATGCCGGCCTTCAGGAATGCCTTGGCGGCTGGCGCGTGCATGTGGTTGGGCGTGACGATGGAAACCGCCTCGATGCCGTCCGACCGCTTGGCCTCCTGCTTGGCCATATCCTCGAAGGAGGTATAGGCGCGGTCCTCGGCGATGCCGATCTCGCGTGCCGAAGCCTTGGCTCGTTCCGGATCGGACGACAGCGCGCCGGCGACCAGCTCATATTGGTCGTCGATACGCAAGGCGATGCGGTGCACCGCCCCTATGAAGGCGCCTTGCCCGCCGCCGACCATGCCGATGCGAATGCGGCGTGACGCCGGCTTTTCCTTCGATGCTCCGATGACCATCTCGTTCCCCTTACTTCAAGCCAAGTATGCGGCGATTTGCGGCCTCATCGGTGCCGGCTCCGGCAAAGTCGTCGAACGCGCGTTCGGTCACACGGATGAGATGCGCAATAATGAACTCGGCGCCCTCGCGTGCACCATCCTCGGGGTGCTTCAGCGCGCATTCCCATTCCAGAACGGCCCAGCCATCAAAATCATGGGCGGTCAATTTCGAGAACACCGCGCCAAAATCCACCTGACCGTCGCCCAGCGAACGGAAGCGACCGGCGCGGTTGACCCATGATTGGAACCCGCCATAGACACCCTGGCGTCCCGTCGGATTGAACTCTGCATCCTTGACGTGGAACGCCTTGATCCGCTCGTGATAGATATCGATGTAGTCGAGATAGTCGAGCTGCTGCAGTACGAAATGCGAGGGATCGTAGAGCAGATTGGCACGCGTATGATTGTTCACGCGCTCCAGAAACATTTCGTAGCTTATGCCGTCATGGAGGTCCTCCGAAGGATGAATTTCATAGGCGGCGTCGATACCCTGCTCGTCGAGATAGTTGAGGATGGGGGTCCAGCGTTTGGCAAGTTCATCGAACGCTGTTTCGACCAGACCGGCCGGACGCTGCGGAAACGGATAAATATACGGCCATGCAAGGGCGCCGGAGAAGGTCGGCATGGATTTCAGGCCGAGATGTTTTGACGCCCGCGCAGCGCGCTTCAATTGATCAACCGCCCATTCCTGACGCGCCTTGGGATTGCCATGCACTTCCGGTGCCGCAAATCCATCCATCATTTCGTCATAGGCGGGATGAACCGCCACGAGCTGCCCCTGAAGATGGGTGGCAAGCTCGGTGATGGTCAGGCCATGCGCCGACGCCGTACCGGCGAGTTCGTCGCAATAATCCTTGGAATCCGACGCTTTCTTCAGGTCGATCAAGCGCGCATCCCAAGCCGGAATCTGCACCCCTTTATAACCGAGGGATGCGGCCCATCCGCAGATGGCATCGAAGGAATTGAATGGCGCCGCATCTCCCGCGAACTGTGCGAGAAAAATGGCTGGTCCTTTGATCGTCTTCATGAATTCCTCCCTTAAGTCTCCTGCCGTCAGGGCATGTTGTCCCTGAGAAAAATATCGATGCGAATGTGCTCTTGCCCCGGAACGATGGGGCGTCCCTCGCGCAGCGCCGTCAGGATGCGTGCGGTGCTGCGCGCCATATGGCCTGCATCCTGGTTGATAAGCGCATCGACGGTGCCACGCACCAGATGCCGCCGCGTCGAGGGCGTCAGTTCGTGGGCAACGAAAATCACGTCGGAGACGTGGCCGCTTGCCTCAAGCGCCTTGATCACGCCCGCCTGTCCGCCGCCGGCATTATAGATTGCGACAAGATCCGAATGGTCCTTCAAAAGCGCGCCTGCCGCCGCTTCGACGCGGGCGTTCTCGTCGCGGGCTTCGCGCACCGGCAATACTTCGAGGTTCGGGTACTCGCGTGAAATGATCTGCTCAAAGCCAAACTGGCGTTCGATGTGATCGCGCAGGGCGAGCGACCCCGCGATCATGCCGACCTTGCCCTTGCGCGGCCCGACAAAGCGGCCAATGAGCGAGGCTGCCGTGCGACCGGCAGCAAAATTGTCGATACCGACATAGTGGGCGCGGCGGGAATTTGGAACGTCCGATACGAGTGTCAGTACAACGACCCCGGAATCGGCGAGCGCGTTGATCGCCTCGGTCACGGCCGGATGATCAAGCGCGACGACGGCGACGCCATCTATTCCGGAAGGAAGGCTTTCCAGCGCCGCTGCAACGGCGACGCCGTCAAAGGTATCGACATGCTCGATCGAAAGTCGCACGCGCTCCTGCAGCTGGCGCTCGCGTGTTGCGCGAAACTCGGCGGCGAGGCTCTGCATGAATTCGTTTTCGCCGGTCGGCAGAATGATGCGGAAGTCGTAGTCACGCACGCGTGCAAGGCGCGAGGCATGTGGGTCCGACAGGAAACCAAGCTGTTTTATGGCCGCATTGACGCGCTCGATGGTGCGTG
This sequence comes from Phyllobacterium sp. 01N428, assembly GCF_056399405.1. Classification (NCBI taxonomy): domain Bacteria; kingdom Pseudomonadati; phylum Pseudomonadota; class Alphaproteobacteria; order Hyphomicrobiales; family Phyllobacteriaceae; genus Phyllobacterium; species Phyllobacterium sp. 01N428. The sequence goes on from NZ_JBFTRH010000005.1 coordinate 328,852, forward strand.
CATGCACGCCCATCCTCCCGTTCACGACGCGATCAACCGTTGCGAGACTTACACCGGCTTCTCGGGCGACGTCTTCAAGCGTCATTTTCCCCACGAGAATTCTCCTCCGGCTAAAGTCTTAGATCAACCCGTTGAGGTGTGCAACTCTTTTTGACTTGTTTTGATGGGGTGTTTGATGTGTCCACAGCGTTGCAAAATCAAATAATCAAATGACACGTAGTATGGTCGAATCGCCCAATCTGTGCCTCAAACGACAAAACAGTCAGCCGTGCGCGACTATCACCCGCCAGGTGCGGTCATAACGTCAGAAATGCGCATCGTGCCGATAAGCCTGCTTGTATCATCATATACATGGACCAAGAACTTCGAAGGATCGATATTCTTCCCGACAGCTTCATGGATATTGTCGCGAGCGGCTTCTGCGGCAGCGTGAAGGGCGGCTTCACCATCGACACACTCCATTTCGACCACTTCGATGGGAAGCCCGTCTCCCTCGTGATAGGCGAAATGAAAGATTGGCATTGTGCCTATAGCTCCTGTTGAAGTGACCGCATATCAACAAGCGTCCAGACAGGCTACTGTTCCCTCAATGAATAAATTGATTGCTTCGGATTCCCGAAACACCGGTCCTATATTTCCGACCGTGGCTTAAGAGGATTACAGGACATTCCAGCGAGTGCGGGTGCTCGTGTAGCGAGGCGATGATCGAAGGCAGGGGCGCTGCGACCAATCAGGCCCTGGCCGACACCAATGATGACTATTTCTAAGCTTGTGGCAAAATACCTGAACTTCGATCTGAAGAACTTGGCGGCGGATGCAACCGGGGCCGTTCCTTCGCAAACCGACTGCGCGTAAGCCCGCCCGAACAAGAGTAGCGACAGCCTCGCTGGGGCCAGCTGTTGATGACTTGATGTCTGGATTGTCAAAAAGGGATCTGTTCTGATGACGACCATCGCTCATAGAGACCAACCATTTGAAGACTGGCGAGTAGGAGTAAAGACGCAGATGCAGGTCTCGGCCCGCAAAGGTGCAACGCAGCTTTGCATATTTGAGCAATGGGTAACGCCAGCCGTTGGCGCTCCGACCCATTGGCATGCGGTCGAGGAAGTACTTACCGTTGTCTCAGGTGAAGCGGAGATGTGGATAGTTGACGAACGTTTTATTGTAACTGGCGACCAATCCCTCATTGTGCCCGCTCGACGGAAACACGGTTTCAGAAACGTAGGGCCCGCTATCCTTCACTTGCGTGCCGTGCTTGCGTCATCGGTCTTCGAGGCAACTTTTGAAGGATCATCTGAACGTGTGCAGCGGTGGCTCCCGTGAGCAGATAGCAAAGGAAGCCGAGCGAGCAAAACGCCTGGTATGCTAAGAATCGCGAGCGGTAATTAGCCCGGCAGCGTGCGAAAAGACGCCGTACTGCTGCCGACGATGGGAGCGCTTCAAATGGCGATCGATAGACCACGGAGGCCATCCAGACACAAGGACCGATTGAGCGACTATCGGTTTAAAGTTGCCTAGCCCAATCACTCAGGCTGATGGCTGTTTTTCTTGGGGGAACCTTCTTCCTCAGCCTCAAGCGCATCGTCCTCTTTTGTCTGGGCAGCCAACAATTCATTCAAGGCAAGCAGCGACTCTTCGCGGCTCCACCCTACCGATGTCGCTTCCTCCAAAATGTCCAACAGCTCGGTTTTTTGCTCCAGCGCCTCGCGGAACCGCGGCTCCAGAGCCTTTTGACAATCAATGGTTCGATCGGCATATTCCTCACAACTTGGTGGCCCTTGTATGGGCATCTCACCGGTCCTCCTCTGGGTTACCTCGGACTTTACATCAACCGGTCGCCCTTGGGGAAAAAACGTCATCAACGGCTGTCGCAACGATATCCGAGGCGTCTAACCCTTGGCGACAACCTTCAAAGCGACCGGCTAAAGATTTGATGCTTGATAAGCCGGCCTTACTTGCTTCGTATCGGCGGCTCAGGCCACGTGCTTAAATCCCAGTTCGCCCAAAGACATCTTTCGTCGCGCTATAGTAACAGCTATTTTTGGCCGCTGACCTCTGCCGAGTATTCAGCGCGAGCCTGGCTTGGTTGCCGTCATAAGCACCAACCAGGCTCTCTATTCACAATCCAGCAGCGTCTGTAAGCAACACATCCGACCTGTCGGGTTGTAAACCCACGCGCTGCAAAGGCTGCCCGCCAAAGGCAACTAGGCAGTTCGATTTAGAGCTGGAACTTGTGAAGGGTGGTGGCGTTGGGCCACGTCGGAGAGCCCAACCTCCGGCCGAGGCTCGGCGAGAAGCGCTGTACCCCGTCAACGTCGGGCCTCACGGCATGCAGAGCTAGTTTCCCATGGTGGACCCTGTGGTAAAACTTAGTTAAACCTCAATTTCGTATTAACTAGTTGCTATCCAAAACATTGCTGACGTCTCGCATTCGCCAGAATGCCTTTTCGAGGCATCTAAATACTTTAATCTTTTTCAGGAGATAGCATCATGAAGCGTTTAAAGCACGTAGTGACCCGCTTACGCGGCAGTCGTGACACCAGAAAAGATAACTTCGCATCGCCAGAGGAACTCTTGGCCGCCCACGCGCTTGAGCCGAGACCATCACGCGATTGGACAAAACTATCGAATATACTCAGACGATCTGGCGGAGCTTTCTCACATCTTCGAAAGGCCCACTGAGCATCATGACAGTGCAACACTTCAAGGAGATCGATGAGGCGATAAGCGAACTCATCGGTTACCTCCGACTGGAGATAGTCCAGATAGGACAAAACGGCGCTAACCCTGGGCCTTCAATAATCTGGTGGAAATTCCGGCAACGATCGATGCCTTATGGCGCGCCAAGGAACATGAGTTGTCGTTGTAGAAGCCGTCACGCCTCCGAAGTACAGCCCACCGAGCGGCATTATCAGCTAAGTAGCCCATTGGAAACGCATACATCTTTCACCATATTTTAACCATGGCAGCGCAGGCTTCCATTGGTTGATAGGCCAACATCAGCCGGCCCGACCCGCCCATGTAAATGCGAAATGGCGGATCGGGCCACGCCGGACCCGCAAAAAAAATAAAGTGCGATTTAATGATTCGGAATCCGGAAACGCCGCCCCTACATTGCGGCCGTGTATGAAGATTATCGAACATTCAAAATGGTGCAGGTGTTCGGGAGGCAGCCCGGCCAGTTGGTCGGCGTGACGTCGGCGTACGAGCGGCCCTTTCCAGGAGCAGAATCGGACCTGTCTGCGGAACGTGCGGTTCCTGCTGAGCGATGACGCGACTTTCGAACCACGAAACTTTATGAAGATGTTGTAACTTCACAAGAAACTTATTTTTGGAACATCTTCATCACCAACTCCATTTGAACGACATGAAAACAATTGTTGGAATGTCCACATTCTTTCTGATCGTTTCCGTCATCGTCGGTGAAGCTGCAGAGGTAACACCCGACGCGATCAATTCTGCTTCACTTTCCACAATTACTGCGGGGCCCGCTTCCAAATCAATATCTGATCCCGATCCAGCGATCGTCCGTCTGCAGGTTCTCCTAGACCGCGCAGGTGTGTCGCCGGGAGTGATCGACGGCCTTGATGGAACAAACGTCACCAAGGCGGTGACAAGTTTCGAAAATATGATGGGGATGCCTCCGGACGGTGCGATCGACCCCGATGTTGTCAGCAGGCTGGAGACAGGGGGCCCGATTATTGGCACCTACACGGTGACGGACGATGACCTGAAAGGTCTCGTGGACCATATTTCCGTGGACTACGGCGAAAAGGCGAAGATGCCCAGCTTGGGATACACCAGCGTCGCCGAAAAACTGGCAGAGCGTTTTCACATGCATATCGACCTTTTGACTACGCTCAATCCAGGTTCTGATTTCGCTTCCGGGGATACGGTCCAGGTGGCGATGCCCGGTCCCCCGCGCCATGGAAAGGTGGTCCGCATCGAAGCCGACAAGACCGCTGGGCAGGTCACGGCTTACGACAGGCGCGACGCCATACTAGCGGCATATCCCGCGACAGTTGGCAGCGAGGATAATCCTTCTCCAAAGGGTACGCACAAGGTGAGGGGCGTCGCGCGGATGCCCGTGTTCAGATACAATCCAAAGGTCAACTTTAAGCAAGGGAAGAACAATAAGATACTCACGATCCCCAAAGGCCCCAATGGACCGGTCGGAACTGTCTGGATCGATCTAACCGAGCCAACATACGGCATTCATGGAACGCCTGATCCCGAACTTATCGACAAAGTTGGATCGCATGGCTGCATTCGTCTGACCAACTGGGACGCCGAGGAGCTAGCTGGAATGGTGAAGCCTGGCGTTATTGTACGGTTCGTCAACTAAGTGTTGATATTCAGATCGGCCCTTTCGCGAGGTAGCGTTTTCTGTATGACGTTGTTGGTACGCGCTTTAGGTCTGTGACGCACGCTACCCTCCAGAATAAACTTGATGAAATCTATCGAGCAACGCGTTCGGCTGAAGATTCGCTTGCCGTAGATGTGCCTCGCTTCGGCTGTCCATGGAACCGAAACGGTAGAAGGGCTCCCCTAGCTTCGAACAGAACGTTTCAATTTTCATAACTTCATACCGTTACACGCCTTTTGCCGCAACTGCGTTCGTTCGCATGTTGGTACGATGGAGTTTAAAGTGCGGCCCGGTGCACGTGACCTGAAAGCCCCCTTACGGACTCGTGTTGATAGCATCAACAATATTGACACGAATTGACATTTCTAGCACGGCACAATCGGTCTCTTCTGTTTGTGATCGGCGGACCATCGGCCTGCCAAAGCCGAAATATGTGATCCGACGACTGCGTCAGCCACCGTCACCTAGTGCTCGTCCAAGCACGCTTGGAGGCTCAAATTTGTGGAGCAACCCTCTATTTCTTCTGAAGGAACGAGACGTCAAGTGCCGCAAAACGTTTGAAGGACGCGCTCGTTGATTTTCGGAGGATCTGCGTAATGTGCGAATTCCGGTTGGTCCTCGAAGGGTTGGCCGAGAACTGTCAGCAATTCTTCAAACGGGCGGAAATCATTATTCCGGACCGCTGCGGTGATGACCGCTTCGACGCGGTGGTTTCGCGGGATGAAGCGCGGATTGACGTGGAGCATTGCATTCCGGCGCTCAGAACCTGTCTGCGCTTCGCGCGAGATGCGCGACCGCCAGCGTGCCAGCCACTCCACAAATACGCCAGGTTCTGCAAACAGGCTGAGCAGTTCCTCGTCCTCCGTAGCGTTCCCGGCAGAATGGCTCAGATAGCGGAACGTCAAAGTAAAGTCCGCCTGCCCCCTGGTCATTATGTCGAGCAGTTCTTTGATAAGCGTCAGGTCATTTTCTTCTTCGGTGAACAAACCAACCTTACTTCGCATCCCCGTAATAAACACCGCCTCGAATTGTGCGTCGAAGGTGGCTAGCGCGTTTTGGGCCAGGGACACCGCCCTGTCCTGATCGTCCGCTAACAACGGGAGCAGTGTCTCTGCCATACGCACCAGGTTCCACAAAGCGACCGGCCCCTGGTTACCATACGCGTAGCGGCCCGCATGATCGATGGAACTGAAAACGGTCGCCGGATCGTAATTGTCCAGGAATGCACATGGACCATAGTCAATGGTCTCGCCCGCGATAGACATGTTGTCTGTATTCATCACTCCGTGGATAAATCCGGCCAACATCCACTGCGCAACCAGCGAAGCCTGGACTCCGATCACTTCGGCCAGGAGCGACAAATAGGGCATTTCAGCCTCTGCCGCCGTGGGGTAATGCCGGGCAATGACGTGGTCCGCGAGAGTACGAACTCCCTCAATATCACCCCGTGCGGCAAAAAATTGAAACGTGCCAATCCTTATATGACTGGACGCAACACGGGTGAGAACGGCACCGGGCAGAGACGTCTCACGTGCAACCGTTTCTCCGGTCAGAACGGCAGCGAGCGCGCGGGTTGTTGGAATCCGCAGGGCATTCATTGCTTCACTTATGATGTATTCGCGCAACACAGGACCCAGCGCCGCGCGTCCGTCTCCGCCCCGCGAAAAAGGCGTGCGTCCCGAACCCTTCAACTGAATATCACGGCGGACGCCGTTTCGATCGATGACTTCGCCGAGGAGGATCGCCCGACCATCGCCCAGTCGAGGGACGAAATGACCAAACTGATGCCCTGCATATGCGGTGGCAATGGGGTGAGCGCCTTGCGGAACATTATTTCCCGCCAGCATGTCGATACCCTCTGCACTGCTCAACCACTGATCCTCGAGACCTAGCTGTCGTGCGAGATCATGGTTCAGTTTAATCAATCTCGGAGACGCGACGGGCGTAGGCAACGTGCGGATGAAGAATTTGTCCGGCAGCCGGCTATAAGTGTGGTCGAATTCGATTTTGCTCATTGAAAACCTGTTTTGTGGTTGTTCACCGTAACCAAGCGTCTGCCAGAGCACAAGTTAACGTCGATCGTGAAAATGACGCATATTTGCACAACCGAGAGGGCGACGACCGATTTTTATGAATTCCTGATATTTTGCCTTGAAGCCGGAATAGAAAGCCTATCCGACCCCATGATACCTGTTGCCACGTACTCAACAAAGGAGTGCCTGGAATGTCTGAGCGACTAACGAAGGTAATATACCGTTGCCAGCCCGCCGCCGATTTTAAGCATGGACATTGGCGGAACTTGCCAACTTTTATCGCCCTTGCCGTCATCGTCGCAGTTTGTATAGCGCTCCGCGTTTGGGTCGCCTTCAACCACATGATCTGAGCAAGCCGCTATCTTACGGTCCCGACACAATCGGGCTTGAGTCGTTGCCGATCACAATCGATGAGCAAATCCATGATAAACAGCAGAACCGAGCAACCCTCACGATTAAAGGGCGTGATGACCGCCCTCATCACCCCCTTCAACCACGGAGCCGTCGACTACGACGCCCTCGCCGCCCTTGCGGATTGGCAGATTCAATTCGGAATCAGCGGACTGGTTCCTTGCGGGACAACCGGCGAAGCCCCCACGCTTGCCTGGGACGAGCGGCTGAAAATCATCAGGACCTGCGTGAAAGCCTCGCGCGGACGGGTGCCCGTGATCGCCGGAACCGGCACGAACAGTACGGAACTGACGATCGCCCATACCTTGGCCGCCCAATCCTGCTGCGCCGACGCTGCGCTGGTCGTAACGCCCTATTACAACAAGCCGAGCCAGGATGGTATTGTCCGTCATTTCGAGGCGATCGCAGGGCGCGTCGACCTGCCTATCATCGTCTACAATGTACCCTCGCGTACCGGCATTGACCTGTCACTGGGGACGCTCGCGCGGCTTGCCGAGATCCCCTCCATTATCGGCCTCAAGGACGCGACGGGCGAAGTCAGGCGTGTCGGGGAAATGCGCCGCGCATTCGAAGACCGTTTCATTCTTTTGTCCGGGCATGATGCGTCGTCGCACGCCTTCAACCTTTCGGGAGGCGACGGCACGATTTCCGTAACTGCCAATGTCCTGCCGCACGTCTTCGCCGCGTTGCACGATGCATGCCGGAAACCCGACTGGTCCACCGCCAATTATATTCAGCAGCGGCTGATGCGGGTCTATAAAGCGTTCGACCTCGACACGAATCCCGGCCCCATCAAGTACGCCCTGAAATATCGGCGCGGCATGAATGACGAAATGCGTCTGCCGCTCGTGCCTGTTTCGGCAGAGACGGCGGATCGGATCAGGATAGCGCTCGACCGATTGGGCGATCCGGGCAGCGAAGTCCCGTGCGATCCAGCCGATGCGATTTTCGGCGCGGACGAAAGGCCGATCGAAAAAGCACCCCAGCCGCTCAACTGGCGGATCTGAGCAAGCGACTCTTCATCAAACAATGCTGCATCCGCCAGGCCTGCGCCTGCCAGCTGCTGAAAGCGAAGATCATGCGATACCCACGTAAAAGCCACGATCGTTTTAGAACGTGCACCCGTTTTCTCGTTGGTCGAAATCTGGAAGGATGCTGGATCGTCTGCGACAGGCAGCGTCTGGTCGGCGGACTCTTTGCTGACAGGGAATCGGCCCTGCACTTCGCGGTTGCCCAGAGCGAACACCGGCCCGGGGCCGTGTGGTGCGCCAACGATGATGATTGTCTCCTGACCGATCCGTGGCAGGATCTCACCGCTCCTGCGCCCCGTCGCTCCAAGCGCGCCTGATGTCTTGGATCACGGAATGGTCGGAACAACGACCGTGAGCTTATCCCCGACCATGCCGCGCATAATCGGGTTGGTATTGCGTTCGCAAAAATAAGGAAGGCCCCGTACAGGCCGACATCTTTGCTTTTTTGGCTACCGATCCCAGCAGCGTCGTTGCGCACGCTGTAAAACCTGGCCCTTAGATTTTGCGGCGTTTTCGTCATCATCAATCAACGTCTCATCTCACTCTCACCACTTCACCGATGCGAGAAATTCAGTTGCTGGCGATTGTCCTAGGGACGACATTCGCTCCGGAACAATTTTCATTGGCCGCTGTTTCTAAACTCGTTGGCAAAGGAGCAAGAAGATGACTGATCAACCGCCGCCAGAAACGCCCAGGCCAAGTGATGCCCCACTGGTCGATGAAGTTTTGCAGGATATTGGCGCAAAGGCCGATAGAGAATCGACGGCCCTCGCGGAGGAAATT
>NZ_JBFTRH010000006.1:0-338393 GCF_056399405.1 Phyllobacterium sp. 01N428
CTTCTCATCGAGGAATGCCAGCGATGCGGACTGGCCGTCCATCGCTGCGACACCCGCAAGCTCAAGGCCTTCATCCGTTCGAAAGGACGGATCGGCAAGAGCGATGCGATCGATGCGCGTGAACTGTCGGCCTATGGTCTGGAGCGCTGGGCGAGCCTGGTCTTGTGGTGTGCACCCGATTGCAGGGAGGTGCACCTCAAGGCACTCGTGCGAAGGCGCAGCGATCTGATGGCGATGCGGGTTGCCGAGCGCAACCGGTCGAAGGCACCCGGTGCCCGCCGGCTCGCTGCAACCTTCAAGGCGACACTCGCCGTCATCGACAGGCAGATCGCCCAGATCGACCGTGACATCGCGGTTCTGACCGGGACCGGCCCTCTCAAACGCCGCACCGGGATCGCCACCGCCATGACCGGCATCGGCAAGACGACGGCCGCAGCCCTCATTGCCACCTTGCCCGAGCTCGGCCGGATGGATCGGCGCCATGCCGCCTCGCTTGCCGGCCTCGCGCCTCATCCGAACGAGAGCGGCAAGACAATCGGCTATCGCAGGAACCGCGGCGGGCGGCCCGAGGTTCGAACGATCCTCTTCATGCCCGCCATGCAGGCCGCACGCGGCAAAGGCGAGTTCGCCGCCTTCTACAAACGTCTCGTCGCCAGTGGCAAAAAGCCGATCGTCGCTCTCGCTGCCGTCATGCGAAAGATCGTTGTCGTGCTCAATGCGAGACTGAGAGACGACCTCGTTCAACAGAGTTGATGACGATGGGTCGTGCGGCAACGACCATTGCCCAAAGAGGACTCCGCGCCCCTATGCGTCGGTCACAATCGGTATTGGCTATTATGGGCCACAAAGGCTTCCGATGCGGTGGCGGTGACGGCTACGCTGGGACTCGCGATGAAGCACGAGCCGGCATTAAACTACCCGCCATAGGCGGAGGCCTCGATGTTCTGGCTCACCGAAGGTCGCTCGGCATCTAAAGGTTATACGCCTTCACCAAACTGTTTAAACGCGGTCAATGAATAAAAGGCAAATCAGCCTCACACTCGCCTCGGCTTCGCCGCCGCGGGAAAAATATATGCACGAGGATTGGGATATCAAGCCTGCCATATTTGGAATTATATTTGTCGTTGGGATGCTAGGGCTGCTTTACGAAAGCGGGTGGTTCTTGGGTTGAGGGCGCTTATTGCGTCAGATCGCGTCGCTTCCCGCGACTGCTAACAAGTCGATCGTTGAGTTCAACCCGAGGCAGGATTGCGAGTTCAGTTAGGATTCACACCGCTTCACTTGGGCTTTTATGCATACATTTGGGACGCACGTTACATTGTCGCGAACCTCGGAGTGGAGTATGTTGTATTGTAGAATCGTGCCATCAACTGTCCGATTGACTACCCCCAAACCCGTCGTTGCTTGAACACAGCGACGGGTTATTTACACTTCCTTTTGAACTAACTGCACAGCATGCCGAGCGTTTGATGCTTGTCAGTGGGCAATTGAAGAGGAAGTGATTGAACTGGTCGGCCAGAAGGTTGATAAAAGGTGGCATAGGACAAAGTTGCGAACATAGGGCTGGCCGACATCTGGCCTAACGCTCCGCGAATAGCGATTGAAATGCGAGTGCTCCGAATGACAAGAAACGCGAACTCTAAAATTCGCTTCTAGACTGCACCGTGACTACCTACAATTCTCGACAATCAACTGGAGCCCAGTCTGCACAAGGGGAATATTCATGCGAAACTTCCTGACACTGATAGCGGCCACGTCAATAACACTTTCGTCTGTGATGGCTTACGCACAAAACCAGAACCCGCTTCCCAAGGCCAGCGACGTGCTTGTTCGATACGGGGACGACATCGAGGGCTGGACTGTCTACACAAATCAAACCCGCGGAGATTGTTTGATCGTGCGCTCGGATGGCCCAAGTTCGGTGCAAATGGGCGTTACGGCGAATCAAGAGGTCGGGTATCTCGGTGTATTCACCAAGGTCGATATCGGTCTCAAGAACGGCAATATGTCGGACATCTTCGTTTCTATCGACGGTCAGCTTTACAAAGGCGTGGCCACCACCACGAGCGGCGACCTTAAGGACGGCTATTCTGGTGGCTATATCTTGACTGATGACCCGAAGTTTAAGCGCGCCGTCGCGAAGAGATATAAAATGACTGTATTTCCGGAAACAAAGGGAGCCTTTGTTGTTGATCTGAAGGGGACCTACAAGGCAATGGCAGCAGCCCGCAAGTGCCTCAAGCATTGACTTGCCCCCTCTGGCTGCTCTCAACTGTAGCCCTTAGGCTTTATTGGCGTTATTTCACCCAAGCGCCACGTTATTGTTAGTTGCAATACGAGAATAGTGGGACCCGCCGGTGGCGGGCCACCTTGTCGTTCGTCGTAAAGAGATAGGCGCCCCCTATCAGTATTTGATGGCGCGACCCGTTTGACGGGCGTCCTGCTTTGTCGATCGCTTATCCTGCCGGCACGCCGCATTGCTTTTCTGATCAGCGGCGCGACAATCCTGCTTCGCTTGTCGTGCATCAGGACGCGCTTGCTGGCGGGTGTCGCGTGCCTGTTGGCGTTGTTGCGATTGGTCGGTCGCCCACGAAATTCCCGGTAATGCCACGAGGGATACCGATACTATCGAAGCGGCGAATAGGGACTGCAATTTAAACATTTTAGTATCCTCCCACGAATGGGTTGTCAGAGCGATACTAACGCGTAAGGGTCGCCCGACCAAAGGCAGCTGGATATCCGGTAGTCGTCAGCGATCAACGTTATACGCTCGGATAAGGGTTTAGTTTTCCGAAAAGGGCTCGCTGCCGCGTGGTCTGCAAACAGCAGGCTTATTTTCGGGCAATCACCGAAAAGGCGGAATGCCCTTCCACCAACCATAGTACGCTTTGGCTGCTTGAAATCCAAACGATATCACCCATCGTTGGGGTACGAGCAAAATCCCCAATAAAGTTAACCTCGCCAACAGAGTCCGCTTGCATGGCGCAAGATTTAGATCAAGCTGAACTAGCGCCGGACGCACCCTAACCTTTTCAGGGCAAGGCCAACACCCCGTGTCCGGCGCCACGCCTTCAACTAGCTAAATTCCCGGCGGAAAACTCAAGTGGCCTTCTACCACTCCATGTTTGCTAAAGTAGATTCTAAATCGCTAACAGATCTGATGACCAAAGCAAGGACCTCGTGTGTTGCGGGCAATTAGGAGTATTGTGTAATGACATCCGACCGAACGGAGAAGCCGGCTGATCAGGTACTGCGTCCCGACTTGGTTGCGGGTCTCACAGTGGCGGCGGTCGTTCTGCCCAAAGCTATGGCCTATGCGACCGTCGCTGGCTTGCCAGTCAGCGTAGGGCTATACACGGCCTTTGTCCCGATGATCGTTTATGCACTTCTGGGCACCTCACGGGTTCTGAGCACGAGCTCAACGACCACCTTGGCAATACTCACCGCCACTGAGCTGGGCATGGCCGTGCCTGACGGAGATCCCGGGAAGCTAATCATAGCGACAGCGACGCTCACAGCCCTAACCGGCGCCCTGCTGGTTCTGGCTTCCTTCCTTCGTCTTGGGTTTGTTGCAACCCTGATTTCAGCGCCTGTGCTGACCGGGTTCAAGGCGGGCATTGGGCTCGTCATTGTCCTCGATCAAGTGCCGAAGCTTTTTGGCGTTCACATATTGAAAGAAGGCTTTTTTCGCGACGCGTTTAGCCTTGTCCAGCATCTTCACGAAAGCTCCCTCATCACGCTGGCACTGGGAGTGGCCGCCTTGATCCTGCTCCTGGTTACGGAGCGCGTCTGGCCGCACTCTCCAGCACCGCTGGCGGTGGTCGGCGCCGGTATCGCCGCGTCCTGGTTAGGCGATTTGAGTGGAGCTGGCGTGGCAACGGTCGGTCTCATCCCCCAATCGTTGCCTTCGATAACGTTGCCAGCCCTCGGCCTCGCAATAACGCTGCTCCCGGGGGCAATTGGCATAGCGCTTATGAGTTTTACCGAGACGATTGCCGCCGGCCGCGCCTTTGCTGTCCCGTCCGACCCGCCAATCAGGGCAAATCGGGAACTTATCGCTATTGGCGCAGCGAACTTGTCTGGCGCCTTTTTTGGTGCCATGCCTGCTGGTGGCGGGACATCGCAGACGGCCGTGGTGCGCGCCGTTGGGGGGCGGACGCAGAAGGCATCGCTCGTCACGGCTGGTGTCTCGGCGGCAACCATGCTGGCTCTGGCCCCGTTGTTGGGACTTCTGCCACAGGCCGTGCTCGCGGCTATCGTAATTGTCTATTCAATCGGTCTGATCCAGCCGCTCGAATTCGCATCGATCCGCAAGGTCCGCACGATGGAGTTCCGATGGGCGGTCGCGGCTTTCCTCGGTGTGCTCGCATTTGGTACCCTTCAGGGGATAATAGTTGCGATCGTGCTGTCGCTGCTCGGACTGTCAAGTCAGTCGACGCGTCCACGTGTCCATGTGATCGGTCGCAAACGAGGGTCTGATCTGCTACGCCCAATATCGCCGGAGCATCCGGACGACGAAACCTTTGATGGACTCCTGATCGTGCGTCCGGAAGGAAGGTTATTCTTTGCTAATGCCCAGCATGTCGGCGATCGCGTCCGGGAACTCGTTACTCAGAACAAGCCCAGCGTACTCATGCTTGACCTCAGCCGGGTCTTCGATATTGAATATTCCGCACTTCAAATGATGATCGACGGCGCACGCCGTTTCGCAAAGGAGGGAACAGCGACGTGGCTCGCGGAGCTTAGCCCGGACGTCCTCGATTATGTGCGGAGGTCGGGCTTTGCCGACCACGTCGGCGAGGATCGTATGTTTTCCAATGCCGAAGCAGGCCTCCGGCGATATCTCAACGAGTCCGCCCCCAGACCGCCGACCGTTGGGTAGAGCCACCATGCGTTTCAACGTCTGGGCGCCTTGCTCCAGGGTCCGATGAAAGGTGTGTTCCCTGCGCCGCCTGCGCAGTGATGCAATGGGCCAGCGGGGCGACCCACTCCGTATTCTCTGACTCGAAGCGGTAAGACGCAGCCGACAGGAATAGTCTATCTTGCGCGGGCCAATGATTGCAGAGCTGTTCAACAGCTTGCAAAGCAGTAGAGATCGTTCGAGATTTTCTTTTGACGACTGTCGCTGCAATCGCAACGTCGTCAAAATGAAATGCGGATTTGATCGTGTTGAGGAAAATTTCCGTGTTCTTGATATCTAGATAGATCGTCTTGGATTTCTCAAAGCCATTCTCACCGTCGATCTTCAACGTGCAGGTGTCGTCGTCGTACCGCAGCTTCTTCAACTGGCGCATGTGCATTACGATCTCTCCTCCACCACTTTTTGCCGCTGGACTTGGATGGGAACGTCACAACGTAGACAACCCGGGCGAAGAGGGTTATCTCGATTGTTTCACGCAACACCAAACAATTTTGTAGGCTCCGCAGGCCACTTGAATCAAGTTCTTCCCCGGCCCGGCTTCTGTCAAGAATTACATATCAACAACGCCAGCGCTCGTCCTAAGTCCAATCGGTCAGTTACCGCCGTCCCTCGTCTCCTGGCTCAGAAGTGGCATGGGTGTGGTGATTTGGCAACACTTTGCATTTTTTGATCAACGTTATGATCCTCGATACCTGAAAGGGATAAACTGCAGCGATTGCTGAAGCAGAAATGCTCGGCCGGGCAATCTGGAGGGGATTGGATGGCTATTCGAACGCTTTTTCTGATGTCGGGTGCAGTCCTCATGACCACGTCGGCCTATGCGGCGGATGCAGTCGTCGTTGCGGAGCCCGAGCCTGTTGAATATGTCCGGGTATGCGATGCCTATGGGGCGGGCTTCTTTTATATCCCGGGAACCGAAACATGCCTAAAGGTCAACGGTTACCTGCGCTTCGAGTTTTCCGGCGGGGACAACGTGTTTACCGGTGGCCCCGTTGGTGCAGGCGGAAATGATACCTGGCGTGTCCGCACCCGCGCCGAAATTCGTTTTGACGCGCGTTCCGAAACAGAACTTGGCACGCTGCGGTCGTTTATTGACACCCGTTTCCAGAATACAAACAGCGACGACGCCGGAGGCACGCTGCATCAGGGGTTTATCGAGCTGGGCGGGTTCCAGATGGGCGTCAACGATGTCCTCTTCGGCTCCTGGCTCGGCTATGCTGGAACGATTATTCAGGACGACGTGATCCAGTATGGATCCGACAGCATTTCCAGCAATCAGATCAGCTACACCTTCAAGGGTGGCAATGGATTTTCCGCAGTTGTCGCCGCGGAACAGGGCATGGTATTCAACGGCTATGACTACGTCATCGATGATTACATGCCGCATGTCCTTGCCGGCGTGAAATATCAACAGGGTTGGGGCCAGATTGGTGCTGTCGTCGGTTATGATTCCGTGCAGGATGCCGTCGGCGTCAAGGCGCGGCTCGACGTGAGCCTGACGGATGCAATATCGGCCTGGATCATGGCGGGCTATCAATCCAACTATGATTCTGATTCGTTCATCACCAATCAGAACAAAAATTGGTACGGCTTGTGGGAAGGCGACTGGGCCGGCTGGGGTGGCTTTGCCATCAAGGTTACCGACAAAGCGACGATCAACGGCCAGGCGGCCTATGAGGAGCAGGGCACGTGGGCTCTCGCCCTCAACGTCAACTACGAGCTTGTGCCGGGCTTCTTCATCAGACCGGAAATCGACTACACCAAGTTCGGCGGCGACCGAAAGGAAGTGGCAGAGAGCGACTTTGGCGAGGATGACGCACTTGGCGGCATCATTCGCTTCCAGCGCAACTTCTAGATCCTTCAAGACTGTTACCGTAATTTTTTTTGCTGGAGCCAAGGCCTAGGTTTAGAGTTGTGGGTTGGGCAAGAATGTTTGTTTTGAGGAGAAGGCTGAATGGGGGAGCCGAAGATGAATCCGGCGGTGGTGGATCACCTGCCGGCATTTATTACACTGCCGGGACAGAGCGACTGGCTTTTTAACGCCGTCGTGGTCTTCCTTCTCATCGTGGTTCTTGCCGTAGGCAATCTCTATTTCCAGTTGCACGCCGTGCCGGAGCGCATGGCGCACCGCACCAACAAGGTGCAGATTGAAATCGTTGCCGTATTGGCGCTGATCTCGCTGTTTACCCATAATCACATCTACTGGATTCTTGGGCTGCTGCTCGCAATGATCGAGTTTCCCGATTTCTCGACCCCGATGGGATCAATTGCCCAGTCGCTCGAGCGGATCGCCGGAAAGGAGCCAGAGGCGACTGGCGGAGACGTGGCAGCGACAGGGGTGGGTGAGAGAACGCCCGGCTCCAGTGAAGGAATCTGAGCCATGTTCGAGTTGATGCTTTGCTCCATGCTCACCATCTTCCCCGATTATCTCTTCCGTCGCTATGTCCAGGGCAAACGTCTCGGCCGGGAAATCACGCTCTATACGGTGTGGTACGAGTTGCGCTGGGGCATCACCACGTGCCTGCTCTTGACCGTCACGCTCATAACCATGATTTTCTACTTTCATCCGACGACGCAAAACGTCACCGCCATCTTCCGCACAATCACGATCCTGCCTGAGACCAATGGGCGCGTCGCCGAAATCTATGTCGTCAACAACCAGAAAGTGGAAGCCGGCGCACCGCTGTTCCGCCTCGACAGCTCCGAACAGGAGGCCGCAAAGCAGACGGCACAGCGCCGCATCGCCGAGGTGGACGCGGCGATTAGCGTGGCAGAGACCGAACTTGTTGCTTCCGATGGTTTGATCCAGCAGGCGCAGGGCGCCTATCAGCAGGCGCTCGACGAACTATCGACAAAACAGGAAATCATGCGTCGCAACCAGAACGTCGTTGCACCGCGCGAGATCGAGCGGCTGCAGGTCGCCGCCACAGGGCGGAAGGGCGCGGTTGACGCCGCCATTGCCAATAAACAAACGCTGCAGACGCAAATCTCGGCGCTGTTGCCCGCGCAACGGGCGAGCGCCGAAGCCGCGCTGGCTCAAGCGCAGGTCGAACTTGACAAGATGGTCGTTCACGCCGGCGTTTCGGGGACCATTCAGCAATTCGGGCTGCGCAAGGGCGATTTCATCAACTCGCTGATACGCCCTGCCGGGATCCTCGTTCCGAGTGAAGCGGGCCGCGTATCTCTCGTCGCCGGCTTCAACCAGATCGAAGCGCAGGTGATGAAGCCAGGCATGATCGCCGAAGCAACCTGCATCGGCAAACCATTCATCATCATACCAATGGTTGTCACGCAGGTGCAGGACGTTATTGCCGCCGGTCAGCTACGACCGACGGATCAGCTTATCGACGTGCAGCAAATCAGCAGGCCCGGAACTTTGACCGTCTATCTGGAACCGATATTTTCCGGAGGCCTCGACGGGGTTCCGCCGGGCAGCAGCTGTATTGCTAATGCCTATACCAGCAATCACGCAGCGCTCGAATCCCAGGATCTCGGCACGCTGCAGCGGATCTTCCTCCATGGTGTGGATGCCGTCGGTCTCGTCCATGCGGGTATTCTGCGCATGCAGGCCTTGGTGCTGCCGGTTCAAGTCCTGGTGTTTAGCGGCCATTGATGTTTCCGCCTTATTTAAGGGCGTCTTGCTGGTCCTCAATTACTCGGATCAATTATTGGGGTCTTCGACTTTGGCCACGGCGTAGGCTCAAGAATCAGAGCCTTGTAGGCATAAGCGTGTTCGTCAAAACTTGAAACAAGGTGAGATATCGTTCAACTGGCGTTCGTTTAATTGATCCAGGGGCCCTTCACAATGATAGCGTAGCAACCTCTCCGGGATAGATGTATGGTCTATCCTCGACGAGAAGGGCCCGCTCGTTCAACTGCGCATGGTTTGAAAGGCAAGAGATGACGCAAGCCGCCGGCTGGTTGTTCGCCTCGGAGACCTTCCTGGGGCTCAGCGTTGCGAGTCTGGTTTATAGGCTCGCGCGTCAATGAGCGCCGCCTTCAGTACGTTTGCGCTGGTGCTGGCCTCGATTTTTCCCGTGGTCAACCCGCCCGGTTCGGCGCTCGTGTTTCTCGGTCTGACGACCGGCGCGACGCCCGAGCTTCGCGCCATCCTTGCAAGACGCATTGCGCTGAATTCCTTCGTCCTACTCGTGTGCTCATTCTTGCTGGGCGCGCTGATCCTGCAGTTTTATGGCATTTCAATCCCCATCCTTCGCATCGCCGGTGGATTCATCGTCGCGGTGGCCGGCTGGAAACTTCTCAATGAAGGAAGCAGAAAGGAACTCGAAACCCCGACAGGGGGCGTCTCGAACAAGAAACTGCTCGAACAGGCCTTCTATCCCCTAACTCTGCCGCTGACGACAGGGCCGGGGTCGATGGCTGTCGTGATCAGCATCGGACTTTCGGAGGCAACGATTGCGAGGCCCGCGGACCGGATAATATTCGTGGTGGCGAGCGTCGCCGCCATCGCCGTTCTGGCGCTGACGATCATGCTTTGTTTCACCTATGCGGATCGAATTCAGCGATTTCTCGGGCCTGGAGGTACCGATATCGCCGTTCGCCTTTCCGCGTTCATTCTGTTTTGCCTTGGCCTGCAGATACTCTGGTCGGGAGGAAATGAATTGTTGAGATCCGTACTCATCGCAAGTCCCGCCCCACTGCTATGAACCGGCTTCATCTGCCTATCAGGCAATGACGCCGACGATGACGGTCCCCCAGGTGGTGAGGAGAATGTGGCCGATGGGGACTGCGGGCGTATAGCCGAGGACGGCAACCGGACTCCCCGAGCGGTCCTGCACAGCTGCCATGCCGGCCGTCATTGTCTGGGCGCCGGCGAGCCCGCCGAGGAGCAGTATCGGATTCATGCGGAGCAGGTAACGTCCGACATAGAGTCCAATGATCATCGGCGCAAGCGTGACGACCATCCCGCCAAATAGAAGTCCGACGCCCGCCTCAGCTATGGCGGAGACAAAGACAGGCCCGGCGTGAAGGCCGGTCATTGCGACGAAGGCGGCCAGGCCAAGTGCAGTCATAAGCGAGACGGCACCGTCCGGTATGCGGCCGAATAGTGGAAACTGCGTGCGCAAATGGCCGACGATCAGTCCCGCCAGCAAGGTTCCGACGCTTGTGCTCAAGGATATTCGCATATCCCCGATTGGAATAGTGACGAGCACGCCGACCAGCCCCCCAAGGAAGATGGCAAGGCCAAGTACAAAGAAGTCGGTTGCCGTTGTCGGCGCAATGATGACGCCCACCCGCTTGGCGGCCCGTGCGACGACGGCCTCGGGCCCCACGAGCCGGAGGATGTCGCCCCGCTGTACCGCGATCCCGGGTGCAAGCGGAAGCTCCTCGGTGCCGCGCGTGATTGCTCGCAGGTAGAGGCTGCGCGCCCAATCCTGTTTTGCGGTGTCGGCAATGCTCCGCCCGTCGACTTCCCGGTTCGTCACAAGCACGTCCGCGACTGAAACCGGGATATCGAGGAGTTCGCGATCCTCGACTTCCTCGGCACGGGGACCGAGTACTTCCACCAGACTCTCTCGTCGGCCAGACACTGCAACAATATCACCGGCGCACATCTTAAACTCCGGTGTCGCCTCGAAAATCTTTTCACCTCGGCGCACGCGCTGGATAAACAATCGGTGCTCGGGAAATTTGACTTCGGCCGCCGCTATGGAAAGGCCATCAACGGGCGCGCCTTTCGCAATCAGGTAGGAGCGGAGTTCGAACCTGTGCCAAGCCGAAGATACGCCCGCCGCCGTCCGTTTGATGCCAAGTTCCTTTTCCAGCTTCAGCGCCTCGGTCGGGAGGTCGATGCCGAGCAATTTCGGTCCAGCGACACTGCAGAACAAAATGACGCCGACAGCGCCGAAGATGTAGCACACCGCATCGGCAACGGCGACGTGCGCCACCAGTCGCGCCCGCTCGGCCTCCAAAAGCGGGAGTGCGTTGATCGCCTCTGTCGCCGTTCCCATGGCTGGGCTCTCGGTGAGCGAACCTGAAACAAGGCCCGCGGCGAAACCTGCATCAAGTTTCAGCGCCTTGGCGATCACGATCGCAGTAAGCAAGCCCGTCACGCAGACGACCACAGCGAGTATAACGGGCTTCAAGCCGTCCCTTTTAAGCGCCTGGAGGAATTGTGGACCGACGGAATAGCCGATGCCGAAGAGGAAGAGAAGAAACAGAAAGGATTTGGCCATGCTGGCGGTCGGCACCTCGGCGAACTGGCCGATCAGAATCCCGGCAAAGAGGGAGCCGGTGACAGGGCCGAGGCCGAAGCCCCTGATCTTCACGCCTCCGATCAGATAGCCGATGCTGATTGCAAGAAACACGGCAAGCTCCGGATATTTTACCAGGAAGTGCTCGAACCAGACCATAACAAAACCCTCCCCCCGAGGACCTTAACGTGCTCGCTGCTCTGCTCTTGCTAGCGCTTGGCCTTTTTCGCTACTGCATCAGGTAGCAACAGCTTGAGGCCTCTGGCCTTTTCGTATCCGTGAATTTCCTTCACATCGAGCTTGCGCATGAAGTCTATTGTTTCCTGGGTGAGGACCTGGCCCGGCACCATAATCGGGAACCCTGGCGGATAGGGTATAACGAAGTTGGCCGAAACCATCTCCGGGCCATCACGCAGCCGGCGGTCGCACTCCGAGCCAAATAGCGGAACGTATTCGCATATCGTCGGATCGTAGGCGCTGAAAAACGCCGTGCGTATGTCGCCCTCGGGCGTTGTCCGGCCCGCGTCGCCACGGAACACCTCATGGAAGTTACTGAAATTCGGCAGATCCGGCACGTCGGTCATCAAGGATTTGACCCGGGCTTTAAAGGCCGTGCGCTCAGGCTCCCCGCCATCCGCGAGGCGCTTGTCGATGGCGTGGCAGATTTCCACCAGGACGCGGACAAGCTGCGCCACATCGCTGCGCGTGTTGTTTATATTGGACTGCAACAGCACGCTGTTGCGCGACGTCTTGTTGAGCTGGATATTATAGGTGCTGGCGAGAAGGCCTTTGAACTGGGTGCCGTCAAAGCCGGCCGTTCCGCACACAAGGGTCATGCGCGTTGGATCAAGATAGAATTCATCCTCGCGCATTGCCTTGACGACGTTAGCCCAGGTGGAACCGGGCGACAGGTAGTCCGTAAATCCTGACGAGCGATAGGATGCAGGCATCATATCGTTCGCTCCAAGGACGCGGAAATATTTCGAGATCAATGGATGCTCGGCTATCGCCCGCCTGATCGTGAGCGCGATCTCGATCGCATTCATGACGAGACCGTACCCCTCAAGCTCCATCTGCCGGCGGGCAATGTCGAGGCTGGCAATCAGCTGCTGGTTCGGGCTCGTCGAGGCATGCGTGAACACTGCCTCGTGGAACTGCGCCTCTACCGTGTGAAAATCGACGTCCTTGACCAGGAGCATCGATCCCTGGCGGATCGCCGACATTGATTTATGGGTGGAGTTGGTCTGGTAGACTCGCAGACGCACCTCGCGCGGATCCGGCAGGAGCCTCGCTGCAAGCAGCGCCTCGTCCGAGGGATCGGCGCCCAGTTCCTCCTTTTGCTTCTCATAGGCCGCTACGGATGCCGGATCACGCAGCCAATCCTCGATGTCGGCGGCCGCGCCCATCGCGGTGCGGGGGCGCAGGAACGGCGAAAATCTGGCAAAACCCGACCAGGCCTCGTCCCAAAGGAAAATAAGGTCCGGTTTGATCGCGAGGCATTCTTCCATGACGCGCCGGACGTTGTACATGTGACCGTCAAACGTGCAGTTGGTCAGGTCGAGGAGTTTCACACGCTCCAGCCGCCCCTCGGCCCTTAGCGCAAGCAGGGCGCGTTTGATGGTATCGAGCGGTACCGCTCCATACATCGAATATTCCGTCATCGGAAACGCTTCGACATAGTATGGTTGGGCCCCGGTGAGCACCATGCCGTAATGGTGCGATTTGTGGCAATTGCGATCGACTAGCGCGATGTCACCGGGAGCAAGCAATGCTTGCACTGCCATTTTATTCGACGTGGAGGTGCCGTTAGTGACGAAGAACACATGGTCGGCGCCAAACGCCCGAGCTGCCATTTCCTGGGAGCGCTTGATATTGCCGGTCGGCTCCAGAAGACTGTCGAGGCCGCCCGTCGTTGCGCTGCTCTCCGCAAGGAAAAGGTTGATGCCATAGAACTCGCCCATGTCGCGAATCCAGTCGGATTGAAACACGGACTTGCCTCGTGCAATCGGCAGAGCATGGAAAGTACCGATTGGTCGACGCGCATAATTCTTCAGATTGTCGAAGAACGGGGTGTCGTAGCGCGCCTGTACACCTTCAAGGATGGCCAAATGCGTTTCAAGCGGCTCCTCGACCGCATAGAAGATGCGCCGCACCGCGTCAGCTGCGGGATCACCGGCAAGTTTTTCGACTTCACGGTCGGAGAGCAGGTACAGGTCAAGCTCAGGGCGGATGCGCTTTAGCGATCGTGCCAGCCGCAACGCCGACTTGTCGGCTGTCTCGGTTTCGCCGAAAGGATCAAGCACCGATCGTAGCACTGGCATATCGTGGCGCGAGCGATAGGGGAAACCTTCAGCGAGTACGACAGCGGCAATGTCCGGGTTGACAATCGCGGCGCACAGAGCGTCCTCGAAGGAGCCGACAAGGACGGGTTCATATATGAATGCGTCCTCTGGGCGGCGGAGCCGCCGTAGTTCCCCAGCCAGCGCCGGCCACCTCGCGGCTGGTTGGCTGGTCAGGAACAAGGCTTCGAAATAGGGGCGACGCACGCCTGGCTCGCCCGACGATGCTGGCATCAAATCAGCCACCTCGCTCGGCGACACTTCATCGTGAATGTCCCATTCGGCCGGACGTCCTCGATAAACACGGGTCAGCAGGCCATTGGAAATACGCCGCGCGAGTTTAGCCGCACCTGCCGCGTCGTTGGTGGCAATGCGCTCGTTCAGGGCGCCCAACAAACGCGCGCCGGGATATGCATGGTATTCTTCCGTCGGCAGTATGCCGGCGACAGCCTCTTCCAGAGCGCCTCTTTCACCGCGCTTTGTAGCCCAGGCGTCGGCCAGGGTCGTGATCTCGCGCCAGTGGTCGGCCCGCGTGGAATGAATGAGCAGGAACTGATCTAGGCGTTTGGGCTCGCGTGACATCGCACCTCTCCCTTGTTTCTATGGTTATGAGTAACCGTCCGATACATTCGCGAAGTTGGACGCTTGCGATACCGAGCGGACAATGGTCTGCTGCCCGCGTGATCCGGCCAGCCGTCAAGTCATCAGCATAACGAGGACCATGCCCCAGACGGTCAGCAGGGTGTTTCCCACCGCATAAGTCACGGTGTAGCCGAGACCGGGAATCTGGCTCTTTGCACGGTCGTTGATCATGCCCAGCGAGGCGGTGGTCGTGCGTGCACCGGAACAGCAGCCCAAGAGGATGGCGGGGTGAAAGCGGAAGACGTATTTCCCAACGTACATGGCCAATACCAGAGGCGCGGTCGTTGCGAAGATGCCCCAGAGAAACAGGCTGAAGCCCAATTGCTGCAATCCGGCCACAAAACCCGGACCCGACGAAATGCCAACAACTGCGATGAAAATATTCAAGCCAACCGAGTTCATGAACCATACGGTTGACGACGGAATGCGCCCGAAAGTCGGATGGACGGATCGCAACCAGCCGAAGACCAATCCCGATATCAGCGCGCCGCCCGAGGTCGACAGTGTCAAAGGTATATCGCCGACTTTATAAACAAATGCACCGACGAGCGCACCGATTGCAATTGCAGCGCCAATAAAGGCCACGTCGGCGACGTCGCTTGGACGGTCGGCGACGCCGAGTGCCTTGGCAGCGGCCGTGGTGTCCTGCGTGCGGCCGACCAGGGTCAATATGTCACCGCGATGGATGGTTGTGTTGGGGAGGATAGGAATTTCGGTGGACGTTGCGCCGCGGACGATCTTGCGCAGAAATACACCCCGAGCTGAGGGCAGCTGCGCGAGTTCAGCCAGGGTTTTGCCATCGGCTTGCTTGCTGGTAACGAGGACATCAACGCCTTCAACTGGCACCGCCAGCAAATCGCGGTCGTCAACTTCTTCTGCAGCAGTGCCAATCAGACTTACCAGCACCTCGCGGCGTCCGGCGACAGCAACGATATCGCCTGCCTGTATGACGGTCTCGGCCGTGGCATCCAGAATTTTGCCGCCCCGTTTTATCCGCTCGACAAAGACCCGCTCCTCCGGAATCTGCCGCTCGGCCTCGTGAGCGGTGAGACCGACAACCCGTCCGCCCTCTTTGACGCGATATGCCCTCAGCTCATAATTGTGCCAGGCCGATCCCGCCCCGCCGACATCCTTCTTGCCCCCATACTCTTCCTCGTAACGCTTGCACTCGGCTTCGAGGTCGATACCCAGAAGCGCCGGGCCCAGCAGCGCTAAAACGATGGCTGAGCCCACGGTGCCGAAAATATAGGTGACGGCATAGGCAACCGGCATTGCATCGAGCAGGCGCTTGGCTTCTTCCGGCGCCAGGCCAAGGCGATTGATTGCGTCTGTCGCCAGACCCATCGAAGCTGAAATGGTCTGCGATCCGGCGTAAAGTCCTGCCGCCGATCCGACATCGTAGCCGGCTATCTTTGCGGCGAGGAGCGGGGCGCCAAGGCAGAACACGCAAACAACGGCGGCAAACAGCGCTTGCGGCAGGCCGTCCTTTGCTATGCCGCGAACGAATTGCGGACCGACGCCATAGCCGACGGCAAAGAGGAACATCAGGAAGACCGTCGCCTTCAATGGCGGCGATATGGTAATACCCAGCTGGCCGATGATGACAGCGGCAATCAGCGTTGCCGTCACCGCACCGAGGCCGAGGCCCTTATAGGTGAATGAACCGAAGTAATAGCCAAACGCCAGAGAAAGAAAGATAGCGATTTCTGGATAGCTGCGGAGCGTGTTTGCGAACCAGTCGAACATGCTGCTGTTCCCATGTCAGAACGCCCCGCTAATGCTCTGCGACTAGCGGACGTTGTTTGCCCTAGGTAACTATTGAAGAGTTTTTTAATGCGAGCGCATGAATCCAAGTGCAGCTATCAGTAAAATATTATAAGTATAGCGTCAATGCCTCATGTAAGACGCCTTATGTCGAAGTCGAGGGACTTTATGCATATGTTTGGAACGGAATGACAAAGTCATTCCGCCTATTGGTCTTTTGTTTTATTTTGAATTGGAAGAAATGTTGGCTCATCCTGCGAGCTACAACGGTGCCGCGACGTTGGCTCACGGTGTCACGTGGGAGCAGGGAGGGACGATCCGGGCTCGGGTACGAATGTCAATTGTGGGAGAAATATCATGAAGACGATCGACTACCGCGACTACGAGAAAATGAGCCCGTTCGAAATCAAGGACGGCCTGATCAAGCTCGCCAAGCGTAAATCTCAGAAGTCGGCGCAGGTTTTGCTCAATGCGGGCCGGGGCAATCCTAACTGGATCGCGACCAAGCCGCGCGAGGGCTTCTTTCTGTTTGGCCAGTTCGCCCTGTCCGAATGCCGCCGCACAATTGACGACCCGAAGGCCGGCGTCGCCGGCATGCCGCAGCAAAAGGATATAGCTGCGCGGCTGAAGGACTGGCTTGGGAAACACGCCGACATGGAGGGGGCGGATTTCCTTTCCAGGATGGTGGAACACGCCGTCACCGCGTTCGGGTTCGATGCCGACGCGTTCGTGTTCGAACTGACGGATTCGATCATCGGCGACAACTATCCTGTTCCCGACCGTATGCTGGTGCACGCCGAACAGGTGGCGCACCGCTACTTGATGTGGGCCATGTGCGGCGACAAGGCTCCTCCCGGCAAGTTCGACCTCTACGCGGTCGAAGGCGGAACCGCCGCCATGTGCTACATCTTCAAGTCGCTGATCGCCAACCGTATCCTTAAGAAGGGTGACACCATCGCCCTCGGTACGCCCATCTTCACGCCCTATATCGAGATTGCCGAACTTGAGGACTACGCATTCAAGGCGGTGCACATAAAGGCGACGCAGGAACATCGTTTCCAATACTCTGACGAGGAAATCAAGAAGCTCGAGGATCCGAAGATCAAGGCCTTCTTCGTCGTCAATCCCGGCAATCCGACGTCCATGGCAATCGATGCCCCGACCATAAAAAAGCTCGTTGACCTCGTGAAAAAGAAGCGGCCCGACCTGTTGCTGCTCACCGACGATGTCTATGGCACCTTCGTTCCAGGTTTCCGTTCGCTTATGGCGGAATTGCCGGAAAATACCATCGGCGTTTACTCGTATTCAAAGTATTTCGGCTGCACGGGATGGCGGCTTGGCGTCATCGCCATTCACGAGAAGAATATTCTTGACGAAATGCTCACCAAGCTTCCTGCGAAGGAACTCGAGGCGCTCGACAATCGCTACATCTCGATCACGCTAGAGCCGCGCAAGCTCAAGATGATTGACCGCATCGTTGCCGATAGCCGCGATGTCGCCTTGAACCACACCGCGGGCCTGTCGCTGCCGCAACAGGTGATGATGACGATGTTCTCGATCAGCGAGTTGATGGACACCGAAAAGCTCTATCAGAAGGCCTGCATGGACATTTGCCGGGCTCGTGTGGAAAGCCTGCTCGAAGGGTTGCCGCTCGATGTTCAGCCCAACCCCAACTTTGCCTACTATTACGGCACCATCGATTTCGAATTCTGGCTGCGCAAATATGTCGGCGAAGACATGGTGAAATGGCTGAAGAAGAACGTCCATCCGCTTGATCTTGTCTATCGTCTGGCTGAAGACCACTCGATCGTGCTCCTGAACGGCGGCGGCTTCGATGCACCCAACTGGAGCGTGCGCGTATCCTTCGCCAACCTGACCGACGACGTCTATGACGATATCGGGCGGGCGGTCCGCGCCGTGGCGCGCGGTTACATTGATACGTTCAACGCATCAACGAAGAAGGGTAAGTAGCTTCCCTGACTTCAAGCATCGGGCGAGGGGGTCCTCATATGGCCGGCCACGACGCGGCTGAAAACCATGTCGTGAGCATAAGAACGATCAGACGCTTCGGGCGTCCGCTTATTTCTGAGCGGCTTGGCACGTACGCAGTGCCTTAAAGGCATCATCCGTGCCGGTAAGATTTACCACCACGGTTTTGCGTCCTTTGGCAGTGATCGTCAGGGCTTTCTTTTTCGCAAGGTCGTAGATGAAATCGAGGTTATCGAAGGGAACAAACGCACCGTCGTAGCCTTGCATCTGCTGTCCCTTGGCGATACCGGTGTATTTCTGCCCGTCCACATCAAATTCGACGTTGAGCG
The DNA here is from genome assembly GCF_056399405.1 of Phyllobacterium sp. 01N428. NCBI lineage: Bacteria > Pseudomonadati > Pseudomonadota > Alphaproteobacteria > Hyphomicrobiales > Phyllobacteriaceae > Phyllobacterium > Phyllobacterium sp. 01N428. The sequence continues at coordinate 18,200 of NZ_JBFTRH010000006.1, forward strand.
TTTCGCCTGGAGTAATCTTTGTCGGTGTCTTGGTATAAAGCGCCAGATAGCCGCGCGGGGCCGCGGTCGCATTGATGCCGATCTGCGCCTGTGTCTCGCCGTCGGGATTGTCCTTCATGAGAACGCAACCGGGGCCCATGCTATCGTCGACATATATGTCCCAACCTGCCGCCGAACCATATTTTGTCACCGCCGCTTCACATGGAACGGCGAGGAATGCAACTGCTAGGGCAGTCCAAGCGAATAAATGCATGATCTCCTCCTTTGATGGTTGGAATGAAAACAACGCGATACGAGGTCTGCTATGTTGGGAATGCGGCTTCCGACCTGCTTTCTTACATGCACCCCTTGTTGAGGAAGACTTTTCCACGCTTTCCAATGCGCTTCCCGAATATTCCTTGGAATCGAGATCTCCGCTAGCACATCGGGAAGGCCTGGCTTGAATTGGGGTGGTCGATATATTCCTCTAGGAGCCTACAGTTTTTATGTTCGCGCACAACGCGCAGCGCCACCGCTTCAAGAAAGCCGAGACAGTACCCATAGTCCATGGGGTCCTTCGCGTTCCCACTTGAAGTTTTGCAAATGAGGGCGCTTCGGCGAAAGCCGGATTACTAAGGCATATCATTGCCAATGCAAAAAAGATCGGGCGAGAGCGGATTGATCTCAACATCTGAGTTACCTCCCGGATGGCGGGCATATTTCGTCCACGGCGTGCACGATCGCACCTACTGCGCTGCTCTGTTCAGGATGCATTTTGATGTAGCTGATGACGGTCCCGTAGAGCTGTTGCGACATGAACTTGCCATCGACCAGACATTTGCGGATCTCCTGGCGGCGTGCCGAAACACCGTCGTCACATACAACCGCCAACTGGTACTCAATGGCGCCAAAAATGTAGCCGGAGGCGAATACCCTATCGGCTTTCAACAACTCGGCGGCACCCATTGCATTGACCGGTGACGCAGAAAGCAGGACCAACAAAAGTGAAGCTAGCTTCATGATTTTGGCTCTCTTTAGAAGGAATTTTGCAAGTTCAACCACCCAGTTCCGAGGCCCAACCCAAGAAGAAACCCACGTCTCCCGGCATGCGGTGGGGGAAACTGACAATCATTGCCTTGAGTGTAAATCCCTGGGGCTTGCCAAATTTCTGATAACGACCGTAGAGTTCCTGAAGAGGTTAGAGCCAGCTTTTATCGCCGCTGTCAGCATCCGTTGGTAGAGCTTGCTGATCTACCAAACGTGCCGTTCGCCGCAACGCTCTCCCGTGGTCCCCCGGACAAGCAACCGCCACTCACGGTTCCATAGTAAAGTATCTTACGCCCTTAGGCGGAGTTATTGCAATATGGGCGGCGCGCGCAGCGTGATTGCAGTGAAGCTCCGTGAAGCATTTAACCGCGATTAGCTTCCTGCCGGGGCCAAAGCAAAGTTGTCATGAAGATCGCATAGGCGATGGCCACGAGTATGTAAGTGACCCTGGTGGAAAAGGAATCGGCAGCGGACCCTGGAAGGGGTGAAACGCCCGTTCCGAAGACGAGCAGGAAGATCGTCAGGGCGCCGGCATGGAGCTTGGCGGCCGGTGACCGCATGGCTGCACGGCCGCCAAATACCAGGCCGGCGAGCAGTATTAGAAGAAAGAGGAATAGGAGCGATGGCCGCACCTGAAGCAGTCCGAAGGCGACGGACGCCGCCACGCCACCCGTGATATTGGTTATCACGATCCCCAAGGCAGCGCGCGTGCTTGCTGCAACGTCGAATTGGGAAAGCAGCGATACGACGGTGATCGGAATGACAATCGCCGTGGCCAGTCCATCGCGTGTCAGACAGGCAACGACGGCGATCAGAAGTATGGCGGTATTGGCGGCAGCGTAGCCCACCGCACGCGGGTAGGTCGTCACCGTCGCAGCCTTCGTGGCGGGCCTGCCCCTGTCTGGGATAAGGACGTATGCCAGCCACATCAAGAGCATGCCCGTCACGACACTTTGAACAAGGATCCCGAGAATCGTGTCGCCGAGATCCTCGTTCAGGATTGTGAGGAGCGGCACCATAACGGCAATGACCAGCACAAGAAAAATTACGGGCCCGCCCTTGCCGTTCGCCTGCTGATAGAAGCATCCAAAGTAAATCAATCCGAGCAGCAGTATGAGTACCGGCGGTCGGTCCCCGGTCAACACCGTTACAAATTGCAGAAACGCTCCGACAACAAGGATCAATACAGTGACCGCCAGTGCTTTTTGGAGCGGCATAGGGCGGGAACTGGAAATCAGGAACTGTGCGGCGAACAATGGCCCAAGGAAGGGAATGATCGCCCCTGAATAGACCAGCCAGGAAAAGCCCACCGCAACGGCCAGCGCTATGCGCAGACCCTTGCGCTTAATATTAAGCTGGTCCTCGTGGGCGAGATAAGCGTCAGTTGACATAGGTCAGGACTGACAGGACGCGGATCCAGATTCTGCCGAGCATATTGGTGACCGGATGGTCCCCGGTGTATATGACCACATTTGCCTGGGAGCCGTACCGGACGCCCTTCGGGCGCCCCTCGTCAAGCACCAGACGAATGGGAAAGCTCTGAGGCGTTCTCACCCATCCAGTATCTGTGGAAATCTTCGGCAGGCCGGTCGCCGGATCGACGCTTCCTTGCGCCACACCCAATCCGATGCCTTCAACGGTGGCTCCGAAAATCTGGCCCGGGAGAACATCGAAAAGCACCTCGGCGCGGTCGCCCGGCGTAACCATCTCAAGGCTGTTTTCCTTAAAGGCGGCTGTGATCCAGATCGTCCCGGTATCGATGAACGTCATCGCGCTCTCGCCGGCGCTGATCATGCCTCCAACGGAAAGCTGAAGATTGGTGACGACGCCTTCAGCCGGCGCCACGACGGTCGTACGAAATTGATCAAGCTGAGCGCTTTCAAGCGCAGCCAGCGCCTCTTTCAACTGAGGGTTGTCCTTCCCTGCGGGTCCAAGCTCCTCCTGCGCCCGTTCGAGGTCGGCTTCAGCTGCATTGACGCCGGCCTCCGCCTGATCCAGCGCTGCAGCGGCCTCATCATATTTCGCCTGAGCATATATACCCCGCCTGACGAGTGCCATGGCGCGGGTGGCTTGATCCTGGACGTTGACGCGGACGGCCTTGGTCTCCGCTACCTTGGCCTGTGCGACATCGACTGCCGCTGTCGAAGCCCCGATCGTCTGTCCTACCCCTGCAAGGCGTGCCTCCGCTTCGTCAACCGCGAGCCGGTATTGTTCCGGATTGAGGCGAAACAGCATCTGTCCGGGGTGTACGGCGCTGTTGTCGGCCACGCCGACTTCAATGACGCGTCCGGTAACTTCGGGCGCGACACCGACCACATATGCACTGACGGTTGCCTGGGAGGAGGACGGCGTGCGCCTTTCCATGAAAACAGTTACGACGAACAGAAGGAAAGCCGCCAGAAGCACGATAATTGCAACCGTGCGTTGCGGGTTTTTTTCTTTGCGCGGTGTCTTCACTCTATTTGGAGCGTTATCAGGAGTTGCTCCTGTTGCTTCCGACGCCATGACCTTCCCCCTTAGGTCCGCGGCTCTCACCCCGCAGCTTTGCTCACGCCGGCACCTGCGCTGGAGTGACAAGTTAATCCTAACTGATCGCTCTCGCAACCGGAGGTCGTGCGGAGCTCGGGCCTCGCCGAATTTCTCGCATGACACAGGCCTCAAGTGAGCACGGTTGCCTCCTTCTTGCAGAAAGCTCGAAACAGGTGAATACTTGCGGTAAGGACCGAGCCATCTGCATTACCGGTTGGCTGGGAGGGGACAGCTAAAATGCAGCCGAACGTGACAACGACTGAGAGTGCGCCGTCGCTCTTGAGAATGCTCGATTCAGCGCTTCAGATCGGACTGGTAGGCTTACTGATCTTTGCCTGCAGCCGCATCATATTGCCGTTTACCGGTATCCTGCTCTGGTCGGTGATCCTCGCAGTCATGCTCTATCCCCTCCACCAGCGCTTGGTGGTCCGGATTGGCAATCGCTGGTCGGCGACCTTAATCGGATTGGTCAGCGTTGCGCTGATGCTGGTTCCGTTAATCATGGTGGTGACATCGCTCGGATCGTCTATCCTTGAGTTCGTCTCGGGCCTGCAAGAACGCAGCCTGACGGTACCGCCTCCGCCGGCATGGCTTGCCGATCTGCCGTTCGTCGGTCAGAAACTGACCGAGACGTGGGCTCTCGTCGAGACGAACATGCCGCAAGCGCTTGCCAAATACGGCAAGATGCTCAGCGGTATTGCAACATGGCTGGCATCGTTCGCGGGTGGCTTGGCAGCAGGTCAATTATCATTCGTGCTTTCGTTTGCGGTCGCCGCAGTGCTCATCGCCTATGGGGAAGGCGCCACCGACTTTGCAAGTCGCCTGTTGGAACGCATCACGGGGAGCAAGGCGCAGGGCCCGCGGCTGGTTGCAATGACCGCAGCCACGATCCGCGGTGTGGCCGTCGGTGTAGTCGGCGTAGCGGTCGTCCAGTCGCTGCTTATCGGGATCGGCTTCTTCGCCATCGGTCTCGCGTCAGCCGGCATTTTGACGCTTGTTGTGTTGTTGTTTGCCATCGTGCAGGTGCCCGCGGTACTGATAACATTGCCGGTCATAGCGTATGTACTGGCGACGGAACCGACCACGCCCGCGATCATCTTTACAATCTGGACCATCATTGCCGGGCTCAGCGACAATCTTCTCAAGCCGTTGATGCTTGGGCGAGGCCTTGAAGTCCCGATGCCGATCATTCTCATTGGCGTGATTGGCGGCATGATCGCTGACGGGCTTCTCGGGCTGTTCGTGGGCCCGGTGCTCCTGGCCGTTGGCTACGTACTGCTCATGGAGTGGGTGCGGTACGAACCAATCGAAGTCAGGCCCCCGAGCGACGTTCCCCCACTATGATAGCGGTGATTGCTCTTGGCTTGCTGGCGATGCTGGTATGCCTTGCATTTCAGGTACTGACATCTGTATTAGCCGCCCGCTACTTCGCCCACGCTTCGCGAAAGCCGCTCGGTCCCAAGCCGCTTCGCGGAATTTTCCGGCAATTCTCCATTTTGATGGCAGTACTCATGATCGGCAACATCGTCCAGGTTGCTTTCTGGGCAGTGCTGTACCGACTTGTCGGTGCATTTGCCGACTTTGAAACTGCGATGTATTTTTCGGGCGTAACCTTCACTTCGCTCGGTTATGGAGACGTTTTGCTGACTGGCCGAATGCGGCTGCTTGGGCCGCTTCAGGCTGCGAACGGTCTGATGATGTTTGGGATAACCACGGCTCTCTTCATCTCGGTTATCCAGCAGACCACCGCCAGATGGATTGCAGCGCAGTCATCCGGCACCCAGAATGTCCGATAGGATGGCGGTCGCTGGTTCGCGGCCGCCCTGCAATGCCATGATCAGCAACTGGAAGACGTGTAAGAGGTTGCGAAAGATTTCGCACTACATAACCCGTGGAACGCCGAGAAGATCGACTGAGCGACTCCCCTCGTACCACAATGGGAGCAAACAATGGCGATATCCAAGCGACTGGTGGGCAAATGTTCCTGGATGGCCGAGTTGGGCCAGCATTTGTTAGTCCAAGGACCCGCCGTCTCGACGGCAAATGCGTCGTTGGTCGGGCGCTGACTCTATAATGTTGCGGGTGGCCCGCCGCTGAGAACGCAGTTACCTATCCCCTTGTCTCAGCTGGCAGGCTGCAATTAGACGCTCGTCGCGATCTTGTCGATAATCCTGTTCGCTTTGGGGAAGCCAAAACAGTAATGGATATTCCCGTGCGCATGACGCAGATTACCAAGGAGGGACAGACGGGTATCCAAATCAGACTCTTCCGTTTGGGTTAGTTCAAGTGTGAGATGGCGACGCAGAACTGAAGGCGGCTCGCAATATGAACGGGCTGGCGGCTCCGCGAGAACAACAAGTCATTCTGGCAACGGCGAGCAACCCGTCCTCGCTCCAGGGTGCAAGTAGAGGTGCAAGAGCAAACCAATAATTTTTGAAAAATTCATAAAATTCAGAATGATGATGAAATAATCTGGCGGAGAGGGAGGGATTTGAACCCCCGATGGAGTTGCCCCCATGCCGCATTTCGAGTGCGGTGCTTTCAACCACTCAGCCACCTCTCCGCGCCTGAAACCGATCGACTCGGTCCCGAAAGAAAATGGTCAGGAAATTCAACCCTGCCGGTGCCGCGATGCCCTATAGGGCTTGGCTTGAGCGTGCGGCGTGGTAGATAGCGGGCAAAGCTTCGAGATACAAGAGCAATTTTGCGTTAAATTTCTTGACTCTCCAACAAAGCGGATCTTATAAGCGCGCAACGACTGGCGTGGGGGATTCTCCGCGCCGTTTGTTTTTGAATCCGGGCGCCTAGATTCTTTGATCGAATCGCCTTTCTATCAATCTGTCACGACTGACAAAAAGACGGTTATTGCGGCGTGCCGCAAAAAACCGAACCGAACGCCGAAAGGGAAAAAATGTTCGCAGTCATCAAGACCGGTGGTAAGCAGTATCGCGTTGCCGCCAACGACCTCGTGAAGGTCGAGAAAGTTGCTGGCGAAGCCGGCGACATCGTTGAGTTCGCAGAAGTTCTGATGGTAGGCGTCGGAGCCGACGCAACGATCGGTGCTCCCATCGTCAACGGCGCGCTCGTCACGGCAGAAGTCGTCGAGCAGGGCCGTGCCCGCAAGGTCATTGCATTCAAGAAGCGTCGCCGCCAGAATTCCAAGCGCACGCGTGGTCATCGCCAGGAACTGACGACGATCCGCATCTCGGAAATCCTGACGGATGGTGCGAAGCCTTCCAAGAAGGCCGCTGAAAAGCCGGCCAAGAAGGTAGCCGCTCCGAAGGCAGAAGAAGCTGCCGTCGCCGCGGATGCAACCGAGACGAAAGCCGCCCCCAAGGCCAAGGCTGCGCCGAAGAAGGCTGCAACCAAGGCTGAAAAGCCCGCTACGGGCGAGTAAGAAGAGTTTAGAGGAGCAATCCGATGGCACACAAAAAAGCTGGTGGTTCGTCACGCAACGGTCGTGATTCCGAATCGAAGCGCCTTGGCGTGAAGAAGTTTGGCGGCGAGAAGGTTCTCGCCGGCAACATCCTCGTGCGTCAACGCGGTACCAAGTGGCATGCTGGCACCAATGTTGGTCTTGGCAAGGATCACACCCTGTTTGCGCTTGAAGCAGGCGTCGTTTCCTTCCGTACCAAAGCCAACGGCCGCAGCTACGTGTCGATCGTCAACCCGATCGCCGAAGCAGCAGAATAGCCGGTCCTGCTTGAAGCACCGGCGTCCCATCGGACCCGGTGAAACATGGCAACCGCCAAAAGATCAAAGGGGAGATGGGATTAAAGCCCATCTCCCTTTTCGTGTCTGGAGGACGACAAATGGTTGCTGATTTACTGGAAGACGATGAAGAACGGCTGGACCTGATAGACTGTCCCGTGCTCGTTACGGAACGCCTGGTTTTACGGGCGCCACGTAACGAGGATGTCGACGCAATTGCCCGTCTCGCCGATAACCTTCATGTGGCCGAAATGCTTTCGCGTATGCCGCATCCCTATACGAAGGAACATGCGGTGGATTTTGTGCGCCGCGCCAATGCGGGCGAGATCGGCAAATGCGTCTACGCGATTACCCTGGGCCAATCCGGCACGTTTATCGGGTGCTGCGGCATCAATTACCGGCGCAGCAAGGATGAGCACGTTGCTTCGCGCCGGGACGAACTGGAAATCGGTTACTGGCTGGGCGAGCCCTACTGGGGCAGAGGCTATGCCACCGAGGCTGCCCACGCGCTGGTCGATCTCGTTTTCCGCGCGACGCAGGTCGAAAAGCTGCACGCCTCGTGCCGCGTGTCGAACATCGCCTCGCGCCGGGTGATCTACAAGAGCGGATTCCAGTATGCCAACACCGGCATGATGGATTCGATTGCTGCCGGCAACGTGCCTGTCGAGCGCTACATGCTCGATCGGCGCACCTGGATCGGTTTGCGTAGCTGGACATCATGAATGAACTGGCCGTCCTGGATAGGGACGGCCAGTTTTCTTTGCGGGCATTTTACTGTAATGCCTCGCCACAACGATAAGGACTGAATTTCATGAAATTTCTCGATCAGGCGAAGGTCTATATCCGATCCGGCGACGGTGGTGCCGGCGCGGTATCGTTCCGCCGTGAAAAGTTTCTGGAGTTCGGCGGGCCGGATGGCGGCGACGGCGGTCGCGGCGGCGATGTCTGGGCCGAGGCGGTCGATGGCTTGAATACGCTCATCGACTATCGCTACCAGCAGCACTTCAAGGCAAAGACCGGCATGCATGGCATGGGGCGCAACATGACCGGCGGCAAGGGTGCCGATGTCATCCTCAAGGTGCCCGTCGGAACGCAGATATTCGAAGATGACAATGAAACGCTGATCTGCGATTTCACCGTGGTCGGCCAGCGATATCGCCTCGCCAAGGGTGGCAATGGCGGCTTTGGCAATCTGCATTTCAAGACCTCGACCAACCAGGCGCCGCGCCGCGCCAATCCGGGCCTCGAGGGTGAGGAGCGCAATCTCTGGCTGCGCCTGAAGCTGATCGCGGACGCCGGTCTCCTCGGCAAGCCGAATGCCGGCAAGTCGACATTCCTTGCGAGCGTTACCGCGGCCAAGCCGAAAATTGCCGATTATCCGTTCACGACCCTGCATCCCAATCTTGGCGTTGCCCGCATTGATGGGCGCGAGTTCGTTATTGCCGATATTCCGGGCCTGATCGAGGGCGCGCATGAAGGCGTTGGTATCGGCGACCGTTTCCTCGGCCACGTCGAGCGCACGCGTGTGCTTCTGCATCTGGTGTCCGCTCAGGAGGAAAACGTCGCCGAGGCCTATAAGACCGTACGTGCCGAACTCGAGGCCTATGGTCATGGCCTGGCGGAAAAGCTCGAGATCGTGGCGCTGAGCCAGGTCGACACGCTCGACGCAGCCGCGCGCAAGAAAAAGGTGGCGGCGCTGAAGAAAGTCGCCGGGCGCGAGCCAATGCTGCTTTCGGCGGTAACGCGCGAGGGCGTCGAGCAGGTGCTGCGTGCCCTGTCGGCGATCATTCTCGAATCGCGTGAGGCCGACCGGCCGGTTGAAGTCGATACGCGGTTCAATTCTTGAATATTCAACGATGAGCGTTGGTTTGATCAGATGAATCATATTTCCCAGGCGCATCAGTCTTTCAGGCTCTCCGCCTATCACCGCATTGTGGTGAAGATCGGTTCGGCCCTGCTTGTCGACCGTGCAGCCGGTCTCAAGCGCGATTGGCTGGAAAGCCTTGGCGCCGATGTTGCCGCGCTCGCCAAGGCCGGTGTCGAGGTGATGATCGTATCGTCAGGCGCGATCGCGCTCGGACGGACCGTTCTCGGGCTTCCGAAGGGGCCCCTGCGCCTCGAAGAAAGCCAGGCCGCCGCGGCTGCCGGGCAGATCGAACTTGCGAAGGCCTATGCCGAAGTGCTCAGTCATCACGCTCTGCGCGCTGGGCAAATCCTGCTGACGCTTTCCGATACGGAGGAACGGCGTCGCTATCTCAATGCGCGTGCCACCGTAGGCACGCTTTTGCGGCTGAAGGCCATACCCGTCATCAATGAAAACGATACGGTTGCAACCACTGAAATCCGCTACGGCGACAATGATCGCCTGGCGGCTCGCGTTGCGACGATGATGGGCGCCGATCTCCTGATCCTGCTTTCCGATATAGACGGGCTCTACACCGCTCCGCCGCACCAGAATCCGGATGCGCAGTTCCTGCCCGTCGTTGATGCCATCACGCCGGATATCGAAGCGATGGCGGGGGCTGCCGCCTCGGAATACTCGCGTGGCGGCATGAAGACCAAGCTTGACGCCGGCAAGATCGCCAATGCGGCGGGTACCGCGATGATCATCACGTCGGGCACGCGCTTCAATCCGCTCGCGGCGATCGATCAGGGCGAGCGCTCCACGCTGTTCAAGGCGAGTTTGACGCCGGTCAACGCGTGGAAGACATGGATTTCAGGCAATCTCGAACCTTCGGGGCGCATCGTCATCGACGAGGGAGCGCTCGTAGCGTTGAAATCGGGCAAGTCGCTGCTTGCGGCCGGTGTTCGCGAAGTCGCAGGGCAATTCCTGCGTGGTGATACGGTTGCGGTGTTCGGGCCGGACGGGCGCGAGGCTGCGCGCGGCCTCATTGCATATGATGCCGCCGATGCGGTGAAAATAGCCGGACGGAAGACCAATGAGATTGCCGGCATTCTCGGTTATGATGCACGTTCGGCGATGATTCATCGTGATGATCTTGTAGTGCGCGCGGCCAAGCGGGCGCCTGCGGCGAAGGAGTAGCAAATGTTGGAACGCGTCGAGGCAAAGACGACAGTCGCCGATCTTATGGCCGAAATCGGCCGCAAGGCCCACGTCGCCGCACAACCGCTTGCTATCGCCTCGCCGGACAAGAAGACGGCTGCGCTCAATGCCATGGCCGCGGCAATCGAGCGCCGGCAAGCAGAAATCCTCGCAGCCAACCGGGAGGACGTCGCCAATGGGGTAACCGCCGGCATGAGCACCGCAATGCTGGACCGCTTGACACTGGATGAAAAGCGTATCGCCGGTATCGCGGAAAGCATCCGCACGATCGCTGCACTGGCGGATCCTGTCGGTACGGTGATCGCCGAATGGGATCGTCCCAATGGCCTCCACATCGAGCGGGTGCGCACCCCGCTCGGCGTCATCGGCGTCATCTACGAAAGCCGGCCGAATGTGACCGCTGATGCGGGCGCCCTTTGCCTCAAATCCGGTAATGCCGTCATCTTGCGCGGCGGCTCCGATTCGGCACATTCTTCGCAGGCAATTCATGCTGCCTTGATCGAGGGGCTCGAAGCGGCAGGCTTGCCGCGCGATGCGATCCAGCTCGTTCCCACGACCGATCGCGCCGCCGTCGGGGAAATGCTGACGGGTCTCGATGGCAATCTCGATGTGATCATACCGCGTGGCGGCAAAAGCCTGGTGGCGCGGGTACAGTCCGAAGCGCGTGTTCCCGTATTCGCCCATCTCGAGGGCCTGTGCCATCTTTATATCGACGGCTCGGCCGACCTAGCCATGGCGCGCAAGATTGCAGTCAATGCCAAGATGCGGCGCACCGGGATTTGCGGGGCGGCGGAAACGCTTCTTATCGACCGTGCCATTGCGCCGGCTGACTTCGCTGCCTTGCTCGGGGATCTCAGCGCAGCGGGTTGCGAGGTTCGCGCCGAAGCGGACGTGGTATCGGCGTATTCCGTTGCAACGCCCGTTAGGGAAGAAGATTGGACGACGGAATATCTCGACGCTATCATTTCGGTCCGGCTGGTCGATGGCATCAGTGGCGCCCTCGATCATATCAATCGCTATTCGTCGCATCACACCGAGGCCGTCGTCGCGGAAGATCCGAAGGTGGTCGAGCGGTTTTTTAATGAGATCGATTCGGCCATCTTGCTGCACAACGCGTCGACGCAGTTTGCCGACGGCGGCGAGTTTGGCATGGGCGCGGAGATCGGCATCGCGACTGGCAAGATGCACGCGCGTGGTCCGGTCGGCGTAGAGCAATTGACGTCGTTCAAGTACCGCGTGCGCGGCAATGGCCAGACGCGCCCGTGACAGCAGGGCAGGCGCTGCAGACAAGCTTCCCCGGCGTCAGTGAAGCGCACCTGCGCATGCCCTTTGTTGAAAAAGGCATGACGGTCGGGCTTTTTGGCGGTTCTTTCAACCCGCCGCATGCCGGTCACGCGCTTGTTGCGGAAATCGCCCTGCGGCGCCTCAAGCTCGATCAGCTCTGGTGGATGGTCACGCCCGGCAACCCGCTCAAGGATACGAGGCGGCTGGCGCCGCTCGCCGAGCGACTGGCGCTTTGCGAAGCCCTGCTGCACGATCCGCGCATCAAGATCACCGCCTTCGAAGCCGCCTATCATATTCGCTACACGGCGGATACGCTCGCCCTGATTAAGGCACGCAATCCCGGCGTCAATTTCGTCTGGATCATGGGCGCGGACAACCTGGCGGATTTCCACCGCTGGCAACGCTGGCACAAGATCGCGCTGACATTTCCCATCGCCGTTATCGACAGGCCGGGATCGACGCTGGCGTTTCTGTCGTCGCGCATGGCCAAGACCTTCGACTATGCCCGCATCGATGAAGCGGACGCGCCGATTCTGGCGCGCTCGAAGGCACCGGCATGGACATTCATCCATGGGCCTCGTTCGCTGCTCTCTTCCACGGCTATCCGCAACGGGACGCAGAGTGGATCGCGCAAAACGTGATCGAATGCTCTCTTCGGATGTCTTGAAAGTGTCATGCGACTCTGCCTATCTTAATAGCGTGCAGTATGTTTTGTCGGCTGCGTCGCGTTGTTCTTAAGGGAAAGGAAATACACTGAGAACAGCATTTCAGAAGAAGGATGCCTTGGCACCTTCAACGGCGGAGATGGGCGGACTGAGTTCCGTATCTCTCGCCCTTCAGTCGGTTCTTGCTAGTCTTGAAGACTCCAAGGCCGAAAACATTGTCCCCATCGACCTGAGAGGCAAGTCCGTCATCGGTGATCATATGGTCATCGCGTCGGGACGTTCGCATCGTCACGTAACGGCGGTTGCGGACCAGCTTTTGCGCGCTCTGAAAGAGAGCGGGCATGGCAATGGCGTCAAGGTCGAAGGCCTTAGCGGCGGTGATTGGGTGCTGATCGACACGGGCGATATCATCATCCATGTTTTCCGTCCCGAAGTGCGTGAGTTCTACAACATCGAAAAGATGTGGCAGGCTCCTGAACTCGACGGAGAAACCGTTCACTGATTGACGGATCGGGGCGTCCGGGCACAGGCCCATATGACGCCCAGGGCGGTTGATGTGATTTTGAACCGGCTAACGGCCGGCGCGGTCGTTTACGAGCCCGTAACAGAGTAGCAGCCGTCGAGTGCCGGCACAGGAACCCTTTCGTGCGCATTACCGTTTTTGCCGTTGGCCGGATGAAGTCTGGCCCCGAACGCGAACTGGCCGACCGCTATTTCGACCGTTTGAAGAAAACTGGCGCGCCACTCGGGCTCGAATTTACATCGGTGACGGAGATCACTGAAAGCAGGGCGCAGCAAGCCGAACTGCGTAAGCAGGAAGAATCGGCAAAAGTCCTCGAAGCCCTGGATCAGGGCGGCGTGCTTGTCCTTCTCGATGAGCGCGGCAAGACCTTGTCTTCCGAAGCCTTCGCGGAAAAGATCGCGCGCTTCCGCGACGACGGCAAGCGTCAGCTCCTGCTCGCGATCGGCGGACCAGATGGGCATGATCCCGCTCTTCGCGACAGGGCCGATCTTGTGCTTGCGCTCGGCGCAATGACCTGGCCGCATCAGATTGTCCGCATCCTTGTCGCCGAGCAGATGTATCGGGCAACGACGATCCTCTCCGGACATCCATATCATCGCGTCTGATCATTCAGCCGCCGTTCATGCGCGCCGTTCATAATCGCGCCTCGAGGATCATTACCAAAATATAATGATCTCAATGCTTTTCGGGCGAACCCCTCATCTCCATTTGTTGGTAATATGGACGAGTTGAGGCGGCGGATGAGAGTGGAGCGGGTCGGATGAAAGAAATAGCCAGAGCGGCCAAACGGGACGAGACGCCCGAAACATCCAATGTGACCTTTATTCCCGGAGCAGTTCCACCGAGCCGCAAGAAAAAGCGCGCCCGCTTCTGGTTCTGGATCCCCGTAGTGCTCATTGCCGTTGGAGCGGGCGCCTATACGTGGAATCGCTACCAGAACTCGACTGCGACGGCCGCCGTCGTCACGCAGGCGGTCGAGCGCGGCGATATCGAAAATGCTGTTACCGCAGTCGGCACGCTCGATTCGATAAAATCGGTCGATGCCGGCGCGCAGGTTTCCGGGCAGCTGAAGGTCCTTCACGTCGAGATCGGCGATAAGGTCACGCAAAACCAGCTTGTCGGCGAGATCGATCCCGCCACCATCCTCAACAAGATTGAAATCGACCAGGCAGAACTCGCCAATTTGAAGGCACAGCTTGTCTCGAAACAGGCACAGCTTGTCTTGAAGCAGTCCAACATCGACCGCCAGCGTAATCTCGTCGCAACGCGCAGCGTCTCGCAATCGGTACTCGATCAGGCAGTCGCCGACCTCGCCGGCGCGGAAGCGGACGTCAACGCGCTTGAGGCGCAGATCCGCAAGCAACAAGCGACTCTTGCCGGCGACGAAGTCGACCTTGGCTACACCAAGATCTATGCTCCCATGGCAGGAACGATAGCTGCCGTGCCGGTCAAGGAAGGCCAGACCCTCAATGCGAGCCAGACGGCGCCGACGATCGTCACCATTGCCGATCTTTCGACGATGACGGTCAAGGCGCAGGTCTCCGAGGCAGACGTCAGCAAGCTCAAAATCGGCATGGATGCCTATTTCACGCTGCTCGGTCAGCCGGGCAAGCGTTATACGGGCAAATTGCGGCAGATCCAGCCTACGCCGGACATCGAAAACAATGTCGTTCTATATTACGCGCTGTTCGACGTTCCCAATCCCGATGGTGATCTCATGATCTCTATGAGCGCCCAGGTGTTCTTCGTTGAGTCTGCCGCGCGCGATGTGCTTGTGGTGCCAAGTTCGGCAATCAACATGCCTGCGGGCTCACGGCGCGGCGGCAATGGCGAAGCATCGCACAAGGGCGAGGTGACAGTCGTCACGGCGGCTGGCGCCACTGAAACGCGCGCGGTCGAAGTCGGCATTCGCAACCGTGTCAATGCCGAGATCAAGAGCGGTCTCAATGAAGGCGAGCGCGTTGTCGTCGGAACCGGAAGCGATCCATCAACGACGAAACCGAATAGTGGCGGCAACCGCTCGCAGCGTTCGGTTCGCATGCCGCCGATGTTCTGAGCAAAGACATGACCGCACTGATCTCGCTCAAGGATATCACCAAGACCTACTACAATGGCGATCTCGCCGTTGAGGTCCTGCACGGCATATCGCTCGATATCGAGGCGGGCGAGTTTGTCGCGATCATCGGGCAATCGGGCTCGGGCAAATCGACGCTGATGAACATTCTGGGCTGCCTCGACCGGCCAACCACCGGCGAATATCTCCTGGACGGCGAGCAGGTCTCCGCGTTCGAACCCGACGAGCTTGCCGGACTGCGCCGTCGCACCTTCGGATTCGTCTTCCAGAGCTACAATCTCATTCCGACGGCGAGCGCCCAGGAGAATGTCGAGGTTCCTGCCGTCTATGCCGGCGCGCATGCGCGAGACCGTCGCGACCGCGCCGAGGCGCTGCTCAATTCGCTGAAGCTTGGCGACAGGCTCGACCACCGGCCTAACCAGCTTTCGGGCGGGCAGCAACAGCGCGTATCGATCGCCCGGGCGCTGATGAATGGCGGGCGCATCATTCTTGCGGACGAACCTACCGGCGCTCTCGACAGCCAGAGCGGCGAAGAGGTTATGGCGCTGCTGCGAAGCATGAATGAGAGTGGGCACACCATCATCGTTATCACCCACTCGCGTGAGGTTGCCGAACAGGCAGACCGGCTTATCGAATTGCGCGACGGGCGCGTCGTTTCCGATCGCACCAAGAAGGGCCGCAGCAATCCCGAGGCCGCTTCCGGTCTGAAGCAGAAAGCCGTCGAAGGCGTCGCGGCACTTGCCGATGTGACCGAAGCCGTCAAGATGGCGCTGCGTGCGCTCCATGCCAACCTGTTCCGCACGATTCTGACGCTGCTTGGCATCGTTATCGGTGTCGGATCTGTCGTGGCGATGCTGGCAATCGGTACGGGCGCACAGAACTCCGTGCTCGACCGTATCTCCGCCATGGGTTCCGATTTGCTGGTGGTTCGGCCGAGCATGGCGAATTTTCGCGGCACGAGTGGCGGCAGCAACGTAACGCTCGTTCCTGCCGATGCGGACGCCATCCTCGAAGTGCCGAACGTTGCCTTTGCCGTTCCGGAAATGACCAGCACCGTTACGTTACGTTACGGCAATGTCGACTATCAAACCACGGCGAACGGCACCGTTCCCCAGTTCACCGAGGCGAAATCCTGGAAGGTCGCCAAAGGCGAATTCCTCAACAGGGACGACATGGAAAGCTATGCGCCGGTCGCCGTCATCGGCCGCACGGTGGAGAAGACCTTGTTTCCGGACGGCGAAAATCCGCTCGGAAAATATGTGCTGGTCAGCAAGATTCCGTTCCAGATCATTGGCGTTATGAGTGAGATGGGCGCGGGGCCAGGCGGCAACGACCAGGACGATACGATCCTCATGCCGCTGACGACAGGCAGCATGCGCATTTTCGGACAACGCAATGTGCGCTCCATCACGGTACAGGTGAAGGACAGCGCCGCCATCGACACCACGCAGGAGGCGCTGCAGGCCCTCCTCGATCGCCGTCACAAGAAACAGGACACCCAGATCACCAATATGGCCTCGATCCGCGAGGCCGTGACCGAGACGTCGAATACGCTGAAGCTGTTTCTCGGTGCCGTTGCCGCCATATCCCTGCTCGTCGGCGGTATCGGCGTCATGAACATCATGCTGGTGAGTGTGAGTGAGCGGACGCGCGAAATCGGCGTGCGCATGGCAACAGGGGCGCGCCAGCGCGATATCCTGCTGCAGTTCATCATCGAGGCTGTGGTTGTTTCCGCCATCGGCGGTGCAATCGGCGTGGTCGCCGGCCTTGGTACGGGCATTCTAGCAAAGGTTCTTGGCGCGCCCGTCAGTTTTACAATCGGGCCGGTGGCGCTCGCCTTCGCCTGCTCGTTTCTGACAGGCCTGGTCTTCGGCTTTCTGCCGGCTCGAAACGCTTCAAGGCTTCAGCCGGCAGTCGCTCTCAGTTCGGAATAGCGATTACCAATCGCTCTGCGGATCGCCGCGATAGGGATCGTAGGACCGATCATCGTAGCCGCGGCGCGGCTGCTGGTAGCGGTCGTCCGGATAAGGGTCGCGGTTGCGATAATAGCGCTGTGGCGGCCGGCCGCCGGAATCGGCGAAGACAGCGGAACAACCCTTGTCGACCCAGATCACGCCGCGGGCAAAACCCCACGTGTCGCCGGCTACGCAGGGCGTCCCTGAAAGCTGGCGGACAACGCGCGGACGGCGCATGCCCGCATCGCATTCCCTATATTTGAACTTGCGCGATTCGCATTTGATCGTGCTCTGCGCGAGTGCAGGCGTAGAAATGAAATATTGCGCGCCACCAAAGGCGACAGCGAAAGCAAGAACATATCGGTACATTTTGCCTCTCCAATACCGAATCAAAACAACGTGAATGTGCACCAATTGAAGCTTCCGGGGCAATTTTTGTTCCAGGGGCGGCGATCACATTTCTCGGGTGCTTCGAAAGAGGCAGTGTTCAGGAAAACCGTGCATTCTCGCTGCTGACAAGATCGGAAATAAAACTCGAAACGGCGGTTATGCGCCGCAGCGTGCGCACCGATTCATGATATGCGAGCCAGTAGGAGCGGCGGATCGTGCGCTCGGGCAGGACCGGGACGAGATCGGCGTGCTCGCGCGCGATAAACATATGCAAGATGCCGATGCCCGCGCCGGCGCGCACAGCTTCGACCTGGCCGAGCGCGCTCGAGATTTCGAAGGCAGGACGCCAGTCGCGGCTGATCTCAGGCGCGTAATTCAGCGATTGGCTGATGACGAGGTCATCGACATAGCCAACAAGCCTGTGGTTCGCGAGTTCGTCGATCGAGCGCGGCGCAGGGTGTTCGTCGAGGTAGGTGCGGCTTGCATAGAGGCCGAGGCTGTAATCGACGAGCTTGCGCGCGACGAGGCGACCCTGGTCAGGTCGGTCGACGGTAATGGCAATGTCGGCCTCGCGCCGCGACAGCGAAAAGGAGCGGGGAACCGGAACCAGCTGGATCTTCAGGTCGGGATAGCGTGCGGTCAGCGTGGCGAGGCGCGGCGCAAGGAAGGTGACGCCGAAGCCGTCGGGGGCACCAATCCGGACGGAACCCGAGATAGCGACATCCGCATCGCCGAGCGACGAGCGAATCGATAGCATCTCGGCTTCCATGCGCTCAGCCGAGAGCAGGAATTCCTCGCCGGCATGGGTCAGTTCGCAGCCATTGGTGCGCCGGGTCAGAAGCTTCGTGTTGAGGTCGTGTTCGAACGCCGTCAACCGCCGCGCGACCGTCGCGTGGTTGACGCCGAGGCGCTTTGCGGCGCCTAGAATCTGCCCCGAGCGTGCAACCGCCAGGAAAATACGTACGTCGTCCCAGTTCACAGGCTTGTCTCCTGACGAAGTTCGTACTTCAATTTTCGCACAACGGATACGCTTTTGCTTGGCTTGCAATAAATATTTTGAAGCGCGATGATGAGCCACGAATAAATCCACTAATTGCAGGGAGGCAGATCACAATGCGTGAAGTTGGACATTTTATCGGTGGCAAGAACGTTCCCGGCACGAGCGGACGCTCGACGGAGATTTTCCAGCCCATGGACGGAACCGTGCAGGGCCGCGTTGCTCTGGCGACGCCGGCAGAGGTGCGCGCCGCGGTCGAGGACGCCAAGGCTGCACAGCCGAAATGGGCTGCCACCAATCCGCAGCGCCGTATCCGCGTCATGCGCAAGTTTCTTGAACTGGTCGAAGCGGAATACGACTCGCTCGCCGAACTTCTCGCCCGCGAACACGGCAAGACCATTCCCGACGCCAAGGGCGATATCCAGCGTGGCCTCGAGGTCGTCGAAGTCTGCCTCGGCGCCGCTCATATGCTCAAGGGCGAATTCAGCGACAATGCCGGTACCGGCATCGACGTCTATTCGATGCGCCAGCCTCTCGGCGTCGTTGCAGGCATCACGCCGTTCAACTTCCCGGCAATGATTCCGCTATGGAAGGCCGCTCCTGCCATCGTCTCCGGCAATGCTTTCATCTTGAAGCCGTCGGAGCGCGATCCGGGCGTGCCGATGCGCCTTGCCGAACTCTTCATGGAGGCCGGGCTTCCGGCAGGCATCTTCAACGTGATCAATGGCGACAAGAGCGCCGTGGATGCGCTGCTCGACGATCCGGACGTCAAGGCCATCGGGTTTGTTGGCTCGACCCCGATCGCCCAGTACATCTATGCCCGCGCGACGGCCAACGGCAAGCGCGCCCAGTGCTTCGGCGGCGCCAAGAACCATATGATTATCATGCCCGATGCGGATATGGACCAGACCGTCGATGCCCTTATCGGCGCCGGTTACGGTTCGGCTGGTGAGCGCTGCATGGCGATTTCCGTCGCAGTGCCGGTTGGCAAGGATACGGCTGATCGCCTTGTCGCACGTCTTGCCCCGCGTGTCGAAAGCCTCAAGGTCGGCCCCTCGACCGATATGTCGGCCGATTACGGTCCGGTCGTCACCAAGGACGCGCTGGAGCGCATCAGGGGTTATGTCGATCTCGGCATCAAGGAAGGCGCCAAGCTCGTCGTCGACGGCCGCGACTTCAAGATGCAGGGCTATGAGAATGGCTACTACATGGGTGGTTGCCTCTTCGACAACGTGACCCCTGACATGCGCATCTACAAGGAAGAGATTTTTGGCCCTGTGCTGAGCATCGTCCGCGCCGAAACCTATGAGGATGCGTTGCGCCTGCCGAACGAACACGAATACGGCAATGGCGTTGCCATTTTCACCCGCGACGGCGACGCGGCACGCGACTTTGCCTCGCGCGTCCAGGTCGGCATGGTCGGTGTCAACGTTCCGATCCCGGTTCCGATCGCCTACTACACGTTCGGCGGCTGGAAGGCTTCGGGCTTCGGTGATCTCAACCAGCATGGCCCGGATGCGTTCCGCTTCTACACGAAGACCAAGACAGTCACGTCGCGCTGGCCATCCGGCGTGAAGGACGGCGCTGAATTCGTCATCCCGACGATGAAGTAACCTGCGCGTCAGGGAATTGAGCAGGGGCTGTGGCAGCAATGCCGCGGCCCCTTCTGCTTCGATGGGGCCGGCAGATCAGGGCGCCATGCTGCGCAAATGGTCTATCAACCTTGTGGCCTCATCGGCAGCGCGCTGCTCATCCCGATCTATGATTGCTTCAATCAGTGCCCGGTGGGCGCCGGCGGATTCCTGCAGGCTTCCCGGCCGCTGCAGCCGGAACCAGAACCTGCGGCTGTGCGTCTGAAGCGGTGACGCGAGCCGGGCCGCAAACGGGTTTTCCGCCGCCTGGCCAAGGACCGTGTCGAACGTCTTGTCCGCAGCGAGAAAGCTGCCGACATTATTGCCTTCTTGAGCGGCGCTCATGGCATCGGAGGCCTGCTGCAGGCGGCGGTGGTGAAGGTCGGCGCCATAGAGCGCGGCGTCGCGGGCGAGGACCCTCTCAACGCCCTCCCGGGTATCGAGGACCTTGCGAAAATCCTGCGGATTGAGCGCGGCAATCGCGATGCCCGAGCGCGGCCGGATCTCCATCAAGCCTTCCCATGCGAGCTTCTGCACCGCCTCGCGCACGGGTGTGCGGCCCATCCCGGTAATGTCCGTCAAGGCCCGCTCGTTGATAATCGCCCCCGGCTCCAGCCTTAGCGTAACGATCATCTCCTCGATCTGGCGATATGCCAGTTCGGCGAGGCTCTCTCCCGTCGGAATTGAACTCTGGACTGCGGCTTGATGCATATATTGAATCTTTCGGAGTACCCAATTGACAGCGACGAAGGTTACAGATATATTTCTGATATATCAAGAAGGAGCAGAGATATGTGGGCAGGCATTTTTCCAGCTGTAACCAGCAAATTCACTCAGGATGATAATCTCGATCATGCGGAAATGGAACGTTGCTTCTCGCTCCTGATGGACGCTGGATGCGATGGCCTGATCGTTGCGGGCTCGCTCGGCGAGGGGCCGATGCTCAGCCATGACGAGAAGCTCGAAGTCCTTGCGACCGCAAAGCGCGTAGCAAACGGCAAGCCTGTGCTGCTGACGATCAATGAGGCCGCGACCCGCGAGGGGGCGGCGCTTGCAAAGCGGGCAGCACGCGCCGGTGCCAATGGTCTCATGCTCGTGCCGAGCCCGATCTATCACACCGACCCGGAAGAAACCGTCACCACTTTGAAGGCCGTTGCCGCGGCCGGCGAACTCCCGGTAATGATCTATTCAAACCGTATCGCCTATCGCGTCGATGTCACCAATGAAATCCTCGGCGAGCTCGCATCGGATGATCTCTTCGTCGCCATCAAGGAATCGTCCGACGACGTCCGCCGCACGACCGACATCATCAATACGTTCGGCACCCGCTTCGATCTGTTTACCGGCGTCGACAATCTTGCCTTCGAAGCGCTGACCGCCGGCGCCATCGGCTGGGTGGCCGGTCTCGTCACCGCGTTCCCGAAGGAAACGGTCGCAATTTACAAGCTCGTCCAGGCCGGTCGCTATGAAGAAGCGCTGCGCATCTATCGCTGGTTCCGGCCGCTTCTCGATCTCGACGTCTCGACCTATCTGGTCCAGAACATCAAGCTCGCGGAAGTGCTCGAGATCGGCACCAATGACAGGGTTCGTCTCCCACGCCAGCCGCTGCGCGGAGCGCGGCGTGAAGCGGTGGAACAGATCGTCAGGAACGCGATCGCATCGCGCCCAACCTTGCCGGTCCTCTAAGTCTCCCGGCATACGATGGATGGGCGCAAGGACGACATCGTCATAATCGGTGCCGGCATTGTCGGCACTGCTATCGCTGCCATATTGTCGGAAGGCGGACACAAGGTTCTCGTCATCGACAGGCAAGGCATTTGCGAGGGTACAAGCTCCGGCAATGCCGGGGCTCTCGCCTTTTCGGACATATTGCCAATGGCATCGAAAGGCGTTCTCGCCAAGGTGCCCCGCTGGCTGAGAGATCCGCTCGGCCCATTCACGATCCGGCCGGGTTACCTTCCCAAATTGGCCCCCTGGCTCTATCGATTCTGGCGTGCCAGCCGGCCAGCAGCGCAAATCCATACAATCGAGGCGCAAGGCGCCATGATGCGGCTTGCCGAGCCAGAAATGCTTGGGTTGATGGAGCGCGCCGGTATTCGCCATATGGTGCGCGAGGACGGATCGCTCGAACTTTACGAGAGCGAAGAAGAGCTCAACAGTGCTCTGCCCGGTTGGACCGCCCGCAAGAAGGCAGGGATCGCCTTCGAGCATCTGCGCGGTGACGAACTCGCAGAATGCCAGCCCGGACTGGCGCGGCGTTTCGTGGCAGGGACGTTCGTTCCCGGCTGGAAGACCGTCAGCGATCCGCTCCATGTCGGAAAGGGGCTCTGGGCTTATGCCGAACGCCTTGGCGCGCGTTACAGGCAGGCGGAGGTAGTAACCGTGACGAGCAGCACGGAAGGCGTGGCGATCGGACTTGCCAGTGGCGAGACCATCAATGCTGGAAAGCTCGTCGTTGCGGGCGGGGCATGGTCGCACCGGCTCGCGAAACAGCTCGGCGACGCGATACCGCTTGAAACCGAGCGCGGCTATAATACGACTTTGCCCAAAGACGCCTTCACCCTGAAGCGGCAGTTGATATTTTCCGGTCACGGTTTTGTCGTCACGCCCCTCGAAACCGGCGTGCGTATCGGCGGAGCCGTCGAACTTGGCGGTCTTGACCTGCCGCCCAACTACGCTCGCTCCGAGGCCATGCTGACCAAGGCCAAATTATTCATGCCCGGCCTTGAGACCGGGGGCGGGAGGCAGTGGATGGGCTATCGTCCGTCGCTGCCGGATTCGTTGCCCGTTATCGGCTATGCAAGGGCGAGCAAAAATGTACTCTACGCATTCGGTCACGGCCATCTTGGGCTGACCCAGGCCGCGGCGACAGGGCGCCTGATCAGCGAGTTGATCGACGGTCGCACGCCGTCGATCGCGATCGAAGCATTCCATCCGCAACGCTTTTGAGGAGCATCATGGCGCGTCATTCCTTCTTCTGTGTCGATGGTCATACCTGTGGCAATCCGGTCCGCCTTGTCGCTGGCGGCGGTCCCAATCTCGTCGGCGCCACAATGATGGAAAAGCGCGCGCATTTCCTCGCCGAATACGACTGGATCCGGACCGGCCTGATGTTCGAGCCGCGCGGCCACGACATGATGTCGGGCTCGATCCTCTATCCGCCGACGCGCGAGGATTGTGACGTTGCGGTGCTGTTCATCGAAACCTCCGGCTGTCTTCCCATGTGCGGCCATGGGACGATCGGTACCGTCACGATGGCGATCGAACATGGGCTCATCAATCCGCGTACACCAGGGCGTCTCAACCTCGATACGCCCGCTGGTCTCGTCGTTGCGGAATATACGCAGGAGGGGCAATACGTTACGAGCGTGCGTCTCACCAATGTACCGGCCTTCCTCTACGCCGAGGGCCTCGAGGTCGAGTGTCCGGACCTTGGTGTTCTCACGGTCGACGTTGCCTATGGCGGCAATTTCTACGCCATCGTCGATCCGCAGGAGAACTTCCGCGATCTCGCCGACTACCGGGCGCTCGATCTCATCGGGTGGAGCCCGGTGCTGCGCCAGCGCCTCAATGAGCGTTACAAATTCGAGCATCCGGAAAAGCCCGAGATCAATGTGCTGAGCCATATACTGTGGACAGGGGCGCCCACGCGGACGGAAGCGCACGCACGCAACGCCGTTTTTTACGGCGACAAGGCGATCGACCGTTCCCCTTGCGGTACGGGCACATCGGCGCGCCTGGCCCAGCTTGCTGCAAAGGGCAAGTTGAAGCCCGGCGATGATTTCGTGCACGAATCGATCATCGGTTCGCTGTTCCACGGTCGCGTCGAAAAGGCTGTGACGGTCGCCGGCCAGCCGGCCATCATTCCGTCCATCGCCGGCTGGGCACGCATGACCGGCTACAACACCATCTTCATCGATGATCGCGATCCCTTCGCGCACGGGTTTGTCGTCAAATGAGCGTGTAACGAAAGGTGGCCAATTAAGGCGGCACCGGATGAAACAGCGGTTTTTCAACCATTGGTAGCAACATTCCCGGAGGAACCGTCCAATTTTGGTGTATAATCCCGCCGAAACTGTGCGAGCAAATGTAAAGATATCGTGTTTGCTAAAAAAGCTGTTGCTTTCTTTAGCGCACACGCTAGGTGTAGCATATTGGGGTAAACGGGAACCGGATAAAAAAACCGGATAAGAAAATTCCCAATAAAAAATGAGGGGTATCGTTGCGATGGAGTACTTCATCCAGCAATCGATCAATGGTCTGACGCTTGGTTCAATCTATGGCCTGATCGCAATCGGTTATACGATGGTCTACGGGATCATCGGCATGATCAACTTCGCCCATGGCGATATTTTCATGCTTGGCGCCTTCATGGCGATGATCGTTTTTCTAGCTTTAACCACTTTCATTGGCGGCGTGCCGGTTGTGTTGGCGCTGCTCCTGATGATGCTCGTCGCTATGCTGCTGACGGGGTTGTGGAGCTGGACGATCGAGCGCCTGGCTTATAGGCCGCTGCGCGGATCGTTCCGCCTCGCGCCGTTGATTACGGCGATCGGCATGTCGATCGCGCTGTCGAATTTCGTGCAGGTGACGCAGGGTCCGCGCAACAAGCCGATCCCGCCGCTGGTCAATGGCGGTATTACCATTTACGGCACCAATATCACCATCGCCTTCAAGCAGATGGTGATCATCATCGTCACGGCGATTTTGCTTGCCGCCTTCTGGTACCTCGTCAACAAGACGACGCTCGGGCGTGCCCAGCGATCCTGCGAGCAGGACCGCAAGATGGCGGCGCTGCTCGGCATCGACGTCGACAAGACGATCTCCATGACCTTCGTCATGGGCGCAATGCTCGCCGCCGTTGCCGGAACGCTCTATCTCATGTTCTACGGGGTCATTTCCTTCACCGATGGCTTCGTGCCGGGCGTGAAGGCCTTTACCGCTGCCGTTCTCGGCGGCATCGGGTCGCTTCCCGGCGCCGTGGTGGGTGGATTGCTCATCGGCCTCATCGAAGCGCTCTGGTCCGCCTATTTCTCCATCGATTACAAGGATGTCGCGGCTTTCTCGATCCTGGCGATCGTGCTGATCTTCCTGCCATCCGGTATCCTGGGTCGGCCCGAAGTCGAGAAGGTATAAGCTCATGGCCGATGTCCAGAATACAGAACGGGATTCCGTTTTCGCGAAAGCCCTGAAGGAAGGGATTATCTCAGGTGCAATCGCACTCGGGCTATTCTGCCTGATTGTCGGTTTCCGCACCGAGCAGAACATTCGCAACGAACTGATCCTGACCCAGCGCTGGGGACTTTTGGCGATCTTTGTCCTCGTCGCGGCGGTGGGTCGGTTCCTCGTTACATACACTGCGCCGATGCGCGCCGAGCGCAAGAAGTTGCACAAGGTCGCCGAGGCGAGGGAGCCGTCCGCATTCAGGAAGTCTTTCCCGAAGATCGGTCTTGGCCTGCTCTTCCTCTATCCCGCCCTCGTGGTCCTGATACTCAGTGCCTATCAGGGGTCGATGATGGGCGGACTGCAGGCCTCGCTCAAATATGTCGATAATTTCGGCATCCAGATCCTTATCTACGTCATGCTGGCGTGGGGACTGAATATCGTCGTCGGCCTCGCCGGACTGCTCGATCTCGGTTACGTCGCATTCTACGCCGTCGGTGCTTATTCCTACGCGCTGCTCTCGGCCCATTTCGGCCTGTCATTCTGGCTGCTTTTGCCGATGGCCGGCATTTTCGCCGCGACCTGGGGCATTATCCTTGGGTTCCCGGTGCTGCGCCTGCGCGGTGACTATCTTGCCATCGTAACGCTTGCCTTCGGTGAGATCATCCGTCTCGTCCTCATCAACTGGACAGCTGTCACGAAGGGAACGTTCGGTATCTCCGGCATCGCCAAGGCGACATTGTTCGGCATCCCGTTCACCCCGGGTCCGACAGGTTTCGCTGCGATGTTCGGCCTGCCAAACTCCGGCGTCTACTACAAGATCTTCCTCTATTATCTCATCCTATGCCTGGCGTTGCTGACCGCCTGGGTGACGATCCGCCTGCGCCGCATGCCTGTTGGCCGCGCCTGGGAAGCCCTGCGCGAAGACGAGATCGCGTGCCGCTCGCTCGGCATCAACACCACGACGACCAAGCTTACGGCATTTGCCACCGGCGCGATGTTCGGCGGTTTTGCGGGCTCGTTCTTCGCGGCACGCCAGGGTTTCGTCAGCCCGGAATCCTTCGTCTTCCTCGAATCGGCAATCATCCTGGCGATGGTCGTTCTCGGCGGCATGGGATCGCTGGTTGGTATCGCAATCGCTGCGGCCGTCATGATCGGCGGTACGGAACTGTTGCGCGAACTCGAATTCCTCAAGCTTATCTTCGGCCCCGACTTTACCCCGGAACTCTACCGCATGTTGTTGTTCGGCCTTGCCATGATCGTCGTCATGGTGTGGAAGCCGCGCGGCTTTGCCGGCAGTCGAGAACCAAGTGCCTTCTTGCATGAACGCAAGATGATATCGGGCGAGTTTACGAAAGAAGGGCACGGCTGATGGTTTCGGAAGTGCAGAAGAATACCAGCGCAATCCTGCGTGTTGAACGTCTCTCAATGAAATTCGGTGGCCTTATCGCCATCAACGATCTGAACTTCGAAGCCAAGCGCGGTGCGATCACGGCCCTCATCGGCCCCAATGGTGCCGGCAAGACGACGGTGTTCAACTGCATCACCGGCTTCTACAAGCCGACCGAAGGCATGTTGACGCTGACGCGCCAGAACGGCGAGGAGTATCTTCTCGAACGCATGGCCGATCATGTCATCACCAAGCGGGCTAAGGTCGCGCGGACGTTCCAGAACATCCGCCTGTTCTCCGGGCTGACGGTGCTCGAAAACCTCCTGGTTGCGCAGCACAATCCGCTGATGCTTTCCTCAGGCTTCACCGTCCTTGGCCTCCTCGGCTTCCCGACCTACAAAAAAGCGGCCGCGGAAGCGATCGAGAAGGCACGTTACTGGCTGGAGAAGATCAATCTCGTCAGCCGGGCGGACGATCCTGCCGGCGATCTGCCCTACGGGGCGCAACGCCGTCTCGAGATTGCCCGTGCCATGTGCACCGGGCCGGAGCTCCTTTGTCTCGACGAGCCAGCAGCGGGCCTGAATGCGCGTGAATCGGCGGAACTCAACAAGTTGCTCCTCGATATTCGCGCCGATACGGGAACGTCGATCCTGCTTATCGAGCACGACATGTCCGTGGTGATGGAAATTTCCGACCATGTTGTCGTTCTCGAATACGGTACCAAGATTTCAGATGGCACGCCTGAGACCGTCAAGAATGATCCGAAGGTCATCGCCGCCTATCTCGGCGTCGAAGACGAGGAAGTGGTCGAACTGATCGAGAAGGCGGAAGAAGCGGGCGTCGACGACATCACGGCCGCTGTCGATTTGCTCTCTTCCGAGGCGCTGCACGAGATCGTCGAGACGCATCCTGATGCTCAGCCGGTAGAACTCATTCCGGCCAACACGCTGCTTGAGACAGCACCGGCAAAAACTGCCGCCGCCCGCAAGGCGTCAGCGAAGACTGCGGCGCCCAAACCGGCCTCACCAAAGGCTGCGGCTCCTAAACCGGACTCGTCGAAGACTGCGGCACCTAAACCGGCGTCGCCGGCGAAAGCCGCTGGCATCAAGGCAGGGGCGACAGCCAATGCACTGGCCGAACCGCGCGGCGGCAAGGCCGACAAGCTGATCCTGATCAAGGGCATAGGTCCGGTCAACGAGCGCAAGCTCAACGAACACGGCATCTTCCATTTCGATCAGATTGCCGCATGGAAGAAAGCCGATATCATTGCCGCCGAAGCCTATCTCGCTTTCGACGGGCGGATTGCCCGTGAAGACTGGATCGGCCAGGCCAAGACACTGGCAAAGGAAAGCCAGGCTAAACCGGCGCCCAAGAAGACCGGAGGGGCTAAGTAATGTCGCAGAACCAGGCCCTTCTCAGCATCGAGAATGTCGAGACCTATTACGGCAATATCCGTGCGCTGAGCGGTGTAACCGTTCATGCCAATCCCGGTGAGATTGTCACGCTGATCGGCGCCAATGGCGCAGGCAAATCAACGCTGATGATGACGATCTTCGGCATGCCGCGCGCCCGCACCGGCCGCATCGTCTTTGACGGCACGGACATAACGCAGTTGCCGACACATGAGATTGCGCGCCTGCGCATCGCGCAGTCGCCGGAAGGACGCCGCATTTTCCCGCGCATGACCGTGCAGGAAAACCTGCAAATGGGCGCGAGCCTCGACAATCTCAAATTTTTCGACGAAGACTCGCGCATGGTCTTCGACCTGTTCCCGCGTCTCAAGGAGCGCATCAACCAGCGCGGCGGTACACTTTCCGGCGGCGAACAGCAAATGCTGGCGATCGGCCGCGCGCTGATGGCGCGTCCCCGGTTGCTCCTGCTCGACGAACCTTCACTCGGTCTCGCGCCGTTGATCATCAAACACATTTTCGAAGCCATCAAGGAACTGAACAAGAATACGGGCCTGACCGTGTTCCTGGTCGAACAGAATGCGTTCGGCGCCTTGAAGCTCGCGGACCGTGGCTATGTGATGGTCAACGGCATCGTAACGATGAGCGGTTCGAGCGCCGACCTTCTTGCCAATCCGGAAGTGCGTGCCGCCTATCTCGAAGGCGGTCGTCACTGAACAAGTAGGGCTTCCACCGACGGCAAAGCCCAAGGAGAATAATGCCATGCAAGGCATACTTTACGAAGAACCGTCCATCTTTCTGTTCCTGCTCGTCACCTGTGTCATGGGGGGCTGGGCGGCCTGGATGGCGGGACGTGCCTGCGCTAAGACCTGGCGTCCGATTGCCTTCCTCGTCTTCTACATGCTGTTGCTCGGCATCGCCGTCAGGTTCATTCACTTCGCCCTGTTCGGCGGCACGATGCTGACGCTGCATTATTATGTGGTCGATACGATTGTCCTGATCATCTTCGGGACATTGGGCTATCGATACACCCGCACCAACCAAATGATAGGTCAATATTTCTGGCTCTACGAAAAAGTTTCTCCATTTTCATGGAAGGAAAAAACGGGAGCCTAACCAATCTCGCTGATGCGAAATGAATCAGCGTGACAACCGCCGGGAAATCGGCAAATGTGCGCTTCAAGCGATGAAAACGGGTCATCGCGAGGGGTTAAGTAAATACTTAGAAAATGGGAGTTTTCAAATGAAGAAATCACTGTTCTCGGGCGTTGCACTCGCTGCAATGCTCGCTTTGAGCGGTCATGCCTATGCTGATCTGTTGATCGGCGTCGGCGGTCCGTTGACCGGCCCGAACGCTGCATTCGGCGCTCAGCTGCAGAAGGGCGCTGAGGCTGCCATTGCCGAGATCAATGCTGCGGGCGGCATCAACGGCGAACAGGTCAAGCTTTCGCTCGGTGACGACGTTTCCGATCCGAAGCAGGGCATTTCGGTTGCCAACAAGTTCGTTGCTGACGGCGTAAAGTTCGTTATCGGCCACTTCAATTCGGGCGTTTCGATCCCCGCATCTGAAGTCTATGCTGAAAACGGCATCCTCGAGATCACGCCTGCCGCGACCAACCCGGTCTTCACCGAGCGCGGCCTCTGGAACACCTTCCGTACTTGCGGTCGCGACGACCAGCAGGGCGTGGTAGCCGGCACGTTCATTGCCGAGAAGTTCAAGGACGCCAAGGTTGCCGTCGTGCACGACAAGACGCCTTATGGCCAGGGTCTTGCTGACGAAACCAAGAAGACCTTGAATGCCAAGGGCGTCAAGGAAGCCATGTACGAAGGCGTCAACGTCGGCGACAAGGACTTCTCCGCGCTGATCGCCAAGGCAAAGGAATCGGGCGTAACGGTTCTCTACTGGGGTGGTCTTCACACCGAAGCCGGCCTGATCATGCGCCAGCTCGCCGACCAGGGCCTCAAGGTTCAGTTCATCTCCGGTGACGGTATCGTTTCGAACGAACTCGCTTCGATCGCTGGCGACGCAGTTGCAGGCACGCTGAACACCTTCGGTCCCGATCCGAGCAAGAACCCTGCCAACAAGGAACTCGTCGAGAAATTCCGTAAGCAGGGCTTCGAACCGGAAGCTTACACCCTCTATTCCTACGCTGCAGCTCAGGTCATCGCCGACGCAGCGAAGGCTGCCGGATCGAACGATCCTGAAGCCGTTGCCAAGGTGATGAAGGAAAAGGGTCCATTCAAGACCGTTCTTGGCGACATCGCCTTTGACGAAAAGGGTGACCCGAAGCTTCCAGGCTACGTCATGTACGAGTGGAAGAAGGGCGAAGACGGCAAGTACAGCTACTTCCAGCAGTAAGCCTTCTTGCATGATTGCCTAAGCGAATGCCCGGCCTTGCGCCGGGCATTTTGCTGTTGGACATTTCGATTTCTTATGGTCAATATGCGTTGTTTGCAGTGCAGCAATCTGTAGCCAGATAAGCGCGCCAAACCAAAACTACTTTAGTTCATATTCGGAGTTGCGGTCTTGCCTATCAAGAAAATCCTCGTCGCCAATCGTTCGGAAATCGCGATCCGCGTGTTTCGCGCTGCCAATGAACTCGGCATGAAAACCGTGGCGATTTGGGCGGAAGAGGACAAGCTTGCGCTGCATCGCTTCAAGGCGGACGAATCCTACCAGGTGGGGCGTGGACCGCATCTTGCCAAGGATATGGGGCCGATCGAAAGCTATCTCTCGATCGAGGAAATCATCCGCGTCGCCAAGCTTTCCGGGGCCGATGCGATTCATCCCGGCTATGGGCTGCTTTCGGAAAGCCCGGAGTTTGCCGAAGCCTGCGCCGAGGCGGGCATCATCTTTATCGGGCCCAAGCCTGAAACCATGCGCCGCCTTGGCAACAAGGTCGCCGCGCGCAACCTCGCGATCGAAATCGGCGTTCCGGTCGTGCCGGCAACCGATCCGCTTCCTGACGACATGGAAGAGGTAAAGCGGCTCGCCGAGAAGATCGGGTATCCCGTGATGCTCAAGGCGTCTTGGGGAGGCGGCGGCCGCGGCATGCGGGCCATCTTCAAGCCGGAAGACATCGCCCGGGAGGTCACCGAGGGCAAGCGCGAGGCCAAGGCCGCGTTCGGCAAGGATGAAGTCTATCTCGAAAAGCTCGTTGAACGCGCGCGGCATGTCGAGGTGCAGATCCTCGGCGATACGCACGGCAATGCGGTGCACCTCTTCGAGCGCGACTGTTCCATCCAGCGCCGCAACCAGAAAGTGGTGGAACGAGCCCCGGCGCCCTACCTCAACGAGGCGCAGCGCAAGGAAATCTGCGACTACGGCTTGAAGATCGCCAAATCGACCAGTTATATCGGAGCCGGAACGATCGAGTTCCTGATGGATTCCGATACCGGCTCGTTCTATTTCATCGAGGTCAATCCGCGCATCCAGGTTGAGCACACGGTGACCGAGGAAGTGACTGGGATCGACATCGTCAAGGCGCAGATCCGCATCCTCGAAGGCGCCACCATCGGAACGCCCGAATCGGGTGTGCCGGCACAAAAGGACATCGGGCTCAACGGCCACGCCTTGCAGTGCCGTATCACCACCGAGGATCCCGAGCAGAATTTCATTCCCGATTATGGCCGCATCACCGCCTATCGCGGCGCAACGGGCTTCGGCATCCGACTCGACGGCGGTACCGCTTACTCGGGCGCCGTTATCACCCGCTTTTATGATCCGCTCCTCGAAAAGATCACCGCCTGGTCACCGACGGCCGAGGAGACCATCCACCGCATGCACCGCGCCTTGCGCGAGTTTCGTATTCGCGGCGTTGCTACGAACCTGACCTTCCTTGAAGCCATCATTACGCATCCGAAGTTCACCGACAATTCCTACACAACGAAGTTCATCGACACGACGCCGGAACTCTTTGCGCAGGTGAAGCGGCAGGACCGCGCCACCAAGCTCTTGACCTACCTTGCCGATGTGACGATCAACGGGCATCCGGAAACCAAGGGCCGCGCCACCCCGCCGAAGGAAGCGGCGCTCCCGCGCGTTCCCTTCATTGAAGCGTCGATTCCAGACGGCACCAAGCAACTGCTGGATCAGCTTGGACCGAAGAAGTTCGCTGAGTGGATGCGCAGTGAAGAGCGCGTGCTCGTCACCGATACGACGATGCGCGATGGCCACCAGTCGCTGCTGGCGACACGCATGCGCACCTATGATATCGCCCGCGTCGCCGGGACCTACGCGCGCGCGCTCCCGCAATTGTTCTCGCTCGAATGCTGGGGCGGGGCGACCTTCGACGTTGCGATGCGCTTCCTGACGGAGGATCCGTGGGAGCGGTTGGCGGAAATTCGCGAGCGTGCGCCCAACATCCTGTTGCAGATGCTTTTGCGCGGCGCCAATGGCGTCGGCTACAAGAGCTATCCGGATAATGTCGTCAAATATTTCGTCAGCCAGGCGGCGCGCGGCGGTATCGACGTGTTCCGTGTCTTTGACAGCCTGAACTGGGTCGAAAACATGCGCGTCAGCATGGATGCGGTCATCGAGGAGAACAAGCTCTGCGAAGCGGCGATCTGTTACACCGGCGACATTCTCAACTCGGCGCGGCCGAAATATGATCTAAAATATTATGTCGATCTTGCCCGCGAGGTCGAGAAAGCGGGCGCTCATATCATCGCCGTCAAGGACATGGCCGGGCTACTGAAACCTGCTGCAGCCAAGATTCTGTTCAAGGCGCTGCGGGAAGCAACCGATCTGCCCCTGCATTTCCATACGCACGACACATCGGGGATCGCGGCCGCGACGGTCCTTGCTGCCGTCGACGCGGGGGTCGATGTGGTCGACGCCGCCATGGATTCACTCTCCGGCAATACCTCGCAGCCTTGTCTCGGCTCCATCGTCGAGGCGTTGAAGGGCACCGAGCGCGATCCCGGCCTCGATCCTGAGTGGATTCGCCGCATCTCCTTCTACTGGGAGGCGGTGCGCACCCAGTACGCGGCATTCGAAAGTGATCTCAAGGGACCGGCTTCGGAAGTCTATCTGCACGAAATGCCTGGCGGCCAGTTCACCAACCTCAAGGAGCAGGCCCGGTCGCTCGGTCTCGAAACCCGCTGGCACGAGGTGGCGCAGGCCTATGCCGACGTTAACCAGATGTTCGGCGACATCGTCAAGGTGACGCCGTCGTCGAAGGTCGTGGGCGACATGGCGCTGATGATGGTGAGCCAGGATCTGTCGGTCGCGGACGTGAAAAACCCCGGCAAGGACATCGCCTTCCCGGATTCGGTCGTCTCCATGATGCGCGGCGACCTTGGCCAGCCGCCAAAGGGTTGGCCCAAGGATATCCAGAAGAAGGTTTTGAAGGACGAGAAGCCATTCACCGAACGACCGGGCGCGCTGCTCGCGCCGGCGGATCTCGAGGCGGAACGCAACGACATCGAAACCAAGCTCGAACGCAAGATCACCGACCAGGAGTTTGCCTCCTATCTTATGTATCCGAAGGTCTTTACCGACTTTGCCACCACGCACGATACCTATGGGCCGACGAGCGTCCTGCCGACCCATGTGTATTTCTACGGGCTTGCGCAGGAGGAAGAGGTCTTCCTCGATATCGAACGCGGCAAGACATTGGTCGTGCGCAATCTTGCCATGGGCGAGGCCGACGACAAGGGCATGTGCACGGTCTTCTTCGAACTTAACGGCCAGCCACGCCGGGTCAAGGTGCCCGATCGCACGCGCGCCGCGGGTGGAGCGGGCCTTCGCCGCAAAGCGGAACTCGGCAATGACAAGCATGTCGGCGCGCCAATGCCGGGTATCGTATCGACGGTCGGCATCGCTCCGGGGCAGAAGACCAATGCCGGCGACGTATTGCTGTCCATCGAAGCAATGAAGATGGAAACAGCGTTACGCGCCGAGCGCGACGGCACCGTCGCCGAAGTACTTGTCCGTGCCGGCGATCAGATCGATGCCAAGGACCTTTTGGTGGTCTACGAATAGGGCCGGTTTTCATTTAGTGAAATTTTCGCAAGGGCCCCAAACGGGGCCTTTGTTGCAAAGGGATTCGGTCCACATTGCACGTTTATGCATAAATGCGCAATTGATATTGCCGATATCGGCAGTATGGGGTACAAGGATGCAATGGAGAAACGTCCTTGCTGAAAGATCTATCCCCGGACGAACGCAAAAGCATGATCCTGCGGCGGATCAATGAGAACGGTCGTGTGCTCGCCAACATGATTGCGTCGGAGTTCGGCGTCTCGGAAGATTCCATACGCCGTGACCTGCGCGAACTCGCGGATCAGGGCCTCGTTCAGCGCTTTCATGGCGGGGCAGCCCGCAGCAGAACGGGACCGAGAAGTTTCCAGCAACGCGCGCGCGAAGAGACCGCCGGGAAAAAGGCGATCGCCCGGGCGGCGGCAGCGCTTATTCCGCCCGATGCAACGATGGTGCTTGATTCCAGCACGACGGTTCTCGAATTCGTGCGCGCCCTTCCTGCCGATTTCAGAGCCTGCATCATCACGAGTGCACCGGATATCGCTGTCGCGGCGCTCGATCATCCGCTTTGCGAGGTTATATTGCTTGGCGGAACCTTGAACCGGCTGACGCGCAGCGTGATCAGCCAATCGACGCTGGCCGAAGTTCAATCGATGCGCATCGACTACTGCGTGCTTGGCGCCTGCGCTGTCGATGAAAGCCTGATGCTGCGAGCCGAAAATTATGATGATGCGCGCATGAAACTGGCCTTTGCCGAGGCGAGCAACGAAGTCCTGCTGTTGGCAACCAGCGACAAGCTGGTGAAGCGGGGTCCGTTCGCCATCGGGCCGATAGCCCTTATATCCACCCTCGTCACCGATACCACGGCCGACCCCTCGATCCTTGATCGCATAGGTGGTGCTGGTGTCGAGGTGATCGTTGCCGCCGACAAACAAGCCTGATTTTATGTGAGTGAATTCAATGTCCGTCCAAGCCCAATCTGCAACCGGTGAAGCCCCAATGGATGCCGCGACCTTTCGCAGGAAAGCTGTTTATGGCCGTTGGGCCGTCGCCAGCGCGTTTTTCTTCAATGGCTTCCTTGTCGGCAGCTGGGCTCCGCAAATTCCTGTCTTCATGACGCGGCTCGGCATCAGCGAGTTCACGCTTGGGCTTCTTATCCTGGTGTTCGGCATCGGGGCGCTGGCTTCGATGCCCTGGTGCGGCTACCTCATCGAAAAGCATGGATCGCGCGCCGTGGTGAAGGCGTTTGCCATATTCTGCTCCTTCTCACTCCTTCTCGTTGCCCTCGCGCCCAACGTGATAAGCGCCGCACCGGCGCTCTTTCTGTTCGGCGCAGTCATCGGCGGGATGGATGTCGCGATGAATGCGAATGCGGTGGAGGTCGAGAAAAAACTCTCCCGCGCCGTCATGTCGTCCTCGCACGGCTTCTGGAGCCTCGGTGGCTTTGCCGGCGGCGGACTTGGGGGCATCCTGATCGAAGCCCATGGACATCTGGCACATGCCGTCGTCGTGACGATCATCGCGATCGCGATCGGCCTCATTGCATTCCGGTTCATGATTACCGAGGACGCGCCCGTCAGGCACGAGAAGCAGAAGCTGAAGTTCCCCACCAATCCCTTGATCTACCTCATCGGCTTGATGGCGCTCTTCTCCATGGTTCCGGAAGGGTCGGTGCTCGATTGGGCAGCGCTCTATCTGCGCCAGGAGCGCGGGGCCGATATCGCCACGGCCGGCTTCGCATTTGCGGCATTTTCGGGAACGATGTCGATCATGCGTTTTCTCGGCGATGGAGTGCGCGACCGTTTCGGTGCCGTCAATACGCTGCGCATTTCCGCGCTGATCGGGGCCTCGGGAATGCTTGCCGCCAGTATCGCGCCGACCTCGTGGATCGCCATTCTCGCCTTTGCCTTTTCCGGCCTCGGCATAGCCAACATGGTGCCCATTGCCTTTTCGGCGGCCGGCAACCAGCAGGGCACGTCATCGGGCGTGGCCCTCAGCATGGTTACGCTCATGGGTTATTCGGGGATACTCGTAGCGCCATCGGCAATCGGTTTTGTCGGCGGCAAGACCGGGTTCGGACCGATCTATATGGTGCTCGCGGGTCTGCTTGTCGTCGTCTTCCTCATGGCAAACCTTGCCAGGAGCGCGGATCAAAAAGCGAGTTAGGCCCGGCGCGCGGCACCCATTGGTTTTTTCCGCTGCAAGAGGAAATCGCTGACGCGACGGCCGGGCTTTTTCGCCTTAAAGCCGATATGCATTTCCGGCGCGAGTTCGCCGGTCAGGTCGAGAGTGGCGTGCTCGCCTACGGCGTCGCTGTGCTCATCAAGCCAATCTTCAGCGGCGGCGCGCCCAAGGTCACGCAGATATTCGAGGAAGGCCCATTCGGCATTGATCTTCGAGGAAGAAGACAGGCCCGCCAGAGCCTCGTCGGCGTCGATTCGATGCATGCGGATATGGCGGTAGTCGCCATGCTGAAGCCGCCCGGCGTCGATCAATGAGTTGACAAAGGCAATCGAGCGGAATTCGCGCAGCAGCGCGGCATTGAATGTGATTTCGTCGATTCGCTCGCTGATTTCGCGTGCGGTCTTTGGCGTGCCGCGCCGCTCGATCGGATTGATCTGGACAAGGAGAACATCCTCGCTCTCGCTCGAATAGAAGAACGGGTAGAGGGCAGGATTGCCGCCATAGCCGCCATCCCAATAGGGCTCGCCGTCAATTTCCACCGCCTGGAAAATATAGGGAAGGCACGCGGAAGCCATCACGACGTCGGCGTTCAGTTCCGATTGCGAGAAAACACGCAGGCGCCCCGTCTCGACATTCGTGGCGGAAATGAAGAGCTTGAGCTTGGGGCAGGCCTTCACCCTGTCGAAGTCGATTTCCTTTTCGATCACGTCGCGCAACGGATTGAGATTGAAGGGATTGAACTCATAGGGCGAAAAAACGCGCGAGATCTGTTCAAACAGATTGAAGCCAAAGCCATTCTCAATGGACCAGTTTCCAAAGAACCTGTCCCAGGGCGAGCGCTGCACCGGGCTGAATTGGCCCGTTCGGCCCACTGCGCGCCAGAAATCATGCAATTTGGCGCGCGCACCTTCGGCGCCATTGTGGGCCCAGCCATCGGCAAGAGCCACGGCATTCATTGCGCCGGCGCTCGTACCCGAGACGCCCTCGATTGTCAGTCGCCCGTCCTCCAGAATGCGGTCGAGCACGCCCCACGTAAAAGCGCCGTGCGAACCACCACCCTGAAGGGCGATGTTGATGGCCTTGGTTTTGGCCATTATGCCGCTGTCCAGCCGCCGTCGACGGAAATTGACGTACCGGTGATCTGTGCTGCGGCGTCGCTGGCGAGAAACACCACCGTCGCACCGATCTGGTCGACCGTCGCAAACTCCTTCGTCGCTTGCTTGTCCAGCATCACTTCGCGAACCACCGTATCGCGATCCATATTATGCGCCTTCATCTGATCGGGGATCTGGGCCTCGACCAAGGGCGTGAGCACATAGCCCGGGCAAATTGCGTTGCAGGTGATATGTTTTTCGGCGACTTCGAGGGCTACGGTCTTGGTCAGGCCAAGGATGCCGTGCTTGGCAGAGACATAGGCCGACTTGAAGGGCGAGGCGCGCAGGCCATGGGCCGAGGCGATATTGATGATGCGACCCCAGCCGGATTTCTTCATATGCGGTAGCGCTGCAGCAGTGGTGTGGAACGCCGATGTCAGGTTGATCGCGATGATCGCATCCCATTTCTCCACCGGAAACTCATCGACCGGCGCGACGAACTGGATCCCGGCATTGTTGACGAGCACGTCGACGCTGCCAAAGGTATCGGCCGCCTTTTCGATCAGCGCCCGGCATTCGCCGCCGTTCGACATGTCCGCCTTGATGTAGACGACGTCCACCCCATGCTTTTCAGCGATTTCCTTGGCAAGCGCATGATCCTCGGGGCGATCGGTGAAGGAGTTGATCACGACATTGTAGCCGGCGGCTGCGAGTGCATGGGCAGAACCGAGGCCGATTCCGGAGTTGGAACCTGTGACGACTGCGGTCTTTTTGATCATGGCAAAGGCTTCCTTCGATTTTAAACAGCCGCCGCCTCACGGCCCGGGGCAATATATTGCATTGCAGCAAAATTGCTAGGCTCGCAGCCGTGAGACTTTGTCATGGAAGCTCTGCATTCAGCGGGTAGCATGACTGGAACCTTTTCTCTTCGACGTTGAGGGGCGGTCAGTGTTGACAAACAGCGATAGCTGCGCCACCTGAACGGGATACTTGGAGCGTGATGATGTCTGACTATTATTCCGACCCCTTTCCCCGGCGTCCATCTGTTGGTGTTGATGTCGGCGGCGTAATGGTGGGTGGCGGTGCGCCCATTGTCGTGCAGTCGATGACCAACACGGATACTGCCGACGTCGATGGCACTGTAGCGCAGGTCGCCGCGCTGTCGCGTGCCGGATCCCAGATCGTGCGCATCACCGTCGACCGTGACGAATCCGCTGCCGCTGTTCCAAAAATTCGCGAACGTCTCGACAGGCTCGGTCTCCCGGTGCCGCTCGTTGGCGATTTTCACTATATCGGCCACAAGCTCCTTGCCGATCACCCGGCCTGCGCGGAGGCCCTGGCCAAATACCGCATCAATCCGGGCAATGTCGGCTTCAAGGAGAAGAAGGACGCGCAATTTGGCGCCATCATCGAGATGGCGATCCGCTACGACAAGCCTGTGCGCATCGGCGTCAACTGGGGTTCGCTCGACCAGGAGCTCCTGACGGCGCTCATGGATCAGAATCACAAGGCAGGGGCGCCGCTCACGGCCGAGCAGGTTACCCGCGAGGCGATCGTCCAGTCGGCGTTGATTTCGGCCCAGCTTGCCGAAGAGATCGGCCTTGCCCGATCGAAGATCATTCTCTCCGCGAAGGTGAGCCAGGTACAGGATCTGATTGCAGTCTATGCCGAGCTTGCACGCCGCACAGACCACGCGCTTCACCTTGGCTTGACCGAAGCCGGCATGGGTTCGAAGGGTATTGTCGCATCGTCCGCCTCGCTTGGCATCCTCCTGCAGCAGGGGATTGGCGATACGATCCGCATTTCGCTGACCCCCGCGCCCGGCGGCGACCGGACCCAGGAAGTGCAGGTCGCGCAGGAACTTCTGCAGACCATGGGCTTTCGCCAGTTTATTCCCATCGTCGCTGCCTGCCCCGGCTGC
This sequence comes from Phyllobacterium sp. 01N428, assembly GCF_056399405.1. NCBI lineage: Bacteria > Pseudomonadati > Pseudomonadota > Alphaproteobacteria > Hyphomicrobiales > Phyllobacteriaceae > Phyllobacterium > Phyllobacterium sp. 01N428. The sequence continues at coordinate 57,193 of NZ_JBFTRH010000006.1, forward strand.
GGACGCACCACGTCGACGGTTTTTCAGGAATTGGCGCAGTCGATTCAAAGCGACATCCGCAAGAACATGCCGATCTGGCGCGAGAAGTATCCCGGCGTCGAGGCGCTTAACGTCGCCGTTATGGGGTGCATCGTCAATGGTCCGGGCGAGTCGAAGATGGCCGATATTGGCATATCCCTGCCGGGAACCGGCGAAACGCCGTCAGCCCCTGTATTTGTCGATGGCAAAAAGGTTGCGACGCTGCGCGGTGCCGGCATTGCCGAGGATTTCCAGAAGATGGTCGCCGAGTACATCGAAAGCCGGTTCGGTCAGCGGTCCGCCGGATCGCACGCCGCCGAATAGATTGCTAACTGCGCCGCTCGGCAATGAAGCGGGCAGCGTCCTTTAACAGTGCGGCCGAAGCGCCGTAGGGCGAAAGCAGTTCTTCCGCCTGGGCGACCAAGCCGGCAAGCTGGCGCTTGGTCCACTCGATCCCATGCAGCGAAACGAGCGTTGCCTTGCCAGCGGCAGCATCCTTGCCGGTCGCCTTGCCCATGCGGCTGGCATCGGCGGTCACATCCAGCAAGTCGTCGGCGAGTTGAAAGGCAAGGCCAATAGCCGAGCCATATTCCGCCAGCCGTTCGCGATCCTTCTCGCCGGCATTGCCGATAATGGCCCCGGCCTCGCAGGCGAAACGGATGAGCGCGCCGGTCTTCATTGCCTGCAGGCGAATAATGCCTTCCTCATCGGGTTTGACCGTTTCCGCTTCAAGATCAAGCGCCTGCCCCCCGGTCATGCCACCTATGCCGGCAGCGCGCGCCAATTGCGTGATGAGGGCCAGTCGCGCGGAGGGAGGCAACTCGGTCGCCTCGTCCGAAATGAGTTCGAAAGCGTAGGTCAGGAGGCTGTCGCCGGCAAGAATGGCGGCGGCCTCGTCGAATTTGCGATGCACTGTCGGCTGGCCTCGACGCAAATCGTCATCATCCATGGCTGGAAGATCGTCATGAACAAGCGAATAGCTGTGAATGCATTCGAGCGCCGCCGCAACGCGCAGCGCCGCAAGGTTGTCCGCTCCGAAAAGGGCTGCACTTTCCATTACAAGGAAGGGGCGCAGCCGCTTGCCCCCATTGAGCACGCCATGGCGCATCGCGGCCATCAGGCGCGGCGGTCGGCTGATTTCGCCGGTGCGCGAGCGATCAGAGAGGAGTTCGCCAAGCAATGCTTCGACGGCCGCCGCCCGCTGCTGCAAGGTAATCTCGAACAATGAAAAGCCCTGATCCGTCATCATCATCCGCCAATGACCGAAAAATTGCTCGCCGGTCAATGGGGCTGGTTGCAGCTGCCATCAATTTGGTGCGCTGCCGTGTGTGGATAATGCATAAAACTGCAGAATGAATTCCCTTCCGCGGCGCTTTGCTCTATGTCCAAGAAGAGTTTTAGCGCGGACGGACTGAGTGACGAGGGTTTTGGTTAGAAACAAGCGGGGGAGAGGTTATCTGGTCGGGCCCGGTCGTTCGCCCGTCGGACGGCTGATACGATACGCCGTCCTTGCCGGCGTTGTTTTGATCATGCTGCCGCTGGTTCTTCTGAGCCTCTATCGTATTCCTTTCGTGCATCCGGTCTCGACGCTCATGGTCAAGGACCTCGTGACGTTTTCAGGTTACGACCGGCGCTGGGTGCCCATCGAGCAAATCTCACCGGTGCTGATCAATTCGGTGATGATGTCCGAAGATGCGCGGTTCTGCTTTCATTCAGGCGTTGACTGGGACGCGCTGAATTCCGTTGTCTCTGATGCGATTGATGGCGAGCAGACCCGTGGCGCTTCGACAATCACCATGCAGACGGCCAAGAACCTTTTCCTCTGGACCAGCCGTTCCTTCATCCGCAAAGGTCTGGAAGTGCCGCTTGCGATGCTGACGGATCTGATCCTGCCCAAGCAACGGATCATGGAAATCTACCTGAACATCGCAGAGTGGGGTCCGGGCATCTATGGCGTCGAGGCTGCTGCACAGCATCATTTCAACACAAGTGCAGCAAAGCTTTCACCGCGCCAGGCAGCCTATCTCGCAGTAACACTCCCCAATCCGATCGTCCGCAATCCAGCAAAGCCGGGACGCGGCATGCAGACACTCGCGCGGCTCAACGAACGCCGGGCACGCGGCGCGGGTGCTTATATCGGCTGCGTGAAGTAGGATTGGAGCTACCCCGCACGGCGCCAAACACGGTAGCATCGGCACTTGCGACAAAAAATATGCGAGTCCTGCTGGTCAAAAGCTCTCAAGCCGTGTATAGCCCCACCCGAACTTTCCGGAATTTTGTCCATTGTGACAGGCTCAAATCGGGCCAGTGCCGGATTTTGACTGATTACTGGAGCTGGAACAATGGCTGTACCTAAACGAAAAACTTCCCCGTCGAAGCGCGGCATGCGCCGTTCCGCTGACGCCCTGACTGCCCCGACCTATGTCGAGGACAAGAATTCCGGCGAACTGCGCCGTCCGCATCACGTCGATCTGAAGACCGGCATGTATCGCGGTCGCCAGGTGCTGACGCCGAAGGAAGGCTGATCGCCTCTTCGATACGCTTGAATAAAAAGACCGGCTTCAGGCCGGTCTTTTTATTGGGGGGCAGGTTCATTGCAGCAGTGCATGTCGCCGTCGCTGCAGAAATTCGCGCATGGCCGGCACATCGCAAAGGCCAATGGCGCGATCATAGGCGGATCGCGCTTCATCGCCGCGTCCGAGCGATGTCAGCAGGTGCGCAGCAACCGCCCAATAGGGTTGGTAGCTTTTCACCGCCGTGCCGGGAATGCTCTCGAGCAAGTTCCAGCCGAGCGCCGGACCGCGGGCCTCGGCAATGGCCGCGGCCCTCCCCACCATCGCTCCGATCGTAGGCGCCTGGGCAATAAGACCCTCGTAGAGAAGTGCAATCTCCTCCCAATCAATGCTTCCGGTTCGCTTACGCTGAGCGTGAATCGACTGGATTGCCGCTTCGAGCTGAAAGCGACCGACACGGCGGTATGGTGCTGCCGAGCGCAGGAGTTGCTCCGCTTCTTCGATCATCGGCTGCGACCAAACTGCGGTGTCCTGTTCCATAAGCGGAACATAATTGCCGGCGGCGTCGCGCCGGGCATTGTGCCGTGATTCACAATAGAGCATGAGCGCCAGCAGGCCGCGCACCTCCGGCTCGTCCGGCATGAACCGCAGAAGCAAGTGGCAGAGTTCCATGGCCTCACGGCCAAGGCCCCTGCTGCGCGGATGTTCGCCAGCGACGTCATCCCAACCGCTGCCGTAGGCGGCGTAGATGGCCTCGATGACAGCATTGAGCCGCTGGGGCAGGTCCTCTGCTGCGGGCACCTCAAACTCCATGCCGGCGTCGCGGATCTTGCGCTTGGCGCGGGCAAGGCGCTGGCCCATCGCAGCGGGTTGCACCAGAAATGCCGAGCCGATACGCACAGCATCAAGGCCGAGTAAGGTCTGCAGCATGAGCGGGGTGCGCGCGGCTCGATCGATGGCGGGGTGCGCGCATATGAAGAGCAATTTCAATCGTTCGTCGGGAAAGGACGGCGCGGCATCGGCCATGTCATGCGCCTCCTCGGCAATTGCGAGCAATGTCGGTATCGCAGCAGTCCTGACACGCGTGCGGCGCATCGCATCCAACAGACGGTTGCGTGCCACCGCAAGCAACCAGGCTTCGGGCTTGGCGGGAATGCCATTGCGTGGCCAGGTTTCGAGGGCCGAGGCGAAAGCATCGGCAAGCGCCTCCTCCGCGGCAGTCAGGTCACGCGAACGCGCCGCGAGAAAGACAACGAGCCGGCCGTAGGAATGACGCGCCGCCATCTCGACGACGCGGCGCGTATCCTCATCGCTCATGGGCTTCACATCGGAATGTTTGGCCGAACTTCGACAACGCCGCCCGCCACGGCAGCCGGGGACCGGGCCGCCCAACTGAGCGCGGTATCGAGATCGGGCACGTTGATGATGTAGAAACCGCCGAGCTGTTCCTTGCTGTCGGCATAAGGTCCGTCCTGGACCTGCGGCTGACCATCCCGCAATTTTATCGTGGTCGCCGTCTCAGGCGCCTGAAGTCCGGCGCCAGTGACCATGATGCCAGCCTCCCTCAGGACTTGCGAATAAGCCATCCATCCGGCGACATAGGCTTGCTGTCTCGCTGGGTCTGTTCGCGCCGCATATGCATCTTGCGTCTCATAGGCCAAAATCGTGTAGTTCATGGCTGTTCCTTCCCGGTTATAGCGCAAAGACATGCGCCCGACGCAATGACGGCTCACCGCAGCGCATTTTGACATGAACCGAAGATTTTCCCGAGCCTATTTGATTTCAATCTCGATGAAGGAATATTCGCCGTCATTGGCGTTAATGACGTCGTGTTCGACGCCCTCCGAGCGAAAATAAGGCACGCCCTTTTTCATGTCCGCAAAGGACTCGCCATCGTTGGTCAGGAGTTTGACCCGTCCGTCCATCATCGGCACCACCACATAATCGTGGCCATGCCGGTGCCAGCCCGTATTGTCTCCCGGCGCGAACCGATACTCCGTCACCACCACGCGGTCATTGTCGATGAAGACGGTTGCCTTGGCTGATCCGGACATGCGCTCTAACCCTGGCCGCCATCGGCGACAAAGCCAGCGGCCTCGACGCCTGCGATTGCTGCCGTCTCGTCATTATCGGACGTGTCGCCACTGATGCCGACTGCGCCAATGACCTCGCCCTTGGCATTCTTGACGAGAACGCCGCCGGCAACCGGAATCACATTTCCGCCGGACGAAGCGACAAGGCCTTCCATGAAATGCGGACGGTCCTTGGCGAATTTTTCTACGGTACGCGAACCGGCACCGATAGCCAGGGCGCCATAGGCCTTGCCGAAAGCGATCTCAAAGCGAAGCATCGACGAGCCGTCCTGCTTCTGGAAGGCCTTCAGGTGACCGCCCGCGTCGAGGACAGCAACCGAAAGCGGTCGCATCCCGCCTTCGGCGCCTTTGGCCAATGCGGCCTTGATGATGGAATTAGCCTTCGAAAGTGTGATGTACGCCATGATGGTCTCTCTGCGATAGAAGTTCGAATGAAGGCAGGCTTCGGACCGAGGCCGGTTGTAGAATGACGGAGGGTGCTACTTATCGAGCGAGTCGAGTTTACGCTGCATCGCAGCGATCTGTTCCTTCAGCTCGTCGAGGCCGCCGCCATCCTTGGTGGGTTTGTCGGATGCTGCCTCGCCCGCTTCGGGCTCCGGGCCCTTGCCGAGCGGAAAGGGCGTAAACATCCGCATTGCGTTCTGCAGCATTTCGGTGTTGCGCCGCACCTGCTCTTCGACCAGCTTGATAGGGGCGCTGACATTCATCATGTCCATTGGCGTCTTGCCGAAGGCCGCGGTCAGCTGCTCGCGCATACGCTCCTGTTCCTTGGCGAAAGCCTGCATGGACTGTTCGAGGAATGTCGGCAAAACCACCTGCATCTGGTCGCCGTAATAGGCGATCAACTGGCGCAGGAACGGGATTGGCAACATGTTCTGCCCATCCTTGTTCTCCAGTTCGAAGATGATCTGCGTCAGAACCGAATGCGTGATGTCCTCCCCCGTCTTCGCATCCTGTACTGTAAAGTCCTCATTGCGCTTGACCATTTCGGCCAGATCCTCAAGCGTCACGTAGGTACTCGTGCCGGTATTGTAGAGACGCCGATTGGCATATTTCTTGATCACGACGTCGCCAGTTTTTCCTGCCATTGCTCAACTCCCCAACCTCGCGCCCTCCGCCGAATTTGCGTGCCGGCTTACGGATCAAGCGGGAAGGATAGGGGCAAAGCGCGGCAATTCAAAGAGAATTGTGCAGCGCATCCAACGCGATGCGAGGAAGGTCATGCTGCGCTGCAGCAATGGATAATTTGGCCTTCGGAAACAAATTGCCTTGTCAAACGATTGCGGGGAGGGAATTCTGTCGGGGAAGTGTGCTGCACCAACCAGCATGACAAATTTGAGGAGACTTCCCATGAGCCAATCGATCGTCATTGCCAGCGCTGCGCGCACCGCTGTCGGGTCATTCAACGGCGCATTCGCCAATACGCCGGCGCATGAACTCGGTGCTGCCGTCATCAAGGAGGTCCTTGCGCGGGCCGGTGTGGATGCGGCAGACGTGGATGAAGTCATTCTCGGCCAGGTGCTGACCGCCGGCGAGGGGCAGAACCCTGCGCGTCAGGCAGCCATTGCTGCCGGTATCCCGCAGGAGGCAACCGCCTGGAGCCTCAACCAGGTGTGCGGATCGGGCCTGCGCGCCGTGGCGCTGGGGATGCAGCAGATTGCAACAGGCGATGCCAATATCATCGTCGCCGGCGGACAGGAATCGATGTCCTTGAGCCCGCACTGCGCGCATCTTCGCGCCGGTGTGAAGATGGGCGACTACAAGATGATCGATACGATGATCAAGGACGGCCTCACCGATGCGTTTCATGGCTATCATATGGGCATCACCGCAGAGAACATTGCCCGCAAGTGGCAGTTGACGCGCGAGGAGCAGGACAGTTTCGCCCTCGCCTCGCAGAACAAGGCCGAGGCCGCGCAAAAGGCCGGGAAGTTCAAGGACGAGATCGTTCCCTTCACCATCAAGACGCGCAAAGGCGACGTTGTCGTTGCCGATGACGAATATATTCGCCATGGCGCCACAATGGATGCACTGACCAAGCTGCGTCCCGCCTTCGACAAGGAAGGCACCGTTACCGCAGGCAACGCCTCGGGACTAAACGATGGCGCCGCCGCCGTCGTACTGATGACGGAGGAAGAAGCCAATCGCCGCGGCATCAAGCCGCTTGCCCGTATCGCTTCCTGGGCAACCGCCGGCGTAGACCCGGCAATCATGGGAACTGGGCCGATCCCCGCCTCGCGCAAGGCGCTGGAGAAAGCCGGCTGGAAAGCCGAGGATCTCGACCTGGTCGAAGCCAACGAGGCATTTGCCGCGCAGGCGTGCGCCGTCAACAAGGACCTCGGCTTCAATCCCGACATCGTCAACGTCAATGGCGGCGCCATTGCGATCGGCCATCCGATCGGCGCTTCGGGTGCGCGCATTCTCAATACGCTGCTTTTCGAGCTGAAGCGCCGTAACGGCACGAAGGGCCTCGCGACCCTTTGCATCGGCGGCGGCATGGGCGTTGCACTCTGCATCGAACGCCTCAAGGACTAATCCGCTGAGGACCGGCGCGCATTTGTCGGGCCGGTCCATTTCGCACGGTGGGTAGGCCCTGCGCTTTCAATTTTCTCAACATTTTCTTGATTGGCAGAAATACGTTTAAGGGAGGGCGACAATGACAAAAACAGCAATCGTAACGGGCGGAACACGAGGCATCGGCGCTGCCATAAGCATTGCGCTGAAGAAGGCCGGTTATAATGTTGCGGCAAACTACGCCGGCAATGACGAAGCGGCGCAGAAATTCAGCAAGGAAACCGGCATACCGGCCTACAAATGGGACGTGTCCAACTACGAGGAATGCGCAGCCGGCATAGCCAAGATCGAGGCCGATCTCGGTCCGGTCGCCGTGCTCGTCAACAATGCCGGCATCACGCGCGACGCAATGTTCCACAAGATGACGCCGGCGCAGTGGAACGACGTCATCAATACGAACCTCACGGGCCTCTTCAACATGACGCACCCGGCGTGGAACGGCATGCGTGACCGCAAATTTGGGCGGGTGATCAACATATCGTCGATCAACGGCCAGAAGGGCCAGGCAGGACAGGCCAATTATTCGGCGTCGAAGGCAGGCGATATCGGCTTCACCAAGGCGCTGGCCCAGGAGGGCGCGCGCGCCGGCATCACCGTCAACGCCATCTGCCCGGGCTATATCGGCACGGAGATGGTGCGCGCGATCGACGAGAAGGTGCTCAACGAGCGCATCATTCCGCAAATCCCTGTCGGCCGTCTCGGCGAGCCGGAAGAAGTTGCACGTTGCGTGGTGTTCCTGGCATCGGACGATGCCGGCTTCATCACCGGCTCCACGATCTCGGCGAATGGCGGGCAATATTTTAGCTGATCCTGCCAAAGAGTGTCTCGCGGTCCGCGCGAGGCACTCGTCGTTCGCAAGCCCTGAATCTTCTCCTAACGGTGATGTCGCAAATCAAAGAACAAAGCGCGAAACGACAGGGCCTTGCCTGGCCATCGCGCGATTCCAGTCGGATTCTCCGACGCAGAACACGACACGGGGCTTCCCTGTTTAGATTTATGATAACTTATTGAATTAACAGTCGTATTTTATTCAATTTGACGCCTTTAGCTCCAGCATTATCGTTAATGCAGATGCAATAGAACTGATCACCCTAGCAAAAGCCGATTCAGCATTTAGCTGGACTCGGATTGTAAAAATCTACATATTGCCGTGAACAAATCAGGAATCTCATCCTAGAGCTGATTCGTAGCTGATTCGTTCTTCTCGCGTTCTATTTCTTAATGGAAGACTCCGTGAATCGGTTCATGATTGTTTATCCGGTCGCCCCCGCATACTTTCTGTCGAACGTTGAAAGTGCTACGCGGAAAAGCATGCCCGGCTACTACTCACTCACCTGATTGGGCCTTGGTACCGGTATTGGAATGTAGTTGATGAACCTTATGCCCACCTCTGAACTTCCTCTCGTCCTGACGGGCCGTGACGTTACGGCCGTACTCGGACCGACAAATACGGGAAAGACGCATCTCGCCATCGAACGGATGCTATCGCACCAGACCGGCATGATCGGCCTGCCGCTGCGGCTGCTCGCGCGCGAGGTCTATAACCGCGTGGTGCAGCGCGTCGGTGTGGCAAACGTTGCGCTGATTACGGGCGAGGAAAAGATCAATCCGGTCGGCGCGCGCTATTCAGTCTGCACAGTGGAAGCCATGCCACGCCAGACCGACATGGATTTCGTCGCCATCGACGAGGTGCAACTGGCCAATGATCTCGAGCGCGGGCACATATTCACCGATCGCATCCTGCATCTGCGCGGACGCCAGGAAACATTGTTGCTTGGCGCCGCCACAATGCGCGGTATTCTCGAAAAGCTCCTGCGCGGCATTTCCGTCGTCACGCGGCCGCGGCTTTCCAATCTTACCTATGCGGGATCGAAGAAGATTACCCGCCTGCCGCCGCGCACCGCGGTCGTAGCCTTCGCGGCCGAGGAGGTCTATGCGATCGCCGAACTCATCCGGCGCCAGAACGGCGGCGCTGCCGTGGTGATGGGGGCCTTGAGTCCCCGAACGCGCAATGCGCAGGTCGAAATCTACCAGTCGGGCGATGTCGACTATCTGGTCGCGACCGACGCGATCGGCATGGGTCTCAATCTTGATGTCGACCATGTCGCCTTCGCCCAGGACCGGAAATTCGACGGCTATCAGTTCCGCAACCTTTCGTCGGCCGAGATCGGCCAGATTGCGGGCCGAGCCGGGCGGCACCTGCGCGACGGTACCTTTGGCGTCACGGGGGCAATTTCCGGTTTTTCCGAGGAACTGGTGCAACGCGTCGAGTCGCACACATTCGACCCGGTCAAGATATTGCAATGGCGGACGGCCCGTTTCGACTATTCGAGCATCGCGGCGCTAAAGCGCTCGATCGAGACACCCGCGCCGATCGAAGGGCTGACGCGCGCGCTCCCCGCCGTCGACCAGCAGGCGCTCGAGTTTCTTTCGGCCGATCCCGACGTTGCCCCGCTTGCCAATACGCCTGAGCGCGTGGCGCTGTTGTGGGATGCCTGCGCGCTTCCAGACTACCGCAAGATCGCGCCGGCGCAGCATGCCGACATCATCGCGTCGGTCTATACCGATCTCGTCGAATTCGGTCATGTAAACGAGAATTACATGGCCGAAGAGGTGCGCCGGGCCGATTCCACGGAGGGTGACATCGACGCTCTTTCACGCAGGATCGCCCAGATCAGAACGTGGACTTTTGTGTCGCACAGGCCCGGATGGCTGGCAGATCCGACACATTGGCAAGAAAAGACGCGTGAAATTGAGGACAGACTATCCGATGCACTGCATGAACGGTTGACGAAACGCTTCGTAGACCGCAGGACAAGCGTGCTTATGAGGCGCCTGAGAGAGAATACAATGCTAGAAGCCGAAATCAGCCCTGCCGGGGACGTCGTTGTCGAAGGGCACCATGTTGGACGCCTGGACGGATTCCGTTTCACAACGGACGCACAGGTCGAGGGAACGGATGCCAAAGCCCTCCGGGCAGCCGCGCAGAAAGCCTTGGCTGCGGAGTTCGAAAGCCGGGCGGAGCGCTTTGCCGCTTCTGCCAATGGCGACTTCGCGCTCGGCTCGGATGGAACACTGCGCTGGATAGGCGCCCCGATCGCATCGGTGGTGCCGGGCGAGCAGGCGCTCAAGCCGCGCGCCGTCCTTCTGGCGGATGAGCAATTGACGGGTCCGGCGCGCGATAAGGTTGCCGCACGCGTCGATCGATTCCTGGCCCATCATATCGAGACGGTGCTCAAGCCGCTGGTTGATCTCGCCAATGCCGACGCGCTCGTCGGTATCACCAAGGGACTTGCCTTCCAGCTCGTCGAAAATTTCGGTGTCCTGCAGCGCCGCGATGTTGCTGACGACGTTCGCGGCCTCGACCAGGACTCGCGCGCTGCGCTTCGCAGGCTCGGGGTGCGGTTCGGCGCGTACCATGTCTTCCTGCCACTGCTCTTGAAGCCGGCTCCGGCCGGCCTGTTGACGCTGCTCTGGGCGCTCAAGGAAGACGCCAAGGATCGTCCGGGTTATGGCGACGTCGTACAGGTGCTCGCAGCCGGCCGCACTTCGGTCGTCACCGATGCAAGCTTTGATCCTGCATTCTACCGCCTTGCCGGTTACCGGCTGCTTGGCCGCCGCGCGGTTCGCATCGATATTCTCGAACGGCTTGCTGATCTTATTCGCCCCGCTCTCGGCTGGAAGCCTGGAACCGGCACGCGTCCGGATGGCGCCTACGATGGAACACGCTTCGTCGTAACCCCGGCAATGATGTCGATCCTTGGCGCGACTGCCGACGACATGGAAGAGATTCTGAAGAATCTCGGCTACCGTGCAGAAGCGACCGACGCCGCAGCGGTCGCTGCCAAGCTCGTCGAGCTCGATGTGGCAGCCGCGCCCGCGCCAGAAGCGGCTCCGGCTGCGGAAGGTGGCGCGGCCGAAGCCACGGCAAAACCGGCTGCAGCCGATACTGCCGAGGCAGAGTCCGCCGCATCCGAAGATACGCCGACAGTAGATGAACCCGCTGCCGCACCGGCAGAGACCACGGTTGTAGCCAGCCCGCTAGCAGAAGTGGCGGAAACTGTCGAGACTGCACCGAGCGCCCCCGAAGAGGCGCCAAAGCCAGTTCTTTTGTGGCGGCAGGCCCGTTTCGATGGGCGCGGCAATCGCGGCAATCAGGAAAAGCGCGGCAACGCCCGTGGTGCGGAAGCCAGGGGCAACAACCAGTCCGAGCAACGCAGCCCTCGTCCGGCAAACAACGAGAATGTGCGGCCCGAGCGGAGCGAGCGCAAGGAACACTTCCGTGGCAAGGGCAAGCCCGGAGGCAATGATCGCTTCAAGAACGAAGGCGGCAAGCCCAACAATGGCAAGCCGCAACATGGCAAGCGTCCCGAGCGCGAGGAGCGGCCAGTCAAGATCGACATGGATTCGCCCTTTGCCAAGCTTCTTGCCTTGAAGGAGCAACTGAAAAAATAGGATGTCGGACCGCCAGCGCATCGACAAGTGGCTATTCTTCGCGCGGGTCGTCAAATCCCGTTCCCTCGCAGCGAAACTTGTCTCGGGCGGTGGCGTTCGCGTCAACAAGGACAAAGTCGACCAGCCGTCGCATGGCGTCAAGGCGGGCGATGTGCTGACGATTACGCTTGATCGGCGCATCCTCATTTATCGAGTGCTCGATGGCGGACAAAGACGCGGCCCGGCCGAAGAAGCGCGCACGCTCTATGAGGATATGTCGCCGCCGCCAGTGCCTAAGGGCGATGTGAGCAAACTCGACCTGCTGCCGAAACGCGACGCTGGCAGCGGGCGTCCGACAAAGCGCGAACGCCGGCAGGTGGATCGCTTGATGGATGGCACCGACGACGACCGCGAAAATTGACGGCTCAATTGCAAGTATTGACGGCCAAGTCGAAATAATCTCCACCAAAGGCCGCACAGCTAAAATATTATTCCGCAATCTGCGTTAGCAAAGGATGCTGGTTGCTTGTTGACTGGCCTGCCCGGTGCGAAGAAAGGCAGCGCGCATACTTGGATTTGCCCTTGGCCAGGTCGGATGGAGTTCGTTTCCGTGACTTAGACCTTTTACGGGGCGCGTTCTGGTGCCGCAGCCGATTTTCCCCTCTTGTCAGCCCGGCGCCAAATCGTTACCTCAACCGCTGACACACTGAGTGTGGTGTCTTCAGGAGCCTGCAAATGACTTACGTTGTGACCGATAACTGCATCCGCTGCAAATATATGGATTGCGTTGAGGTCTGTCCGGTCGATTGTTTCTATGAAGGCGAAAATATGCTCGTCATTCATCCTGACGAATGCATCGATTGCGGCGTGTGCGAACCTGAATGCCCGGCAGAAGCGATCAAGCCGGATACCGAGCCGGGCCTCGACAGCTGGCTGCAGATTAACGCGGAATATGCCGACAAGTGGCCGAATATTTCGCAGAAGCGGGATGCACCCGCCGATGCGAAGGAAATGGACGGCGTCGAAGGCAAGTTCGAAAAATTCTTTTCAGCCGAGCCCGGCGAAGGCGATTGAATCTTTCGCGAATCCCGTGTTTGCAAGACTTGATTTGCTGCAATTTTCAAGACTTGCATTCTGACTATTTTTGAGCAAGTGCAGCAAAAAGTTGATTCTAATCACTTTTCATGTTATGGTCCTTTGATATGTTGATCATTGGACGTCAATTTCGTGGCGCTAAAGCATAAATCACCAATCGGCTAGATTTATTTCGGACCTAACAGTTCAGGGTGTGGTTGTTTGTGTGCCTCAGCCCGCTGGTTTGTCCGGATTGCTTTTGCGTGAACATATTGACGGCCGACAGACCGGTAATCCGGGTCCAGTGGTTGGTTCTAGCCGGTGCGTTTTGCCGGGCGCAACAAGGAGTTATTAAGCGAATGACAGCAGTTCAGCAGAAGAAAGCCGCCCAGCGTATTGGATTTAAAACGGGTGAATTTATTGTATATCCTGCCCACGGTGTAGGCCAGATCGTAAATATTGAAGAACAGGAAGTTGCAGGCCACAAGCTCGAACTCTTCGTCATCGATTTCCAGAAAGACAAGATGCGTTTGAAGGTGCCGGTTGCCAAGGCGACTGCGATCGGCATGCGCAAGCTCTCCGAGACCGACTATGTCGATCGCGCATTGAAGGTTGTCCAGGGCCGCGCCCGCATCAAGCGCACCATGTGGTCGCGCCGCGCGCAGGAATATGATGCAAAGATCAATTCCGGCGACCTTATCTCGATTTCGGAAGTCGTGCGCGACCTTTTCCGCGCAGACAATCAGCCTGAACAGTCTTATTCGGAACGCCAGCTTTACGAAGCTGCGCTCGACCGCATGGCGCGCGAAATTTCGGCCGTCAACAAGATGTCGGAAACCGAAGCCGTCCGCCTGATCGAGGTCAACCTCGCCAAGGGCCCGAAGCGCGGTGCGAAGGCTGAAGAAGCCGATGCCGATGCTGATATCGCTGTCGAAGACGAACAGGAAGAAGCGGCATAAGCTGTTCTTTCATCGATTGTAAAAAGCCCGGCAATGCCGGGCTTTTTTATTGTTATTCGCTGATGATCTTGACCTTGTCCCCGACGGAGACGGTGCCGCCTGGCGGCAATGCATTGATCAGGCGGAAGAGATCGAGCTTGCGATCCGTCCCCATGATCTGATTGGAAAGGCTTACGAGCGTGTCGCCGGGCTTGACGGTGACGACCCGGATACGCAGCGGCTTGATGCTCGCCTTTTCCTGCGCGGTGAGCAGGCGGAAGCTCTGGATGACGGTCTGTGACGCAGGATTGAGCGCGGCGCTTCCGGCCGGCGCAGCGGTCAGGAACCGGTAGATCCGGTTGCCGGCGTTGACGACGAAGATGTCGAACTCCCAGCGGTCCGCCCGCGCCTTTGCCGTCGCTGCGGGCATGCCATTGAAAGTCGTCGCAGTGACGCTCGCATTGTCGAGCCCGGTGACCCAGCCACTGCGCATATAGTCGGTCATCGAAGGGTTGCCGGAGACCTGCGTTCCATCGAACCTGATGGCCACTTCGCCGGGGCCGGTTGCCATAACCGCATCGGCACTGTTGTCGATGACGAAGCCTTCCGGCACTGTGAAGCTCACACCAAGCAGCGGGTGAACGAAGCTGCGGCCGCGGACAAAACCCTCCTCGGGCGTATCGCCATAGAGGATGCCGTCGATGCCTTGCAGGAACGAATCGCGATCGGTGGTGCCGACGCCGGGGGCCCCAACTCGCCGGGCGTGGCCGCGGGCAAGCTCGATGCGCTGCGGCGCGGACGGGTGGCTCGCCAAGAAGTCGAGACTGGCATCCGTCGCTCCGGAAACGCTGCGGAAATCCGCATAGGAGGCCATGGATTGCAGGAAGCGAGCGGCGGCAAACGGGTCATAGCCTGCTTCGCCGATCATCTTGATGCCGATCGCATCGGCCTGCAATTCCTGGTTGCGTGAGAATTGCGCCATGCGCAGCTTGCCGCGAATGAGGGCCTCGCGGCCGGCGCTATCGTCCTGGAGGACTTCCGAAACGACGCGCCCGGCAATCTGCGCTTCCTGTTCGCGCTGCTGCCGCTCGATGCCATGGTTGGCGATGACGTGACCCATTTCGTGGGCAATGACGGCGGCAAGTTCGGCGCTGTCATTGGCAAGCGCAAGCAGGCCGCGCGTCACATAGAGATAGCCGCCGGGCAAGGCGAAAGCATTGATGTTCGGTGAGTTCAGAATGGTGATGCGGTATGTATGGGTCGGATTGTCCGACACGGTGGTCAGGTTGCCGACGACCTTCGCAACCATGCGCTCAAGCTTGGCATCCTTGTACTCGCCGCCATAGGTTGCAAGGATGCGCGGATGCTGTTCGGCACTGAGCTTTGCCAGCCGGTCGTTCTTGCTGACATTGTCGACGGTCACGGGATTGGAGGAGGGGCCAATGGCGTCTTCCTTGGTCACGCTCAGCACCTGGCAACCTGACAAAAAGGCGAGCAGCAGCGTTGCCGACGCAAGATTCCTGCGGCGGGTGGCGGGAGGGAACCATCCGTGGCTCAATTGCAGATCGTGCGGACCCAGAATCATATCCTCGTTGTCATCGCGAAGCAGCAGACTCGCGTACCATCCTTCTTGCTATCCCGATGAACTGTCCTGAGCAAGAATTTCATGGTTTTTTCTTAAGTAAGCCAAGGCGTCGAAAATATGTCAAAGGTCAGAGTCTTTCGCACCGAGGTATTTCCGCAACAGCGATGGTCCCTGTTCGGATAAAAGTTTCTGTGCGGGCCCCTTGGCCGCGATCGTGCCATTGTCGAGAAAGACCAGGGTAGACCCCATGCGCAGCGCATCGTCAGGATGATGGGTGACCATGACCAAGGTCATTGCGGTTTCGCGCTGCAGGGTTTCGACGAGGTCAAGCATTTCACGGCGCAGCGCCGGGCCCAGCGACGCAAAAGCTTCATCGAGCAGAAGTACCGGCCGCTTTCGCACAAGAGCCCGGGCAATGGCGACGCGTTGGCGCTCGCCGCCGGACAAGGCTTCAGGCTTCCTTCGCTCCTTGCCGGCGAGACCGACCTTGCGGATTGCTTCCATGATTGCGGCACGGTCGGCCTCGTCAAGGCGCAAATCCGGCCGACGGCCCAGTCCGACATTGGCCGCGACATCGAGATGAGCAAACAGATTATTCTCCTGAAACACCATTGAGACCGGCCGCTCAGCCGGGGCGGCGCGCGTCATGTCCTTGCCCTCAATGAAAATGCGCCCAGACTTAGCCGGCTCGAAGCCGGCGATGAGGTTGAGCAGCGTCGATTTTCCCGATCCGCTCGGCCCGATGATGGTAACGATGGAGGAAGGCTCGATGACAAGGTCGAAATGCATCGCCATCTCGCCATAATCGAAATCCACCGATTCAAGGCGGATTTCGGCGCCATGCCGCGATCCTTCACTGGAGTGTTCAACCATCGCTACGCACCTCGCGTGTCTTCAGGCGGTTTGCCCCCCTGTCAGCAAAGATCATCAGGAGCAGGCACAGGCAGCCGAGTATCAGGGCGAGACCGGCCGCATCCTGAGTGCGATAGCTGCCCATACGCTGCAACAGGAGGTAGGGCAGCGTCTGGACTGCGTCATTTCCAAAAAGCGCGATCGTTCCGAGATCGCCGAGCGAAAGCGCCATTGCGAATGCAAAGGCAATCCACAAGGGCTGCCGCAATACCGGCCAGTCGATGAGGCGGAGCCGGTTCCATCCCCTGATGCCCAGTTCCGCGCAGAGCCGGTTATGGCGGCTCGCCGCCGTATCCCAGGCCGGTCGCAGAATGCGGTATGCAAATGGAATTGCCATCGCCGCATTGACGCTGACGACCATGACCGGCGCAAGCCTGAACGGATCGACGAAATGGCGCGACAGGATGAACCACCCCGCTCCGATGACGATCGGTGGCACAACCATGATGAGGCTGGCGCCAAGGTCAAGGGCGCGTTCAAAAATGCCGGGCGTTCCGTAACGGCGGCGGTTTGCGATGTCCTCGCGTGCCGTAACGAGGACGAGCGAAATCAGCGTTGCGAGAAGGCCGGCGCCAGCGCCAAGGCCGAGGCTGGTTAGGATTGCCCGCCACACCTGCGTTTCGCCCAGCAGACGCGAAAGATCGGCAGAAAGACCGGAAACCACGGTGCCTGCCATGGGCAAGCCGACGAAGAGCACGCCAACGAGAATGAGAATAGCATCCAACGACCTTGAACCGGCAGAGGACTTATCGAAGCGGCGGGCCGTCGTGCGCAGGCTGAAACCCTCCTCCGTAGGACGGCCAGCGATGCTGAGGAGCAAAAGTACCGCGATTGTTAACGTGAGTTGCAAAAGGGTCAGCGATACGGCGCGCGCGATATCGAAGTCGAAGTGGAGCGCCTGGTAGATCGCCACTTCCAGTGTTGTCGCGCGCGGCCCGCCGCCAAGCGTCAGCACGATGGTGAAGGACGTAATGCACAGCATGAAGATCAGCCCGGCAATGCCGGCAAGATTGCGCCGTATAACCGGCCATTCGATCAGGCGAAACTGCCCCCATGCGCGCATGCCGAGCTGCGCGGAAAGTTTCCAGTAATCTTCCGGAATTGAGTCGAGGCTGGCGTGAATGAACCGCGTTGCCAGCGGCAGGTTGAAGAACACGTGGGCGATCAGAATGCCAGTGAGGCCGTAGATGTTCGGTATGATTTCAGAGCCGGATTGCGCAAGCAGTGCAGCGAGAAGGCCGTTGCGTCCGTAAATGCTGGTGATGCCAAGCACAGCGACAAGCGCGGGCAGGGCTAGGGGCAGGGCGAAAAGGCGCAAGATCATCGGCCGCCCCGGAAAATCAGGATTGGCATGGAGGGCCCGGGCCAGCGGGATGGCAAAGGCGATCGAGAGCAGCATTGAAAGAACGGCCTGCAACAGGGTGAAGCGAGCAACCCTCCACAAATAGCTGTCGAATGTAGCAAAGCCTTCGGCATCGCCACGCAATGCCTCGCTCAGGAGACCGAGCAAGGCTCCGCCCGCAAGGAGGGCGAGAAAGGCCAGGGCGATTGCCCCAGCCCAAGGTTTGAGGGTGGTGTTGGGCGTCAATGCGTTACAGGCTCATCGACGCCAGCCACTCGTCGATCCAGGCCTTGCGGTTCTTGGCCACTTCCTCAGGCGAGAACATCAGGGTCGTTGCGGGCTTGACCAGCCTGTCGAAGGCCGGGTTCAGCGGCGTGCTGGTTTTTGCCGCCGGGAACATCCAGTTGTTTTCCGGGATGGCGTCCTGGAAGGCGGGCGAGGTCATGAAGGCAAGAAATTCCTTGGCCAGCGGGTTCTTCGCACCCGTCGTGGTCTGGCCCGCGACTTCAACCTGCAGATAGTGGCCTTCGGCGAACGACGCGGCCCTGTAGCGCTCGGTCTTCTCGGCGATCTCATGATAGGCAGGAGATGTCGTATAGGAGAGGACAAGCGGGGCTTCACCCTTGGTGAAGAGGCCGTATGCTTCCGACCAACCGGGCGTAACGGTCAAGACGCGGTTCTTGAGCTTGGCCCAAGCTTCCCCCGCCTTGTCGCCATAGACCGATTTTACCCACAGGAGCAGTCCCAGGCCCGGCGTCGAAGTACGCGGGTCCTCGATGACGATCTTCTGTTTCGGATCGCCTTCGACGAGGTCCTTGAGGCTCGCTGGAGGGGTCGTCAGCTTTTCCGTGTCATAAATCACGGCAAAGTAGCCATAGTCGAAGGGTACGAAAATATCGTCCTTGTAGCCACCCGGAATTGCTACTGCCTTCGTATCGATGCCGTGCGGCGCGAAGAGGCCGGTCGCTGCCGCTTCATAGGTGAGATTCGTATCAAGACCGAGAACAATGTCCGCCTTCGTTGCGGCGCCTTCGAGCTTCAACCGGTTAAGAAGGGCAACGCCGTCGGTCACGGCAACGAAGTCGACGGTGCAACCGCACTGTTTTTCGAAAGCCTCCTTAACCTTGGGGCCGGGGCCCCACTCTGCGGTGAAGCTTTCATAGGTATAGACGGTGAGCTTGCCTTCGGCGTTAGCACCCGCCGGGAAAGCGAGTGCCAGCGCACCGATCATGAGTGCAAATTTCAATAATGTCGTTAGCGGCCGCATCGGCGCCTCCTTAGCTTGGTGTTCAAAAGGATTGGTGCGCCGGCTGTGATGCCGCGTCTAATCCCTCCGCCGGTACAAACCGGATCAGGTTCCGCGGGTTGGCAGGTGTTTCACCTTGTGCCTCTCAGCCTGTCATTTCTGGCAGGCACCCCGTTAGAGCGTTGCAAAGATTAAAGAAAAACATTGGTCGGCGCAAGCCGATTGCCCGTCTTGCGTGTGGTTGCGATCGCAATGTCGGGGGCCGGTTAATCCGCGCTGATTAACCCGGATTTGTGTGAAGCCATGCGCCCGCGAATCTGCTAGATTTCCCTTCAGAACAATAAGAAGACTAAGGGGGCAGAAATGTTCGAACTCACGGATGGGGCCATGCTGGTGGTCATAGCCATCGCCACGGCAATCGGGGCCTACATATTCTACGGTATCTCGCTGTTGCAGCTTACAGGGTTTTAGCGTTCGCACGCGTGCCCTTGCCCGGCAGCTTCATGTCACGCTGAACGACGCTATGCGGCGAGGGTGCCGCATGCTATGGCCGCGTCATGAGCAAGTTTGTCATTCTTCTCGGCGGAACCGTCCACGCCAATGATCGCCTCAGGGACCTCGTCGCCGGTGCCCGCGTCCTTGCGGCCGATGGCGGCATAGCACATGCCGAAGCCCTCGGTCTTGAACCCGAGCTTTGGCTCGGCGATTTCGATTCGACCTCGCCCGAATTGGACCGGCGTTATGCGCATGTTCCCCGCTCGGTTTTCCCGGCTGCCAAGGATATGACGGACGGCGAGCTCGCGCTCAACGAAGCCTATCGGCTCGGCGCAACGGAAGTCGTTCTATGCGGGGCGTTCGGCGGTTCGCGCACCGATCAACCGCTCCTGCATCTCACCATGGCGACGGCCCATGCGGCCGAGGGCCGCAAGATAATCCTCTCCAGCGGTGATGAAGAAGCGCATCCGCTGGTCGCAGGTTCCTACAGGTTCGATTTCCCCGAAGATACGCTCTTCAGCATTGTTGCATTTTCGCCATTGCACGGGCTTTTTATCGAAGGCGCTCGCTGGCCGCTGCAAAATATGGAACTTTCTTTCGGTTCATCGCTTACTGTCTCGAATTCGGTACGCGGAACTCTCCGGGTATCGCTCGATTCAGGTAAGGCAATCCTGATTGCTGCCTTGCAACCTGCGTCCGGCTTGTAAAACAAAGCGCTAGATGCAATTGTTGCAGGACAGCATTGGGGACGCAAGCTGTTGAAATTTGGTTCTAACAACGGGAGAGGTCTTCCATGTTGAAAAGTTTGTCCACGATTGCAGTCGCCGGACTCCTGGCGTTTTCGGCCGCCGGGTGCACCACTTCTGATCAGCGCGTCGCCGGCTACGGCGTAGGCGGTGCGGCATTGGGTGCATTGGCTGGTGGTGCAATCAACGGTGGCAAGGGCGCCCTTGCAGGTGCTGCAATCGGCGGTGCCGGTGGTGCTTTGGTTGGTGCTGCCACCAACAACAATAGCAATCGTTATTGCACATACGAGAATCGTTATGGCCAGCGTTATCAGGCCCCGTGCCGATAATCGGTTATTTCTTGCATAAGAGCAGGCCGGGATTTTCCCGGCCTGTTTTTTTGGCCAGGGCGGAGTAGCCCAACGACGCTACTGATCGTAGGTGAGCGTGGCGTAGGCAGACCCTCCCCGGCTTCATACAACCATGATCCTCGGTACACGAGCCGAGAATGTCGACGGAGGGGCTCCGCCATAATTTGTTGGTAAGCGCGGTGGAAAACTTTCTTCTGCCTTATTGGCACAGCAGGGTCCGCCGCATCTGTTTTGGACATGAAAGGATTTGTCATGAAGTTACGTCTGACCGCGATTGCGGTATCCGCGCTGCTGGCCGTCTCTGTTGCCGGTTGCGCAACGAGCGAGCAAAACGTACGTGGAGGGACGGGCGCCCTGATTGGCGGTGGCCTGGGTGCGATTGCCGGCCAGGCGCTGGGGCATGACACAAAGAGCACGGTGGTTGGCGCAGCAGGCGGTGCCTTGCTCGGTGCCGCAATCGGCACCGTAACGACGCCGCAAGGCCAGACGCAGAACCTCTGCCGCTACCAGCGGCGTGACGGCTCGATCTATACCGCGCCTTGCGAAGGTAATGGCGGCGGCGCCTATGGCGGCAGCGGATACTGATTTTCAACGCACAGTCCTACGACAGGCCGGAAAATTCCGGCCTGTTTTATTTGACAGGGGCACGTTTCTCGCCGAAAAGGCCATGCGCCCGGCCACTCCCGGTCTGCCTGTACCGCTGGATTTGATTTCTTCATGGCCCCACCACTGCTTCGTCTCGACCAGATTGCGCTGACATTCGGCGGCACGCCGCTCCTGACCGATGCTGCGCTTTCCGTCAGCGAGGGTGATCGCATTGCCCTGGTTGGACGCAATGGTTCGGGTAAATCGACGCTGTTAAAAATCGCGGCCGGCTTCATTGCGCCGACCGATGGCGAGGTGTTCAAGCATCCGGGCGTGACAGTGCGCTATCTCGCGCAGGCGCCGGACATGGATGGCTTTGCAAATGTCCACGACTATGTGGAAGCTGGGCTCGGACCCGCCGACGACCACTACCGCGTCGGCTATCTGCTGGAACATCTGGGGCTTACCGGCGAAGAAAAGCCAGACAATCTCTCGGGCGGCGAGGCGCGCAGGGCGGCGCTTGCCAAGGTGCTCGCGCCGCAGCCGGATATACTGCTTCTCGACGAGCCGACGAACCATCTCGATCTGACGACGATCGAATGGCTGGAAGGCGAACTTCGCCAGATGCGCTCGGCCCTCGTGGTCATTTCGCATGACCGGCGCTTTCTCGAAAACGTCAGCCGTGCGACGGTCTGGCTCGATCGCGGCGTTACGAGACGGCTCGAACAGGGTTTCGCCGGCTTTGAGGAATGGCGCGACAAGATCCTTGAAGAAGAGGAACGCGATCTTCACAAGCTCGGGCGACAGATCGTGCGTGAGGAACACTGGCTGCGTTATGGCGTCACCGCGCGGCGCAAGCGCAACATGCGCCGCCTTGGCGAATTGCAGACCATGCGCAGCGAATTCCGCAATCACCGGCGTGCGCAGGGAACGGCGGTCCTGAAGGCCAGCGACGCAAGGGAATCGGGCAAGCTCGTCATCGAAGCCGAACATTTGTCCAAGGCCTACGGCGATAATGTCCTGGTCGATGATTTTTCGACGCGCATCCAGCGCGGCGATTGCGTCGGTTTCGTTGGGCCGAATGGTGCGGGCAAGACCACGCTTCTCTCCATGCTCACCGGCCAGCTCGCATCCGACAGTGGCACACTAAAACTTGGCACCAATCTTGAAATCGCGGTGCTCGACCAGAGGCGCGACAGCCTCAATCTCGAACAGACGCTATCCGACTATCTGACGGACGGGCGCGGCGAGAACGTCATCGTCAATGGCGAGCAACGCCATGTCGCTTCCTATATGAAGGACTTCCTGTTCCAGCCGGAGCAATTGCGCACGCCGATCCGCGAACTTTCCGGCGGCGAGCGGGCGCGGCTGATGCTGGCGCGCGTTCTTGCCCGGCCCGCAAATCTCCTCGTGCTGGACGAGCCGACCAACGATCTCGACATGGAGACGCTGGATCTCCTGCAAGAACTGGTCGCAGGCTTTCCGGGCACCGTGCTGCTTGTCAGCCACGATCGCGATTTTCTCGACCGTACGGTGACGTCGGTGATCGCGCCGGAAGGCAATGGACGCTGGCTCGAATATGCCGGCGGCTATACGGACATGCTGGCGCAGCGCAAGGAAGCGCTGGCGACACGCAAGGAAATAAAGGGCGCGAAGGCGTCTGCCACGACCGGCGACGCAGGAAAAGCGGCGCCGGCGCGAGAGGAAAAGCGCAAGCTATCCTACAAGCAGAAATTCGCGCTCGAAACGCTGCCGGCAAAGATCGAGACGCTGCATGCGGAAATTGCCGCGCTCGAAAAGAAACTCGCCGATCCGGACCTCTTCGCCAAGAATGCCGGTCTCTTCAACAAGACCGTCGACGACATCGCCAAGAAGCGGCATAGCCTCGAAGCGCATGAGCATGAATGGCTCGAACTCGAAATGCTGCGCGAAGAGATCGAGGGCTGAAATCATTTAGTCCAAGGTAGGGGTTGCCCCCGACCCGCTCCTGCAAGAGATTGCCGGCTTTCCCACCTATTCGGAGCCGGAACCTTGGTCGATTGGCGCGTGCTAGCCGAGCCCTTGCGCTCTATTCTTCATATCTATTGGCGACAATCGCGCTGGACGCTTCTACTGATTGCGGCGGTAGTGGCCCTGTCGGCCGTTACATCGGTCATGGCCCCCTATTTTTTCTCGCGTTTGGTCGATCGCCTTGGCGCGGACAGACTTGCCGAGAGCTTGCTTTTGGGCTGGGTGACATATGCCGTGCTTCAGGGTTTGCAGACGGCGCTGGAGCGCGTCGTTCAAAGCCTGTCGTTCATGAATGCGCAAAACGTCAATTTCATTGCCGGGACGAGCTTTTTCGCAAGGCTGCTGCGAAAGCATGTCGCTTTTTTCATCGATCATAATCCTGCGGAGATTCAAAGCGCTCAGTCGAGCGGCCAACACGCGCTCGCCGGCGTGATACAGCTTGGGATGCTGGCAATCCTGCCGGGGTTGATCCGCATTACGCTGACCATGGTCACGCTCGGCGCAACGATCAACTGGGAAATTGCCGCGATTGTGTTCGGCTACGGTGGGTTCTTCATAGCCGCCACCTACTTTTCCAACAAATGGGAACGGCCGCATCTGGATGTAGCCATTGAAACGAGCCAGGAAAACGCGCGCTTTGTCGGCAATTCGGTCAATTCGATGGAAACGCTGCGCTATTTCGGAAGCGCGAACTGGGTAGGAGAGCGCTTTGCGGAAAATGCGCGGACGGTTCGCGAGAAGTGGCGAAAATACGTAAATATCGAAATAAGCTTCGCCTGCGTCCATGGAACGGCGCTGGCGCTTCAACTGGTAATCGCTTTCGTTGTCCTGCTGCCGCGTTATCAGGCCGGCGAACTCTCGGTAGGCGATGTCGTATTGTTCAACATGCTGTTGTTGCAGCTCAATCAACCGTTCGAAATGATCGGCTATGCCATCGACGACCTGGTGAAGTCCTATTCCGAATTCCTGCCCTTCGCGCGGATGTGGATGGCGCCGGAAGAGCCTGAGCCCAGCGCGCACAACGTGTTCACCCTGGTCAAGGGAACCCTGTGTTTCGACAAGGTCGCTTTCGGCTACCGCGAGTCCAAAGGACTGAAAGACATCAGTTTTTGCGTCGAGCGCGGACGGGTGACCTTCATCACCGGCGAAACCGGTGCGGGCAAATCGACCCTGTTCAAGCTTGCCCTGAAATCGCTGGAGCCGCAATCAGGGCGCATCACAGCGGACGGGATCGATCTCAAGACCATTGCACGCTCCGACTGGTTCAAGGCGATCGGCGTCGTGCCGCAGGAAATCATGCTCCTGCACGACACGATCGAGGCGAATATCGTGCTCGGCCGACCGCTCGACCGCGAGCTGCTTCTCAAGGCGGCCGCCAACGCCGCCATCGACGATTTCATCGCACAGCTTCCCGAGGGTTTTGCGACGGTTGTCGGGGAGCGCGGCTTGAAACTCTCAGGCGGGGAGCGCCAGCGCGTCGCCATTGCCCGTGCGCTCTACGCCAATCCGAGGATGCTTCTGCTCGACGAGGCGAGTTCCGCCCTCGACGAGGGCACCGAGGCCGATATCATGCAAGGGCTGCGCCGTTTGAAGGACGAGGTAACCATCATCGCCATTACTCATCGGAAAACGGTCATCCGCCCGGAAGATCGGGTTATCCGGCTCGCCGATGGCTGCGCCTTCGTGTCGTAACGATGTGCTAGTTTGGCTTGGGCGAAAGCTTGGTCGTCAGTGTCTCGATGCGGTTCGTTACTTCCGAAAGCACGCCGGTTATTGCTGCATCGTTCTTGTCGGCGCGCATCAGGGCCTCGTCGCGGCTCTTGCGCAGGGCCTCTGCCTCGTTGTCGAGCCCCTTCACCCGCATCTGCAACTCGTTGAACTCGTCCATTACCATGATGCCGGCCATGACCGTGAGGCGCAGGTCGCCGATCTCGCCGAACGAGGATTTAAGGTGAGTGACATATTGATCGAAACGCTCCGCGAGGCCGGTCAGGTGCTGTTCCTGGCCTTCGTCGCAGGCCATGCGGTAGGCCTTGCCATCGATCGTTACGGTAACAGTGGCCATGGCGTAAGCTCCTTCAGCGGTCCAGAACGGTGCGGATGGATTCCATCGCGGCGACAAGACGGCGCGAAACTTCCTTGTTTGCCGCCTCCAGACGCTCGGCGCGTCCCTCGGATGCATCGAGTTCCTGGGCGAGCTTGCGACGGTCCATGTTCATGCGCTGGACTTCTTCTTCGGCCTCGGCGAAATCGCCCTCGTGCTCCAATCGCATGTCCACCGCATCCTCGAGCGCGGCCAAAGCTTTTCCCAATCGTTCAAGGACCTGTTTGAGGGTGGCCTCCGATGCCATTTTCGCTTCCCCTTATGTGTCGACCTTTTCGCGAATCGCAAAAAAGAAGAACAGCTTATGGACTGGAGTCTAGAGGTTGCATGAACGTTGCGTCAATCAATCCGCGCTGTCATGATCAAGTCATGCACCGATAATCGAATGACGCGCGGGATTACCGGCGATCAAATTTTGTCGCAAACCGTGACAAATCACTGGATTTTGGGCAATCCGACCGGCCAATAATGCCCGGCCTGGGGCTGGTTTTATTGACTCCCTGATGACACCTGCTATGTGTCGCGTGCCTTTTGGATATTGTCTGACCGGCTTCCAGAAACGGCGTCTCCTTTCCTCCACGAAAGACGGTAACCATGACCAATTCTGAAAAATCCAACCAAATGGCCAATGCAATCCGCTTCCTGTCGGCGGAGGCCGTTGAAAAGGCCAATTCGGGCCATCCCGGCCTTCCCATGGGCGCAGCCGACATTGCGACCGTCCTTTTCACCAAGTTCCTCAAGTTCGATCCGAAAGCGCCGCAATGGCCGGACCGCGACCGTTTCGTGCTCTCCGCGGGCCACGGCTCGATGCTGCTCTATTCGCTTCTCTACCTGACCGGGTACGAGGACATGACGATCGAGGAGATCAAGAATTTCCGCCAGCTCGGCTCGCGCACAGCCGGCCACCCGGAATATGGTCACGCCTCGGGCATCGAGACGACGACCGGGCCACTCGGCCAGGGTCTTGGCAATTCGGTTGGCATGGCGCTTTCCGAGCGCATCATGAATGCGCATTTCGGCAATGATCTCGTCAATCACCATACCTATGTCATCGCCGGTGACGGCTGCCTCATGGAAGGCATCAGCCAGGAGGCGATCGCACTGGCCGGTCACCTGAAGCTCAACAAGCTCATCGTTTTCTGGGATCACAACAATATTTCCATTGATGGCCCCGTTTCGCTTGCCGACAACACCGACCAGCGCGCCCGCTTCGAAGCGTCGGGCTGGCATACGCTCGAAGTCGACGGTCACGACCAGGCGGCTATCGCCGCTGCCATCGAGGATGCGCACAAGTCCGACAAGCCGACGATGATCGCCTGCCGCACGACAATTGGCTTCGGTGCGCCGACAAAGGCCGGCACCAACAAGGTGCATGGCTCGCCGCTCGGCGCGGAAGAACTCGCCGGCGCCAAAAAGGCGCTCGGCTGGACCGCCGAGCCCTTCGTCGTGCCCGCGGACATTCTGGAGGCATGGCGCGCTGCGGGTCAGCGTTCGCTGAAGGAGCATGCTTCCTGGAGCAACCGTCTCGCCTCCGTTGACGCTGGCATGCGCGCGGAATTCGAACGGCGCGTTGCAGGCGACCTGCCTGCCGGCTTCGAGGCCGCAATCATCGCCTACAAGAAAAATCTTTCGGAAGAAAAGCCGAAGGTTGCCACGCGCAAGGCATCCGAGATGGCGCTTGAAGTCATCAATGGCATTATTCCGGAAACGATCGGCGGATCCGCCGATCTGACCGGTTCCAACAATACCAAGACGACGCAGACGAAGAACATCACCCCGGAAGATTACGGCCAGCGCTATGTCCATTACGGCATTCGCGAGCACGGCATGGCAGCAGCGATGAATGGCATCGCGCTGCATGCCGGCCTTATTCCCTATTCCGGCACTTTCCTCACCTTCTCCGACTACGCGCGCGGCGCGATGCGCCTTTCCTGCGTGATGGGCATCCGCGTCATCTACGTCATGACGCACGACTCGATCGGTCTTGGCGAAGACGGTCCGACGCACCAGCCGGTCGAGCACCTCGCTGCCCTGCGCGCCATCCCCAACAACTATGTCTTCCGCCCGGCGGACGTCGTTGAAACCGCGGAATGCTGGGAGATCGCGCTGAAATCACGCAAGCGCCCCTCGACCCTGGCGCTCACCCGTCAGAACCTGCCGACGGTGCGTACCGAACATGTCGACGAAAACAAATGCGCCTACGGTGCCTACGAACTCGCCGCCGCAAGCGGCACGGCCGAGGTAACCATTTTCGCAACCGGTTCCGAAGTCGAGATCGCGCTCGCAGCCCGCGACCAGCTCGAAGCCAACGGTCATCCGACCCGGGTCGTTTCCGTGCCGTGCTTTGAACTGTTCGAGGAACAGAGCGATGACTACAAGGCGAAGGTACTCGGCGATGCGCCCGTCAAGGTCGCGGTCGAAGCGGCAATCCGCATGGGATGGGATCGCTTCATCGGCCTCGACGGCATCTTCATCGGCATGACCGGTTTTGGCGCCAGCGGCCCGATCGAAGAGCTTTACAAGCATTTCGGAATCACCGCGGACGCAATTGTCGCAGCGGCCGAAGGCAAGTTGAAATAACCAGACGATTTCCAGCATAATCCAACCAAGGGCTCCTAACCCTCAGGGAGAGACAGAAATGACAGTTCGCGTTGCAATCAACGGTTTTGGCCGCATCGGCCGCAATGTTCTTCGGGCAATCGTCGAATCCGGCCGCACCGATATTGAGGTCGTTGCGATCAATGATCTCGGCCCAGTCGAAACCAATGCTCATCTGATGCGCTATGATTCCGTTCACGGGCGCTTCCCCGGAACCGTCACGGTTTCCGGCGATACGATCGACGTCGGTCGTGGGCCCATCAAGGTGGCCGCCGCACGCAACCCGGTCGAATTGCCGTGGAAGGAACTCGGCGTCGATATCGCGCTTGAATGCACGGGCATCTTCACCGCCCGCGACAAGGCTGCTGCGCATCTCGAGGCGGGTGCCAAGCGCGTGATCGTTTCGGCTCCGGCGGAAGGCGCGGACCTGACTGTCGTTTTCGGCGTCAACGACCATAAGCTCACCAAGGAGCATATGGTGATTTCCAATGCTTCCTGCACCACGAACTGCCTTGCGCCGGTTGCCTATGTGCTCAACGAAGCGGTGGGTATCGACCATGGCTTCATGACCACGATCCACAGCTATACGGGCGACCAGCCAACGCTCGACACGATGCACAAGGATCTCTATCGCGGCCGTGCCGCAGCTTTGTCGATGATCCCGACCTCGACCGGCGCTGCCAAGGCCGTCGGCCTCGTGCTGCCGGAACTCAATGGCAGGCTCGATGGCACTGCAATCCGCGTGCCGACGCCGAACGTGTCGGTGGTCGACTTCAAGTTCATCGCCAAGCGCCCGACCACGGTTGCGGAGATTAACGAAGCGATCAAGACCGCTGCCAACGGCAAGCTGAAGGGCATTCTCGGCTACACGGATTCGCCGAATGTTTCGATCGACTTCAACCACGACCCGCATTCTTCGGTCTTCCACACCGACCAGACCAAGGTCATGGACGGCACCTTCGTGCGCATCCTTTCCTGGTACGACAATGAATGGGGCTTCTCGAACCGCATGGGCGACACCGCAGTCGCATTCGGCAAGGTGATCTGATTGGTCACGCTTTGACGGTTTCAGGATGGCGGGTCGACAACACCCGCCATTTTGTTTTTGATGGTTCACCAATCTTTCTGGCCTGCAGGGCCGGGTAAATAGTCCATAGAGGGTAAGACGATGCCAGCTTTCAAAACGCTTGATGACGCCGACGTTGCAGGAAAACGCGTCCTTGTGCGCGTGGATTTGAATGTTCCTGTCGCCGATGGCGTCGTCACCGACGCGACGCGTATCGAGCGTGTCGCTCCGACCATTGTCGAACTGTCAGACAAGGGCGCGAAGGTGGTTCTGCTCGCGCATTTCGGCCGGCCCAAGGATGGTCCGACGCCGGAATTCTCGCTGAAACCCATCGCCAACGCCGTCTCCAAGGTCATCGCCCGCAATGTCCAGTTCGCAGAGGATTGCATCGGCGAGAAGGCAGCGGAAGCCGTGGCGAAGCTCAACAACGGCGATGTATTGCTGCTGGAGAACACACGCTTCCACAAGGGCGAGGAAAAGAATGATGCCGCTTTCGTCAAGGCGCTTGCGGCAAATGGCGACATCTACGTCAACGACGCGTTCTCGGCAGCGCACCGCGCCCACGCCTCGACCGAAGGACTAGCCCGTATTCTTCCCGCCCATGCCGGTCGCACCATGGAGGCGGAACTCAAGGCTCTCGAAAAGGGCCTCGGCAATCCGCAACGTCCTGTCGTCGCCATTGTCGGCGGCGCCAAGGTTTCTTCCAAGCTCGACCTTCTTGGCAATCTTGTGCAGAAGGTCGATGCGCTCGTCATCGGCGGCGGCATGGCCAATACCTTCCTCGCCGCACAGGGGGTGAAGGTTGGCAAGTCGCTGTGCGAACACGATCTGGCCGCGACAGCGCGCGAAATCATGGCCAAGGCGAATGCGGCAAACTGCACGATCATCCTGCCGGTCGATGCGGTGGTGGCATGGCATTTTGAAGCAAACGCCCCGCACCGTGCCTATGGTCTCGATGCCATCCCTGAAGACGGGATGATCCTTGACGTCGGTCCGCAATCGATCGAGCGGATCAAGGGCGCCATCGATGATGCAAAGACGCTGGTGTGGAACGGCCCGCTCGGCGCCTTCGAACTGCACCCCTTCGACCAGGCGACAGTCGCTGCAGCCCGGCATGTCGCTGCACGTACCCGGGCTGGCCAGCTTGTTTCCGTCGCCGGCGGCGGCGATACGGTCGCCGCCCTCAATCATGCGGGCGTTGCCGACGATTTCAGCTATGTTTCGACGGCCGGGGGCGCCTTCCTGGAATGGATGGAAGGCAAGCCGCTTCCAGGCGTCGATGTGTTGAAGAAATA
Source organism: Phyllobacterium sp. 01N428 (assembly GCF_056399405.1). NCBI lineage: Bacteria > Pseudomonadati > Pseudomonadota > Alphaproteobacteria > Hyphomicrobiales > Phyllobacteriaceae > Phyllobacterium > Phyllobacterium sp. 01N428. Next base: position 87,171 of record NZ_JBFTRH010000006.1, read on the forward strand.
AGTGCAAGACACCTTGCCCTCCCCGCTTGAGGGGAGGTCAAATCGAAGCGAGGCGCAAAGCCAAACGCTCGGCTTTGCCGCCGCCGCTCGATGGTCGGCGTGGGCGCAACCCGGCGTTGAGCGATTTTCCAGTTAACGAACAACAGAAAATGTTATGCTGTTAAATCGGTTGAAAAAATTTCAATCGTTTCAATAGCTTGGATCGCCATTTTGTTTCCCCTAGGCTTCTGATATGCGCCAACGCATGGGAAACGGAGTAAAATAATCTATGAGCGAACGCCTGGAAGATATCGCGATTGCAATGGTTGCCGACGGCAAGGGTCTTCTTGCTGCCGATGAGAGCACCGCAACAATCAAGAAACGTTTCGACACGATCGACCTGGAATCGACTGCCGATAGCCGGCGCGACTATCGCGAGATGCTGTTCCGTTCGCAGGATGCGATGCGTAACAATATTTCCGGCGTCATTCTCTACGACGAGACGATCCGCCAGAGCGCCAAGGATGGCACGCCATTCGTCGACATCATGAAGGCCGACGGCTGCATTCCCGGCATCAAGGTCGATGCCGGCGCAAAACCGCTTGCGGGCTATCCGGGCGAAACGATCACCGAGGGCCTCGACGGCCTGCGCGAGCGCCTTGCCGAATATTATGGCCTCGGTGCACGCTTTGCCAAATGGCGCGGCGTCATCTCGATCAGCGACACATTGCCGACATGGGGTGCCGTCAAGCAGAATGCGCAAGCACTCGCCCGCTATGCCGCGCTGTGCCAGGAAGCCGGCATTGTGCCGATCGTCGAGCCGGAAGTGCTGATGGACGGCAAGCCGGGCACGCACTCGATCGAGCGTTGCTACGAGGTAACCGAGCTCGTGTTGAAGACAGTCTTCGCTGAACTCTACGATGCCCGCGTCAAGCTCGAAGGCATGATCCTCAAGCCGAACATGGTCATCGATGGCCAGAAGGCCCGCAAGGCCTCAGTGGACGAAGTCGCAGAACAGACCGTGCGCGTTCTCAAGGCGACGGTGCCTGCTGCCGTGCCAGGTATCGCGTTTCTTTCCGGTGGTCAGAGCGACGAGGAAGCGACTGCGCATCTTTCGGCGATGAACGCGAACTTCACGACGCCGTGGAAGCTGACCTTCTCCTATGGCCGCGCTCTGCAAGCTGCGGCGCTGAGCGCCTGGAAGGGCAAGTCGGAGAATGTCGCGGCCGGCCAGCGTGCCTTTACGCACCGCGCCAAGATGAACGGTCTTGCTGCGATGGGCGGCTGGAAGAAGGACCTCGAAAAGGCCGCTTAAGCGTTTTTTATCTATAGAAGCGTATCTGATGGACCCGGGCTGGTATCAGTCCGGGTTTTTTCGTGGAGTATTCAACCGCGCATGACATCGCCGTTCCATCCCCTCCTCAGCTGGCTGCTCTACCCGGTCTACGCCTGGCAGGGCATTGGCGTGCGGCTCAGGACGGAGCGCATGGCGCCCCCGGCAGGTTTGCCTGTTGGGGAGATTGCGGGCAAGGATCCGGCCATTCGATTGCTTGTTATCGGTGACTCGTCTTCGGCTGGCGTCGGTGTAAGCGATCCGTGGCAAGGGCTATGCGTCAGGCTTGCCGTGCATCTGCAGGGCCGAACGGGCCGCAAGATCATCTGGCGCGCCGCAGGGTTCAACTCGGCAACCTCGGGCCAGTTGCGCGATCATGTCGTTCCCAACCTCGAACGCGGCATGTGGACCCATATCGTTCTGACGACCGGAACGAACGATACCAAGAATTTTCACTCACTGCCGCGTTTCAAGCGGGAGTTCGGCGGTCTGCTCTATGCGTTGAAGGCAAAGTGGCCGGAGGCTCACATCGTCTGGTCGAAGGTAATCGACTTTCGCGATGTGCCGGCGATGCCGAAACTGCTTGGTCGCATCCTTGAGGGGCGCGCCGATGCGATAAACAAACTCGGCGAACGCCTTTGCCGTGAGCGCATGGCCGTCGCTGCGCCGCGGCTTCCCGTCGAAGGGCCGGAGGGTTTTGCTGCGGATGGTTTCCACGCCTCGGCGCTAGGCTATGACGCTTGGGCGAAGCATCTGGTGCCGTTCATTCTCAACCGCGCCGAGACCGAGAACGGGCAGGAATTGCTTTAGGGGAATCCGGGCGAAACGCTCAAGGTGATCAGAACTTGACCTGCATCTTCGGACGCGGAACTGATCTAACCCGCATGCCCGATCACCACCACCAGAAACATGGCCAGCATGGCGCCAGCGGCGATCTTCCAGAAATCGCCGCGCTTTTTCATGCCTGGCCAACCGAGCGGCTTGATGATGTGAAGCACCATCATCAATATCAGTGCAAAGGGCAGAATCTTGAGCATGGTGTCCGGCGGTTGGAGGCGGTCGGGTCGGTGGCGGAGTTGTGGGGGATTGACCGTAGACTGTCAATTCGACCTTTGACTCTGGCCCGCACATTGCGGATGCTGCCAAGCTCGGGAGGAAATACATGACATCACGATACAAGGACGTTTATCGCGAGTGGCAAACCGATCCGCTGGCCTTCTGGGCTCATGCGGCCGTGGCGATAGACTGGTTCAAGCCCTGGGATAAGGTGTTTGACCCAGAGCAAGGCCCCTACGGGCGCTGGTATGCCGGGGCCCAATGCAACACCTGCCACAATGCCGTCGATCGCCATGTGGAACAGGGCAGGGCGGATCAGCCCGCCCTGATCTATGATAGTGCAGTCACCGGAACGCAGCGCAGGATCACCTATGCCGAGCTCCTTGACGAGGTCAATGCGCTCGCGGCCGTTCTGATCGACAAGGGCGTGGGCAAGGGCGACCGCGTTATCATCTACATGGCCATGGTACCGGAAGCCATCGTCGCAATGCTCGCCTGCGCCCGGATAGGCGCCGTTCATTCCGTTGTTTTCGGCGGGTTTGCAGCGCATGAACTGGCGACGCGCATCGACGATGCCAAGCCGGTCATGATCATAGCGACATCCTGCGGCCTCGAACCCGGGCGTGTGGTGGCTTACAAGCCTATGCTCGACAAGGCCATCGAGCAGGCCGCGCACAAGGTCGGGACCTGCCTTATCCTCGTGCGTCCACAGCAACCGCATGAACTCGTTGCGGGTCGCGATTTCGATTATGGCGATGCGGTGGCAGCCGCACGCGGGCGCAAGGTGCCCTGTGCGGTCTTCGAGGCAACCGATCCGCTGTATATCCTCTACACATCGGGCACGACCGGCCAGCCCAAGGGTGTCGTGCGCGACAATGGCGGACATCTGGTGGCGCTCGCCTGGTCGATGGGGGCGATCTACGACACCAAGCCCGGCGAGGTGTTTTGGGCGGCGTCCGATATCGGCTGGGCTGTCGGTCACTCCTATATCGCCTATGCACCGCTGTTCATCGGCGCCACCAGCATCATCTATGAGGGCAAGCCGGTTGGTACGCCGGATGCAGGTGCATTCTGGCGGGTCATATCGGAGCACAAGGTCAAGGTGCTGTTCACCGCGCCAACCGCATTCCGCGCCATCAAGAAGGAGGATCCGAAAGGCGAATTCATCGCCAGGTATGATCTGTCCTCGCTGAAATATCTGTTTCTGGCGGGCGAACGCGCCGATACGGACACGATCAAATGGGCCGAGGAGAAGCTCGGGGTGCCGGTCATCGATCATTGGTGGCAGACGGAAAGCGGCTGGCCGATGGCGGCTAATCCGGCGGGTCTCGGCATGTTGCCGGTCAAGTACGGCTCGCCCACCGTGCCGATGCCAGGCTATGACATTCAGGTCCTCGACGATGCCGGCCACCCCGTCAAGCGCGGCGACCTCGGCAACATCGTTGTCAAGCTGCCGCTGCCGCCCTCATGCCTGCCCACGCTGTGGAACGCCGACAAGCGGTTTTGCGAAGCCTATACCAGCGAGTTTCCGGGCTATTACAAAACCGCCGATGCCGGGATCGTCGATGAGGAGGGCTATGTCTATATCATGAGCCGCACCGACGACATCATCAACGTCGCCGGGCATCGCCTTTCGACGGGGGCGATGGAAGAGGTGCTTTCAAGCCATCCGGACGTTGCCGAATGCGCGGTGATCGGCATTGCCGACCATCTCAAAGGTCAGGTGCCATGCGGCTTCATCGTCCTCAAATCCGGCGTGACGCGCGCCGAAGCGGATATCGAACAGGATTGCGTGGTGCTCATTCGCGAAAGGATCGGGCCCATCGCGGCGTTCAAGCTGGCCATCACCGCAAAGCGGCTGCCTAAAACGCGATCCGGCAAGATATTGCGCGGGACGATGCAAAAGATAGCCGATCAGGAGCCCTGGAACATGCCGGCCACGATCGACGACCCGGCGATTCTCGATGAGATCATCGTGGTCCTCGAGGCGCGCGGTATAGGCCGAAAATGATTTGAGTCCTCATGACATCCTCCTGACAGAAGGTTGTCAGGAGGGATGTGCGATAGTGTCTCCGTGATGACAAGGAGACAGGGTTATGACTTACGTAGATTTTGGCATCGTTCAGACAGTAAGGCGTCTGTTGACTGACTTCGCAGCCTATCGCGAGGAACTGCGCACGGAGCGCCATCTCAATTCGCTTCCCGAGCATGTGCTCAAGGATATCGGCTGGCCGGATGCTTATGCAGAGCGTCTTGCACGTCGTGGCGCAATGAGGAATGCAGACGTCGGCACCGACAGTGCCGGCGTCGACCTTCCCCTGCGGCATATCGATTGGACAAGAGCATTCCAGCCCAAAAAGACAAGCAAATCCCGGCGTTTCGGGCTAGAATATTGATTTTTCAGAGCGGCAATGGGAGTGGCGGCATGGAAGCGAAGAAGCTGATCGGAATGGTATTCATAGACAAGTTTGCCGATTGGGAATTCGGTCTGCTTTCCGGCTCCGCTACTGAATGGTTCGGCGGGCGCATCGTCGCCCTGTCGCCGTCGCAAGGTCCACTCCGCTCGATCGGTGGACTTAAGCTCATACCGGATCGGGGTGTTGCGCCGGATGAGAATGCCGATCTCGATGGTCTCGCCATCATCGGCTCGGACCTGTGGCCGGAGGAAGATGCTCCTGACATTTCGCCCCTGTTGAATGCGACTTTGTCGCGGGGCGCCATCGTGGGGGCCATCTGTGGCGGGACGCTGGCGCTCGCCCGCGCCGGCCTGTTCGAGGGCCGACGCCATACCAGTAACGGCGCCGGATGGCTGGAGTCAAAGATCGGCGATTACAAGGGCGCGGAACTCTACCAGGATGTTCCGCACGCAGTGCGCGATGGTCATATCGTCAGCGCATCCGGAGCGGCACCGGGTACCTTTGCCACGAGTTTCCTTGAAGCGCTGATGCCGGAGCAGGCTGGCCAGGTGGCCGAGATGCGTGCGTTCATCGCGCAGGAATACCAGACGGCCTGACATCGGCCGAGTGAGGACGCGTAATATGAAGACGTGGACTGAAAAGCTGAATTCCGAGGATCGGCACCAGGTCAAGCCTGCGCCGATCAGTATTGCCGGCATGAAGGCCGGTGAGATCATGCTCGTGCCAACGGCGCTGGAGATCGATGAGTTCATTCGCGGTCTTCCCGAAGGCGCCGAGATGGACGTGAAGTCCATGCGCCGGGCGATGGCGAAGGCGCATGGTGCGGAGGTTACCTGTCCGATTACCACCGGGTTTCACCTGCGGACGGTGGCGGAAGCTGCCTATGAGGCCTATCAGCTAACAGGCGATGTCAAGGCAATCACGCCGTTCTGGCGTGTCGTCAACATCAAGACGCCGACGATTGCCAAGCTCTCCTTTGGACCGGCGTTTGTCCTCGAACAGCGCCGGCGGGAAGGATTGAGCGATGCGTAGGGCGGACCGGCTATTCCAGATCGTGCAGAAACTGCGTGGCGGCAGGCTCGTGACAGCGCGCCAGCTGGCTGAGAAACTCGAGGTGTCGGAGCGTACGATCTATCGTGATATTTCTGATCTGCAATCGACCGGCGTTCCGATCGATGGCGAAGCGGGCGTCGGTTACATCCTGCGTGAAGGCTTCGACCTGCCACCGCTGATGTTCACGCGCGACGAGGTGGTCGCGCTCGTTGCCGGTGCACGGCTCATTACCGCCTGGGGCGGTGCCTCCATGGCACGTGCTGCCGAGGAAGCCATCATCAAGATCGGTGCTGTACTGCCCAAGGAAGAACGCCCCCGGATCGCCAACACGCATATCCATGCTTCCGGAACGAGCATTACCGAGAACGACCGGTCACTGATCGATCTTGCGGAAAACGCCGCCGAACAATGCCGTGTGCTTTCGATCACCTATACGGACCTCGAAGGCAAGGAGAGCATGCGGGACATCCGGCCGCTGGGGCTGTGGTTCTGGGGCAAGGTGTGGACGCTGATCAGCTGGTGCGAATTGCGCAATGATTTCCGCACGTTCCGCATCGACCGCATTGCCAAGGTTGAGAAGATCGACCGCATTTTCCGGCAGGAGCGCGGCAAGACGCTTGCCGATTTCTATCGCCGGGTCGAACTCAGCGAGACGCCGGAGACGCGGGCGAAGGCATCTTGAAAGCTGGCAAGGAATGCCGAATCATGCCGCGAACTGGGTAAGGGCCTGGTTTCGAATCCGTCAGAATATTTTCCCGGCAATAAAAAAAAGCTCCGCTGACGGAGCTTTTTTTATTCCTTAAGTCCCCGTCAAACGACGAGGCAGAGGAGCCTATTCCTCGTCTTCGTCCTGATTGCGGCCCTTGAGGGACGACAGCTTGGCGAAGACCTTGTCGGCGTCGAGCTCTTCATCCTCGTCGCGAACCTGCGGTTGTACGTCGAGGTTCTCGGTTGCCGAAGCCGGCAGCAAGGTATCGCCGCTCTCGACCGGCTGGGCGGGACGGCCGCGCGACGAGCGCTCGACCTCGATGTCGAGATCGATCTGCGAGCAAAGGCCCAGCGTCACCGGGTCCATCGGCTGCAGGTTGTTGGAGTTCCAGTGGGTACGGTTACGAATTTGCTCGATCGTCGATTTTGTCGTGCCGATGAGGCGAGAAATCTGTGCGTCCTTCAACTCCGGATGATTGCGGACGAGCCAGAGAATAGCATTTGGGCGATCCTGGCGCTTGGAAAGCGGCGTATAGCGCGGGCCCTTGCGCTTGGTCTCGGGAACGCGGACCTTCGGATCGGAAATCTTGAGCTTGTGATTGACGTCGGCCTCGCCACGCGCAATTTCCTCGCGCGAAAGCTGGCCGGTGATCAGCGGGTCCAGGCCCTTGATGCCCTGCGCGGACTCGCCATCGGCGATCGCCTTCACTTCGAGCGGATGCAACTTGCAGAAAGCGGCGATCTGTTCGAAAGAAAGAGCGGTATTGTCGACAAGCCAGACGGCCGTTGCCTTTGGCATAAGAAGCTGGGTGGCCATAGATATAATCCTCTCGTTCGTCCGCTCCGGTGGCGCGGGACGTGGGTTCAACCACAATTTCCGGGAATTCGAGGCGCTATATACCTTCATTTTAACCGATGAGCAAGAATCGGATTCAACCGCAGGAATCCGCTCCCGAGCCGTTTCATCGAACTGTCATCAAAGTGTCATCGCACTGCAATGCATCTACGCCATCGATCTCCGCAATCACAATCGGAGGTCTACTAATGTCCAACAGGAACACGATCTATCTCGGGCTTGGCGCGGCACTTCTTGCATCCGTAGCCATGCCTGCGTCTGCCGCCCCCATTTTCAACCGGATCGCCAGCTTTGCCGTAGCCGATAATCTGCCGAAGGACGCTGACAAGTCGAAGCCGACGTCTTCCGAGATCATCACCGTTTCCGGTGATGGTAAGACATTGATCTATTCGGATAGCCCTTACGGTTCGATCGGCTTCATCGATATCACCGATCCGGCAAAGCCGCAGGCAGGCGGCATCATCAAGGTAGAGGGTGAGCCCACCTCGGTTGCAGCTCTCGGCGATACGGTCTTTGCCGCGGTCAATACGTCCAAGGACAAGGCCAACCCGTCGGGCCGCCTCGACATCATCGATATCGCGTCACGCAAGGTCGTCTCGAGCTGCGATCTCGGCGGCCAGCCGGACTCGGTTGCGATCTCACCGGACCAGACCTTCGCTGCCATCGTCATCGAGAACGAACGTGACGAAGAGATCAATGAAGGCGCGCTGCCGCAGATGCCATCCGGAAATCTCAAGGTTCTGGCGCTGAAGGACGGCGCGGCGGACTGCGCCGGCATAAGACCGTTGAACTGACCGGGCTCTCCGAAATTGCACCGGAGGATGCCGAACCCGAGTTCGTCTCGATCAACAAGGACAATTTGATCGCCGTTACGCTGCAGGAAAACAACCATATTGCCATTGTCGATGCGGCAACCGGCAAGATCGTCAACCATTTCTCCGCCGGCACCGTCGATCTCGACAAGATCGACGTGAAAAATGACGGCGCACTCAAATTCGACGGCAGCATGAAGGGCGTGCTGCGCGAGCCCGACACCGTAAAATGGCTCGACAATGACCGCTTCGTCATCGCCAATGAAGGCGATTACAAGGGCGGCTCTCGCAGCTTCAGCATCTTCTCCAAGGACGGCAAGCTGCTTTATGAATCCGGCCCCTCGCTCGAGTGGAAGATGGCGGAAGCCGGACACTATCCGGACAAGCGTAACAAGAAGGGCGTCGAGCTCGAAGGCGCCGAAGTGGGCAAGTTCGGCGACACCAATTATCTTTTCGTCGCCAGCGAGCGCGCTTCGCTCGTCGGCGTCTACAAGGATAATGGTGCGGAGCCGCAATTCGTGCAGCTGCTCCCCTCAGGCATTGGACCTGAAGGCGTTCTGGCCATCCCCTCGCGCAATCTTCTGGTTACAGCCAACGAGAGCGATCTCGTCGAAGATGGCGGCGCGCGCTCACACGTCATGATCTATGAACTCAAGGAACAGCAGCCTAATTATCCGCAGATCGTCTCGACTACGAAGGATGACGGGACGCCGCTCGGCTGGGGCGCTCTATCCGGCCTCGTCGGCGATCTGAAAGAGCCCGGCAAGCTCTACGCTGTCTCCGACTCGTTCTACTACGCTGCCCCCTCGATCTTCACCATCGATGCCAAACAGACGCCGGCGAAAATCACCGAGGCGCTCACTGTCAAGCGCGGCGGACAGGCGGCGCAGAAGCTCGATATCGAAGGCATCACCACGGACGGTCAGGGTGGGTTCTGGCTCGCCAACGAAGGCGACCAGGCAAAGCTCGTCCCGCATGCGATCCTCAACGTGAACGACAAGGGCGAGATCAAGAAGGAAATAGCCCTTCCGGAAGAACTGCTTCCGAACCAGACGCGTTTTGGCCTTGAAGGCATAACCCGCGTTGGTGAGGGCGATGATGCGGTTCTCTGGACGGCGATCCAGCGCGAGTGGAAGGATGACGAGAAGGGTTTCGTCAAGCTCCTTGCCTATAACGTCAAGGACAAGAGCTGGAGCGCGGTCTCCTATCCGCTCGACAAGACGGAAAATGGCTGGGTCGGCCTCTCGGAGATCACCGCCCATGACGGTCAGCTCTATATCATCGAGCGTGACAACCAGATCGGGCAGAAAGCGGCGGTGAAGCGGCTCTATCGCATCGCGCTTGACGGCCTGAAGCCGGCCAAGATCGGCGACAAGCTTCCGGTCGTGACCAAGGTGCTTGCCCACGACTTCATGGACGATCTGAAGGTTTCGAATGGCTATGTCGTCGAGAAGCTTGAAGGTTTCACCATCGATTCCGATGGCAATGGCTATGCCGTTACCGACAATGACGGGGTCGATGGTTCGTCCGGCGAAACCCTGTTTTTCAGCGTCGGCAAGGTGCAGGCGACCAACTGATATCGGGTAGCGATAGACCGGGCCGCAGCCTTACACCTGCGGCCCTATCGCGTTTCTATGTAAACAAGACGAGTTCAGTCGTTTAGCCGACGTCGAGCACGATCTTGCCGATGTGATGGCCGTCTTCCATGCGCTCATGCGCCCGCCAGGCCTCGTGCAGCGGATAGACCATGTCGATCACCGGCGCGACGCGGCGTTCGACCAGCAGCGGCCAGACCTTGGTCTCGAGCGCCCTTGCGATACCCGCCTTGAACTCCACGGGCCTATTGCGCAGGGTTGATCCTGTATGCGTGAGGCGCTTCACCATCAGTTTGGAAATGTCGCTCGTCGCCTTGGCACCGTGCAGAAAGGCGATCTGCACAATCCGCCCGTCAAGCGCGGCGGCTTCGTAGTTACGCTCGATGTAGTCGCCGCCGACCATGTCGAGGATGAGATTTGCACCCTTGCCCTCGGTCGCATCCTTGACCGACTTGACGAAATCTTCCTCGCGATAATTGATGGCATGGCTGGCGCCGAGCTTGAGGCAAGCCTCGCGCTTCTCCTGCGAGCCGACAGTGGTCATGACCGAGGCGCCGAACGCGTGTGCGAGCTGGATGGCTGTGGTGCCGATGCCCGAGGAGCCGCCGTGCACGAGAAAGGTTTCACCTTCCTTCAGCGCGCCGCGTTGGAAGACGTTGTGCCAGACCGTGAAGTACGTCTCCGGAATGGCGGCCGCCTCGATATAGCCGTAGCCGGCCGGGATCGGCAGCGCGTTGGTTTCGTGCACGCTGCAAAACTCGGCGTAACCGCCGCCGGCAACGAGCGCGGTCACCCGTTCCCCGATTCGAAAGCGGGTAACATTTGCGCCCACAGCAACGATATCGCCGGCAATCTCAAGCCCCGGAATATCGGAAGCGCCGGCCGGAGGCGGGTAGTGGCCCTGCCTTTGCAACACGTCCGGACGGTTCACGCCTGCGGCTTTGACCTCGATCAACAGCTCGCCGGGACGTGGCTCGGGAACGCCGCGTTTTCCTGCCTTCAGCACCAACGGCCCCCCTGGCTGGGTGATCTCGATTGCCGTCATGGTTGTCGGTATTTTTTCGGCCATGGAGCTGTTCCCTTCGATCGATTCGCCAGAATGATTTGCAATTCCAAGTGGTTGGGCTGTATCTTCGTATATTAGAGCTTATCTTGGAGGAAATGATGTCAGTTTTCGACGAAGAGCCAAGACGCAAGGTCGTTCATGACATAGGGCAGGATCTGTCGCTGCTGTCGGTTTCCGAACTTGACGAGCGGATAGTCCTGCTGCGGACTGAAATCACACGCCTCGAAGAAGAACGTTCCCGCAAGGACAACAGCAAGGTCGCGGCCGAAGCGCTCTTCCGCTAAGTTTTGATAGTCTCCGGGTAACGAAACAGGGATGCCATGAAGTTACCCTATTGCTCCATGAAACGAACCCGGTGCCGGCGGAGTTAGCGAGTCGGTTCCTCCCTCATTCTCATGCAAGGTCTTGCCGTGTTTCGTTCGTTCATCCAGGTCTTCGCGCTTCTTTGCGGTACATCGTTTCTTGTCATGGCATCCGGCCTGCACGGTTTGCTCCTGCCACTGCGCGGCGGTGCTGAAGGCTTCTCGACGACCTCGCTCGGCCTCCTCGGGACGGCCTGGGCAGGGGGCTTCATCACCTCCTGCCTGCTTGCGCCGCGCCTGGTGCGACGGGTGGGCCATGTGCGGGCCTTCAGCGCCTTTGCCGCGATCGCGGCAATTGTTGCGCTGTTCACCGGGATTCTCGTCGAGCCGATGGCCTGGATCGCCCTGCGCGCCCTGACCGGCTTTGCCATGGCAGGCTCCTACATGGTCATCGAGAGCTGGCTGAACGAGCGGGCGACGAATACCAATCGCGGCCAGATTTTCGGCCTCTACATGGTGGTCAACTTCGCATCCATCACGGTAGGCCAGATGATGATCGGCTTTGGCGACGTGCGCTCGGGGACGTTCTTCATGCTGACCGGCATCCTCTTCTGCCTTGCACTGATACCAACCGCCATTTCGACCGCCAGCAGTCCAAAACCGCTGACGGAAGTCCAACTCGACCTCAGGGCCCTCTATCGCAATTCGCCCGTGGCTTTTCTGGGCTGTATCCTCATTGGCGTGGCCAACGGCGCGTTCGGTACGCTCGGCGCGGTCTATGGTGCATCCACGGGCATTTCGACAACCGAGATCGCCTTGATGATGAGCGCTTCGGTCATGGGCGGCGCGCTGATGCAAATCCCCGTCGGCCGCATGTCCGACCGCACCGACCGGCGCTACGTCCTTGCGATCGTTGGCGGCGCGGCTGCGGTGATAGGCCTTCTGATCTTCCTTATCTCCCCGCACAATGCCTATGTCATCTTGATCATGACGGCGATCTATGGCGGGCTGGCCTATGCGCTCTATCCCGTCGCTGTCGCCCATGCCAATGACTTTGCCGACTCGGCAAATTTCGTCAAAGTCACGAGCGGCCTGCTGCTCCTCTACGGCTTTGGCACGATGCTCGGTCCTATCCTCGGCGCCCTTGCCATGGAGAGCATTTCGCCATCGGCGCTCTTCGGCGTCACAGCGCTCGCGCATGTTCTGATCATGACCCATGCGATTATCCGCTCGCGCATGCGCGCGCCCGTACCGATAGAGCTCAGGGACAATTTCAAAACTGCCGGCGCCGAGCGGGTAACGCCGGAAAGCGTGCGGCTCGATCCGCGCGCCGAAAACCCGGCAGAATAGGCGTTTGCGGACCTCTGGAGGTTCACTCGACGACAAAATCCGTTGACAATGCGCTTCGTTTAAACCGACTATTCTACATGGTCGAGACGGATGCCTTTACAGCCATTTCAGATCCCAACCGCCGTTACCTCCTTGAGGAACTTCGCCGCGGGCCAAAAACCGTGAACGAGCTTGCGCTCGGGCTCCCGATCTCACGGCCAGCGGTTTCCCAGCACCTGAAAGCGCTGCTCGATGCGCGCCTCGTCAAGGTGAAATCGGAGGGCACGCGCCGCATCTACGCCGTCGATGACAGCGGTTTCTTTCATCTGAATTTATGGCTCGACCAGTTCTGGAGCGGGTGAGACGATTTTCATGGCGGGCAAAGAAAAACCCGGTCCCTGCGTGAAGCGAGGACCGGGCTTTTTTATCGCTGCCATCGCGGCGCTGGGTAGCTGCCGGATGGAATTTCGTGGGACCTTCCTAGTGGTGGGTGACGGCTAATTTCAGCCTTTCGATCTGTTCTTTCAGCATAAGCTTGCGACGCTTCAAATCGCTTATCATCAGGTCGTCGGAGGCGGGACTTAACAACGCATCAGCAATCTGCTTTTCAAGCGCTCCATGCTTACGTTCAAGCGTTTCAAGATGAGACTCAATGGCCATCCGGCTTCTCCCTTGGTTTGTTGCCCAACTCGTACGTGCTCCACTTGCCGCGCGGCAAGTATGTGACAGAGCCGTGACAGTCTGCCACCACTTTAAGCAATTGTCGAATTTGTTTCGTAGGATTTTCTTGTGGTGTAAAATGTGATATGGCGACGTGCTGGCGAGGACAGAATTGCCTGCAACCAGTCACTAGCTTCTATTACAGCGAAATATCGGGAATCACTGCATGTCCGATCAGGATCAGGCTGACATTCGATTGGCAGTCGCAAGATTGAAACAAGAACACATGGACTTCGATGCCGCCATACAAGCAATGATCCAGGTGGGCTGCGACCAGCTTCGCATCCAGCGCATGAAGAAGAAGAAGCTCATCATCAAAGACAAGCTCATCGAGCTCGAAGACAAGATTACCCCCGATATAATTGCCTGATTGCAAGAACGGCAGGCACCTGTCCGCGAGTTAACTTGCGGGGGACAACCTTTTCCTTTAATCCGACCTACTCCCACACCGCCTCGTATTTCAGAGGATGCTCAATGCCAGATAAACGCGCTGACGTCGCAATCATCATGGGAAGCCAGTCCGACTGGGCCACCATGCGTCACGCCGCCGAAACGCTCGATGCGCTCGGCATTTCCCATGACGACCGGATCGTCTCGGCACACAGGACACCGGACCGTCTCGTCGCCTTTGCCAAAGGGGCGCGCGAGGCTGGTTTTAAGGTCATTATTGCAGGCGCCGGCGGCGCTGCACATCTTCCCGGGATGGCAGCTTCGATGACTGCTTTGCCCGTGTTCGGCGTTCCGGTCGAATCGAAGGCTCTGTCGGGGCAGGATTCGCTGCTGTCGATCGTGCAGATGCCTGCAGGTATCCCGGTCGGGACATTGGCGATCGGGCGGGCTGGCGCAGTCAATGCAGCATTGCTGGCCGCGGCGGTCCTGGCGCTGAACGATACCGCCCTTGCGGTACGGTTGGATGAATTCCGGCAGGAGCAAAGCGACAAGGTTGCTCTGCGGCCTTCTGACGAGGCATGAGCATGATATCTCCAGGTTCGACAATAGGCATTATCGGCGGCGGGCAGCTTGGGCGCATGCTGGCGATGGCGGCGGCGCGGCTTGGCTACCGGACGGTGATCCTGGAACCCCAGGGCGATTGTCCTGCAGGTCAGGTCGCCAACCAGCACATCCTCGCGGCCTATGACGAGCCGAATGCGCTCGAACAACTCGCCGAGGTCAGCGATGTCATTACCTACGAATTCGAGAATGTGCCGGTCGATGCAGCGGAAACGCTGAACGAGACAAAAAGTGTGTTTCCCCCGCCTGAGGCGCTCAAGGTTTCGCAGGACCGCGTGGCCGAAAAGCGGTTCCTTGCCAAGGTCGGCATTCCGACGGCGCAATGGCGCATCGTCGAAAGCGAAGGCGATCTCGAAGCCGCCCTGCTGGCGTTCGATGGCAAGGGCATATTGAAGACACGGCGCTTCGGCTATGACGGCAAGGGTCAGGTCAAGTTCACCGGAGCCAAGGGCGAGAGTGCGAAGGCAGGCTACGCGGCAATCGGCGCGGTGCCCGCCATCCTCGAGGCGATGGTCGATTTCACGCGTGAAATCTCGGTAATCGCCGCGCGCGATCAGGAAGGCAATATCAAGGTCTACGACATTGCCGAGAACGTACATAAAGACGGCATTCTCGCGACGTCGACCGTCCCTGTATCGGTCTCATCGACCATGGCCGGGCTCGCTGCCGATGCCGCGCGCAAGCTGCTCGAGGGCCTTGATTACGTTGGCGTCGTCGGCGTCGAGTTCTTCGTTCTGGCCAACGGCACGCTGCTCGCCAATGAATTTGCTCCGCGCGTGCACAATTCCGGCCATTGGACGGAGGCTGCCTGCGCCGTCTCGCAGTTTGAACAGCATATCCGCGCCATCGCCGGCTTGCCGCTCGGCGATACAAGGCGGCATTCCGACTGCGTGATGGAAAATCTGATCGGCGACGATATCGACAAAGTGCCGGAACTCCTCAAGGAGCCCGGTGCAGTCGTGCACGTTTACGGCAAGGCGGAAGCGCGCCCCGGCCGCAAGATGGGCCATGTCACGCGCATCAGCAAAAGACTTTAGCTGGACAAATAAGCGATTGAACGCGGAATCATGCGATGAATCGCCAGCAGGGAGTTGACATTCGGGGTAATCATTGGCTATTTCCCCGCCACGTGTTTCCGGCGCGCTGCTCAGGCGCGCTTTTTATTGGTGCCCGGTTTCGGGCGTAAAGATACCGGTGCTGAAATGAAGATCAAGAACTCGCTCAAGGCTCTCAAGGCCCGTCATCGTGACAATCAGCTGGTCCGTCGCAAGGGCCGCATCTACATCATCAACAAGACTGCTCCGCGTTTCAAAGCGCGCCAGGGCTGATCGTCCGCGACTCACGCTTATTTGCATTTGACGTTTCGCTGATACGGATTACGATCCGTCTCATGCGGAGCGTCTTTGCGTTTTCAGTCGTAACTTCACTGGCAATATCGCCGGCCTTGGCTTTCGCCGAGGACCAGGCGCCCATCGGACAACAGGCCGCCCTTCCCGATATGACCCAGGCGCAAAAGCGCGCCTTGCGGCTCGACGAGCTCTTTGCTTCCTTGAAGCGCGAGAGCAACGAGGTGAAGGCTGCACGCATTGCCTCGCTGATCCAGATTCAATGGCAAAACTCCGGCAGCGCCACCGTCGACCTCATGATGGGCTGGGCCGCCAAGGCGATGGAAGACAAGAAATACTCGGTCGCCCTCGATTTTCTCGACCAGGTCGTGACGATGAAGCCCGATTTTGCCGAGGGCTGGAACCGGCGCGCAACGCTGCATTTCCTCATGAACGACTACGGCCGGTCGATGGCCGACATACAGAAGACACTGGCGCTTGAGCCGAGGCATTTTGGTGCCATGGCCGGTATGGCCGCTATCCTCAAGGATACGGGGCGCAAGGAAGCCGCCCTCCAGGCTTTCGAACGCGTCCTGACGGTCTATCCGATGATGCGCGAAGCGCAGAAACAGGCGGGGGAACTTGCCGACGAACTCACCGGCCAGCGCACCTGATATCCAGGCGATTTCGGCTGGCAGATGCCGGCATGCCACAAATGCAATGTGGTTCGACCCCGTAGGCCGAACCACATCAATTCAAGTTCAATATGCCCGATTTAGATGCCGGTCAGGCCGTCCGAACCGATATAGGCAATGCGCAGCATATTGGTCGAGCCGGGCGTGCGCAGTGGCACACCTGCCGAAATGATCACCCGGTCGCCCGGATTGCCGAACTCTTCCTGATAGGCGATGTGGCAGGCGCGATCGACCATGTCGTCGAGATCGGATGCGTCCTCCGTCACGACGCAGTGCAGGCCCCAGACCAGCGACAGCTTGCGGGCCGTCTCCACCACGGGCGAAAGCGCGATGATCGGCAGTAGCGGGCGCTCACGCGCTGCGCGCAGTCCGGTCGTGCCTGACGCCGTGTAGGTGACGATGGCGGAAAGGTTCAGCGTCTCGGCGATCTGGCGGGCGGCGAGCGAGATCGCATCGGCGCCGGTTGCATTGGGTTCCGGGCGCTGGGCATGGATGATGCCCGGATAGTTCGGGTCGCGCTCCACCTCTTCGGCGACGCGCGCCATCGTCGAGACAGCTTCGATCGGATAATCGCCGGCGGCAGATTCGGCCGAAAGCATAACCGCGTCCGCGCCCTCGAAAACGGCGGTAGCGACGTCAGACACTTCAGCGCGGGTCGGGACCGGGGCCGTGATCATCGATTCCAGCATCTGGGTCGCGACGACGACAGGCTTGCCGGCACGCCGGCAGGCACGAATGATCTGCTTCTGGATACCGGGAACCGATTCGAGGGGCATCTCGACGCCGAGATCGCCGCGGGCGACCATCAGCGCATCGGAAAGCTCGATGATTTCATCGAGCCGCGCCACGGCCTGCGGCTTTTCGATCTTGGAGAGGAGAGCAACGCGGCCACGCGAGATCTTGCGCACTTCTGCAAGATCCTCGGGCCGCTGGATAAAGGAGAGGGCGACCCAGTCGATTTCTTCCTGCAAGACCGCATCGAGATCGCGCCGGTCCTTCTCGGTCAGCGCACCGACGCCGAGTGTCGTGTCGGGCAGGCTGACGCCTTTCTTGTCGGAAATCTTGGTGCCCGAAACGACGCGGCAGCGGATCGACTTGCCGTCCGATGCCTCGGCGACGAGCGCCAGCTTGCCATCGTCGATGAGCAGGCGATGGCCGGGCTCGACGGCCTCGAGAATCTCGGGATGCGGCAGGAACACGCGGGTGTTGTCACCGGGCGTATCGTTGCTATCGAGCGTGAAGGTCTGGCCCGGCGTAAGATCGACCTTGCCGTCCGCGAACTTGCCGACACGCAGCTTCGGGCCCTGGAGGTCGGCGAGAATGCCGATCGGGCGGCCGAGGTCCTTCTCGACGCGGCGGATGCGGCGCACGAGCTCGCGCATCAGATCGTGACTGGCATGGCTCATGTTGATGCGGAATACGTCAGCACCCGCTTCGAACAATTTGCGGATCATGACTTCTTCGGAAGAAGCGGGTCCGAGGGTGGCTAGAATCTTGACCTTGCGGCGACGTCTCATTGAGGAGGGGTATCCGTTACGATTGGAGAGGAGGGAGGATTCTCTTCGGTAAGCTGGACCATCCAGCTCGTCTGCTCGCCGGTATCATACTCCTGAAATCCCGCGCGCTGAAATCCGCGGGCAAAACAGTCATTGATGCCGGTGATCTTAAACTGGTTTTCCGCGACACACATGTTGATCTTGCCGTCCCAGCGGCCGCCGCTCTGGGCGTCTTCCGCGTAGAGATAATAGTAGCGCGATGTCAGCGGTCCGACGACGAGGGTCGTGCAGGATGAGGCGTTGACATGCCACCAGCCTTCGGTGATCCAGCCTGTCTTGGCGCGATAGCCGAGCGCGACGCCGACAAGATTTTGTGTGGTGTTGCACACGCGAAAATCAGCGTGGGCCTTCTCAGGAGCCGCAAAACTGGCTGCTAGAAATATGAATAAAAAAGCCGCTAGAAAGCTGCCCAGGCGCGTCCGCCGATGCTGATCGGGGTGGAATTCAATGCCCTCACGCAATATTGCCTCCGTCCGTCTTCGAACCTCTTTTCGGCAGTTTCATGGGCATTGTCAACGCGCTAATCGTTTGAATGGCAAGTTCAGCGACGAGTGCGACAAAAGAATGATCATTGCCATGAAAGAGCAGGGCAAAGGCGGCGAAACAAGCGCGATTTCGGTTGAAAGAGCTTAACGCGGGCGCGTGTCCAAGAAGCAAATCGTCACCCAGGTTTTCCGGTCGAGGTCACAAGGCAAGGGTGCGATAGATACTTGCCATGCGCGCGCAGGCAAATCGGCCGCAAAATGCGGCCGATTTTCTGACTTCGATATCGAAGGAGCTGGCGCCTACTGTATATGCATCACCTCGGGTGGGCCGACATATACTCCGTCACCCTTCGTCATCACCTTGGAGGTGATCGACCCCTTCACCTCCAGCGTGCCCCCTTCAATGATCGTGTCGCCGATGTAGGTGTTTTTGCCGGCTAGGATGAGCTTGCCCGCGCCCAGCTTCAGAAGACCGCCGGAGGCGGGCTTGCCCGAGGCGAGGGCGGGAACGATGTCATTATCCCAGCTGTCCTCGTCGCAGCGGGACTTGGCAGTGCCGCCGGCGACGAAAGCCGGATCGTGACAGATGACATCCGGTCGCAAGGTGAACGGTTTGCCTTCCCCGGGAATATCCGCCACGAACATGCCGTCACGGAAAAATTTCGGACCATTGAACGCAGCGTCCAGGTCCTCGGTGTCCCAGGCCATAAAGTCCGTTTCGGCCGGTCCAGGCTTGAACCCGCCTTTCTTCGGGTCAGCATAACGGCCCATGGTCCGCTCCTCCTCGGTCGGCGCATCGATAATGCGGTGCCGTGAATTATCCATCAGCACGTTCAGCGCCTGAAGCCCGTCGAGATACGGGAAGCGCTCGCGTAGCCAGTAGGAAGAGAGTTCCTGCGAGATAGGAGCCTGACTGACATAGTTTCGGTCGACGATCGTCAGGCGTTTCCCGGCCTGATCGTAAACAGGTCCCGTCCAGGTCATCTCGCCCATGATTGGTAGACTTCGCGCCATGCCGGAATTCACCATATCCACAGTAATGCCCGCCATGGTCGAGGCGTCGTTCCAGTTCGCGAAGAAGTAGCCGCTTGGAGCGTATTGCAGCTCCACCGACTGACCTAAAGAAATGGAGTATGCTTTCTCCGCAGTCTCCGCGATAAGGCCGACCCCGAGATTGTAGTGTTCCATGTCGCCGGGGAGATAGTAAAAATGATCTGAAATCAGCCCGACGACCTCGCGGGGCTGCTCGTTCACGCCCCAAAGGTCCCAACTCCAATGATGAATCTTGATTGCAGGATTTACAGCCTTTGCAGGTGCAGTCGTGGGCCAGATGTCGACGCCAGGGTGCCAGGCCCTAACCTCGCTAAATCCGTCTGGGTTTGCTGCTGATTGTGAGATCTTATTATACAGAATGTTTATATAGTCCGTCGCCCTTTGCGCAGATTCATCTCCGCCAAGATGTACGATCCCCGATCGGAACCAGGGCCGAAAATGGTTTATCACACTCACAACGATTGTTGCTGTCTTTTCGGGCTGGGTCATGTCCAGCTCGTTCCGTTTCGTATTGTAGGGAATATCGGGATAGGCCTTTAGCCAGGAACGCGCGTGCCCTGGCCCCTCGAATTCAGGAAAGATCGTGATGCCGTAGCGTGCGGCAGCCTCCTCCAGCCGATCCCAATCATCCCTTGTGTAATATTTCTTGTCCGGTGGCATGAGTTCGGGCCTTTCCGGACTATAAAGACGGAACGCGCCTTCTCTCTTGGTGATGCTGCCATTCACCATCTCTACCGTGCGATCGTCCTGGATATGCATGTGCAGTTCGTTAAGTTTGAACAGGCTCATCTTTTCCATGTAGCCGATGATCTGTTCGACCGGCATGAAGTAGCGGCCGACGTCGAGCATGATTGTTCGGCTTTCATAGGCCGGGTAATCGATACCGCTGGCCTTGGATAGGAGCCAGTGCTTTCCCGCAAGATTGCCGTCGCCCATGATTTTCCTGGCGAGGGCGATAAAACCATTCAGCCCGCCGGTTGCACTGCTAAAGCGAACGACTGCGCCTTTGGGACCAAAATTATATTGGTAGCCTTGGTTAAGGGCGTTGTCAGGGATCGGCTTCGTGTAGGAATTGGCGCCATCCCGGATTGTCAGAGTCGCCGCCTCGGCAGCGGTGAGAAAGCCCGCGTCAGGCGCGGCCGACAGCACAATATCCTCGTTTGCCGGTGCTACTTTCTCGACGACCGGTAGTTTGAAGCCGGTCGCATAGCGTAGCTTCTGGGCCCAGCCCTGGGGAGCTGAAAGTGCAGCGACAAAACCCTCGGGAGCCGCTTCAACCACGATGCGGCTCTCAGCTGCCAATGCGAAATCGCCGCGCCGCAGGGCGGCGGCAACATCCTGCTTCAGTTTGGCCAAGGCCTCGGCATTCCGCCGTTCCGCCTCGACGTGCGCCTCCTCCAACACGGTGATTCTCGTGTTTTGTTCAGCGATAATCGCACGCTGTTCCGCGTCGAGTCTTGCAATGCGGTCATCAAGTTGCTTGTCACCCTCTGTGGCAGCAGCGTTCTTTGCAGCGTTCTGATCGGAGAAAGTGGATGTAGCGCCATTTGCCGGCTTCTCGTCAGCGCCGTCACAGCCCGCCAGGAATAAGGATAAGGCAGCAGTCGCCAAAAGTGCTTTTTTCATAATGATGAACCCCTTTGAATTATTATTTTCTGAAAAGTAGTTTCATAAGATGAGCGGCTCCAAACGAGGAGAGCAAGTGGTATTAGATTGGGATCATTCTTTCGTTGACGCAATTCTACTAAAGTTCCATTTTGCGCGCTTTTGTCGTCGAGTTTGCGAATAGCTAAGGACCTGCGCACTGCAGAAATGAAACCAATACAGCCCAAACTAATACCAATTTATTCGAGCCATTTTTGCATCTGGTGGCGGCCCAGTTGCAAAGCGGTCCAGCCCGTGGAAAACAGGAAGTTGTCATCCCCAAGCAGCGAGCACCGCGAATGCCGTTTTCACCTCTTCATCTGGTTGATGGCGATAGGTCCAGGGGCCTTATCTTGCTTGCCGATCACGCGCGGCGCGATTTGCCTCAGGCGTATGGTTCGCTCGGTCTGCCGCCGTCAGAATTCGAGCGTCACATCGCCTACGATATCGGCGTCGAGCAGTTGACGCGGCGGCTCGCGGCGATGCTCGGCGTCCCCGCTGTCCTTGGCGGCTTCTCGCGGCTTTTGATCGATCCCAATCGCGGCGAGGACGACCCCACGCTGATCATGCGCTTGTCCGATGGCGCGATCATTCCGGGCAACAATCCCATGCCGCCGGAGGAGCGCGCGAGGCGGATCGAGGGCTATTACCGGCCTTATCACACGGCAGTTTCACAAGCGATCGAAGCGGTGACCAAGGCGAGCGGCAAGGCGCCGCTCGTTATTTCCATCCATTCGTTCACGGCGTTCTGGAAGTCAACGCCGCGTCCCTGGCATGCCGGCATTCTCTGGGACAACGACTGGCGCGCGGTCCGCCCGCTGATCGAAGGTCTGCGAGCCGATCCGCAACTCGTCGTAGGCGACAATGAGCCCTATGACGGAGCGCTCCGCAACGACACGATGTTCCAGCATTGCATCGTGACCGGCCTTGCTCACGCATTGATCGAAGTGCGGCAGGATCTTATCGCCGACGAAGCAGGGGTTGAGCAATGGGCCAACCGGCTTGCGCCGATCCTTGACGCCATCAATGCCGACCCCGATATGCATGTGGTCAGGCATTTCGGTTCGCGAACCGGGCCCATTGCCGGATCGCCTGATGAGACATCGAACTGAATCGAGCGGAGATCGGATCATGACCAAGCTTACGAACGAGCAACAGACGGCTTTCGAAGCCGCCGCCTTCCGCAAGTTGGTCGAGCACCTGCGCGAACGCAGTGACGTGCAGAATATCGACTTGATGAACCTTGCCGGCTTCTGCCGCAACTGCCTGTCGAATTGGTACAGGGAGGCCGCCGAGGGCGACGGCGTTTCGATGTCGAAAGAAGAATCGCGCGAGATCATTTATGGCGAGCCCTATGCGCAGTGGCAAGCCAGGAACCAGCGTGAAGCGAGCGAGGCACAAAAGGCTGCCTTCGAGACGAACAAACCATCGCATTGAGCCAAGCCCCGGCGGGCCTTCCTCCAATTCAGATGCATCCAAGCGTACTCTTAACTTGACTCGTGATGGGCTGGTCGGGCATCGGAACCCTTCGCGCGGCCAACCGAGTCGCACAGGATTTAGGAGCGGAGTATGAGCATGGATGATCTGGCAGCGCAGGGTGGTGTCGAAGGCGTAGCAGCAGCGGAACTGCGGCAGTTCATCGAGCGCATCGAACGGCTCGAAGAAGAAAAGACGACCCTTCAGGACGACATCAAGGAAGTTATGGCCGAGGCCAAGGGTCGCGGCTACGACACCAAGATCATCCGCACGATCGTGCGGCTTCGCAAGAAGGATGCCAATGAGCGCAAGGAAGAAGAGGCCATCCTCGAACTCTACATGAACGCGCTCGGCATGGAATAACGCACGAACAGGATAATCCGCAGGAGGTTATCGACGGCTCCTGCGGATTGTAGTTGTTTCAGGCCGGCCAAGCCGTTCCGATGTGGCGCTGCGCTCTAGGCCGGCAAATCGAAATCGGTCGAGACTGATACTTCGCGCCAGTTGGCGATGAGTTCCGCATCGGATGTGTGCTTGGCCGAGATCGCAGCCAAGGTGTCGCTGCCGAGCGGCAGGCGAACCGGCGGATTTTCTGCATCGACGAATGCAACCACCACCTCCGCGAGCTTGTCGGGATTGCCGGGCTGGTTGTGACTGATGTCCCTGGCCTTGTTGCGGACAGCTCCAGCGGTCAGCGCGTAGTCGTCGATCTCGATCGGGCTGACACTCAGCGAAGTAGAATCGAGAAAATCGGTACGGAAATATCCCGGCTCGATCGCCGTAACGTGGATGCCGAGCGGGCTCAGTTCTTCGGCAAGAGCCTCGGTCAGGCCTTCCACGGCGAATTTCGTCGAACAATAGACGCCGAAGCCCGCGCCGCTGCGATAGCCTCCGACCGAAGAGAAGTTGAGGATGCGTCCCGATCTCTGGCGGCGCATATGCGGAAGCACCGCGCGGGTCACGGCCAACAGTCCGAAGACGTTGGTGCGATAAAGCGCCTCAACCTCTGCGCTGCTTGCCTCTTCTACCGCGCCAAGCAGGCCGTAGCCCGCATTGTTGACGAGCACATCGATGCGCCCGAAGCGGGCGATTGCTTCTTTGACGGCCTGATGAGCCTGTGTCTCGTCGGTAACGTCGAGGGCAACGGCGAGAAGGTTGGATCGCTCGCCGAAGCGGTCGGTGATCCCCTTGGGATTGCGTGCCGAAGCAACGACTCGGTCACCCTTGGCAAGGGCCTTTTCAACGATGAGAGCACCAAAACCACGCGATGCCCCGGTAACGAACCATGTATGCATTTGAACCTCCTGTTGTTCTAAGCGGTGGGAGATTTCTAGCGTGAATTGGCTGTTGAGATAATCCACTGGATTCTCTTTGCGTTGATGAGTAAAATTCAACAATGCGAAGAGTATCCTCCTCCGACCTTGCGCCATTTCTGGTCCTGGCGCGACATCGCAGTTTCCGTCGCGCCGCTGACGAGATGGGCTGCACCACATCGGCCTTAAGTCATGCGTTGAAAGCGCTGGAGGAGAGGTTGGACCTTCGGCTCTTCAACCGTACGACGCGCAGCGTCGCCTTGACCGAAGCCGGGGAGCGTCTGCTTGCACGGGTGGCGCCGGCGTTTCGCGATATCGACGATGCACTGGATGACCTCAATGAGCTGCGCGGCGCACCGATCGGACGGCTGCGCTTCAATACGGCGCATGTCTCGGCAAAGATGGTGCTTCTCCCCGTTGTCGCCCGTTTCCTGGAGGCTCACCCGAAGATCAGCGTCGAAATCGCCGTCGCCAACGATCTGGTGGACATGGTGTCGGAGGGGTTCGACGCCGGGATTCGTTTCGGCGAGGTGATCGCGCAGGACATGATTGCGGTGCCGATCGGTCCGCGCCAGCGCACGGCCATCGTGGCGTCCCCAGCGTTCTTCGATGCCCATGCCAAGCCGACGACGCCGGAACATTTGCATAGCCTTCCCTGCGTTGGATTGCGCTTCGGCAGCGGCCGCCTTTATGCGTGGGAATTCGAGCGTGGCGGGGTCGAGTTAAGCGTCGAGGTCGATGGACCGCTCATCGTCGATGATCAGGACATAATGATCGAGGCTGCGCTTCTCGGCGTCGGCGTCGCCTATACCTTCGAGAGCCAGGCGATCGCGCACATCGAAGCGGGGAGGCTCGTGCGGGTGCTCGAGGACTGGTGTCCCTACTATGGCGGCCTTTATCTTTACTACCCGAGCCGGAGGCAGATGCCCGCCGCGCTTCGCGCGTTCGTTGACTTCGTCAAGGCGTCGGGTACCGCGCTCAGCGCTTGAGATATTTTGCACTTAGCAGAAAGAGGGGAACCGACGCCGCCCAGAAAACGGCGCCTTCCACGGCCCTGTATGAGGCTACGCCGACAATACCACCGAGCAGGAACGAGGCGATCGTTGCCGAATGCAGTTTCAGCCGTTGAATGGTCGCATTGCGGGCATCGGGGCTGTGGGATCGCCACAGCGTCGCAAGCCCAACACCAATATCCGTTGCTACACCCGAGACATGCGTTGTTCGCACCCGCCCCGTGGAAATGCGGGTTGAAGCAGCATTCTGAATGCCCATGGTGAAGCTGAGCATTCCAACGATCAATGTTCCCCTTGTGGGACCGGACCCGTGAATATCGAGGGCGCCGACAATGAGGAGCAGGCAAGCTTCCGCGAGGAGTGTAAGCGCGTAAACCTTCTGCCAGTTATTGTGTTTGCCGAGTTGGATAAAGAGGGAAGCGGCAAACGCTCCAAGGATAAAGAGCACAACGATGGAGGCGAAGGCCGCCGCGATGACAACTTGTCCGAGCGATATATGGTCGGAGATCAGCGAAACGTTGCCTGTCATGTTCGCGGAGAAATAGCCGAAGGCAAAATAGCCCGCGCTGTTCACCGCTCCAGCCACAAACGACAATATAGCTGCGAGGGTGAGGTCAATTCGAGATGTGCGATGGTCGCCCTCTTTGATCAGCATGGCCCCACCCGTTGGAGATTTATAATTGTTGGCCAAGTCAATCTTGAGTCTCATTACCAATCAAGGGCCCATTGACCGGACCTTGCCGATCTAGGGCAGAACATTGATCGCCCGGGCGGCGACGATGACGAGCGTCAACAGTGAAATTGTGCTCTCCACCATCATGAGCGACTTGGCGCGGCGCGTGAGCGGCAGGACATCGGTGGGGCTGAATGCAGTTGCCGTATTGAACCCAAGAAACAGGTAATCGAGGAACAATGGCCGCCAGTCGGGCGGTGCGAGTTCAGGCGCCGTCGCCTGCGGAAACAACCAGTCGGGCTTGGTGCTTGCACTGCCCACCCGGGCGCCTGGCCCGCCGCGATCGATTTGCCAGTACAGCAGGGAAAACGTCAAAACATTCGTTACCCAGATCGCGAGGGACGAAGAGAGCAGCGAGACCGCTCGTGTCTCTGGTGGATGAATTGTGATGATCCCAATCATATCGGCAAGTTCCGCCGCCGTGTTGGCGGCGTAGACCGCTGCAAGCAGCATGATTGCAATGCGTTCCGCTTTCACCCAAAACGCGTTGCCCGTCAGCGTGACGGCAGCCATCGGGACAAGCACCACGAGGACGACGACGTAGGAAACCCAAACCGGCATCACGTGCACATGATGGGGAAGAATTGCGAGAAGGCCAAGCACGGCCAGAATGGCCAGCGCGGGAATCCATCGTGGTTCATCACGACCGTTTGTCGACATTGCCCGCCCGCCCCCCATCGGCTCAGCAATCGTCCCTGCAGCGTAGTCTTGATATCCGGACGCCACAAGGGCGCGCCCTTCGTAGGGTTCAACCCCACCCCCGAAGCAGTTTGCCGAACGTGTCGATCAGTGGCATCTTCGACGCGACAAGATCCGTTCTGCAACAAAGGCAGCCCGAGAAATGCCCGTAGACGTCGACCAACTTTCAGCCATGATCTCTCATGCCGTTGCTCCAGTATTCCTCCTGGCTGCCATCGCGGCGCTGGTATCCATTCTGATCAACCGTATGGCGGGCGTGACCGACCGCATCAGAAGTCTCAATCAGATCGCTGACGACGATACGAGCCGCAAGTGGCTCAAAGCGGATATAGCGCGGCTGAAGCGGCGCGAAGCCCTCTTGAATCAGGCCCTGCAATTGGCCGTCATCGGCGCAATTGGCATTGCCATCCTCTTGCTGGTCGGATTCGTGGTGGCATTCCTCGGCTATCGCCACGAGCCGGGCGCCGGCGCCCTTTTCGTCATATCGCTATGCTTGCTGGTCGGTTGCCTTGTCCGTTTCCTGCAGGATGTGCGTATCTCGCTGAGCGAACACGATCACCACCTCTGACTGTCAGGTCAGGCATCAGGGTCTGCCTGATCGGAAGCCCGTTCCTTCGGTCCCTTGATCCGTGCCCGATCGAGCTTGCCGAATTCAGTCATGATGCTGACGAGAACGCTGCTCGTCCAACCGAATGTGAACAAGCCGGAAATGGCTATGATCGGGCCGAGCAGGCGCCAGCGTTCCGGCAGGGTGATATTGCCCTGGCCGAGTGTCGTATAGCTTTCAAGGACGAAATAGTAGCTGTCACGCATGGAGGGGATAAACCCTCTCGCATAAATCGGAGCGGCCCAAATGAGGGTCTCGGTGAAATGCAGCGCCGAGAGCGAGGCAATCGTCGCGGCGAGTAGAAGGTTGATGCGCCAGTGCGACGTGCCACTGTCTACATGAACCCAGGCCCGGTTAAAGCGCAAGTTGATTGCCCGAATTCCGGCGCCGTGGACAAAGATGACAATAATTAGAATAACTGTGCCGACAGCAATCTCGAGAACCGGCTCAGGCGTGGAAAGGTCATTCATCGTGTCACCCATGTCTCGCGTAACCAGAGGGCCTGCAGCCGGAAGAAACTATCGCAGTGCAGGACAAACTAGCACGGGTGCCAGAATATCCACTGCTGTAACAGTTACGTACTTCCCACGAATGGCTGTTGCGAAGATCTTTTGGCGGTCGCCCAGGGGACTTTCAATAGTGGCGAAGGAGATACAATGATGACTTTCCTCAAAAAGGCATGCTTTGGCTGTATCGTTGCGCTTATTCCATTCGGCGCAAATGCGGAGTCTACCCAGATCGGAACACTGTCCTGCGACGTATCCAAGGGCATAGGGATGTTCGTCGTCGAAAAACAGAAGCTGACCTGTACGTTCAAACAGGACAAGGGCGGCAGTGCCGACAATTACACCGGGTCCATTGACGAATTTGGCGTGGCGCTTGGTGAAGTCGCGGCAGGACACCTCATTTGGGGTGTCGTCGCAGCCACCAGCGGTCTTCCCGCGGGAGCGCTTGCGGGCTCATATAGCGGCGTCGGCGCGAACGCCTCGGTCGGCCCCGGTGCTGGCGCCAATATTCTCGCCGGCGGAACCGGCCGGGCCTTTTCCCTGCAACCGATATCTGTTGAAGGGCAGGAGGGCATCAACTTTGCCGGCGGGGTGACGACCGTCACGCTGACGCCGGCGCAGTAAGATTACTGCACAAGGAAGCGGTCAGTTGCGTCTTTGCCCTAAGAGTATCGACGCAACTGCGCCATCTGGCCGTTCAGAGCTGATCGTTATAGGGCCGCTTGGTCTCGCCAACCATTCTGGCGAGATGTGAGAACGACCATGGCGTATCGGCGCCTGAATTGTTTGCCAGCTGCAAAAGGCGGATGGGGAAACACACGGCGTCGCGATTGGCTGGGGATAGGTGCTCGACCGCCCTGTCGTCGCCTACGGCGACGGCTTCGGCCCTCCGTAGGGCTGTGTCGATTTCGACTGCGGTCAACAACCCCTTGGCAACGAGGGCCCGGTTGACCGCTGCGATGGCTAGGCAAAGTCCTTCCAGTTGAAGATTGGCCGTGTTCATCTTCATTCCTTTCCTGGCGCAACGGATGATGGCCCTACCATAGTAGCGCGGAATCCAGTCGGGCGTAACATGGGATCGCCAATCCCCGATCCTCCGGAAAAATTGGCGCTTGCCTCGACCGGACAGGTTGGGATCTCTAACGAAGTCCTTCGATATATTTGGCGTGGAACCGCGCATATCCGGTCTCTGTCTCCTTCAGGTGTTCCTCGATCAGCGCATGGAACTCAGGCAGCCGGTGGAAGGGAACTCCCGGATAGGAGTGATGCTCGGCGTGGTAGGGCATGTTCCAGGCGAGCTTGCGCACGAACCATGTCGTCGTCGTGGTCCGGCTGTTCTCGAGCATATTGGCGACGAAGGCGCAGCGCCCATGTTCGGCGAGGAGATACAGCCGCAGGAATGGTTGCCCTATGATTGCCGGGATAATCCAGGCGAAGAGCAGCACCGATGATTGGAACCATAGCGAGAAGCCTGCGAGGGCGATATAGGCAAGGATCATGATCTGTGCCTCGCGTTTCACCTTGTCTTGTCCCTTGGGCGGGACATAGGGATCATCGCAGCGACCCGAGGCGTTTCGCAAAAGAGTCTTTACATGGCTCAACCAGACAGGGAGTCCAGAAAGGTGGACGATGTATTCGCGCAACGTTTCCGGCTTTGGCGTTGCAAGCTCGGGATCGTTATCGGGATCTTGCGTAAAGCGGTGATGGGCGAAGTGAAAATAGCGGAACCAGTCGGCCGGAAGCACGATCATGAAACCGCATATGCACGCGACGACATCGTTCAGCCGCTGCGTCTTGAAGGGCGTGCGATGCACGGCCTCGTGCAGGAGCGTGAACAGGAAAACGATAAGGATCCCTTGCGGGAGCATGAGCAAAGGCCAGAAGGGTACGCGAGCGGCAATCAACAACCCCAACAGGCCAATCGCGCCCCAATGCACGCCAAGCTGCACGAGGCCTGCTGCATCCGACTTGGCAGTCAGGCGATCGCGCTGCTCCTGGGTCAGCGAGGCAATGATGGTGCGGTGGTCCATGACAACCCTGTCCATTGACATTAACGCGTTCATGTTACGCACGTACAGGGGAGTCTAACGCCCGTATTTCGGCATTGTCATGTCGCATTCGCATAAGACATGAGCGGCTCATTGTTAAGAGTTCGGAAAGCCCAACCAAGGTTCGAGCGTCTCGAACGTGCGGTCCATGGCGAAAGCCGGATTGACGGATAGCGAGATATGTCCATATTCGATCGACATCTGCGCCTCCGCCTGTGCTTCAGTCCCGTGGGCAATTGCAGCAACGTAGAGTGCGGCGGCGAGACCGCTGCGGTCAGCGCCGCCTTCACAATGAATGAGGATCGGCTTTTGCGCCTTCTTCAACATTGACAGGAGCGCCTCGGCTTCCTCCTGCGACAACTGCTTGCGCGATGACATCGGGAAATTCAGGTGGTTGATCCCGAGCCGGGCCGATTCGGCCACCTCCTTGTCGTACCAGCCCTGGCCATCATGCTCGCCGCGCAAATTGACGATGGTCTTGATGCCGTAAGTTGCGTGATATGACACAAGCTGTGCCGGGTTGAGTTGCGCTGAACGGTAGAGTTCGCCGGGAATGGTCGTGTGGAAATTACCGTCGAGGCGCACGACGCCGTAGTAACCCGCGGCGGCGGCTGCGACAATGACGACCGCGGCGATGGTCGTCATGAGATGTTTCGCTGTGTTGCGTAGCAGGATGGAAGTCACGATTGAAAGCCCTTCGGGTCGATCGCGTAACGGGCCGACTGACGAGCCGGGTCCGTAACGGACGTGAGGAGAGGAAACTCGATTGCGATGCGCAAGCCAGGGCGATTATCGAGCAGTTCGATTCTGGCGTGATGGAGATCGCCAATGGCCTTTACAAGGCTGAGCCCCAGACCGGTTCCGGGCGTCGTCCGGCTCTTGTCGAGACGATAAAGTCGCTGAAACACCCGCTCCCTTTCGCTCTCCGGTATTCCCGGTCCGTTATCCGCGATTTCAACCTTCACGCCGCTGCCGGTTTGACCAACGCCGATTTCAATTGCCGTGCCTCGCGGACAATGCCGGATCGCGTTTTCGACAGTGTTGGCCAGGAGTTGGACCAGCAGTTCCTCGTCGCCGTCAACCAGCACGGGCTGATGGCTTTTGCCGCGCAAGGCGAGTTCCTGGCCGTTATCGGCCGCAACCTCGGAGTAGATTTCGGCGATCGTTTCAACACAACGCTGGAGATCGAGGGGCCGAAAGCGCGCGCGGCGCGCGCCCGCCTCAATCTGGGCGATGCGCAAAAGCGCGTCAAACGTTGCGTTGATCTGGTTGCTTTCTTCCTTGGCCTGAACGAGCTCCGCATTACCATCGCCGCCTGACGCGGTCTTGTCGATTGCCTGGTCTATGGTGAGCGACAAACGATGCAGCGGGGTCTTGAGGTCATGCGCAATGTCGGAACTCACCTGTCGCATTCCTTCGACAAGGGCGGCAAGGCGGCCGAGCGCATCGTTCACTTGAGCCGATACCACATCGACATCGTCGCCATTGCCGACGAGGGGTATTCTGGCTTCGAGTTTGCCGGAACCAATATCGCGCATCGTCGTGGCGATGGACTCAAGCCGCCGCTGCACGCGGTAGGCCAACAACGCGCCGCCCGCAACGGCGAGAGCCAGAACGGCGATCGTTGCCCAGCCAAAACTGCTGCGCACGATCTCCTGATATTCGCGGCTTTCTTCAAAACTGCGTCCCACGACCAGGGGTTGTTCGTCAACAGCGCTGGAATAGACCCGGTAGTCCATACCGGATGCGAGGCCTAAAGCCGTTCCGTCGACCGTTGACCAGCCGGAGGGAACGTCCGCCTTGGCAATGTTTCCCGACAGGCGCTGCCCCTCGCTGGATCGCAGCAGATAGACAGCATCATGGCCGGACGTAGAGTTGGCGTGACTGGCGACAGCCTCGACGAGATCCGTGACGTCATGGTCGCCATAGGCATCTGCGAGTACGGAATAGGTGTCCTGGATCGTGGCGTCCAGCCGGGCGGCGAGTTCGCTCTTGAGCAACTGATAGGTCACGAACCCCGCCACCAGAAAAGAACTGATGAACAGCGCCGCCACTATGAGGGCGAGCCGGAATGGAGTGCTCTTCAGAAGGTTAACGCGGCGCATGCAGGCTGTAGCCGGTGTTGCGGATTGTGTGAAGCAGCGGATAGGAAAAAGGCTTGTCGATCTTGGTGCGCAGCCGGCTGATATGTGTCTCGACGACGCTGGTCTTCGGGTCGAAATGGAAATCCCAGACGCGTTCGAGCAGCATGGTCCGGGTCAGGATGCGGCCTTCATTGCGCGCAAGTACTTCCAGAAGCCGGTATTCCCGTGGCTGGAGGTCGATCACCTTGCCCGCGCGCTTGACCACCCGTCGCAGGAGGTCAAGTTCGAGATCATCCACGGCGATGACATTCCGCTCGGCTTGAAACGGCGGCCGGCGAGCGAGTGCATTGACACGCGCGGCAAGCTCGGAAAAGGCAAAGGGCTTGACGAGATAGTCGTCGCCGCCTGCTTCGAGCCCCTCCACGCGATCGTCAAGGCCGCCAACGGAGGTGAGAAAAATCACAGGCGTCTTCACGCCGGCGGCGCGCAGTGCCTTTACCAGCGAGAGGCCATCGAGCCCGGGGATCATTCTGTCGATGACAAGGACGTCGTAGCCTTCTCCCGTCGCGTGTGCGAGCGCCGTTCGCCCATCCGAGATCACCTCGGCAACATGCCCGGATTCGGTAAAGCCCCTGACGATGAATTCGAATGTTTGCCTGTCATCTTCGATGATCAAAATGCGCATGCTGGTTTTCCGTTTCGCACCAACGCAAGTATAGATCATCGGCAATGGATGTCATTGTCCGCATTTCCGATGGCGCCGCGAACACCATTAAGCTGGAAAGTTCACGCGGGTCTTGCCGGGCCCTTACGCTTTTGTAAAAAAGCGAAAAGCCGCGGTCCGTCTTTCGAGCTGATTTTCTTACGAATTTGTATGTTGGGGGCAAAGCGCGCGTATTGCCAGCTGGCTAGGAGTGAAGGCGAGGGAGGATCAAATGCCTCCTTCATGTTCTCACCCGAAAGGACCAGCCATGAACAAACGCCTTCCACTCTCGCTCGTCGCCGCATTTTTCGTTGCCGGACTTGCCATATCGCCGGGCCATGCCCAGGCGCCGGTCCCGTGCGAGGACATGCTCAAGGACGTTCGCGCTAAAATGACGACTGCAAAACTCAGCGATGCCGACAAGGCAAAGGTGCAGGCCCTTGAAGCCAAGGGCGTCGAGCGCTGCAACGCTGACGACGACAAGCGGGCTGATGAATTCTTCACGCAGGCCCTCAAGGTCCTCGGCAATTAGAAATGGCGTGAGGAGTGATTGCTATGACAAATCTCACCAGCACCAAGGGGAAGCAGAATTTCAACCGGGTTCCTGAGGTCACAATCGATTTCTGGCTGATCAAGCTCATGGCCGTCACAATGGGCGAGACGGCTGCCGATTACCTCGCCGTCAACCTTGGTCTCGGATTGATGGCGACATCGCTGATAATGACCGCTGTTCTCGCTGTCGTCCTCATCCTCCAGTTCATGCAGAAGCGATATGTTCCGTGGGCGTACTGGACCGCGGTCGTGCTCATCAGCATCGTCGGAACGTTGATCACGGATAATCTCGTCGATAACTTCAAGGTCCCGCTGGAAGTGACCACCATCGTCTTTACTGTGGCGCTGATCGCAACTTTTGCGATCTGGTACGGGACCGAACGCACGCTTTCCATCCATTCGATCTTTACGACGCGGCGCGAGACATTCTACTGGTTTGCCATACTGTTCACCTTTGCCCTCGGAACGGCCGCAGGCGATCTCGTCGCAGAGAAATTCGAACTCGGGTTCGTGACGACCGGCGTCATATTCGGGGCGATCATCGCTCTGGTCGCCGTCAGCTACTATTTCCTTAACCTGGACGCCATCCTGTCCTTCTGGCTCGCCTATATCTTTACCCGGCCGCTCGGTGCGTCATTGGGCGATTTTCTGTCCCAGCCCGTCGAATATGGAGGCTTGGGCTTCGGCACCATTGTGACGAGCATCCTGTTCCTAACCT
The DNA here is from genome assembly GCF_056399405.1 of Phyllobacterium sp. 01N428. NCBI lineage: Bacteria > Pseudomonadati > Pseudomonadota > Alphaproteobacteria > Hyphomicrobiales > Phyllobacteriaceae > Phyllobacterium > Phyllobacterium sp. 01N428. The sequence continues at coordinate 120,618 of NZ_JBFTRH010000006.1, forward strand.
GCATAGTCGCGATCGTTATCTATATGAGTGTGGTTTACCAGCGCGACTACGGCCTCGATGAAGCGGAGCGTCGAACGTAGGGTGCGACGAAAGTCAGCATAAATATGAGCCGCTCGCGTCGCATTCGCATACGACATCAGCAGCTCATGATTTGAGATCGGGTTGGTTGCTTCAGCCTTGGCGACGCAGGAACGGCATGACCGAGGGACTTGCCTCATGCATCGCCGCCGCTGCGGTTTCGACCGCCGCTGCATCGTCCTGGTCGATGCCGGTCGCGACGACCGAAACGCGGAATACGCCTTCGAGCGCGTCGTCAAACGTTGCGCCGAGAATGATGTTGGCTTCGTCATCGACTTCCTCGCGGATGCGCGAGGCGGCGACATCGACTTCGAAGAGGGTCATGTCGCGGCCGCCCGAGATCGACACGAGGACGCCCTTCGCACCCTTCATCGAGGCTACGTCGAGCAGCGGATTGGCGATGGCAGCTTCCGCGGCGGTCTTTGCCCGTTCCTCGCCCGTTGCTTCGCCGGTGCCCATCATGGCGCGGCCCATATCGCGCATCACGGAACGCACGTCGGCGAAATCAAGATTGATGAGGCCTTCGCGCACCATCAGGTCAGTGATGCAGGCGACGCCCGAATAAAGCACGCGGTCGGCCATGGCGAAAGCGTCAGCAAACGTGGTCGAGGCGTTCGCCACGCGGAAAAGGTTCTGGTTCGGGATGACGATGACCGTGTCGGCGCTGGCGCGAAGCTCCTTCATCCCCTCTTCCGCCATCCGCATGCGCCGTGTGCCCTCGAAGGTGAAGGGCTTGGTTACGACCGCGACCGTCAGGATGCCGGCAGCACGGGCGGCCCTGGCGATGACCGGCGCCGCACCGGTACCCGTACCGCCGCCCATGCCGGCGGTCACGAAGCACATATGGGTGCCGGAAAGGTAGTCCATGATTTCGTCGATGCATTCCTCGGCAGCGGCGCGGCCGATCTCCGGGGCGGAGCCGGCGCCCAGTCCTTGCGTAACATGCGCACCGAGCTGGATCAGGCGCTCGGCCTTGGACATTGTCAGGGCTTGCGCGTCGGTATTGGCGACGATGAAGTCCGTTCCCTCGAGCTTTTCGCGGATCATGTTGTTGACCGCGTTACCACCACCTCCACCGACACCGAACACGGTGATGTTGGGTTTCATCTCGGAAATTTCCGGCTTTCTGAGGTTGATGGACATCCTGGTTCCTTCGTGTGCTGATCTGCCCGCCGCACATTCAATTGCGGCTTTGAATTCCGGCAGGGCGGCGAATCAAAAATCATGCTCCGGAACATGTGCAAAGAATCAGACACGGCGATTCGGCGCAACCCCGATGCACGTCTTATCGGGGTCGCGCCGCGCGCTTCAGCGCGAAAACGGCAGGATTGCGCGCAAGCGCGGATCACGCAGGTAAAGCCCGCCCCAAAGAAGGAGGCCGAGATAGACCCCTAAGAGCAGGTGGCTGAACAGCGGGTTGCCGACCCGAATCTGCGTCGCAATTGCGCCGCCCATGTAGCCGGTGAGCAGGATCGCGCCGAGAACGGAGGTTTGCGGAACAGCGTAGAGGATCGTGCAAACCAGGCCGAGGATGCCGAGGCCGCGGGCAAAGCCAACACTTGTCGGAAGCCCGAGTTCGGCGCAGGTCTGGATGACGACATCGAGCGGAATGAGCTTGATGCCACTGTCGAAGAGCATGAAGAGGATGATCAGACCGCTCATGACGCGGCCGGCCCAAACGGCCGTGTTCGATACAGGAGCGGCTTCAACAATCGTTTGCATGTGGTTATCGCCTCGCAGGTTGGTGTTCCCGCCAAGGACGTTCGCCGACGCAAGCCTCCGACAGCGCTGCAAAAATTTGTGCGGCTATTTCGCGGCTGGAGTAATTCGCCAGATCGTATTGCCGACATCATCTGCGACAAGCAGGGCACCCGCCTTGTCGACCGCAACGCCCACGGGCCTCCCCATCGCCTTGTCCTCTGCATTGATGAAGCCGGTCAGCACATCCTTCGGCGGTCCCTGAGGCTTTCCGTCCTTGAACGGCACGAAGATCACCTTGTAGCCGCTGCGCGGCTTGCGGTTCCACGAGCCGTGCTGGCCAACGAAGGCACCGTTCCTGTACTCGGGTCCGAGCAACGACGCGGTGTAGAAAGTCAGGCCCAGCGATGCCGTATGGGCGCCAAGCGCATAATCCGGCTTGATCGCCTTGCTCACAAGATCAGGATTTTGCGGCTTTACGCGGGTATCGACATGCTGGCCGAAATAACTGTAGGGCCAGCCATAGAACGCGCCATCCTTGACCGAGGTCATGTAGTCCGGCACGAGATCATTGCCGAGTTCGTCGCGTTCATTGACGACGACCCACAGCCTGCCGTCATCGGGATTCCACGAAAGGCCGTTGGGATTGCGCAGTCCGGACGCAAAGAGCCGGCTCTGCCTGCTGGCGAGATCGATTTCGAACACCGCCGCCCGATTTTGCTCTGCCGGGATGCCGTTCTCGCCGACATTGCTGTTCGAGCCGACGGTGGCATAGAGCTTCTTGCCGTCGGGGCTCGCAATAACATCCTTGGTCCAATGATGGTTGATCGGCCCGCCTGGCAGATCGACGATCTTTTCCGGTTCGGCCTTGATCGCGGTTTCACCGTCCTTGTAAGGAAAAGCGACGATCGCATCGGTGTTGGCAATGTAGAGCTTGCCGCCCGAAAGCGTCATGCCGAAGGGCGAATTCAAGCCTTCGAGGAAAGTCTCCCTGGTATCGGCCACACCGTCGTGGTTGGTATCGCGCAACAGGATGATACGGTTCGGTGTTTCAACGCCCGCTCCGGCCCGCTTCATGAAAAAGCCCATGATCCACTTCTTGATGCTGAACCCTTCATCATGGGCCGGAGGCGCGTTGGTCTCGGCAACGAGTACATCGCCATTCGGAAGAACGTGAAGCCAGCGTGGATGGTCGAGGCCGCTGGCAAAAGCGCCGACCTTCAACCCCGAAGCGGCCTGGGGCGCCGTCCCTTGCGGCCAGGGATCGGTCTTTGCAACATTGATCGTCGGAACGAGTGCAGTATCGGGTTCCGGTAATACGGGATCAGGCCCATAGCCCACGGCGTAATTTGCGCTCGTCTGGGCAAGCGCTCCAGCGCTCGCGACCATCGCCGCCATAAAAATTCCAGAGAGTAGTTGCCGTGATTGCTTCATGTTCTTTCCCTGCCAGAAGAGCGCTGCCGCGCGAGCGAACCTAGCACAGTAACGCGGAACAAGCGTTTCGGTTCGGTCAGGGAACCGATCACCAATTCGTGGCATTTACTCACAACTTCACCCGAAGGCGCGGAGGTAAAGGCGATGGCCCAGACTGCTCGATCCAATAAGGGCAAGCAAACGGCGGAACGGCAGCGGACGATCCAGAAGCGGGCCGATACGAAGGCCGAAAAATCCGGTTCGGGGCAAGAAAAAAAGATACCGCAGACAGGGGCGCGCGCCTATCCGGTCCCGCCGTTTCCAAAACAGCATCTGTCAAAACCGGGAACGGAGTCCATGCTCAAACCGGAGCCGATGTACGACGCGCCCTATTATCTCGGGTCACGCAAGCTCGAAGGAAAGGCAGCCCTGATCAGCGGCGGCGATTCAGGTATAGGGCGGGCCGTTGCGGTGTTGTTTGCGCGCGAGGGCGCAGATGTCGCCATCATCCATGTCGATGAGCCCACCGACGCCGAAAAGACCAAGGCGCTGGTCGAGAAGGAAGGCGGGAAATGCCTGCTGATGTCCGGCGACGTGCGAGACCGGAAATTCTGCGAGGATGCGGTCGAGCAAACCGTGAAGGCATTCGGTGCGCTCGACGTTCTGGTCAACAATGCAGCGTTTCAACTCCACACCGACGCGTTCGACGAACTCACGGAGGAGCACTTCGACGAGACGATCCGCACCAACCTCTACGGCTATTTCTTCCTCGCGCAAGCTGCGGCCCGCAAGATGAAGCCGGGTTCGGCGATCGTGAATACCGGCTCGGTGACCGGGATCAGAGGCAGCAAGAACCTCCTCGATTACTCGATGACCAAGGGCGGTATTCACGCCTTTACGCGGGCCCTTTCGGGGAATTTGCTGTCCAAGGGCATCAGGGTGAACGCGGTGGCGCCGGGCCCGGTGTGGACGCCACTCAATCCTGCCGACAAGGAAGCGGCCGACGTTTCGAAATTCGGAAGCGACACGCCGATGATGCGGCCGGCCCAACCCGAGGAAATTGCCCCCGCCTATGTCTTTCTCGCCTCGCCTCACTGTTCAAGCTATATCACCGGCGAGATCCTGCCGATCATAGGCGGCTATTGAGATCGGCCATTGCTGGTGCGGATTTCGAAAACCTGAACTGCATCGGGAAGCTCGATCAGGTAATCCTTGTCGCGTGGAAGATGGTGAATGCTATTTGGATCGCTGCCGGTGAACCGTGACATCGCTTCAATGCTTTCCCAATAGGAAATCGTCATGAATTCGGTTTCTTGCTCGCGATCCTCGCGCAGTGTCTGCACCCACAGCGCCTTTTCGATAAGCGGTCTGATCCCTTCCTCGAAGTTATAGGCCTCGTACTCATCGGCAATGTGCGGCAGCGTGCGGCCACGCCAGATACGCGCAATCTTCGCCTTTTCCATGATTGAACCCTCTCACTCTCGCCCGAATTCCTTGCGAAGCTCGCCCTTGGCTTGCTCCAGAATGTGCTTTTGCGCCTCGGGGAGGTTCTTGCCGGCGCGGTTGATATAAAAGGTCAGCATCGACATGGCAGAACGGTAAGGGCTCGATTTCCTGCGGTCCGATTGTTCCGCCGATTGCTTTAGCGAATGCGCAATCTTGCGCGGGTCCTTCTGTTCGAAAACATTCGCTTTAAGATCCAGCGCATCGCTATGCTCTGTGACGTCTTGCGACCATTTCTTCTTGGCTGTCCTGGCCATTGCAGTACTCCTGCCTGTTGCGCTGGAGATTCAACCGGAGATGGCAGGATTGGTTCCCAATGCCGTGGAACCACGCAATTCTTTCACGCGTTACGGCGCCATGGACAGGTACATCACCGACGGTGAGACACCGGACGCACACTCATTATCCGAGTTAAAGGCGGAAGCCGACCACTGCCGGCGCTGCGATCTCTACAAATATGCGACCCAGACTGTCTTCGGGGAGGGTCCCTCGCATGCCAGGATCGTGCTTGTTGGCGAACAGCCCGGCGACAAGGAGGATCTTGCGGGCAGGCCTTTCGTCGGGCCAGCAGGTCTGGTTCTCGATGAGTGCCTTGCGGAAGCCGCCGTCGACCGCGATCAATGCTACGTCACCAATGCCGTCAAACATTTCAAATTCGAGCAACGCGGCAAGCGTCGCCTGCATGCCAAGCCTAACGGCGGCGAGATCGAGGCCTGCTCCTGGTGGCTCAGAAATGAATTGCGGCTGATCCATCCGAAAATAGTGGTCGCGCTCGGCGGCACCGCGGCCTCGGCGCTACTCGGCAGTTCGGTGCGTGTCATGCGCGATCGCGGCAAGGTCGTTGAAACGACGATGTTTCCGCCGGTGCTTGTAACCATCCATCCGTCCTATATCCTGCGAATTCGCGATCGGGCCGATGCTGCGGCCGAGAAAAAGGCGTTCATCAAGGACCTCTCGGCAATCAAGGCGCTTGCTACCTGATGCAACTATCTGTTCCGGTCGGGCGGGATTCGGGTTAGTTGTATTCCCGTGCCGTGATTGATTCAGGTGAGCATGGATTCTTCGAAGCGAGCAGACGCAATTCTCGACAATCTTCTGTCGCTGCAGACGGAAAGCCTCGCCTTGGTCGCCGTTTATGACGAAGACGATGTGCTGCGCTACGCAAACAAGAGTTTTCGCGCCGCCTATCACCTTACCCCTGACGAGCAGTTGAGCTGGGGCGATATCATGCGGCGCAACTTCCTGGCCGGCGTCGGGACCGTCTTGAAGACGGCCGACTTCGAAGAATGGTTGCGCTCGACCCAGTCACGCCGCGGCAAGACCGCCTTCCGCTCGTTTGAAACAGATCTCGCCGACGGTCGATGGCTGTGGATGACCGAGACAGTGCAATCGAACGGCTGGATGCTGTGCATTGCCAGCGACATTACCCCGCTGCGCGCCGACGACCGCTGGCTTCGCCAGGATCGTGATCTGGCGTTGCGCGCCTCGCAAACCGACGAACTCACCGGGATCGCCAATCGGCGCTTCATAATGACAAGGCTCGAGGCGCTGGCGAGCAGGACCGCAGCGCCTGGTAGCGATATTGGCTGTATCGCAGTGCTCGATATCGATTATTTCAAATCGATCAACGACCGCTACGGCCATCAGTCGGGCGATGTGGTCCTGCTCGATTTTGCCCGGCATGGGCACTCGTTCGTCAGGCGACTTGATTGTTTCGGCCGGATTGGCGGCGAAGAGTTCATGTTCATTCTGCCGGACACCAATATTGAAAACGGCCTGGCGATCCTGGAACGCGTGTTCAGTAAGATTCGCACCTCGAGGCCGCTTCCGTCATATCCGGAGGTTTCCTATACGTGCTCGGCAGGTATGACGGCACTGAAGCCGGGCGACACTGCCCAGGATGCATTCGCGCGGGCCGACAAGGGGCTATATCAGGCCAAGCTTGACGGACGGGACCGTATAGTCGCCGTCTGAGGGGTGGCAGTTCTACCGTTCGTCAGGAGATCCGAAAATGGCAGCCGTCGCCCAAGCCCGCTCCAACCTGTCGAGCGTTTCGAACGCTATCTCCATCCGCCGCATGTTCTCAGGGTCGCCAGCCACCAGCTGGTGATATTTTTCGGTGATTTCCGTCAGGTCGGCGCACAGATCCTGCGCCTTTTGTGTCAGGCGCACCCGGATTGTGCGGCGATCACGCGGCAACGGAATGCGCTCGACATAGCCACACTCGCCAAGCTGCTTCAGGTAATAGGAAAGGTTGGTGCCGCCATAGGGCCCACGATCCATGAGCTGGCCGACGGAAAGTTCGTCATTACCGATCGTCAGGAGCAGCATCGCATGGGCAGGACCGATTTCGCGCACGCCGAGGCGGGACATCTCAGCCTGCAGGAATGTGGCGAAGCGGCGATTGGCCCGCTCCAGCGTCCGACCCAATTCGAAGTGGGTGAATGCGGAAGAAGACGAAGGCGTGCGTTTGCGTCGTGGTGCGTCTACCGCGTCAACGCTGTCCTCGCCTTCCTTGGCCGGGTCGGCTTCGACGAGATTGTGCAGCAAATGCGAGATCATTAGGTGCTCCTGAAACCAGTGTACCACGCGGTGGAAACGGTAATTCGCATGTGCGAAGGGGGAAATTACAGGGCGTAGGTTAACAGAAAAGAGCGAGGACTAGAAGGCATAAATAGTACTAAAGGATTAGTTGATGTGGAAACGGTCCTCTGCGACGCTCCTCTTGGGAGGAATAAAAATAGTTGGCAAACTGGTTGAACGTTCTGCGGGAGAAGAACGAATTGGCCACTGTGTTGGGAAAGAAAATTCCCAGGATGCTCGCGCACGAATCACTTTCGCTCGAACAGGTGTCGGAACTCTACAAGTTCCTTGAAAGCCATGCGCGCAGCATGGAGGAAATCCGGTCGGAGATGGAAGGCGAAGACCTGCCCGAATCCTACTACCAGGTGGCTGAAGACCTCGATCTCATCTTCACCGACCTCGCGGCGTCGGCTGCGGAGCGGCTGCGCGACATGCGTGCCGGTCCGACAGGCCCTTGCACCGGTTGACGATCGATGCTGGACTGAGCCTTCATCGGGTCTTGCAGGACTGAACAATGAAGCATTCGGATATCAGGACGACGTCGCTGCCTTCTGGCGAGAAGGTACCTGTTCTCGGCCAGGGGACCTGGTTCATGGGCGAAGACCGTCGCCAGGCGCAAAGAGAGGTGGAGGCGCTTCGCCTCGGTATCGATCTTGGCATGACGCTGATCGACACTGCGGAAATGTATGGCGATGGCGGCGCGGAAGAAATCGTTGGCGAGGCGATCGCCGGACGGCGCGACGAGGTATTCATCGTAAGCAAGGTGCTGCCGTCCAACGCCTCGCGCAAGGGAACGATTGCCGCTTGCGAGCGTAGCCTGAAGCGGCTGAAATGCGAGACGATCGATCTTTATCTTCTGCACTGGCGCGGCGGATACAAGCTGCACGACACAGTCGCAGCCTTCGAGGAACTGATTGAGTCCGGCAAGATTCGCGCGTGGGGCGTCAGCAATTTCGACACGGACGACATGGAAGAACTCTTCGACGTTTCCGGCGGAAGCGCCGTGGCCGCCGATCAGGTGCTTTACAATCTGACGCGGCGCGGCATCGAATTCGACCTTCTGCCATTTTGCCAAAACCGAACGATCCCGGTCATGGCCTACTCCCCCATCGAGCAGGGCCGCATGCTGGGGCATCCCGCGCTTGCCGCGATTGCCAAAGCGTATGAGACGACGCCGGCGGTCGTGGCGCTTGCATTTGTCATCAATCAGGAAGGCGTTATCGCCATTCCGAAGTCCAGCACGCCGCAGCACATCCGCGACAACCGCAAGGCTCTGGACCTCAAGCTCTCACCAGAGCATCTCGCAGTTCTGGAATGCGCATTCCCGCCGCCGCAGCGCAAGCAGCGGCTTGCCATGCTCTAAATCTCTCCCGATACGTCGCGGCGTTGCCGGTCGAGCTCTTCGCTGTATCGACGCAGCAAGTGACTTTCCGTCAGGAGACCGATGACGCGCCGTTCAACAAGATCGTTGACGACAGCAAGCGCTTCGCTCTCCGTCTTGTCGAAAATCGCTGCCGCCTGCTTTGCGTTCATCTGCGGCTGCAGATATTCGTTGCGGTATTTGATGAGACCGGCAATCGGCAGGTCCTCGTCGGCGTTCTCGGTCAGGCCCGCATGCGCCTCGGGCACGAGGACCATGCCGGCATATTTGCCGGTGTCATCGACGATGATCACCCGCTGCGTCGAACCCAATGGAAAGTCGCGACAAAATGCGCGGATGGTCTGCTCGATCGGCGCGGTGCGAACATCGGATCGCATGAGCTTGTTGACCGTGAGGTTGCGAATCCAGCCCACGTCATGGGCGCTGCGAATGCTCTCACCACGCAGGTGGAAACGCCAGGTCGCGAAGGAGTAGCCGAACGTATGGCGTACCGTCAGCGACGCTGCGGTCACCGCGGCGAGAACGAGGACCGTTATTGGAAAGTCGCCGGTGATCTCGAGGGCGAGGAACGTCATCGTCAGGGGGCCGCCAATAACAGAGACGGCAAGCGCACTCATTCCGACGACCGCGTAGATCACCGGCGTCAGCGTTGCATGCGCAAAAATATAGGGCGCCGAATAAGCAAAGAGCTTGCCGAGCAAGGCTCCCATGAACAGCGAGCCGAAGAAAAGCCCGCCTCTGAAACCCGATCCGATGGAGATCGCGGAAGCCAGCGATTTTAGCAACAGCAGGCCGACCAATGCGGCAATCGTCGTGGTCGTGTCGAGATTAAGGTGCAGCGCGCCATGTCCGCCCGACAGGACCTGCGGCGTGACGAGGGCGAGGAGGCCGACGATGGCGCCGCCGAGGAGGGGCCGGAGCGCTGGTGGAATGAAGCTCTTGCGGGCCATTTCCTCGACGAAAGAGACGCCCTTCATCAGGAGAACGCCGGCGAGTGCGCAGAAGATGCCGAGTAGCATGGCTGGCAGGTAGTCTGCCGGTACGACCGCGCCGAAATGGCCGATGTCGATGACAAAATTGTCACCCGACAAGGCCCTCGCAACGACATTGGCGATCAGCGCCGACACGATCACTGGCGCAAGGCTGAGGATTGTATAGGAGCCGATGATCAATTCGAAGGCGTAGAACGAGCCGGTGAGCGGCGCATTGAACGCGGCCGCAATCGCTCCCGCGGCGCCGCAGCCGACAAGGATGCGCAGATCCGACCGGCGCAGTTTCAGCGAAAGACCGATCTTCGACGCAAGCCCGGATGCAAGCTGTGTGTAGCCGGCTTCGAGCCCCACCGATGCACCGAAGCCGTTCGAGATCAAATTCTGTGCGGCAACGATCAGGCTGTCATTGAGCGACAGCCTGCCGCCATGCAGCGCATTGGCCTCGATGGGGTCGACCATGGGCCGCTTGCGATAGCGGGTGAGAACGAGCAGCACGAGGCCCATGAGAGCGCCGCCGAAAATCGGCGCGATGAACAAAGTGGTCGTATTGGTCGTGACGATCGTCGAAAGGCGCTCGCCGGCCTCGAGACCGAAAATCATCTGGTGCATGCCCTGGGCGATCATGCTCATGGCCGTGACCGTCCAACCCGAAACAACACCGACGACAGCGGCTGCAAGGACGAGGCCAAGTTCGGTGCTGCGTGCGAAGGCCCGCAGCCGGCTCGGCGCAAGGAAAATCGAGAACACGCCCAATCGGCGCAGTGCCAGCTTGCGATAAAGTGGACGTAAACCCATGAGCGGACCATGTTGGCGTGAACCTCCCGAAGGCGGGAGAGCGTGCGATGTGCGCGTTGCGAAGCGGGTTATACATCCATTGTGTCAATGAGTTGGCACAAAACGCCGGGAATTGACCTTTGGTGATGCGATTCATGCAATGAGAGCCGGCCGCCTTGCAGCCGGCTCAACGGATATCCGCTATTTGGGTTTAGTTGCCTTAAGCCCGGGCGAAGAGGCGCGCCGCCGGTTCCCGATGCGAAAGATTGGGTCGCAATGCTTGCCGGGCGCCCTCGAAGGCATTCCAGTCGGCAATGTCGGGCAAAGCCGGAATTGTGACGAGTTCGCCCTGGTCGAGGCCGGCCAAGGACGCATCGACCATGTCGGCCGCGGTCATGACAATGGCACTCGGCAGGTTTTCAACCGGCCGGCCGGCGTTCGCCCAGAACTCCGTGCTCGTGGCGCCGGGCAACACGGCCTGGATACGGATGCCCTTGTCGTTGAGTTCGTGATGCAGGGACTGGCTGAAGGCAAGCACGAAAGCCTTGGTCCCGCCGTAAACGCCGTTGAGCGCTTCCGGCGCAATGGCGACGATCGAGGCGATATTGATAATGGTGCCGCTGCCCCGTGCGACAAACTTAGGCGCTGCGGCCTCTGTCAGGCGTGTCAATGCAACCACATTGAGCTTGATCATCGCGTCCATTTCAGCTGGATCGGATTCGAGCAATGGTGCCGTTGCGCCGACACCCGCATTGTTGACGAGCATGGTTATGCTCGCATCGCTGGCAAGAATGGCTCCGACCTTGGCAATTCCGCTGTCGTCGCCAAGATCGGCGGCAACCACTTCGACGCTCCGCCCCGTTTCGGTGGTCAGGTGCGAAGCAAGGCTTGTCATCCTGTCGCGATTGCGTGCGACGAGAATGAGGTCATAGCCGCGGCGTGCAAGCCTGTCCGCATATACAGCGCCGATGCCCGATGATGCGCCGGTGATCAGCGCCGTGCCCTTGTCTGATTGAATGGTCATGTCCTGGTTCCTTCCATGTCTGGGTGACTGGAGGAAGAATACAACCGAACGGCTACGGCCTAAATGTCATATAAACAACGTTTTAGGACACCGCTGTTAGGTGGCAGAATTAGCCGGTGTCCGCCCTTTCTTTGTTCCGGCCAGAACGTTGGCGACCACGGCGGCAAAAACGATCGAGCCGCCGATAACCGTGCTTTTGCTCGGAGCCTCGTTAAATACGAGCCAGATCCAGAATGGTGCGAGAGGCGCATCCAGCGAGCCGATGAGGGCGGTTTCTATCGGTGGAAGCCATTTTGCGCCTAGCGTGAAGCAGGCAAGCCCGACGGCGGAAACGAGGATGCCGAACATGGCAATGAGGAGGAGGTCGTGTGCGGAGACCGACAGTGGATTGCCGAGCGGCCAGCAGATAAGCGAGCTCAGGAGGGCCGAGACGCAGGCGGCAGGCATGACCGAGATTTCAGGAGACCGGCGCACGATGACCATCAGCACGCCCATGCAGAGGGTCATACCGAATGCCAGAAGATCGCCGAACAGGCTGCCCTCCGTTCCGAGCCCGACCATGATGATGACGCCGCCCATCGCCGCGATGCTTGCGACGATCGCGCGCAGGGTCGAGCGCTCGCCCATGGCCAGCCAGGCAACGACGGCGGCGACGAAAGGGATTGTCGCATAGATGACCGCGACATGCGCCACGGTCGTCTCCTTGAGCGCGGTTATGAAAAACACCATGCCCAGCGACGAGACCGCTACGAAAAGCCAGCCGGGACGACCCATATGGCGGAAGCTCTTCCAGGCGATCCCACCTTCAAAAAGCATCATGGCAACGGCAATGCCGATCGAGCCGAAAATACCCCGCCAGGCAAGGATCGTCCAGCTGTCGAGCGGGATCGCGCGCGTGAACAACCCGGCAAGGCTCCAAGCCACTGCAGATGCAGTAACGAGGATCAATCCCAGTCGATATTCCGCTACCTTGTTCACACACGCCCCGGTTGTCTTTTGCCCTTGCGCGTACTAGTGGCGCGTTCGCATAAAATGACAAGACATATTGGAAGCTCGTCCACGGTCTCCTGACAGGGCGGCCCGGACGAGCGTCGGGCTGGTCTTGATTGGAGCGCGCTCCTCCCGCATAAATGCGGGCAAGCAGTCCAGGGAGAGGATGCCATTCCACTCCGTCAATCCGAAACATCCAGGAAATCGATCATGTCAAATGCCATCGTCCCAACCTCCGGCGTCCTTCTCGGACGAGCCAAAATTCCTGGCTACGACCATCCCCGGATCGTCGCAATCAGAGATGGCATTGTCTATGACATCACCGACAAGGCTGGCCCGACCGTGCGCGACATATGCGAGATGGCCGAACCCGCAAGCTATGTTACCGGCGTGGAAGGCACGAGGATCGGCGCCGTCGATGCCGTCCTTGCCAATAGCTGGTCCAGCACGTTCGATCCGGCCGACCCGGCATTGCTGTCACCCATCGATCTGCAAGCGGTCAAGGCGTCCGGTGTAACGTTTGTCGCCTCGCTGCTCGAGCGTGTTATCGAAGAGCAGGCGAAGGGCGACAAGACCAGGGCGGACTCGCTGCGCGAGGAGGTGCTCGGCCTTATTGGCGCGGATCTGTCGCAAATCGTGCCGGGCTCGCCCGCTGCGATGCAGGTGAAGGAGGCGCTGATTGCACGCGGCGTCTGGAGCCAGTATCTCGAGGTCGGCATCGGGCCGGATGCGGAGATTTTCACCAAGGGGCAGCCCATGTCGACGGTCGGCTTCGGTGCTGACGTCGGCCTTCATCCAATCTCAAGTTGGAACAACCCCGAGCCGGAGATCGTGCTCGTGGTTGCCAGCAGCGGCCAGATCGTCGGTGCGACGCTTGGCAATGACGTGAACCTGCGCGATGTCGAAGGTCGCTCAGCGCTGCTTCTCGGCAAGGCCAAGGACAACAATGCGTCCGGCTCCGTCGGACCTTTCGTACGGCTCTTCGATGGTGAGTTCACACTCGAGACCGTCAAAGCCGCCGAACTCAGCATGCGGGTCGAGGGCGAGGATGGCTTCGTGCTCGACGGGCATTCCAACATGGCCAAGATTTCGCGTAAACCAGAATCGCTGGTGGAGGCGACGATCGGTCGGCACCATCAGTATCCGGATGGCCTCGTCCTCTTCCTCGGCACCATGTTCGCTCCGGTCAAGGACCGCGACGGCCCGGGCAAGGGCTTCACCCATAAGCTCGGCGATATCGTCTCGATATCCACGCCTTCGCTTGGGACATTGTCCAACCGCGTGCGGCTCTCGACCGAGTGTGCGCCGTGGACCTATGGTGCAAGCCATCTGCTGCGCGATCTCGCCAGGGCGGAACTTCTCTAGCGCTAGGTCCAGAAGTATCGGACGATGTGAAAGAAGACCGGCGCGGCGAAGACGAGGCTGTCCGCGCGGTCGAGCATGCCGCCATGGCCCTCGATCATGTGGCCCCAATCCTTGACGCCGCGATCCCGCTTGATCGCGGAGGCGACGAGCCCGCCGAAGAAGCCCATGATGCAGGCAAGAGCAGCCATCAGTCCGGCCTGGGCCGGCGTGAACGGGGTCAGCCAGTAGAGCGCCGCGCCAAGCAGCGAAGCGCTGGCTATGCCGCCGACAAGCCCTTCCCAGGTCTTGGAAGGCGAAACCTTCGGCGCGACCTTGTGCCGGCCGAAGAGCTTGCCGAAAACATATTGCAGGACATCGCTGCCTTGCACGGTGGCTATAAGGAAGGCGATGAGCAGCAATCCCTTGCCGGCAAAGCCGGGGATCGCCAGCGTGAGCAGCGCCGGAACATGGCTGATGCAATAGACCGATAGCATGATGCCCCATTGCTGTTCGCTGACACGTTCCAGAAAGCGCGCGGTGTCGCCCGAAATTGCCGTCAGGGCAGGCATGGCGAGGAAGCAGTAGACCGGCACGAAGATTGCAAACAGGCCGTACCACTCGATCCACAGCAGATAATATTGAATCGGGATGATCACGAGGAACATGCCGATCAGGATCCAGTGATCCCCGCGCCGCGTGTGGGTGAGCGTCACATATTCGCGCAAGGCAGCGAAGGATACGAAGGCAAAGAGGAGGATGACACCGCCCTTGCCGAAAAAGAAGGCGACGGAGATTGCGCCCACCATGATCCACCACGCCTTGATGCGTGAGTTGAGATTGGCGAGGGCGTCCGGCAGCACGTCACCCTTCCGCCGGCTTTTCCAGGAGAGCGCGGTGGCAATGGCGCTTGCGCCAGTGAGGACGGCAAGAAGGCCGAGAAACAGCCAGGCTGCTTCAACCATGATCGAGAGCCCTCTGCTGTTCGGGACTAAGCGTAAGAAGCGCATCGCGGGCACGCGCCAGGAAGGCGTGACGATCCTCCTCTGGCTCCAATTGAACGGGCGTGCCGAAAACAACACGGCACAATAGAGGTACCGGTAGAAACGCGCCCTTGGGGAGCACGCGGGACATATTCTCGATCCAGCATGGGACAAGCTCAACGTCGGGGCGAGCCAGGGCAAGATTGTAGATACCTGAGCGGAAGCGCAGCAGCGGTTCCTCGGTCATGTTGCGCGTACCTTCGGGAAAGATGATCAGTGAGTGTCCATCGGCGAGGGCGCCCAGCATGATGACCATCGGGTCTTCGGCCCGTTCCACCCAGTTGCGCTCGACCAGCACCGTATTGAGAAGATCACGGGCAAGGATGTGGCGGACGCGTTTCCTGCGCCAATAATCTGCGCCCGCGACGGCGCGCGTCCGCTCGCGCTCCTTCGGCGGGAGGCACGTTGAAAGCAGAATGAAATCGCCGTGGCTGGCATGGTTGGCGAAATAGATGCGCTGCCGCCCGGAGGGTGCGCAGCCCTGCCAGATGGGCCGCACGCCGGTAATCGCGCGCGACAGGCCGGCAAGGACCATGGCGGCGGCGCGCCGCATGACATGCTGACCGAACGTCTCCCCAGGTTTATCCACGCTTATGCCGTCCACAAACTATAGGCCGTTGCGGAAGCAAAGAGGGCAAGGAAGACCGCGAAAGCCAGATGAAGGCGCATCAGCAGGCGGTTGGTGCCAGCAATGCGAGCGTTGAGCGGCCGGGTCGTTTTTGGGCATTTGCGCAGGCGCATGCGCTCGAGCAGCTTGTCGGCGGCACGACAGCCCGCCGTTTCGTCTTCATGCGAGGCAATGAAATGGAAAAGTGCCGCATCGAAGCGCAGATAGATGGCAAGGAACAGCGTCGTCAGCCCCCCGACTATGAGGAGTGGCCATAGCCAACTGAAAAGCTTGCCCCCGGCGTCTCCCGCAACGGAAGATGCCACCAATAGAATGCAGGTCAAAAACCCATAAGTATGGGCCCTGCGCGTCAAACGGGCCGCGAAGGTTTCCGCGTCTTCATCCATGCCGTTCCCCTGTTCCTTCCGTCGCGATCATTTCATCGCTCAGGTGTATTGGCCTGCCCCTTGTCTTCATCAGGTGTATCGCCTGTTCTGCGTTAACAGCGTGCCCATGGCGTAAAAGCCAGGTCGCCACTGCCGCTGCGCTGCGCTGAAAGCCGAGCGCGCAACAGACGAGCACGGGACCTCTCATCTGCGCATTTTCGATGGCTTCCGAAGCTTTTTCAAGATCGTCGGGCGGTACCGGGACGAGATCGAGCGCCGGGAAAGTTCGCCAGGCAATTTCGACGCCGGACGGTCTTGCAAGTTCGCTGGTCAAATCGATCACACTGGCAAAAGCCGAAAGCTCGGCACGCTTCGGCAGACGGCCGAGGTGGACGTTGTCAAGAATCCGCACGGAGCTAGGCAGCCCGCGGGTCCATAGGTAGATGTTGATTTTGACGCCAAGCCGATAGGGCGCAAGGAGCCACAGGCTAGCCAGCGATACTGTTCCATCTTGGCGTTTCTGGAAGACCCTGGGCCCTACGCCTAGATAGGCGAGGGCGACAATGCCGAACGCCAGAGCCGGCCAAAGCAAGATGAGGTAAATGATCGATCTCGCTGCTTCAACCACAACAAGGAGAAGAAGCGCGAGACTGGCGGCGGCATAGTAGCTGCCGATACGCTTCTGCTTCCCATTCGGGCCGAGAACAAAATCCCCCAACGGCGACCGCTCCCCGGCGGGAAATAGCCACAAGGCAAAGAATCCGAGGAGTGCGCCGGTCGGTATGTCGATGAAATGGTGCTGGTACGTCGTGAGCACGGAAACACCTATCAGCAGGCACCACAGGTGCCATAGCCCGAGTATCGCGCCTGCGAGCCGGTGGCGCCAGTGTTCCCAGATGATGATGAGCAAGGCAATGTGCAGGGACGGCGCTTGATTGAACGGCTTGTCGAAGCCCCCGAGCAAATCGAAGAGGAAGCCCGGCGCTCCGCTCGTCAAAGGCTTTGCGAAAGTAAAGGTCAGGGGAAAGGCGACGAAGCAGGCAACGGCGATCATCTGCGCCGTGAGATAACGTCTTGCCAGGCGGTCCACCTCTGATGGGGTGTCGTTGAGGAACAGGGACAGACCGTAAAAGGCGTTGATCGACCAATAGGGAAAAATCGTCCAGGCGAGGAAGGGAATGTCATGTTCCCAGCTGAAGGTTATGTGCGCAACGTGCTGCCGTTGCGCGGCGAGCCAGTTGGCCGTGCCATAGGTGAGATAGAAGAAGGGTGCGAGGAAGGCGAGCCACAGTATGGCGCGCTTTGCCACCGGCCCTTCAAGACGCCATTTGCCAATCGGTGAAACGCTCGCCGCCGTCATTTACGCTCGGCGACCGACACTGTGAAAATGCCCCAGCGGTCGATGCGCTGCTCGATTTTCTTGAACCCTGCGGCAGCGACCAGCTGGTCCATCTCGGCCTGCGTGCGCCGGCGCATGATCCAGGCTTCCCCGCCGCGGTGCGATGTCAGAGCGCGTGCGATCATTTCGAGCTGCGGATGCCAGGGCTGGTTGGTGTAGATCAACAGGCTGCCGGGTTGCATCGCCCGGGCGAGGCCATTGAGCGAGCGGCGGATCATGCCGTTGTCCGAAAATAGTTCGTAAAGCCCGGAGACAATCGCAAGATCCGGGGAGGGGGCCGTCGAAGCCAGCATGTCGCAATCGAAGGCATCAGCCTGATAGAAGTTCGTGATCGACTGGAGACCGCGCTCGGCTATCAGCTTGTTCCCCGCATCTACATTGATGGGCGAATAGTCCTGGAGCCGGACACTGTCCGGCTTTATCCCGGATTGCGCGACGGCGTCGAGGATATAGCGACCGTGGCCGGCAGCAATGTCGAGGACATTCGTTGTTCTTCCGCTCGCGGCGAGCCTGGCGAGGCACATTCCGATCAGCTCTTCGAGATGCAGCTTTCGCTGGCGAATGCCGCGCCAGCCGATGGCTTCAAGGAACTGTTTGTCGACGAGCCTGCCACCCGGGCCGATCCCGCGCGGTTGGTTCCGGTAGACATAGTCGAGCGTCGAACCGGAGTCGAAGCCGATCTTTACCCCCGTGCGAATGCCTTCGGAGATGAGGGCGGCGCAGCGCAGGGAGGTTCCGTACGATGTCCAGTATAGGCCCTTGGCCGAAAGCATATCCTGTGGTGACGAAAGCCGGTCAGCCTCGTCGCGTGTGTAACCAGTGGCATCGGCGTTGGTGACGTCGAGTTCGGCTGGGGCCTTAGCAAAGCGCTCGGTTAAGAAGCGGCGCATATGGGCGACGGGAATGGCCCGTTCCTTTTCGCCGAGCGTGTCGTGAAAAAAGCCTTTCAGTACATGCCGTTCCTTCAGGGGATGCGCCAGATTTTCGTAGAAGCGGTGTTGCGGCGCATGGCGAACGACCCAGTCGCTCCCAGAGATCAGGAGTTGCGTCGGCACGATGATTGCGCGAGCGTCGGCGACGACCCGCTCCGCGGTTTCATAAAGGTCGAGCAATATGTTGGAAGCGATGGGGCGGGTGATCAGCGGGTCGTTTTCAAACGAGGCGATGCGCGCGGGATCGTGGGTGAGGAACTTGGCCTTGACGTAGGAATTGACGAAGAACTGGCCTTTCAGCTTTTGCCAGAGCGAGATGCCTTGCCGGGCAAAGGGAACGTATAGTTTTACGCTGAACGCCGGCGACGCAAGAACAAGCGCGCGAATAGGCGGCGCATAGTCATGGACCCAGCTTGCCGCGAGAACTGCTCCAACCGATTGGGCGACGACCGCGATATCTTCCATGGCAAAGCCGTCCCCGGCGATGATGTGCCGAACGAAAATGTCGAGATCGCGTACCGAAGCAGCGAACGATGGCGAAAAGCCGCGCGTTCCGGGAGAACGGCCGTGGCCGCGGGCATCCCAGGCATAGAATGCAAAATCATCGAGACCAAGCTCGCCGACAAGGTGGGCGACACGCCCGCCATGCTCATGGCCGCGATGCAAAAGAACGATTGCGCCTCTGGCCGTCCCGCTGCGCGCCGGCCACTTGCGATAGAAGAGTTCCGTGCCGTCATGCGTGCGAAAGAAATGCTCTTCGGCTGCGCCGGGCGCGGTCCGGCCGTTGGCGTTCTCGGTGGTCGTTTCGTGTTCCGCCAACGAGATCATTCAGGATGCCGCCGTTTCCGCGCGCCGCAAGCCCGCCCGCACGCGATTGATCATGGTGTAGACCGAAAGGAGCGCCATGAGAGGAAAGATCCAGCCGAACCAGTAAGGGAGCACGATACCGCTGCCGATGAGGGCCGCGATGACGCCGAGTGCCAGGGCACGGTCGCTCTTGCCGAAGGGCCCGTCATAGCAGCGGCCCCCGCCGGTCATCACGCCGAGGACGCCGGCGTATTCGGTCAGCATCGCGGCTATGGCAAAGGCGACGACGCCGGGCGGCGCGAATGGCCCGACCAGCATGAAGGGCAGGATGAGCGCCACGTCCGAGACGACGTCGCCGAGTTCGTTGAGATAGGCGCCGAGTTTCGAAGCCTGCCTGAACTCCCGGGCCATCATGCCGTCGATCGCGTTAAGCGCCATGCGCACGAAAAGGACGACCGGCAGCAGCCAGAAGACCGGGAAGATGTCGTAGAACAGGGCCACCACCGCTCCCGCAAGGACCGAAAGCACGGCTGCCGCGAGGGTGACCTGATTGGCGGTCACACCGCGCGCGACCAGGCGACCGACGAGCGGCCGCAGCAGGTTCTGGAAGGCTGGCTTCAGGGAATAGAGCGTTGGCATCGGCGGGATTCCCGAGAATTGGTCTAGGCCGTCAGCGGTTTCAAATCGGCCCTGCCGGGCAGAGGAAGCGATTTCACAATATTGCGTCCGCTGTGCTTGGCAAGATAGAGCGCCCGGTCGGCATTCTCGAGCAATTGCGCCGCAGTCTCGAACCTTCCGCTTTTGATCGTCGCCACACCGACGCTGGCAGTTATACGGATGGTTTCATCGTAGCTTGAGGTGATGATAAGGCTGCTGATCGACAGCCGGATTTTTTCCGCTTCGGCAATCGCGCTCTGCAAATCGCAATCCGGAAAGACCAGGGAAAACTCCTCGCCGCCGTAGCGAGCCGCGTGGCAATCGCGTTCGGCACCGATGCTGCGCAGGACATTCGCGGTCATTTTCAGGCAGGTATCGCCCATCTGGTGGCCGTAATGGTCGTTTATCGATTTGAAGTGGTCGAGGTCGACCATGAGGATTGCAAGATCGGTGTCGTTCTGCGTCGCCTTGGCAAACTCCTCGCCGATACGCTTTTCGAAACTGCGCCGGTTCGCAAGGGTCGTCAGGCCGTCTTCTTCGGAAAGCGCCTGCAGGATGGAATTGGTCCGCAGCAGATCAAGTGAGACGTGGCCATAGGCTTCGATGGCCTCGTTGATCGTCGACAACTCACGGAACAGCGGCCGGCGCAGTCTGAGCCTGCGCTTTTCGTGGCGGTCGATGGAACGCAGGCCTTCGATGGCCGAATTTATGGGGCGAATTATGTGCCTCGCCACGACATAGATCGCGCCGACAGCAATAAGAACCGGCAACGTCAGAATGATGATCCACGCTACCTGGATCATCTTCGCCGTCCGCTGGATATCGCCGGACATGCCATAGGCGAGAACCGCGGCGTCGCTGACGATGGATTGGCCGAGTTCATCGGTTACCCGCATGGCGCTTTGGTAGGTTTCGAGGGCCTGCCGCTCCAGCTCGGCTCGAACCGCGGGGTCGGGACTCGTATCGCCAGCATCCATCTTGCGAACCTGATCGCGAAGGGCGACGATCTGCTTGACGTGGCTGCTGACCTTTTGGACGCCCTTGGCCAACTGATCATTTTCATCCAGCGTAAAGCTCTGGGCAAGCACATGCGTCTGCAATTGCAGCTGGCGCTCCAATTCGCGGTCTTTCGCGAGGTAAATGGAACGCGCGAGCGACGCCAGCCGCTCGACCTTGATGGCGTTGCGGTTCTGGCTCAAGACCAGCGGCAGCTGCTGTTCCTGGGTATAGCGCGCATCGTTCTCGATCTTGCGCAGGAATACGATGGAAACGCCTGCGGCAACTATGGCGTAAAGGAGCACGAATCCGATCAGCAGCCTTCCGGCCGTGATCATCGATATCTGCACTCCTCTCCTGCGCGCTGCCATTGCCGGACTTACCTAGTAGATGCTGAAGGGAAAATAAGTGTTGTTGATACGATCATACGTCCCGTTCAGCCGGAGATGATCGAGCGCCTCGTTGACCTTCTTGATCAATTCCACATTACCTTTTTGCGCGGTGATGTGCGCCGAGCTTTTGAGGAAGCCGTTGGTTACCGGATCGCCCACATAGTCGAACTTCGAATTATTCGGCGATTGCAGAAAGGTCAGCAGGTCGATGGAATCCGCCAGCACCAGATCGACCTCGCCCGCCTGCAGCAGCTTTTGCGCTTCCGGCTCATCCTTGGTCAGGACAATCTTGCTCTCTTTATAGGCCTTCTCCAGATATTCCGATTGGATCGTCTGCTTGCCGGCCGCGATGCGCACGCCCTTGAGGGCGGCGGGCGCAACATCCTTGAATCGGTTCGGATCTCCTGCAAACGCCGAATGCGAACGATAGTAGGAACTTGAAAACTCCATTCGCGCGGCCCGGGCATCGGTATACGACATGCTCGCTACGACGAGGTCGTATTCGTTGTTTTCCAGCCTGCCGATGATCTCATCCCAGGGTATGGCAACGAGGGTGCATTCGGCCTTCATGTCCTCGCAGACAGCCTTGGCTATATCAACGTCGAAGCCCACGAGATTGCCATTGGCATCGATGGAATTGAACGGCGGATATGCGCCTTCCGTTGCAACTCTAAGTTTTAAGGCTTCCGCCGAAGCGCTGCCCGCGAGCAGTTGAAGTGCTACAGCAGCCACTGCCAGGATTGTCAATTTCATCGTTTGCCGTCCCCAATACCCCGATGATAGCAGAATCACTCGGACGAAATGAACAAACTATGATCGATCAACAATTAATCCGAACATGCTTGATTTAAGTTAAATATCAGAAGTTGCATTAGATTGTTCGCGCGATGCGTGCACCATTTCTCTGATGGCCGCCGAAGTGGTCGGTCGGCCGAACAGCCAGCCCTGCCCATCCACCTTCGGTACGAGAGCGGCGAAATAGTCGCGCTGCGCCTCTGTTTCGATGCCCTCGACGACGATGGCGAGATGATGCACGTGGGCCATGCCGATGATTTGAGGGATGATCGAAACCGACACCGACCCGGTTCCAATAGTCCGGGTGAAGGAGCGGTCGATTTTGATGCCATCGACGCTTAGTTCGCCAAGATAGGCCAAACTCGAATAACCGGTTCCGAAGTCGTCGATGAAAATCTTGTGCCCACGCGCACGCAAGCGCCGTATCGCGGCGATCGCATCGCTGGAGTTGGCGGTGGATTGCTCGGTAATTTCGAGCAGGATCTGGTCGCTGGCAACGTTTGCCGCCTTGAGCCGGGCCGCGAGCCAATCGTTGAAGTGTCGATCGAAAAGGTCGGCAGCGGATATATTGATATTGATGTGAAAATTCCGATTGGCCACCAGAAACGCCGCCATGTCGTCCAGGACGTGTTCGATAATACAGGTCGTCAGACGATTGATCAGGCCTGACTTCTCCGCAACCGAAATGAACACATCCGGCGAAATTGCTTCGCCATTGTCGCGCCAACGCGCCAGCGCTTCCGCCGCCACCGGTTTTCCGGTGACGATATCGACGATGGGCTGATATTCGACCGTCAGCCGCTTGCGCGCGATCGCCTGCTGCAGGCGCGCCTTCATGCTCATCGTGTTGCGGCGTAGCAGGATGAGGATCACTCCGAGCGCGCCGCCAAGCGCCGCTCCGAACAGGGTCAGAATGATCGTCATGGGCTGCGCCGATGCCTCGAGCCTGCCGACTTCGACATTGACCGTTACGCAGGCGGTTTTCCTGCAGACGTTGCGAAAGATCGTACCGCCCTGCCTCCCGCCGCCGGAGGGCCTGACCCCCCCGATTGCCCCTTGATTGAGTGTGCCGAAGAGACCGATCGTCTCGGGCATGCCAACGGGATTGAACATGACGCTGAACGTGTAGTCGGGATTTTTCAGCGTTTCGAAAGCTTGAGGGTCAAGAACGACATTGGCCTGGCCAGTGCCGATGATCGGGGCCGTGGTGTTGGAGATGGCAAGACGCGCCTTCGTGTAGATCAGTTTGCCGTCCAATGTTTCGAAATCATGCGTGATCAGGGGCATTGGTTTGCGACCCTTCCCGAAAACCGCAGAGCAATGAAAAGCGCCGTCCTTGACCCGTCCGAGGTCCTTCAGGAACTTCGTTCGAAACAGAATATCGCGAAGGTAGCTGATTTCTTCGGTCGAGCAGAAGGGAAAGGGCGAGCCGTTGATGACGGCGAGCATGTCGTCGACTTCGGCAAAAACGTCAACCGCGCGATCAAGCACCTGATCGGTGTATCTGCGCATGTCGGCCCGATCGCTCGAGACGATAACCAGCTTGCTGATCCATGCACCGCAGATACCGCCGCCGATTATCAAGGCCGCGACGAGCAAACTCCTGAACCAGGCTCGATCGAAATGGCGCCGCATCCAGAAAATTCTCATCGTCTTTTCCAAGCATCGATCCGCCAAGCTTCCAGGTTAAGATCATCCTTGCACGGCAAGTCGTAAAATTTCTCTGACCGAATGACACGAGACAATAATCGTAGCGAACCCGAAATCCACGCTGTAAGTTGTGGCGAGGGTGGAGCCACAACGAGAAGATGCAGCCGGCGCGATCAGAGCAAGAATTCCAAAACATCCTTCGTCGTCTCGAAATAGCGCTCGACGCATCGCAGATCGGCGTCTGGGAGCACAATGCCGAGACCGGCGAGGTGATCTGGAATTCACAGATGCACCGGCTCTATGGCACCGGCGGTACGCAACGACGAGTTAGCTCTGAAATTTGGATCAATGCGATTCATCCTGACGATCGGGCAAGAGCCATGGAGGACTTCAATGAAGCCGCCGAGCTCAAGAGCGACTACGTCTCGGAGTTCCGGGTGATACTCCCGAACGGAGATATTCGTCACATCAGGTCGCGGGCGCATTATTACGACGACGGCAGCAGCGGCACGTTCGTTGGCGCCGAGTGGGACGTTACCGCTGATGTCATGCTCACCCGCGAACTGTCAAACCAGAAGGCGATCGCCGAAGCACGGACGCTTGCCCTCGAGGCCAGCACTGCTCAGATCGAATATGCTGCCGAGCATGACTATCTGACCGGTCTTCCCAATCGGCGGTTCTTCGACAGGCGTCTTGCCGAACTGTCGAACGATCCCTTAAGGGAGCGTCTTGCCGTGCTCCATGTCGATCTCGATTATTTCAAGCAGGTGAACGACACGGCGGGCCATGCCGCGGGCGATGCCGTGTTGAAGTCGGCGGCGTTGATGATCGCTTCCGTCGTGCCGGAAGGCGGCTTCGTTGCGCGCATGGGCGGCGACGAGTTCATCATCCTCCTTTCGGATTTTGCGACGATCCGGGAGCTGGAAGTTGTTGCCGAGCATATCGTGCGCCTCCTGAAGCAGGGCGTATCCCACGGCGGAGCATTGCTGCAGACCGGCGCCTCCATCGGCGTCGCCTGGGTCAATGACGGCAACGCCTCGGGACTGCTCGCCGAATCCGATATCGCGCTCTACCGCGCCAAAAAGCTCGGCCGCAACCGCGTCGAATTCTTTGCGCCGCACCTCAAAAGCGAACTTTCGCGGGACCGTCGCATCGCTGAACATGTGAAGCGGGGCCTTGAGCGCGGCGAGTTCGTGCCTTTCTACCAGATCCAGATCGATGCTGAGTCACGTGAAATCGTCGGTATAGAGGCGTTGGCCCGTTGGAGACACCCCAAGCGCGGCGTGCTCGGCCCCGAGGCCTTCCTGAAGGTGACGAATACGCTCGGCCTCATGGCCGATCTAGATGCAGCCATGTTGCGAGCAGTGCTGCGCGACCGGCAGGTCTGGCAGGAAAGCGGCATCGCGGTTCCACGCATTGCGGTCAACACATCGGCGGCCCGCCTGTCCGATCCGTTGCTGATCAATCAGCTGCGTCTTTTGCAGATTCCGCATAATGCGATTTCGTTCGAGCTCCTGGAGACTATCTTTCTCGACGAGCTCGAAGACGAGGTCCTGCTCAACATTTCCCTGCTGAAGCAAATGGAAATCGACATCGAGGTGGACGACTTCGGTTCGGGACACGCCTCGATCATCGGTCTCCTGAAACTCAAACCAAAGCGCCTGAAGATCGACGGGCGCCTGGTCATGCCGATCACGATCTCGCCCGAGCAGAGGAGTCTCGTCGGGTCAATCGTTGGAATAGCCCGGGCGCTCGGCATTGGGGTGATTGCAGAGGGCGTCGAGACCAACGAGCACGCGAAATTGTTGCGGCGTCTTGGCTGCGATACATTGCAGGGCTATGCAATCGCCTACCCGGAACCTGCGGCGGACCTTGGCGCACGGCTGCTTGTCGAGCGGAGTAAAGGCTCTAGTGTTCCGTGAACGACTCCGGCATTCCTTGCTTGATTTTCCCGATCGGGAAGGGTTTCTGGAAATGACCGCGCGCACCGAGAAAATTCAGTTCGCGGTTTGCCGCCATTGCGGCCAGTTCATCCTCGTCGCGGATCCCGCTTTCGAACATTGCGATAATGGTTCGCGCAAGTTCATTGCACCGAGGATCGGTCCTTGGGCAACGATCTAGCAGAATCGAAGCGCGATTATGCGCGCGCTGCATGATTTCCCAATCAGTGGTCGTAAATATGCGTCTGTCGATTTCCAAAAAGGCCATGACACGCTCCCTCAGATAAGGCGAGAACACATCCATGATTGCGGGTCGCCTCCCGCTGGGCATAATGTGAGCTAAGCGCATTTTCCGAGCGCCAGCAAATCGAATTTATTTCCTCTTTTCCGCGGCCCACTTACCGCAATGCGGAATCTCGCCCTGCGGTTCCAAATTTCTCAAACGCCCTTGAACACATATCCGGCATCTAGCGTTCGCCTTCGAGGAGCCGCATCAGGCCGGTCTCGGGGCCGCTCAAACCTTTTCGATGAGGCGATCGAAGCAAGGATCCGCCAAGTTCTCCGGCATTGAAACTTTCGATAATCAACGGGTGCACGTAACTCGACCTTGTAACGGCCGGGGTGTTGCGCAGAAACTCGCTGACATGGCGCATCGCCGCCGCAACAGCGCGCTTGCGCGCCGATTCACTTTGCGCCTCGATACCGGCCAGGAAGGCCAGTGCCCGTGCGGAACCATGGAAGGTGCGAAAGTCCTTGGCGCTGACCTTCGAACCCGAAATCTCGCGCAGATATTCGTTGAGCTTGCCGGCATGAAGCTTTCGCCAGCGATTCTCGTCCTTGTACTGGAACAGCCGTCCCCGACGCTTCAACAGCCTCAGGCGCTTGACCGCAGACGGATCCTTGATCGTTATCTCATTGGTTTTCTTGGATTTGCCGGCAAAAACGAAGCTTGCAGTATTGCCGTCGATCTTGAGATCGGTACTTTTAAGCGAAGCGATGCCACGGCCGCCATCCTTGGCATATTTTTCGTGACCGGCACGAAACGCCTTCTGGTCGATCAGCTTGATGGCAAGGGCAGCGAGGGGTTTTCCGGATGTGGGCTTGCTGCGCATGTCGCGCATCACCCGTTTGCGGATGCGCGGCAAGGCCTTGCCGAATGCAAGCAAACGGTTGGTCTTCATGCTGTTGCGCACGTTCTCCCATTTCGGATGATAGATGTATTGCCGGCGCCCGAGAACGTCCTGCCCGACAGCCTGTATGTGGCCCTTGGCGCTACCGCAGCAACGAACATCGGTCCAGGCCGGCGGGATGACGAGTGCAACGATACGGGCCTCGTCCTTGGGAGAAAGCGGCTTGCCGTCGAACCGTTTATACCGGAAGCCCTCCTTAAAGGGTGTGCGAATTAACGTAAAATCTGCCGGATCGACCAGTTTCAGGCCAAGCTCTTCTGCATAATCTTCATAACCGCGCTTCACCGTCGTCTCCACATGTCTATTGCCGAGAAACGTGATTGCGGCGAGACTGTTCCAGCGCCGAGTGGCGCGCATCGCAGTCAAGGGAGGAATGACCATGACGAAACTTGCTCTCTATGTTCCGCTCGAAGCAAAACCCGGCAAGGAAGAAGAGGTCGCGGCCTTTCTCAAATCCGCCTTGCCGCTCGTGAACGAAGAAGCGGGAACCGTCGCCTGGTTCGGCATTCGGATCGGGAAGAGCAACTTTGCGATCTTCGATGCTTTTCCTGATGAAAGCGCGCGGAACGCCCATCTTTCCGGCAAGGTTGCTGCAGCTTTGATGGCGCGGGCGGATGAGCTTTTCGCCAGTCCGCCTCAGATCAACAAGCTTGAGGTTTTGGCGGCGAAACTGCCATAGTTATTATGCGGGAACGATTCGGCTGTTTGCAGCTTTCGTGCTGGACGGCAAGGAAAGGTTGACATGGCTCCTCGTTCTTTCTGGAAAGGATACCTGAAACTGTCTCTCGTGACCTGTCCCGTGGCGATGGTTCCGGCTACGACCGATCAGGAAAAAGTGCGGTTTCATACATTGAACCGGAAGACCGGCAACCGCGTGGTCAGCCAATATGTCGATTCCGTCAGTGGCAAGGCTATCGACGAGGATGATCAGGTAAAAGGCTATCAGCGCGGCGAGGACGAATATGTGGTGCTCGAGGATGACGAGATCGATGCTGTCGCGCTCGAAAGCACGCGCACAATCGACATCGAGATGTTCGTGCCGCGCGAAAGCATCGAATGGATTTGGTACGACAAGCCGCATTACCTGACGCCGGATGACCCCGTCGGCGAGGAGGCATTTGCCGTCATCCGCGAAGGGATGGTGGCGACAGGAAGGGTCGGTATTTCCCGCCTTGTCATGTATCGCCGCGAGCGGGCGGTCATGATAGAGCCGCGCGGCCGCGGCATCGTGCTGTGGACGCTCCGTTATGGCGACGAGGTTCGCGACGGCGACGCCTATTTCGGCGATATTCCGACCGGCAAGACCGATCCTGAACTGATGAAACTGGTACAGACACTCATCGAGGAGCGCACCAAATCGTGGGATCCGAAGATGGCCGAAGATCCGGTGCAGGACCGTCTGCTCGAAATCATCGCGGCCAAGAAAAAGGGCAAGAAGCGTCCGGCAAAGGCCAAGGCCGCGGAAACGGAAGAGGCGCCCAGCAACGTCATCAACATTATGGATGCCCTGCGCAAGAGTATAGCGAGCGACAGCAAGCCGACGAAGAAACGGTAGGCAAGATCGATTTCTGTTGTTATCTACGAACGGTTTCGAATTTTAGAATGAATAATTTCAATCAGCAATTTGGGCGTCCATCGCTGACGCCGTGGGTAAAGAAGGCAAATTTGATATGTCAGCAGATTTTTATTGTTGGGCTGCCAGCGCCGGCATGACGCCTAGTGATCCGAATTTTGACGAATGGATGGATGCTAAAACCGAAAGCACCGAAAAGGCCGCTCCGAGCCTTGAAGCCTTTGCGGATGCTCTTCTCAAGCGATATCCGGATCTCGCTCCTCAGGGCGGAGCTACGATATGGACGTTCAGCCCGATAAAGTCGACGATCTCCGACGACTTCATGTCGCTCCACCTCACCTGGGATGGTTTGCAGGAGGCTTTGGCCTTTATCGTTGAAACAGCGCACCGCCACGACATCGACTGTTACGATCCACAGACTGGTGACTATTATCCTGCTCCTGTCCGAAGTTCATCTTCGCTAATCAGCAGATTATTCAAGGGTCTGTCTGGACGATCGAACTGAATGGCGGCACAGCTATGTCGGACGTAATATAGGGGAACTCCAAGCCTCTGATATAGATTGAGACTATGGCCGAACGGCACTCGATTCGGCGGTTCAGGTTTTCGCCCTCCTTCTCAGCTGGTGTCCGATCGAGCCATGTCAATTTCAGATGCAATCTACCGTCCCTTCGAGAATTTGATCCGGCCACTCGATATCCCCTACAGGCCGCTGCCGTCCAAGGGGCCAGTGGCAGTTCTTCTTCACTTCGTCCTGATGTTTCGGGGCATCTTGATCACGCTCGCCGTCTGCACCATGGCGATCGAGGCCATGAACCTGACGATCGTCTGGGGCCTCTCTGTCATCGTCGATGGCGTCACACAGCAGGGCGCTGTCGCTTTCCTCCACAACGACCGAATGCTGCTGATCTTCCTCGGCCTGATGCTTTTCCCTGTCATCCCGATCGCGTCTTTTTTCGTCAATACGCTGAACTCGCACACGCTTGGGATCGGCATGCCGGCCGCCATTCAATGGCAGGGCCACAGGGCGGTCGAGCGGCAGGACCTTGCCTTCTTCCACGATCTCTATGCCGGCCAAGTCGCTTCGCGCCTGCAGCAGGTGGCGTCGGCCGTGCAGCAGCAGGTCATTTCCGCCTTCCAGTCCATCCCGCGATTCCTCATGCAGATGGTCGGTTCCGTTGTTCTTCTGAGCGCGCTCTCCTGGCAGCTTGCGCTGCCGTCCATCGTTTGGATCACGCTCAACGTAGTGCTCGCTGTCAGGCTGGCGCCTGTCTTTACCGAGCGCTCACGCCGCTCCGCGCGGCGTCGCAGCCTGATTTCCGGCGCCATCACCGATCTTTACGCCAATATGCAGATGGTCAAGCAATTCGCCGCTGAAGACAGCGAGGCCGGTGCCATCAGAGGCATAATCGGCAAGGCGATCAAGGCGCAGCAGAGCGAACAGCGGATCTACCGTACGGCTGAGGTCATCGTCGTCGTCCTCAACATGATGCACTGGCTGGCGATCCTGTGGATCGGCTTTACCGGCCTCGTTGACGGCTTCGTTACGATCGGCGAGTTCACGGCCGCCGTCTATGTTCTCAGCCGCTTCTCCGGTCACACATTCACATTCCTGCAGATGGGCCAGCAGATCTTCCAGGCGATCGGCACGATCAAGGACGCCATGCCGGTCATGACGACACCGCCGACAATCACCGATCGGCCGGACGCGGCCGAGCTTGTCGTGGACCGGGGCGAGATCCGATTCGAGAACGTCCGCTTCGCGTACATGTCGGGCAAACCCGTCATTGACGGTCTGTCGCTGACGATCCGCCCGGGCGAAAAGGTCGGCCTCGTTGGTCTCTCTGGCGCCGGCAAGACGACGCTCGCAAACCTGCTCCTGCGTTTCTACGACATCAAGGATGGCGCGATATCGATCGACGGCGAGGACATCCGCAGCGTAACGCAGTCCAGCCTGCGTCAGAGCATCGGCGTCATCGCCCAGGATGTCGCGCTGCTGCACCGTTCGGTCGGCGACAATATCCGCTATGGCCGGCCGGATGCGACCCCACACGAGATCGAAAGGGTGACGAAGATGGCGAGTGCCGATGGCTTCATCGCCGATCTCTCCGACAGTGAGGGCCGCAAGGGCTACGACGCCTTCGTCGGCGACCGCGGCATCAAGCTCTCCGGGGGCCAGCGCCAGCGCGTGGCCATCGCGCGCGTTCTCCTGAAAAATGCCCCCATTCTGATCCTGGACGAGGCGACTTCCGCGCTCGACAGCGAGTCCGAGGCCGCAATCCAGGAAAGGCTCAATCTCGTGATGGATGGGAAGACGGTGATTGCCATTGCGCATCGCCTTTCGACGATTGCCATGATGGACCGAATAGTCGTGCTCGATCGGGGCCGCATCGTCGAAGAGGGAAGGCCCGACGAACTTGTGGCGACTGACGGCTTGTTTGCCCGCCTGTGGAAACGCCAGACAGCTGGCTTTATTGCCGAAGAAATCGATTAGAACCGCTTTCTAGGCCTTCTTCGCGCGCGTTCCCTTCGGCTTTTCGATCGGCGCCGCAGCTGCGCGGAAATCGGCCCAGGGGTCGGCCTTGTAGGAGGCGATACGCGTCGGCGTGTTGAGGACGGTGAAGTAAGCCGGTCCAATTCCCGGGGTGAGTTCGCTCCATTCGAGCGGCATCGATACGGCCGCGCCCGCTCGTGCCCGCGTCGAATAGGGTGCGACCGCGGTTGCGCCGCGCTGGTTGCGCAGGTAGTCGATGAGGACCTTGCCGGTGCGTTTTGCCTTGGTGATGGTGGAGACGTAAAATCCGGGGCTGTCGGCAGCCATCGAATCTGCAATCGCCTTGGTAAACGCCTTGACCTCCGGCCATGCCGCTTTCGGCTTGAGGGGCGAGACGACATGGAGGCCCTTGCCGCCGGAGGTCTTCAGGAACGCCTTCAGGCCAGCCTGTTCCAGCCGCTCGCGGGTTTCCTCGGCCGCCCTTATGACCTGCTCCCATGGAACGCCATCGCCGGGATCGAGATCCATGATGATCATGTCCGGTCGTTCCCAATCCTTCACGGTCGAGCCCCAGGGGTGGATTTCGAGCACAGCGGCCTGCACGAGGCTGATCAGCCCGTCCAGATCCTTGATGCTGATCAGCGGCTCCTCATCCTTGTCCATCGGGTCGTTTACCAGAACGATGTTCGGATTGAGCCCTTTCCACGCGTGCTTCTGGAAGAAGGACTGGCCGGTGATGCCTTCCGGGCTTCGCAGCAGCGCCAGCGGCCGCCCGACGATGAAGGGCGAGATATAGGGCCAGACCTCGGTATAATAATCCGCCAGTCCCTGCTTGGTTACGCCCTGGTCGGGCCAGTAGATGCGATCGGGATGCGTGAGTTTCACGGTGGACCTCTGCGGTTTTGCCTGTCCATTCACCTTGGGCGTCTCCCGGACAACCTCGTGCGCCGGCTTGTCCTCGCGCAAGCCACGAAACGCGGCGTGACGCAGATTGTTGTCGGCCGTCCAGGTGCGGAACTCGACGTCGGCGACGAGCTGCGGCTTGACGTAGCGCACCTGACGCGCCGCATCGGCGGCAAGACGCGCGGCAAACGGGCTTTCCGGCTGACGGATGCGCTCAAGGCGGCGAAAAAGATCCTCGGCGACGGCCGTGCTGTAGCCGGTGCCGACACGCCCGACATGTTCGAGCTTGTCGCCATTGTAAACGCCCATGACGAGTGAGCCGATTGCCTTGCGCGATGTCGTCGAAGGGACATAGCCGGCGATGACGAACTCCTGCCTTTGCGAGCATTTCGCCTTGATCCAGCTCTTGACCCTGCCCGACCGATACGGCGCGTCGCGCAGTTTCGAAACAATGCCTTCAAGGCTGAGCCGGCAGGCATGGGAGAGTATGTTCTGGCCGTCGCCTTCGAAATGCTCACTAAACCGCACCATGCCCGTGCTGCCACCGGCGATCTTCTGCAGCACCGCCTTGCGTTCGAGGAGTGGCAGAGCCTGAAGGTCATAACCGTCTAGATAGAGAAGATCGAAGACGTAAAAGATAAATCGATCCGTGCGGTCGCTGCTGAGATCTGCCTGCAACGCAGAAAAGTCGGAGGCTCCGGCGGAAGCTTCGACGACGAGTTCGCCATCGATCAAGGCGGTGCCGACCGCAAGTTCCTGCAGCGCGGCGATGATTTCCTTGCCGAATTTCTTGGTCCAATCGAGCCCTGTCCGGGTGAGAAGCTTCACGCGGCCAGCCTCGATCCGCGCCTGCAGCCGGTAGCCGTCGAACTTGATCTCGTGAACCCAGCGTTCCCCCGATGGCGGCTTGGTTGAGAGCGACGCCAGGGCGGGTTCGACGAAAACAGGGAGCTTCGCCTTCTTCGCGCCTTTGATAGTCGAGGGATCAGGCATACTAACATCGACCGCTGGCGCAGGTGCTCTCCTTGCGGCCCGGGCGTTCGGGGAATTCTTATCGATCTTGCCAGTCTTGGAGGACCATCCCGGAGCCTCGCCGGCGACGTCGCCAATTTCCCGCCCAGTCTTCACCGATTCCGGCTTTTCCGCAAGAATGTCGGGGTCACCCGGCGCGCGCGCAGCGTCGTCCTCGCCCTTGATCAAGAGCCAGTTCTCGCGCTTTTCGCGTGGGCGGCCCTGCATGCGGACAAGATGCCAGCGGCCCGATAGTTTTTTGCCATGAAGTTCGAATTCGAGGTGCCCCTTGGCATAGCCCCGATGCTCGTCAAATACCGGTGTCCAGGTGCCGCTATCCCAAACGATGACCGTGCCGCCGCCGTACTCGCCCTTGGGGATGGTGCCTTCGAAGTCGCCATATTCGAGCGGATGATCCTCGACATGAACGGCAAGTCGCTTCTCGCCGGGAACGAGGCTCGGACCGCGCGTCACCGCCCAGCTCTTGAGAACACCGTCCATCTCCAGTCGGAAATCGTAGTGAAGCCGTGTGGCGTCGTGTTTCTGGATGACGAAGCTGTTCCCGGCACTGGTCGCCCTGCGGCCCTTGGGTTCGGGCGTGGTCTTGAAATTGCGTTTCTTCCGGTAGGTTTCGAGCGCAACCATCGATCAGACCCAGATTCAGCTTGCTTTGCGCCTTGCAGGTTCGGCCTTTGCCTTGGTACCCGCCGCCTTCTTTGGTGCGGCCTTCTTTGCCGTCATGCCCGCGCTTTCGCGCAGTGCCTGCATGAGATCGACAACCTTCTCCGACTTCTGGGGTTTGCGAACCGGGATCGCCTTGCCCTCGAGCTTGGCCTTGACGAGTTCCGCCAACGCGGACTCGTAACGGTCCGTATATTTCGAGGGATCGAACGTGCCGTGCTTGGTGTCGATAATGTGCTTGGCAAGTTCGAGCATTTCGCCCTTGATCTTCATCTCGGGAACGTCGTCGAATGCTTCCTTGGCGGAGCGCACCGCGTAATTGAACTGCAATGTCGTCGCGAGCAGCCCGGCATCGTCCGGCCGTATCAGCAGCGTGCGCACGCGGCGAAAGAGGACGGTCTGCGCAAAAGCAGCAACTTTCTTGGCTTTCAGACCTTCGCGGATGAGCGCGAACGCCTCCTGGCCATGTTTATCGCCAGGCGTCAAATAATAGGGCTTGTCGAAGTAGAGATCGTCGATCTCATCCATAGGCACGAATGCCTCGACATTGAGGGTCTTGTCGCTTTCGGGAACGGCCGCTGCCACCTCGTCCGGCTCAAGGACGATGTAGTCGTTTGAGCCGACTTCGTATCCCTTGACCTGGTCCTCTTTTTCCACCGGCTTGCCACTGTCGCTGTCGATGAACTGTCGCATCACCCGGTGTCCGGTGGCGCGATTTATGGTGTGGAAAGCGATGCGGTCGGATGTCGACGCGGCGGTATAAAGGCTCACGGGGCAACTCAGCTCCGCTACTTTGAGATAGCCTTTCCAGTTCGCACGTGGCGCCAATACTCAACTCCTTCGGCTACGCAACAAATGCCGGGGAACACGGTTGGTTCCGACCTTGGTAGCATACTATGCCTAAATTGTTAAATTGCGATAGTCCGTGCTTTTACATGCGCGGCGCGGCCCGCGCCCCAGCCGAAAAAGGCTACCCCTATTCCCAATAGTACGAACAGGATAGCAGTCGCGGCGTAGCTGCCCGTGACGCTGTGGATCAGGCCGACAAGCAGCGGACCGACGGCGGCAAGCATATAGCCTATGCACTGCGCCATCCCCGAAAGGTGCGAGGCGACGTGCGCATCGGGCGAGCGCAGGACGATGATCGTCATGGCGATGGCGATGAGACCGCCCTGTCCAAGCCCCTGCAGGACCGCCCAAACCCATACGGTCGATAGCGGTGCGAAGAGGAAACCCATCAGCCCGGTGATGGCAAGTGCAATGAGCGCAAGGTTGACGCCGCGCTGGTCCTTGCAGCGCACAGCGATGGAGGGCACGAAAAGGCAGGCAAAGACCTGGACCATGACCGAGACGGAAACGACGAGCCCAGCCGTTACACCATCCATACCGCGCTCGCGCAGGATCGGCGACAGCCAGCCGAAAATGCAATAGGCGAGGGCGGACTGGAGCCCCATGAACAGGGTGACCTGCCAGGCGAGGCGGTCGCGCCACAATCCTTCGACCTTGAAGCCTGCATGCTTGGTGCGGACCTTGCGGAAGAAGGCATGCGGAAACCAGATTGCAGCCACAACAAGCGCCGGCAGGGCCCAGGCGCCGAGCGCGAGCGACCAGGAGCCGCCGAGCATGCGTTGCAGCGGAAGGGTAAAGCCTGCCGCGGTTGCCGCTCCAGCGCAAAGCGCCATCGTATAGAGACCCGTCATCAGGCCGGTGCGACTGGCGAAGTCGCGCTTTACCAGTCCCGGCAGCAAGACGTTGCCGATAGCAATGCAGGCGCCGGCAAGGGCGGTACCGATGAACAAAAGGGGCAAGGATTGCAGGCCGCGCAGCGCAGTACCAAGCGCAAGGAGCAGGAGCACGCCGAGCAGCGTGCGTTCTGCGCCAATGCGCTGGGCCAGTCTCGGCGCGAGTGGCGCGAAGATGCCGAGGCAAACGACGGGGAGCGTCGTCAAGACGCCAGCTCCGAAGGACGATAGTCCGGTCTGCGCGATGATCTCGGGCAAAAGGGCCGATGCGCTCGAAAACACCGGACGGAGGTTGAATGCAATGAGCACAAGGCTGAGGCCGGTGACAATGGCGACGCTGCGGCTCGAAAATTGCGGCGCACGCGGCTCCGGCACGCTGTCGGCTTCGGCGTTGATCAGTTGATCGCCGATGGCCGCCTCAGCGCGGGATTTCGATGGCATGTGGTTCATGATGCAAGCAACCGGTCAATTTCATCCAGGATGGGAGCCATGAAAGCCCGTGTCGTCGACGCGGCAAGGTCGGGATCGCCGGAAGCAATTGCATCGACGATCGAAAGGTGCGCCGCCATGTCGGGTTCCGGAAGTTCGCCCGTCACGGTCGCCTTGATGACTTCCTGAATCGAGGCGGAGAAAAACTCGTAGACCTCGACGAAGGCGAGATTATTCGAAGCAGCCACGACGGCCTTATGGAAGGCGAGGTCGCGCTGAACATAGCGATCATGATCGGCCGGATCATATTCGCCGCGGTTGGCGAGCAGCTGCCGCAGATGCGCTATCGTTTCTGGCCTGTGCCGGGCCGCAGCGAGCCTTGCCGCCTCGACCTCGAGCGCACAGCGCGTCTCGACCTGATCGCGCAACCCGGTGCGCCGCATCCGCAGCAGGCTTTCATCCGTGTCGATAACGGACAGAACATAGGTCCCCGATCCCTGACGCGTTTCGAGATAGCCTTGCGCGACGAGGACGCGCACAGCTTCACGGACGGTGCCGCGGCTGACGCCGAGCATGTCGGCAAGCGTCGCTTCGTTAGGAATGCGGTCTCCAACCTTCCAGCGATCGGCGGTGATTTCCGCCCGGATATTATTAACTGCCGTTTCGGCAAGATTGGTGCGCGCAGCGGGCTGCATGGAAAAGTCCTAAAGTCATCTGATGACTTGACTAATACGAGCGGTTTGACGGGATGTCAATAATCATCGCTGGATTGAGTAGGGCGGCAGGGCTTTTCGGCTTAATGCCGACGTGAAAGCTCGCGGGTTGCAGCTTCGAGACCCGCCAATGTCAACGGATACATCCGGTGCGCGAAAATCGTCCGGATCATGGCTGTCGAAGCCGTATAATCCCAATAGTTTTCCTTGGTCGGATTGAGCCAGACTGCGTTTTTCCACTGGTCGAGAACCTGCCCGAGCCACGCGGCACCGGCCTTCTCGTTCCAGTGCTCGACGGAGCCGCCCGCATGCGAGATTTCGTAGGGTGCCATTGCCGCGTCGCCAACGAAGATGACCTTGTAGTCCGGTCCATATTTATGGATCACTTCCATGGTCGGAATGCTTTGCGTGTGGCGGCGGCGATTGTCCTTCCATACCGCCTCATAGAGGCAGTTGTGGAAGTAGAAATATTCCATGTGCTTGAATTCCGATCGCACTGCGGAGAACAGTTCTTCGGCGACCTTGATGTGCTCGTCCATGGAGCCGCCGACGTCGAAGAACATGAGCAATTTAACATGGTTGTGCCGTTCTGGACGGGTTATGACATCAAGATAGCCATGTTCGGCGGTCGACCTGATAGTTCCGGAAAGGTCGAGCTCGTCGTCGGCGCCCTCGCGAATCCAGCGCCGCAGGCGCTTGAGCGCCACCTTGATATTGCGCGTGCCGAGTTCGACGCTGTCGTCGAAATTCTTGAACTCGCGCTTGTCCCAAACCTTGACGGCGCGCCGATTGCGGCTCTCATCCTGGCCGATGCGCACGCCTTCGGGGTTGTAGCCATAGGCGCCGAAAGGCGAGGTGCCGGCGGTTCCGATCCATTTCGAGCCGCCTTGGTGCCGGCCCTTCTGATCTGCAAGCCGCTGGCGCAGTGTCTCCATCAGCTTGTCGAAGCCGCCGAGAGCCTCAATGAGTTTCTTTTCTTCCTCGCTGAGATGCTTTTCCGCCAGCTTGCGCAGCCACTCCTCGGGAAGGTTGGCGATATTGATGCCGTCTTCGCCGCCGAACGCTTCGATGCCCTTGAAGACATGGCCGAAAACCTGATCGAAACGGTCCATGTGGCGCTCGTCCTTTACCAGTGCGGAGCGGGCGAGATAGTAGAAGCCTTCCACATCATAGTCGACGAGCCCCGCTTCCAAGCCTTCGAGTAGCGTCAGATATTCCCGCAATGAAACGGGAATGCGCGCCGCCTTCAGCTCAAGGAAGAAGGGGATGAACATCAGACAGTCTTCACGTATTTGATGAAGGGCGTGACCTTGGCGATACGGTCATAGAGCTGCCGCGCTGTCGCATTGTTCTGGTTGGTCGTCCAGTAGACCGAATGCGCCCCTGCCTTCGTGGCTTGCGCGTGCACAGCCTCGATCAGTGCGCGGCCAATGCCTTTGCCTCGCACCTCCGGATCGGCGAAAAGGTCCTGCAGATAACAGACGTTTTCAATGCTCCAGCAATGGCGGTGAAACAGATAGTGGGTAAGGCCGACCGGCTTGCCATCGAGTTCGGCAATGAAGCCGCGATACTCGTGGTCATTGCCTGACGTAAGCCGCTCGAAGGTCGTGCGGTAGACTTCTTCCGGCACCGTCGTCTCGTAGAAAGTCAGGTATCCGGTCCAGAGCCGCCGCCACTCGGCCTCGTCAGATTTCGCCAAAGGGCGGATTTTAAGGCTCATCCCTGTCTCCTCGCCATGAAGGCCAGCCGTTCAAAAAGGTGGACATCCTGTTCGTTCTTCAGCAAAGCGCCGTGCAGCTTCGGCAGCATGTTCTTCGGGTCGGTCCGCAGATCCTCCGGCGCTATATCGTCGGCGACAAGCAACCTGATCCAGTCGAGCGCCTCGGAGGTGGACGGTTTCTTTTTCAGGCCCGGAACGTCGCGGATCTCATAGAACTGCGTCAGCGCGGCACGGACCAGATTTTGCTTGATGCCGGGATAATGCACCTCGACGATTTTCGCCAGGGTCTCGACATCGGGGAAGCGGATATAGTGGAAGAAGCACCGCCGCAGGAACGCGTCCGGCAGCTCCTTTTCGTTGTTGGAGGTGATGACGACGATCGGCCGATGGGCAGCGCGGATTGTCTCCCCGGTTTCGTAGACGAAGAACTCGTTACGGTCGAGTTCCTGCAGGAGGTCGTTCGGAAACTCGATGTCCGCCTTGTCGATCTCGTCGATGAGGAGAACGACCTTTTTCGGCGCGGTGAATGCGTCCCAAAGCTTGCCGGGCTTGATATAGTTGGCAATGTCGTTGAAGCGGGCATCGCCAAGCTGGGAATCGCGCAGGCGGCTGACGGCGTCATATTCGTATAGTCCCTGTTGCGCTTTCGTCGTCGATTTGACGTTCCACTCGATGAGATCCAGCCCGAGCGCCGCCGCGATCTGGCGCGCCAGCTCGGTCTTGCCGGTGCCGGGTTCGCCCTTGACGAGCAGCGGACGCTCCAGGGCGATCGCCGCATTCACCGCAATCATCAGATCCTTGTCGGCCACATAGGCCGCCGTGCCTTCAAAGCGCATGGTCATTCCTTTCGTGAGCCCGCGAGATTAGGGATGGCGCAGCGTCGGGGCAAGAGGTTGAAATTAGCCGGCGACGGTACTGGTGCAATTGCGCGCGCCGTCCTATATTCGGCTTGGCGCTCTGCGCTTCTCGACAGGAGAGACATATTCCCCGGGGCCTTAATGATCCCTTAGGGAGCTGTCCCTGAGGAGGCCCGTGGGCCTCTTCACACGGCGCCCACCTACTTTGTAGGTTCCCGGGATCGACTTCTCCATCGGTTGTGTGGACGCCACTTTTGTTTTTCACGCCATCAAAGCCTTGCCGTGACGCATCACTCCCCCATCAAAGAATTGAAGAAAAAACTTCGCCTCGAGGCGCTCGGGCGGCGCGACGCGCTGACAGCCGAGACGCGTATCGAGGGGTCGATGCGCATTGCCGATATCGGTCTCGCTTCCTTCTCTCTTGATGTCGACGCCATCGTTTCGGGATTCTGGCCAATCCGGTCCGAAGTCGATTTGCGGCCGCTGCTTTTCGGTTTGCGTGAACGCGGCGCGCGGCTATGCCTGCCGGTCATCATCGACAAACAGACAATCCTGTTTCGCGAACTCGTGCGTGGCGCGCCCATGGTCGAGACCGGTTTTGGCACGGCCGGACCGCCCGCGGAGGCCGCCGTGCTTGATCCGACCTTCATGCTGGTACCGCTTGCTGCCTTTGATGCGCGTGGACACCGCATCGGCTATGGCGCCGGCTATTACGACCGGGCAATCGCCAGGCTTGAGGACAAGGGGCTAAATCCGCGCCTCGTCGGCGTGGCGTTTGACTGCCAGGAGGTCGAAATCGTGCCGGACGAGCCGCATGACATGCCGCTCGAAGCCATCCTGACGGAAAGCGGGTTGCGCAGTATCAATCGGACGGATAAATCCATTCGATGATGCACGGCTCGCCAAGGGTGGCGGCCGACCCGGGATGCGTAAGTGAGATTACTTTTTCTAGGTGATATGGTGGGCCGGTCGGGGCGAACAGCTGTGTACGAACAGTTGCCCGGCCTTATATCCGACCTCAAGCTCGATTTCACCATCGTCAACGGCGAGAACGCCGCGGGCGGCTTCGGCATCACTGAAGAAATCTTCCACGATACGATCAATGCCGGCGCGGATGTCGTCACCACCGGCAATCACGTCTGGGACCAGCGCGAGGCACTGGTCTTTGCCGCACGCGAAGAGCGCTTTCTGCGGCCCGCGAACTTTCCGCTCGGAACGGCGGGCAAGGGGTCGGGACTTTTCATCGCAAAGAACGGCGCCCGCGTCCTTGTCGCCAACATCATGGGCCGGGTGTTCATGCATCCGGACCTGCATGATCCCTTTACCATCGCCGAGGAAATCCTTGCTGCCTGCCCGCTTGGCGAACAGGCCGATGCGGCGGTATTCGACTTTCATGCCGAAGCGACGAGCGAGAAACAGTGCTTCGGCCATTTCGTCGATGGCCGCGCGAGCTTCGTCGTCGGGACGCACACCCACGTGCCGACGGCGGATGCGCAGATTCTCAATGGCGGCACTGCCTATATGTCCGACGCCGGAATGTGCGGTGATTACGATTCCTCCCTCGGCATGGACAAGGAGGAACCGCTCAACCGCTTCCTCTCCAAAGTGCCGAAAGGACGTTTCGAGGCGGCAAGCGGCAAGGCGACGATTTGCGGCGTCGGTGTCGAAATTTCAGACAGGACCGGCCTTGCCGAGAAAATCGCGCCGCTGCGCATAGGGCCGCGCCTCGAGGAGACGATCCCCTCCTTCTGGAAATGAGTTGATCTTGCGAGGTGCCAACACCACCTGCGCATCCACTAGACTTCAGAACATCTATTATCTTGATTTTGCACCATCCGGGCCAACAGCAACACAGGAACGACCCCCATGGAAGCGCTACTTTCCCATTTCGATTTCATCTATCGGCCCGAGGGCCTCATTGCCCTTGTCACGCTTGTGGTGATGGAAGTCGTCCTCGGTATCGACAATCTCATCTTCATTTCAATTCTGACCAATAAATTGCCGAAAGAGCAGCAGGCCCGGGCCCGTCGCCTTGGCATCAGCGCTGCGCTGATCCTGCGCCTGGTGCTGCTGTTTACGATTTCGATCATCGTGCAGTTGACGGAACCTGTCTTCGAAGCCTTCGGACATGGTTTCTCCTGGCGGGATCTCATCCTGATCGCCGGCGGTCTCTTTCTAGTCTGGAAAGCGACGAAGGAAATTCACCATTCGGTCGATCATGAAGATGCCAAGGAAGATGTCATCGGCAAGACCGTAACTCTTTCCATGGGCGCGGCGATTATGCAGATACTTTTGCTCGATCTCGTCTTCTCGGTGGATTCGATCATCACGGCGGTCGGTATGACCGACGAGATTGCCATCATGGTCATCGCGGTTCTGGCGGCGGTTACCGTGATGCTGCTCGCAGCCGAGCCCTTGTCGCGGTTCATTGCCGCCAATCCGACTATAGTCATGCTTGCCCTCGGATTCCTCCTGATGATAGGCATGACGCTTATTGCCGACGGGTTTGGTTTCCACGTGCCAAAAGGCTATATTTATGCGGCAATGGGCTTCTCGGCTCTCGTCGAAGCGCTTAACATGCTGGCGCGGCGAAGGAGGAAGAAGAGCCACTGACCTTCCTCCATGCTGACCCCGGAATTTCTGACAACAAGGACTGAACGTTGATGAATACGACACTTACCGAAGCTTACGTTCCGCTGAAGCTCGCCAACCGGCCGCTGGTCTATAAGGCGCTCGCAGTTCTTATAGGCACGGCATTCCTTGCCGTCAGTTCCTGGGTCTCCGTGCCGATGATTCCGGTACCGGTAACCATGCAGACCTTTGCGGTCACGATGGTGGGCGCCCTTTACGGTTGGCGTCTTGGCGGCCTCACGGTCATCGCCTGGCTCATTGAAGCCATGATGGGCATGCCGGTTCTCGCGGGCGGCGCATTCGGGCTCGCACCCTTCGTCGGTCCTACCGCTGGCTATCTCTTCGCGTTCCCGGTCGTTGCGGCGTTTGTCGGCTATCTCGCCGAGCGCGGTCTGACCCGCAATCCGTGGTCGTCCTTCGCGGTCATGCTTCTCGGCAATGCTTTGTGCCTCGTGCTCGGCGCTTCCTGGCTCGTCCACCTTTTCGGCCTTGAAACCGCATGGGTATCGGGCGTCGCACCATTTATCGTCGGCGGCATTCTGAAGTCGGCTTTGGCAGCCGCCGTTATTGAGGCCTTGCGCCGCTCAGGGGTCATGGTTCGCCTCGGTTGACGGTCAGGCTTCGCCCGCACCATCTGCTGTGCATGCTGACCTATGTCGGCAAGGGCTACAGTGAGGCGTTCACTGCCAATTATGACGAGGTCATCAAGCGGCTTGTGGTAGGCGAAGCGATAGAACTGGGCGAGGGGCCGGACGATATCTGCGCCCCTCTGCTCGGCGATGCAGATCCGCATTGCCTATGGGAGAGTGTTCGCGAGCGCGATGCCAAAGCCGCTGCGGCAGTGAGCAAATTGCTGGGGCGGCAAGTGAAAAACGGCGACAGGGTCGAACTCGATGTTGCCCTGCTTTCGACATTTCGCCGGGAGTTCAAAAAAGGCACGACGCGCGACGCGTGTGGTGGTTGCGAGTGGTTCGACCTCTGCTCGGACATTTCGCGGACTAACTTTCCCGGCGTGCGGCTGACACGATGATCCGGATGCAAGCTTTGCTATTCGTGTGGCTGGACGCGCGATAGGATTTTCCCTATAAGGGCGCCATTCCAGCAGCATGTTTTCCGCTAGGTGCAGCCCGCAGCGTCAAATTGCAGGGCCCTGACGTGAAACATCAGCAAACGTAGCAAAGCACGCAGGGGTGCCATGGCAGGCCATTCACAATTTAAGAACATCATGCACCGCAAAGGGCGCCAGGACGCCGTTCGGTCGAAAATCTTCTCCAAGCTCGGGCGCGAAATCACCGTCGCTGCCAAACAGGGTCTGCCTGACCCGACAATGAACCCGCGCCTGCGTCTGGCCGTGCAGAATGCCCGGGCGCAGTCCATGCCGAAGGACAATATCGAGCGCGCCATCAAGAAGGCCGCCGGTGGCGAGGGCGACAATTACGAGGAAGTCCGCTACGAGGGCTATGGCCCGGGCGGCGTTGCCGTAATCGTCGAGGCACTGACGGACAACCGCAACCGCACGGCTTCCAATGTTCGCGCTGCCTTTACCAAGGCGGGCGGCGCGATGGGCGAAACCGGCTCGGTGGGCTTCATGTTCAACCGCGTCGGAGAAATCACCTACAAGCCGGAAGCCGGCAGCGCCGACAAGGTCATGGAAGCCGCCATCGAGGCTGGCGCCGATGATGTTTCGAGCGACGAGGACGGCCATGTCATCCTGTGCGCCTTTGAGGACATTGGCGAAGTTTCCAAGGCGCTGGAAAGTGCCCTTGGTGAAGCAGAGTCCGTGAAGGCGATCTGGAAGCCGCAGACCATGGCGCCGGTCGACGAAGAGAAAGCACAGTCGGTTCTGCGCCTTCTCGCGACGCTCGACGATGATGACGACGTTCAGAACGTCTATGCCAATTTCGAAGTGAGCGACGAGGTTCTGGCCAAGCTCAGTGCGGCCTGATCGCATTTTCAGTGCAACAATCAGATCCCGTCAGCCGCAAGGCTGGCGGGATTTTTGTTTGTCAGTTCATGGGGCCGTCGCCGCCGAGGGTCTCCATGGTGGGCTCGACGGGCTTGACGCCGGTTGCGCGGTTTATGAGGACCGTGATCACCCACAGGGCAACACCGACGCCGATGAGAATGCCGGCGATCTTGTATTGAACAGGATCGCGCCCGGTCCATGGGCCGGCGAAGAAAGCGCATGAGAGGGCGCCGACGACGGGCAGGAAGGTCGGCGTGCGGAAATGATCGTGGTCCACCCTCTCGCGCCGCAGGATGAGCACCGCGATATTGACGATGGTGAAGACGAAGAGGAGGAGCAGCGCCGTCGTCCCGCCGAGCGCCGGCACCTCGCCGACAAACATGATCAGCCCGAATGCGAGAAGCGTCGTGAAGGCGATGGCAAGATAGGGCGTGCGGCGCGACGGATGCACCTTGCCGAAGAGCGGCGGCAAGACATGCTCCCGGCTCATGCCATAGACGAGGCGGCTCGCCATCAGCATGTTGATGAGCGCGCTGTTGGCAACGGCAAACATGGTGATGAAGCCGAATATCCAAAGCGGGAAGTTCGGTGCACCCGCCTGCACCACCTTGAGGAGCGGCGTCTCGCCTTCGCCAAGTTCTGCCGGCGGGACGAGAGTGATCGCCGATATCGAGACGAGAACGTAGATGATGCCGGTGATGAAGAGACCGGCAAGCAGCACCTTCGGGAATATCCGGGTCGGATTCTTGCATTCCTCGGCCATGTTGACGGAATCCTCGAACCCGACCATGGCGAAAAAGGCAAGTGTGGT
Organism: Phyllobacterium sp. 01N428; assembly: GCF_056399405.1. NCBI lineage: Bacteria > Pseudomonadati > Pseudomonadota > Alphaproteobacteria > Hyphomicrobiales > Phyllobacteriaceae > Phyllobacterium > Phyllobacterium sp. 01N428. The sequence goes on from NZ_JBFTRH010000006.1 coordinate 164,720, forward strand.
CGCTGCCATAACCGACCAGAACACGCTTGAATCAGGTGCTGTGGCAAATTGCGTGATGCGCGAGACATCGCCCTGTCCTGCGGTAATCGCCATCAGGCCGATGAAGATAATGATCAAAAGACCGGTGAGTTCTACGACCGTCAGCACGACATTGGCCTTCACACTCTCGCCGACACCGCGGAAGTTGACTGCGGCGACGACGGCCATGAAGGCGAGGGCCACGAGCGAAATGCCAATCCCGCTTTCGAGATTGAGCTGGAATGCGCCGGAGAGATTGGCGGCGAAGGCGCGCGAGGCTGTCGATGCCGAGGTGATACCCGAGCACATGACGGTGAATGCGACGATGAAGGTGATGAAATGAATGCCGAAGGCTTTGTGCGTATAGAGCGCAGCCCCCGCCGCTTTCGGAAACTTCGTGACGAGTTCAAGGTAGCTCAGCGCCGTCACGACAGCGACGATGAAGGCAATAAGAAAAGGCAGCCAAACGACACCGCCGACCTGCTTCGCGACCTGCCCCGTGAGCGCATATATGCCGGTGCCGAGAATATCGCCGACGATGAAGAGAAGCAGCAGCCAGGGTCCCATGACCCGGTGTAGACTTGGCTCGACCGGAGTGGCCGATGCGGTTCCTACACCTGTTGTTACGTCGGTCATCGGGCAGTCCTCCCTTTGAAGTCGGCTGGGGTGTTGCGAAAAAGCTATTGGCGAATCAAGTCCTTGTCAAATTCGCCGAGTCCCATATTTGCCGCGCGACAAAAGAAAAACGGCCCCGCGCTTGGCGGGGCCGTTTTTAAATCCCGTTGGATGGGAAATATTATATGCCGAGGTTGGCGAAGCGGTTCTTGAACTTCGAAACGCGGCCGCCACGGTCGGTCAGCTGCTGCGAACCGCCGGTCCATGCCGGATGTGTGGTCGGGTCGATGTCGAGGTTCATCGTGTCGCCTTCCTTGCCCCAGGTGGAGCGCGTCAGGTACTCGGTGCCGTCGGTCATGACGACCTTGATCGTGTGATAGTCGGGATGAATCTTGGCTTTCATCTTTCTTGTCCTAAACTAGAGGGCGCAAAACTGGAGCCACGAGCGATGTGGCAAGCCGGTCCGGAGCCGATTGGTAGAGATGAAGCCAAACGTCACAGGGCCGTGGGCTTCCAAAACTGTTGGCGAGCCTATACATCAGCCTTTAAGCAATAACAAGGCCGTCTGGCGGCAAAGTCGCATAGCCGATACGAGGAATAAGCAAGTATGGCCGATCTGGCTCTCGAAGAAGCGGAAAGAAAGCGGCGCTCGTTGAAGCCGCTGCGCCGGGTCTTCCCATATATGGCCCGCTACAAGGGCATGATTGCCGGTGCACTGGTTTCGCTTGTCATCGCTGCCGTAACGACGCTGACGCTGCCGCTCGCCGTACGCCGCATGATCGACCACGGATTTTCCGACGTGAATGGCGCCTTCATCAATACGTATTTTAGCATGCTGGTCGTGCTCGCCGCGCTGCTCGCCATTGCCTCGGCCGGACGCTACTATTTCGTCATCACCCTCGGCGAGCGCATCGTTTCCGACCTTCGCCATGACGTCTTCGCGCATCTGACCCGCCTTTCGCCCGCGTTTTTCGACAGCACGCAATCGGGCGAGATCGTCTCGCGCCTGACCGCGGATACGACGATGATCAAGTCTGCCGTGGGTGCGACGGCTTCCGTTGCCTTGCGCAACTTGATCCTTGCCTTCGGTGCCATCGTAATGATGGTCATTACCAGCCCGAAGCTTTCGGGCCTCGTGATTGCAGCAATTCCTTTGATCATCATCCCGCTCGTCGCGTTCGGTCGCTCGGTACGCCGGCGATCGCGGGCCGCGCAGGACCGGCTGGCAAATGCCACGGCCTATGCAAGTGAATCGATTATTTCCGTGCGCACGCTGCAGGCCTTCACCAATGAAAAGCTCGCAACGCGCCGCTTTGCGAAATCGGTGGAAGACGCCTTCGATGCGGCGCGCGCCTCGGTCATGGCACGGGCGATACTTACGGCCTTTGCAATCTTCATGATCTTCTCGAGCGTGGTCGCGGTCCTCTGGTTCGGGTCGCGCGACGTTCTTTCCGGCGCGATGACGCCGGGCACGCTCGGCCAATTCCTGCTTTATGCGGTGTTTGCGGCGGGCGCACTCGGCGCTCTATCGGAAGTGTGGGGGGAATTGTCGCAGGCGTCGGGAGCGGCGGAGCGGCTGATGGAGATCCTGGCCGAAGAGCCGGCAATTGCGGCTCCGAAGAATCCCATGCCGTTGCCGCAGCCGCCCGTTGGCAGCGTCATCTTCGACAAGGTCCATTTCAACTATCCAAGCCGACCTGCTGCGCCCGCATTGAAGGGCCTCAGCTTCGCCATCACGCCCGGGGAAACCGTCGCAATCGTCGGCCCTTCAGGCGCGGGCAAGAGCACGGTGTTTTCACTGCTGCTCCGCTACTACGATCCGGTCTCCGGGAACATCACCATCGACGGCGTCGATCTGCGTCAGGCCGATCCGCTCGATCTGCGTTCGCACATTGCCATCGTGCCGCAGGACACGACAATTTTCGCCACGAGCGTGCGCGAGAATATCGGCTTTGGCCGGCCAGGCGCCAGTGCCGCGGAGATCGAGAACGCCGCGAGATCGGCGCTCGCCCATGACTTCATCCTAGCGCTCGATCATGGTTACGACACGCAAGTCGGCGAACGCGGCGTGACGCTTTCGGGCGGCCAGCGTCAGCGTATCGCCATCGCCCGCGCCATCCTGCGCGATGCGCCGATCCTGTTGCTTGACGAAGCGACCTCGGCGCTTGATGCCGAAAGCGAAATGCTGGTGCAGAAGGCGCTCGACCATTTGATGGAAGGGCGCACGACGCTGGTCATCGCGCACCGCCTCGCCACGGTCCTCAAGGCTGACCGGATTCTCGTCATGGAGAACGGCAGGATCGTTGAGGAAGGCACGCACCAGACACTGGTCAAGCAGAACGGCCTCTATGCCGGCCTCGCCAAGTTGCAGTTCGAGGCCGGGTCCGACGCCTTTAAGGGCGCCGCCGAATAGCGTCTAGAGCACGTCCTCTTAAAGCCGGGACGTGCTTCAGCTAATTTAACGCTCGGTGAGCTTCAGTTCGATGCGCCGGTTGCGTGCACGGACTTCCGTGGAATCGCCGGGTTCAAGCGGCTGGAATTCGCCAAAGCCGGCCGCCACGAGCCGGTTTGCCGGGACGCCGTTGGCAATCAAGTACTTGACGACCGAAATGGCGCGAGCGGAGGAAAGCTCCCAATTGTCCTTGAACTGACCGCTGCCCGACAGCGCGATATTGTCGGTATGGCCATCGACGCGCAGAACCCAGTTGATATCGTCCGGAATTTCCTTCTGAAGCTCGATCAGGGCGACGGCAAGCTTCTTCATCTCTTCCGATCCGGCAGGATTGAGGACAGCCGACCCGAGCGGAAACAGGACTTCCGACTGGAAGACAAAGCGGTCGCCGACGATGCGGATGTTTTCGCGGTCGGAAAGAATCTCCCGCAGCCGGCCAAAGAAATCCGAGCGATAGCGATTGAGTTCCTGGACACGCTGGGCGAGGGCGACGTTGAGGCGCTTGCCGAGATCGGCAATCTTGGCATTCGATTCCCTGTCGCGGGACTCAGACGCATTGAGGGCGTCTTCGAGAGCAGCGATCTGCTTGCGCAGGGCGGATATCTGCTGGTTGAGAATCTCCACCTGCGAGAGCGCACGCGCGCTGATCTGTTTTTCGTTCTCAAGGCCCGTGGAAAGCTCGTTGATCTTGCCTTCGGCGGCAGCCCCGGCGCCGGCGCCCTGCGACAGCAGCGCCTGCAGGCGCGACTGCTCGCTCTGGGCATTGGTCAGGGACGCCTGCAAGTTTGCGATCGTATCTTCAAGGTCCTGTTTGTTGCCCTGTTCCAGCGAAAGAAGCTGCGTCAACTCGTTGATCTGCGCGTTGAGGCGATTGAGAACAGCGTCCTTGCCGGTGATTTCCTGGCTGAGCAGAAACTGCGCCAGGACGAACACCGACAGGAGGAACATGATCGACAGGAGCAGCGTCGACAGGGCGTCGACGAAGCCCGGCCAGTAGTCAATGTGGCGGATGGCCTTGCGATTGCGACCGAGTCCCATGCTCAGTTGGCCTTGTCGCGGGCAATGGCATCGCCAAGCTTCGCCAGCGTCTGGCGGATGGATTTCTGCTCGTCAGCCTGCTTCTCCACCCAGTCGCGCATCATCTGCTGTTCGGAGCGCATGTTCTTGACGAGCCCCTGGATTCCCTCGGCAAGGCTCGCAAGCGCCGCCGTGGTGCGCTGGCTCGATCCGCCGCTCTCCTGGATATTCTGCAGGCGTTCAGCCAGGGCGCGCAGTTCGTCACTCGTACCGGTGCTGGCGGCGTCGAGCGCATGCAGATCCGAGCCGAGATCGGTGACGCTGGAAAGCCAGTTTTCAAGCTCCGTGTAGAAACGGTTTTGCGCCCGTCCGGCCTGCAGGTCGAGAAAGCCGAGGATCAACGATCCGGATAGACCGAAGAGAGAGGACGAAAAAGCCGTGCCCATGCCGCGCAACGGGGATTGCAGGCCGGCTTTCAGCGAGTCGAGAACGCTGTTTGCGTCGCCAGCGCGCGGATCCAGCGACTGAATGGTCTGGCCGATGGAGCCAATCGTTTCGAGCAGGCCCCAGAACGTGCCAAGCAGGCCGAGGAAGACGAGCAGGCCGATCAGATAGCGGGAAATGTCGCGGGTTTCATCGAGGCGCGCCGCGATGGAATCCAGCATCGACCGCATGGCGCTGGTCGACAGAGCCATGGACTGGCGCCGGCCGATGAGGGCGCGCATCGGTGCGAGCATGACGGGATGCGCATTTGGATCGCTGTTGCCGCGGCGGAAGGAGTTTACCCAACGCACTTCCGGGAAGAGCCGGATGACCTGGCCGAAGGCCAGAAGGATACCGATGGCAAGCACGCCGATGATCAGGCTGTTGAGGCCCGGGTTCGTGACGTAGAACACCGAGATCTGCCGAAACAGGATGGCGGCAAGAAATGCTACGATCGCCAGAAATATTGCCATGGACAAGAGGACGAACCGCGGGCTTGAAAGCCGGTAGGGATCGTATTCTTCGCCATCCCGACCCTGGCGGGTCGAACTGAAATCTGCCATCGCATCGTCTCCGCGTCGCATAAACCGAATTTGCCGCGACCCTAACCGAAATCGAGGTGAAAATGGAAGGTGCAATGAGGTAACGCTTGAATTTGTTATTGCTGCATCAATTCAAGGTTGGTGAGCAGACAGTGGAAACAGAGTATTTCCACAAAATGTACCGGAGATTGAAGAGGTTCCCTGTTCGGTACGCCCGGCAAGTTCAACAGGTCGGAGCTAATCGTGACACGCAGCGGGCATGGCCGAAGCAAAGCAAGGCTTTTTCACTGTTCGATGTGGTTACGAGACCCGACAGGGAAAAAGCTTCGAGCGGTAGCCACCTCACGCCACAACGCACCTACTTCAGCCTCAGGGGCGCATTCTTAAACTGCCGGCCTCAGATCGGCTTTTTCAGTGCCTTGACGAGTGCCTTCTGGATGGCTTCGTTGCCGGCGACGATCGAACTGCTCTCCACCACATCCTGTCCGCCGTCAAAGTCGGTGACGAAACCGCCGGCCTCGCGAACGAGAATGATGCCGGCGCCGATGTCCCACGGGGAAAGGCCGCTTTCCCAGAAACCGTCAAGGCGACCGGCGGCCACATAGGCGAGATCGAGGGCAGCAGCGCCCATGCGGCGCACGCCGGAAACCTCGCCCATGATGTTGCGCAGTTCGACGAGGTAATTGCCATGGTGGCCGCGGCCGAGGTGTGGAACGCCTGTGCCGATGACGGAATCGACCAGTTTGTTGCGGCCGGCAACGCGCAGGCGGCGATCATTCAGGAATGCCCCGCCACCACGCTCGGCAGTATAGAGCTCGTCCATGGCCGGGTTGAAGATCACGCCGGCAACGATTTGTCCCTGGCGTTCGAGGGCGATGGAAACGCCAAAAATGGGAATGCCATGCAGGAAGTTGGTGGTGCCGTCGAGCGGATCGACCAGCCAGCGGTGCTGGCCGTCGCTGCCTTCGACAGCGCCGGATTCTTCCATCAGGAAGCTGTAGTCGGGACGGGCGCGGCGGAGTTCCGCGTAGACGATCTCTTCGGCGCGCTTGTCGGCCTGGCTCACATAGTCGCCCGGACCCTTGAGCGACACCTGCAAGTTCTGCACTTCGCCAAAATCGCGCGCCAGCGAGCGGCCCGCCTTCATGGCGGCCTGAACCATTACATTGAGTATCGCTGAACGCGCCATTCGGGGTATGTCTCCGTAAGATCAAATAGGGAAGCCAGCGGAGCCGGCTCCCCGGGGCCGGCTTAATCGGCGCGGCGGATATAGGTGATTTCGTTGGTGTCGACGACGATGCGCTCGCCCGACGAAATAAAGGGCGGAACGAGAACGCGAATGCCATTTTCGAGCAGCGCCGGCTTGTAGGAGGATGCCGCCGTCTGGCCCTTCACGACCGGGTCGGCTTCGGTGATCGCCAGCGTGACCTGATCCGGGAGCGAGATACCGATTGGCTTTTCGTCATAGAGTTCGACCGTAACCATCATGCCGTCCTGCAGGAACGCGGCGCGATCGCCAACGAAGTCCTTCTGCAATTCGAGCTGTTCGTAGCTGTCGGTGTCCATGAAAATCAGTGCTTCGCCCTGTTCGTAGAGGAACGAGAAATCCTTCTGCTCAAGGCGCACCTTCTCCACCGTCTCGGCGGCACGGAAGCGCTCATTCAGCTTGGTGCCGTTAATGAGGTTCTTGAGCTCGACCTGATTGTAGGCGCCGCCCTTGCCGGGCTTCACGGCATTCGTCTTGACCGCAACCCAAAGGCCGCCGTCGTGCTCGATCACGTTGCCTGGACGGATTTCATTCCCGTTGATTTTCATTTGTCTATCCGGATTGTTGTTGGAACTTGGCGCCGATTTCGACGGCTAGGCCAAATATTGGCGCCTCCAAGACCACAATTTCACACAATAGGCAAGAGAGAGGGCGCAAACTGCTTGAGGATGCGCCCTGTTCTTATCGGTCGCAGCTCAAGCGGCCAGCGCGGTTTCGGCCAGCGAAACCCAATAGCTGATGCCATAGGGGATCGCGTCGTCGTTGAAATCGTAGGCCGAATTGTGAAGCGCAGGCGTGTCGCCATTGCCGATGAAGACGAAGGCGCCCGGGCGGCTTTCCAGCATGTAGGAAAAATCCTCCGCGCCCATGACCGGCGGCATATCGCTGCTTACGGCCGCTGCGCCGACGATGGATTGGGCAATGCCAACGGCAAAGTCGGTCTCGCGGTCATGGTTGTAGGTGACCGGATATCCTTCGTGGTAGACGACGTCGGCCTTGCCGCCGAACACGGATGCGGTGGCTTCGGCAATCTCCGTTACGCGCTTCTGCGCCAGTTCCCTGATCTCCGGCACGAGTGTGCGTACCGTGCCGCCAAGCTTGACGCGGTCGGGGATGACGTTGGATGCATCGCCGCCATTGAGCTGCGTCACGGAAACGACCAGCGCCTTCAAGGGATCGGTCTCGCGTGACACGATGGACTGCAGCGCAATTATGATGTGGGCGGCGATCAGCACCGGATCGATCGCCGACTGCGGTTTAGCAGCATGACCGCTGCGCCCCGTTACCGTGATCTCGAATTCGTTCGTCGCGGCCATGATCGAGCCCTTGCGGGTGGCGAATTCACCAAGGGGCAGCCCGGGGGCATTGTGCATGCCGTAGACCTCGCGAATGGCGAAGCGATCCATCATGCCGTCGTCGATCATTGCACGGGCACCGGCGCCACCCTCTTCGGCCGGCTGGAAGATGACGGCGATAGAACCCTTGAAATTGCGTGTATCGGCAAGGTGCTGCGCTGCCCCGAGCAACATCGCAGTGTGACCGTCATGGCCGCAGGCATGCATCTTTCCGGGTGTTTTTGATGCCCATGGTTTGCCGCTCTCCTCGGCAATCGGCAGGGCATCCATGTCGGCGCGGAACCCGAGAACCGGACCATCGCCGTGGCGTCCACGGATGATGCCGACAACCCCCGTCTGGCCTATCCCGGTCTCAACCGTATCACAGCCGAACGCTCGCAGCTTCTCGGCGACAAATCGCGACGTCTCATGCACGTCGTAGAGGATTTCCGGGTTTTCATGCAGATGACGGCGCCACTCGGCGACGTGTTGTTGCATTTCATGAGCACGGTTGATCAGCGGCATTTCGAATTCCCATCGCTTGGTTATGCGGATGGAGCGAAGCTACGACCGGGATGCACGATCCGTCAACGCAATGAATTCGAACAGTCCCATGTGAACAGGCAAGGCTCTAGCGGAATTGCAGCTTGTTGGCTTCCGCGATAGCCTGGCTTTTCTGATCGTCGTCGAGGCCGTCCATGAAGGATTCAAGATCGGGATCGTTGAGGCCAGCACGCTTGGCGGCGATGTACCACGCGGCGGCCTTGATGAAATCGCCTTCGACGCCGATGCCGTCGCGGTAGAGCTTTGCAAGCCGCGCCTGGGCGGCGACATTGCCGCTCGTTGCTGCCCGCAGCATCCAGCCGAAGCCAGCCTTGTATTCGTGCGGACCACCGAGCCCGGCGACGAGCCAACTGCCAAGGTCGAGTTGTGCCGTATCGTAACCCTTGACCGCGGCCTTGATGAGATATTCCCGCGCCTTCGCCATGTCGCGCGGAATCGTCGGCGTTCCATTGGCCAGCACCTGGCTTACCGCATATTCGCCATCGGCAAGGCCCTTGTCTGCGGCTTTCAGAAACCAGGGATAGGCATTTTCAATGCCGGCAGAGCCCGGGCGCTCCTGCATGAGGATCTGGCCGTAGTTGAACTCAGCTGCGGCATTACCCTTGTCTGCCGCCGCCTTGGTCAGTTCCTTGGCCTTTTTCGGATCCTTCGGGGCATATCGTCCCTGGAGCAGGATGGCTGCATAGCGGAATTGCGCTTCAGGTACGCCCTGCTCGGCGGCCTTGCCATACCATTTGGCCGATTCAGCCATGTTGACCGGCGTTCCAAGGCCGCGCGCCAATATTTCCGCAAGCAGCACCTGAGCAGCGCTGTCACCGGCTTCGGCGCGGGGCAGAGCAAGGTTGTAGGCAGTCTTGTAGAGGCCGCGCTGGTAGGCGCCAAAGGCGTCGTCGGCCGGCGCCTGACCGAACCGGGTCGGATTGATCGGGTCGGCCGAATTGTTGTCACCGGCCGATTTTGGCCTGTCCTGCTTGGTGGACGTGACGGGTGCACCAAGTTCCTGTTGCAAAGGCGCTGGCTTGGGATCTTCAAGGGTAGGTTGAACCGCTTCGGCCGGCAGAGGTGCAGTCGGCACTGGCTGCGCCGTTTGGGCCGGGGCGCCAGTAACGATGCCTGAAAAGGCAAGCACTGCGCCCGTGCGGATAAGGTTTAGCGACCTTGCTCCCATAAATCTCATTCCTCGAATCTCGGCGCGTGCTGGTCGAGGAGCCTGTTGGCTTCCCGGATTGCCGATTCCGGGTTGTTTCCTTCAAATATGGCGGCACCAAGGGCAATGAATTCCGCGCCGGTGGAAACGGCGTCGACAATGCTTTCGAGATTGTTGCCCGCCTGGATGATGCAGGGGATCTCGATCATCCCCGCCCACCAGTCGGCAAGCTCGATATTGCGCGGATGCGCCTCGGGCTTGGTATCCGCGCCAATCTTGCCGAAGAGTACATAATCCGGCTGGGCTTCGCCCATCTCAAGCGCCGTGTGGCGGTTCTTGACGTTGCCGGTGCCGACGATGAGCTTCGGAGAGAAGCGCGACACGGCATCGGCAATGGCGGTGGCTGGGCCTTCGATATGCAGGCCGTCGGCCTTCACGCGTCCCGCAACCTGTGTGTTCCCGACGATGATCGCGGCAGCGCCCGCGTTCTGGATCACCGGCACCGCGGCTTCGGCAAGCATCTGGAATTGGGCTTCGTCGACATCATAGGGCGGAAGGAGGACTGAGGCCACATCGCCGCCCGATAAAGCTGATGCGAGAATCCTCACAAGTTCTTCGGCGCTGGCCGCTGGCGGAGCGATCAGAACGATTCGGCAGCGTTCGGGCGTTGTTTTGGTGTTCATGGCTGCAACCTGTTTCGTTCTCGAATGCATTGGGCGCACCCATAAAGCGAGTGCTCGTGATCAAATTGGGGCATAAAGGAAGGCAGTCGGTTTGAACAGTCCTCCCGGCCTTCGTGGGCATGTTGCCATAGGTGGGTTAAGCGCCGGTGTATCGAAATCGGGGCACAATTCCAAAAATCGTTTCTCAACCGCGACGTGCGGGGTTACACAGATTTACGCCCATCCGCCGGATTTCCTGACATGCCCGACCTCTTGATGAACCCATGGTTCTATGCTGCCGCCGTTCCGGCAACGATCCTGATCGGCTTGTCGAAGGGCGGTCTTGGCGGGGCGATGGGGCAGGTCGGCGTGCCGCTGATGGCTCTGGTGATGCCGCCGGTGCAGGCGGCAGCGATCATGTTGCCGATCCTAATCGTCATGGATGTCGCGAGCCTCTGGTCATGGCGCGGCTACCGCGACAACCAGACGCTGAAGCTCATGCTGCCGGGCGCATTTCTCGGCATTGGCATCGGTTGGCTCACCGCATCCATCGTCACGGATGACATGGTCAAGCTCATTGTCGGGGCCATCGCGATCATCTTTTTTGCCCGCTATATGCTTACCAGTGCGGCAAAGCGAGCCACGGCACAACCTCACAATGCTGCGAGTGCGACGCTGTGGTCGACGCTCGCCGGCTTCACAAGTTTCGTCGCTCATGCGGGCGGTCCGCCCTATCAGGTCTATGCCCTGCCACTGCGCCAGGATCCAAAAGTTTATAATGGGACGAGCGTAATTTTCTTTGCGATCGTCAACGCCGTGAAGGTCATTCCCTATTTCGCGCTCGGGCAGTTCGACACCGCAAATCTCAGGGCTTCGGCAGTGCTTTTGCCGCTGGCGCCGCTTGCAACCTTCGCTGGCGCCTGGATCGTCAAGCGCATGCGGCCGGAGATTTTCTACCCCTTCATGTACATCATGATTTTGCTGATGGGACTGAAGCTGACCTATGACGGCGTGGTCAGTTTGTTATAATTTTCAACGAAAGTTGATCAGCCGAAACGCAACTTTTGTCCTATGTCAACATTAATCACCACATTCATACGCCTCACTCGCGCCCATCGGCGGCGTGTAAAATTCAACCTTGCATATCGGAATACGGGAAGGCCATGACACAGATTCAGCTGAAACAGCGGGATACCCGTATCGATGTTTTCAGAGCGCTTGCCCTGTTGACGATTTTCATTAATCACGTGCCAGGCACGGTCTATGAAAATCTCACGCACAAGAACTTTGGCTTCTCCGATTCCGCCGAGGCTTTCGTCCTGATATCCGGTATTGCCGTCGGCCTTGCCTATGGCTCGAAGTTCGAACCCGGCAATCGTTTCCTGATGACACTGAAGGCATGGCGGCGGGCAGCGACGCTCTATAGCACCCATATTCTGACCACGATCGCGACGCTCGCGATTTTCTGCGCGGCCGGCATTTACCTGCAGCGCCCTGAATTCATGTCCTTCATCAATATCGGTCCCCTGATGGATCAGCCGGCCAAGGCGCTGATCGGGCTTGCGACGATGGGCCATCAGCTTGGCTACAACAATATTCTGTCCATGTATGGCGTGTTGCTCCTGATGCTGCCGCTGTTCCTGGTGATTGCGCAATACAGCCTTGCCCTCCTTGTCGGCGCCTCCGGATTGCTTTGGCTGGTGTCCGGCGTTTACCAGATCGCGCCGCCCAATTATCCGACTGACGGCGTCTGGTTCCTTAACCCGCTGTCATGGCAGTTCCTGTTCGTGGTGGGGATGGCCGGCATCATGCATGTGCGCCGTGGCGGCACGATCGTCTTCAACAAATACCTGTTTGGCCTCTCCGTCGCTTATATTCTGATCGCGCTCTTCTGGGTGCGGTGGCCGCTCTGGGGCATCGACACCTCGCTGGGACTGCCCATGGTCGTCACCGGTTTCGACAAGACCTTCCTGTCGCTGACGCGCCTCGCGCATGTTCTGGCGCTCGCCTATGTCATCGTCTCGGTACCGGCGATCTCGAACCTCGCCCGCACATCCGCCGATCATCCGCTCGCCATTCTCGGCAAGCATTCGCTGCCGGTCTTTGTAGCAGGCACCATCCTTGCGATGGTGGCTCAGGTCGTAAAGGTCATGAATCCTGGTGGGCTTCTCGACGATACGCTGCTGATCGCCAGCGGCATCATGGCTCAGTTCGCGCTTGCCTATTACCTTGAGTGGCTGCCGCGGCTCGGCTGGGGTGGGCGTCCCGTCCAGAAGGCGGAAAAGACCAAGCCCGTCGTGGCCGGCAAGTCCATGCCGGCCGGGGCCATGAAGCCGGCAACGGCGCGTTCTGCCTGAGTATGAGCAATGGGTCTTCGAGCCAGTCCCGAAGACCTGACTTGCGCCTTTCTCCGCCAACCAAATCGCTGTAGCTTGAGCTTGGGAGCTATCGCGTTGGGAGGCGTGTATGGGCGGAATCTTCGATCGTGATCTTGAGCGCAACGCGGCCAACCATCAGCCGCTGACGCCGCTTTCCTTTCTCGAAAGGGCGGCGCGCGTCTATCCCGACCGACCGGCAATCATTCACGGGGCCCAGCGCATCGATTACGGCACGTTCTATCGGCGCACGCGCCAGCTCGCTTCGGCGCTGTCGCGGCTTGGCATTGGCAAAGGCGATACAGTGAGCGTCATGCTTTCCAATACGCCCCCGATGCTTGAAGCCCATTTCGGCGTTCCGATGACGCAGGCCGTGCTGCACTCACTGAATACGCGGCTCGATGCGGCGGTGATCGCGTTCCAGCTCGATCATGCGGAAACCAGGGTCGCCATCGTCGATAGCGAATTTGCCGATGTCTTTCGCGAGGCGCTCAAGCTTGCCACGGTGAAGCCGATCGTGATCGACTTCGTCGATGCCGAGTACCCCGCCGATGCGCCCTATCCCCAGGGCGAGCCATTGGGCGGGATGGACTACGGTGCCTTTGTCGATTCCGGCGATCCTGAATTTGCTTGGTCAAAGCCCGATGACGAGTGGGATGCCATCACGCTCAACTACACGTCCGGCACGACGGGAAATCCGAAAGGCGTTGTTTATCACCATCGTGGTGCCGCGCTGATGGGCTATGGCAATATCATCGCTTCGGGAATGGGACGTTATCCGGTCTATCTGTGGACCTTGCCTATGTTCCATTGCAACGGCTGGTGCTTCCCTTGGACGCTGGCGCTGCAGTTCGGCACGCATATCTGTCTGCGCTGGGTGCGCGCCAGGCAGATCTACGATGCGATCGCAGACCACGGCGTGACCCATCTTTGCGGGGCGCCCATCGTCATGTCGACGCTGATCAACGCGAAAGACCAGGACAAGCGGTCGTTCCCACAAACGGTCACCTTCAACACTGCGGCTGCGCCGCCGCCCGAGTCGATCCTGGCGGGCATGGCGGAAGCCGGCTTTGCCGTCACTCATCTCTATGGGCTGACCGAGACTTACGGTCCGGCCGTTGTCAATGAGTGGCAGGACGAGTGGGATGCGCTCGATGTTTCTCTGCGTACCGCCAAGAAGGCGCGGCAGGGCGTCCGCTACGCGGCGCTGGAAGATTTGGCAGTGCTCGATCCGGAAACGCTGCAGCCGGTGCCGCCGGACGGCGAGACCATCGGTGAGGTCATGTTCCGCGGCAACATCGTCATGAAGGGGTATCTGAAGAACCGGGCGGCAAGCGACGAGGCTTTCGCGGGCGGCTGGTTCCATTCCGGCGATCTCGGCGTAATGCATGCGGACGGCTATATCCAGCTGAAGGATCGCTCCAAGGACATCATTATTTCAGGCGGCGAGAATATCTCCTCGATCGAAGTCGAGGACGCACTCTACAAGTTTCCGGCCGTTGGCGCCTGCGCCGTGGTCGCACGGCCTGACGATAAATGGGGCGAAACCCCGCTCGCTTTTGTCGAACTGAAACCCGGCCATGCGGCGAGCGAGGCGGAGATCATCGCCCATTGCCGGACGTTGTTGGCCAAGTTCAAATGCCCGCGCAATGTGCTGTTCGAGCCGATCCCGAAGACCTCGACCGGCAAGATCCAGAAGTTCGAGCTGCGCAAGCGAGCAAGGGCGCTTTAGGATAACGGGGGGGTGGGCTAACCTCAAATTGAAGCCCTGTTGGCGATAGAGGTGCCGAGCAACGATGCGCGTGGCGGACGTTCTGCTACCGTCAGCCACCCCAACACCACCGCTGTGGTCCTCAGCCTTGAGCCGCCGATCCACCACCGGCCAAGCCATGGACGCACCGCATGGATAGAACATTCCGCCCAACTTTATTGTCGGCGTTAAGGAATCGTTAAGCATTACAATCTATAAATTGAACATCCAGTTTTCTGGATTCTTACCAAGTGGTTTGGCCACTTTGTTTGACGCCTCCCTGTTAGACTCCTGAGAGCCGCCATGTTTCGCGGCTCTTTTTTTATGTTCATATCTTCCGACCGGCCCTGCCGTTAACCCTTTATTAAGGATAAACTTGCGCTGACGTGAGTATGCAGGCAGGTTGCTGGGGAATACTGTCCGCCGACCGTTGTGGTGTATCGCTTGCTGTTTCAGTAAGGGTGTACGGCTTTGGCAAGATTCGGTTCGCGACAGCGCATTGGTAACAGGGCATATGATGGCTGAACAGGAATTCCACGTGGACAACACGATACGGCTTGCGGAGCGCATGGTTCGGTCGGAAAGCTTCAATCATCTCTATGATGAAGGCATGAGTCTTGTGGAAGAAGCCGCTTCCTATCTCGATGGGGAAGGGCGCGCGGCTGCCCGCAGGCTCACCCGTGTCGCCGCCACGCTCTATGCCGCCGAATCGATGCGGTTGACGACGCGGCTGATGCAGGTCGCGTCCTGGCTCCTGCTGCAGCGCGCTTCGCGCAGCGGCGAGATGACGCCCGACCAGGTGCTTTCGGAGAAGGCCAAGGTGCGCCTTGATACCGATTCGGCCCCCGAAAGCGTCGCGGGCTGGGATGAAATCCCGCTTTCCTATTGCGATATCGTGCATCGCTCGCTCCGGCTGCAGGCACGAGTCCGGCAGATGGATGACGAGATCTACAATGAGAACGTCGAGGAGCGCCCGCTTTTCTCGACTAATCCGGTCTCGGACCAGATCACGCTGCTCGCCACCGCCTTCGGCAATCGTTGAGCGTTCGCTTTCGGCAATCATAAACAGTTTCGTTTCGCTTTTGTTCACCTTTCTGCTGTCAACATGCCCGGCAGAAAGGTAAGGTTCCCGACATGAAGGAAGCGATTCGAATCATCGGTATTGATCCCGGTCTCAGGCGAACCGGTTGGGGCATGATCGAAACGCTGGGCAATTCCCTGCGCTTCGTCGCTTCCGGCACAATCCTTTCCGATGCAAAGCTCGATCTTGCCTCGCGTCTATGCCAGTTGCACGATGGTCTTGCGGCGGTCATTCACCAGATGGTGCCGCACGAATCCGCTGTCGAGCACACATTCGTCAACAAGGATGCGACGGCGACCCTGAAGCTTGGGCAAGCGCGGGGCATTGCGCTGCTGGTGCCGGCACTCGCCGGTGTGCAGGTCGCCGAATATGCGCCGAACGCCGTCAAGAAGGCGGTAATCGGCGTCGGTCACGGCGAAAAACAGCAAATTCACATGATGGTAAAGGTTCTGATGCCGAAGGCGACGTTCGATACGGACGATGCTGCCGACGCGCTCGCTGTAGCCATCTGCCACGCACATCACCGGCAAAGCGCGATCGGGCGCATAGCCATCGAACAGAAACTGGCGGCTCTCGGATGATCGGCAAGCTCAAGGGTACGGTAGACGAAATCGGCGAAGATCATGTGATTATCGATGTGCATGGGGTGGGCTACGTGGCTTACTGCTCGGCGCGGACGCTTTCACATCTTCCCGGAGTTGGCGAGGCGGTAATACTCTTCATCGAAACCTATGTCCGCGAAGACATGATCAGGCTGTTCGGCTTCACCTCGCCGCTCGAACAGGAATGGTTTCGCCTGCTCCAGAGTGTGCAGGGCATTGGCGCCAAGGTGGCGCTCAGCGTACTTGGCGTGTTGACGCCGTCTGACCTCGCCAACGCGATCGCGCTGCGCGACATTGCCATGGTCAGCCGGGCCCCGGGCGTCGGCAAGCGCGTGGCCGAGCGCATTGTCACCGAACTCAAGAACAAGGCGCCGGCCTTTGCCGGCGAGGCCAGCGGCACGATCGGCCTCAAGCAGGAGATCGGCGAGGGCGTCGCGCCCCGCCCGGTCGCCGACGCGGTTTCGGCCCTCACCAATCTCGGCTATTCCCGCGACCAGGCCGCCAATGCGGTAGCGGCGGCGATGAAGGAGGCAGGCGAGGGCGCCGATTCGACCAAGCTCATCCGGCTCGGCCTCAAGGAGCTGTCGCGCTAATGCCATTGTCTGACGAAGCTCGTTATGCGAGGACAGGCGCATGAGCGATGCAGGCCGTCTGATTTCACCCGACAAGCGCGGCGAGGACCTTGATACCTCGCTGCGACCGCAGACCCTTGCCGATTTCGTCGGGCAGGCTGCGGCGCGCGCCAATCTCAAGGTGTTCATCGAGGCGGCGAAATCGCGCGGCGAGGCGCTGGATCATGTGCTCTTCGTCGGGCCACCGGGCCTTGGCAAGACCACGCTGGCGCAGATCATGGCGAAGGAACTTGGCGTAAACTTTCGCTCGACTTCGGGCCCGGTTATCGCCAAGGCTGGCGATCTTGCCGCCCTGCTCACCAATCTCGAAGAAAATGACGTCCTGTTCATCGACGAAATCCATCGGCTGAACCCGGCGGTCGAGGAAATTCTCTATCCGGCCATGGAAGACTATCAGCTCGACCTGATCATCGGCGAGGGACCGGCAGCACGTTCCGTCAAGATCGATCTTGCCAAGTTCACCCTTGTGGCTGCAACGACCCGGCTCGGCCTGTTGACCACCCCGCTGCGCGACCGTTTCGGCATTCCCATCCGATTGAACTTCTACACGGTCGAGGAGCTCGAACATATCGTGCGGCGCGGTGCCCGCATCATGGGCATCGGCATGACCGATGACGGCGCGCTCGAAGTCGCACGCCGCGCACGAGGCACCCCGCGTATTGCCGGCCGCCTGCTGCGGCGCGTGCGCGATTTCGCCATTGTCGATGGCAAGGACCGGATCGATCGCGAAACGGCCGACTCGGCGCTGCTGAGGCTCGAGGTGGATTCTCTCGGTCTCGATCAGCTCGACAGGCGCTACCTTTCAATGATTGCACATAATTTCGGCGGAGGGCCGGTCGGAATCGAAACGATCGCCGCCGGGCTTTCCGAGCCGCGCGACGCGATCGAGGATATTATCGAGCCTTACCTGATCCAGCAGGGCTTTATCCAGCGCACGCCGCGCGGCCGCGTATTGACCGCCAATGCCTGGAAACATCTCGGGCTCAATGCGCCGGCCGAAGTCACGCAGCAACAGATCAACCTCTTCCAGGAAGACGAATGAAGCTTATTCAGCCTTCAGCGCTTCGAGGATAACCGGATCGAAAACCCGCTTGTCGTCGGCAAGAGTGATGCCGAAGGCGCCGCCCCACGACCAGACGGACCAGGGAAAGCCACGCTTGTTTGCGGCCGCAACCACGTCTTTCATGTAAGCGGCGCGCCACTCGGCCGGCATGAGGAAATACTTGCCATATTCCTGACGGATCATTCCGAACTCGCCAAGGTATATCCGTTCCGGGGCAATATTATACTGCCGACCCCATGCATCCGCTTGGTCGAACGGCTCGTTCAGTCTCGCCAGCGCCTTGGCATCATCGGCAATCCCATCGGCCATTTCGTTGAGATTGTTGAGAAGGGCCTTGCGCTTGTCCTCTGGCGCCTGCTTCTCGATGCGATGGCGGGCTTCGTCGAGAACCTCGTGAAACCCGTCTTGCCCGAGCCTGTCAGGCGGATAGGGCAGGCCCTCGACATAGGCCATGGCATCGCCCGTCCATCCTGCGCCCTGATGGGTGAGGATATAGGGCTCATACGAGTGGAAGGTCCAGATCACATTGTCATCCGCGACGCTCGTCGGATTGAGCTGGATCAGACCGTAGGCGCTCGCCCAGCATCCGCCGGAGAGAACCAGCGTGTGATTGGGTAATGCGTTGCGCGCCGCAGCATGCAATTGCACCAGCAAGGCGGACCATTTTGGATAGACTGCGAGATCACAATCCACCACCGGCTCGTTGAACGGTTCAAAGGCAGTAAGGGCTGGATCGGTGATGGAAAGGGCACGGCCGAGGCGCCCTACCAGATCGAGATAACGGGCAAACAGGGCCGGATCCGACGAAATCTGGTTGGTGCCGATTTTCCGCTTGTCGCTCGGGATCGTGTGCATGTCGACGACCACCTTGAGACCGGCCTTATGCAGCAAGTCGATGGATCGGAGCGTGGCGGCAAGCAGCTTCCTGACGCGTTCCTCCGAGGCATCCTGCAGGAAGATGGCAGGATCGGCAGGCATGCGGACGAAATCGAAGCCCGCTTTGCGGATTGCCTGCAGGTCTTCCAGCCGTGTACTACGCCGCCACTCCGGAAAGTTGGTGAGGATTTCTTCATCGTCCCAACGTTCGGGAAGCGGCCAGGTGACCCATGGATCGAGATTGACCCCGCGCTGCATCGTGAAGGCGGTGGCCGATGCCGTTGCGACAGTGACAAGCAGGCATGCAAATGCGAAAAGCACGTGAAACAATCGAAACGCCAATTCCTTCACGTCCTCCATCCGGGTCTGGACAAAATGCCCGCCTACCCGGCAAAAGAAAAGAACCATGAGCGAAAACAATATTCTTTCCTTAACGGACGGTCTCGCCGGAGAACTGACCGATATCGGGCACCGGCTGCTTGCCCGCGTCTATTATGCGGACACCGATTTTTCAGGCGTCGTCTACCATGCCCGCTACCTCGAATTTCTTGAACGCGGGCGCACCGACTATCTGCGTCTGCTCGGCGTGCACCACTCGGAGCTGGCCGATGGCAAGCTCGGTGAAAGTATCGTCTGGGTGGTGCGGCGCATGGAGATCGACTTTCGCTCAGCGGCGCGTATCGACGATGTCCTGACGGTGGAGACCCATACGGCGGAGATATCGGGTGCGCGCGTGCGCATGGCGCAATCGATCAAACGCGGTGAAGAACTCTTGATCGCGGCAAGGGTCGAAGCGGCCCTTGTCAATGGCGTCGGACGGCCGCGAAGGTTTCCCGCAGAATGGATCAAGCTTTTCAAGCCGCAATCTTAGCCTCGATAATTTAAAATCACGCACCGGGCTGAATCATAACTGATCCTTAACCATAACAAACCATGAATAAGGTCATCAAACGGGGCGTTTTGCGTTAACGCCTTCGTTTTACCAAAATTAACCGTGAGAAGCCGCGGTGTGGTTACTGGAAAAATCCGGTCTCACTAGCGTGGCTCATCTGGAGTGAGAGACGATTGCGCCCCGGTCAACATGCCGGGTTTTCGGATTCGAGGGTTGTGGTTATGGAAAATTTAGCGGTTGCCGTTCAAGCATCAGATACTTCGCTTTGGGGACTGTTCTGGCAAGCCGGATTTATCGTCAAGCTTGTGATGATCGGGCTTCTCGGTGCGTCCATCTGGACATGGGCGATCATCATCGACAAAGCGCTCGGATTCGGACGCGCCAAGCGCGCCTTCGACCGTTTCGAACAGGTCTTCTGGTCGGGACAGTCGCTCGAAGAGCTCTATCGCAACCTTGGCGACAAGCGCACCACCGGCATGGGCTCGATCTTCATTGCCGCCATGCGTGAATGGAAGAAGTCATTCGAAAAGGGCGCCCGCTCGCCTATCGCGCTGCAGATGCGTATCGACAAGGCGATGGACGTGGCGCTGGCGCGCGAAAGCGACTATCTCGCCGCCCGCCTGACATTTCTTGCAACGATCGGCTCCGCCGGCCCCTTCATCGGCCTCTTCGGCACCGTCATCGGCATCATGACCTCGTTCATGGCGATTGCCGGTTCCAAGTCCACCAGCCTTGCTGTTGTGGCGCCTGGTATTGCCGAAGCGCTGCTGGCAACGGCTATCGGCCTTGTCGCCGCTATTCCAGCCGTTATCGCCTACAACAAATTGTCGAGCGACGCCGGCAAGCTTACCGCACGCATGGAAGGCTTTGCGGACGAGTTTTCCGCCATACTCTCGCGGCAAATCGATGAGAAGCTGCCGCGGACCTGAATGACCGCCTGCGTAACCGATACTTGAAATTGCGAGATTGATGCCATGGGCATGTCAATGGGAAACAATGGGTCGTCAGGCGGACGCCGACGCCGCGGTCGGGCCAGCAAGGCGCTGATGAGTGAAATCAACGTCACGCCGCTGGTCGACGTGATGCTGGTTCTCCTGATCATCTTCATGGTCGCTGCGCCGCTGATGACGGTCGGCGTGCCGATCGACCTGCCGGACACCGCGGCCAAGGCGCTGGATACCGACACCAAGCCGATCACGATCTCGGTCAACCAGCAGGGACAGATCTTCATCGAGGACACGGAAATCCCGATCGAGGAAATTGTGCCGAAACTGCAGGCAATCGCCAAGACCGGCTATAACGAGCGCATTTTCGTTCGCGGCGACAAGACGGCCGATTATGGTGCGGTCATGAAGGTCATGGCGCGCATTTCATCGGCCGGATTCAAGAATATTGGTCTGGTCAGTCTTCAGGAGCAGGATAGCTAAGCGAAATGAAGGGCAGTGTCGTATCCTCTGCTGTAATTCATGCCGCCATCCTTGGCTGGGGGCTGCTGACGTTCTCCGCGCCCGCCCCGATGGTCGCGGACGTCGAGTCCATGCCTATCGATATCGTTCCCGTCGAATCCATCACCCAGCTGCAGCAGGGCGACAAGAAGGCGCCGAAGGCCGAAAAGCCCGCGCCGAAGCCCGCCGAGAAGCCGCAGACCCAGCTCGACGCCCAGAATACCGGCGACAGCGACCTCGACACCAAGACCAAGGAGACGCTGGAAGTAAAACCCAAGCCGGTGGAATCCGCACAAGCGCCGAAGCCATCGGAAGCGCCTGTCCCAAAGCCGGAACCGCAGCCTGAGCCGAAACCCGAGGTCAAGCCGGAACCGAAGCCTGAACCCGTGCCCGCCACGGAGGTGAAGCCGGAGCCTGCGCCCAAGCAGGAAGTCAAACCTGATCCTGTGGCTTCGGCAATTACCGAAGCCAAGCCCGATCCCGTACCGCAGGAAGAGACTTTCAAGCTTCCCGAGAATGTCGCCAAGCCGGAAGCAAAGCCCACCCAGCCGGCGCAGACGGCAAAGACTCCGGAGCGCAAGGAACCTGAGAAGCCGAAGCAGACGCAGACGGCGGCCAAACCTTCCAAGGAGAAGGGCATAGCCGACGAGGTTGCGGAATTGCTCAACAACCAGAAGCCGTCCGCAGGTGGTGCCAAGCGCTCCACGGACCGGGCTTCTCTCGGCGCCGACAAGGCGACGGGCGGCTCGAAGCTCAGCCAGAGCGAAATGGATGCTTTGCGCAGCGCCATCGAGGGCAACTGGAACAAGCCGGTGGGTGCCGAGGAATATCCGGATATGAAGATCATCGTCTCGTTCAAGCTCACGCCGAGCGGCGAGATCGAAGGTTCGCCGGTCGTGAGCGGCAGCGGCGGTGAACCCGGTCTCCTGAACGCGATCAAGAGCAGTGCATTGCGCGCGGTCATGCGCTCGGTACCGTTCAATCTGCCGCAAGACAAATATGATACCTGGAAAGATGTTGAACTAACCTTCTATCCAGGAACGACCTGATGATGACAATTGGCCAGCCAAAAGAGGGCCCTGAACTTATGCTTAGAACGACCCGGACAATTCTTTCCGCTTTCGCAATGATTATCGCATTGTTGGCTGTTGCGACGCTCCCGGCGCGCGCGCAGCTCAAACTCGATATCACCAAGGGCGTGGTTGAACCCATGCCCATCGCGATTACAGATTTTCTCTCCGGTGATCAGCTTGGGACCAATATTTCCGGCGTGATTGCTGCGGACCTTGAGCGGTCCGGCCTCTTCGCGCCGATCGAGAAGGGTGCGTTCATCGAAAAGATCTCGAACCCCGATGCTGCCCCGCGCTTTGAAGACTGGAAGGTGATCAATGCCCAGGCGCTTGTCACCGGCCGCGTCACCAAGCAGGGCGACGGCAGGCTGAAGGCGGAGTTCCGCCTGTGGGACACCTTCGCCGGTAAGCAATTGATCGGACAGCAGTTCTTCACCTCGCCGGAAAGCTGGCGCCGGGTCGCCCACATCATCGCCGACGCGATCTACAAGGAACTGACGGGCGAGGACGGCTATTTCGATACCCGCGTCGTCTATGTCGATGAGTCCGGCACCAAGGAAAAACGCGTCAAGCGTCTGGCCATCATGGACCAGGACGGTGCCAACACGCGCTATCTCACCAACGGCAAGGATCTCGTCCTGACGCCGCGCTTCTCGCCGAGCCGGCAGGAAATCACCTATATGTCATTCGAAGGCGGCAAGCCGCAGATTTACCTCTTGCAACTCGAGACCGGCCAGCGTGAACTCGTCGGCAACTTCCCCGGCATGACCATCGCACCGCGCTTTTCACCCGACGGGCAGAAGGTCGTCATGAGCCTGCTCCAGGAAGACGGCAGCGCCAACATTTACACAATGGATCTGCGCAGCCGCACGACGACGCGCCTCACCAGCACGTCTGCGATCGATACCGGCGCATCCTATTCGCCGGATGGCACGCAGGTCGTCTTCGAATCCGATCGTGGCGGCCGACCGCAGATCTACAAGATGGGCGCGGATGGTTCGAACCCGCAGCGCATCTCCTTCGGCGACGGTTCCTATTCGACCCCGGTCTGGTCACCGCGCGGAGACCTGATCGCCTTCACAAAGCAGGCGGGCGGCGAATTCTCGATCGGCGTCATGAAGACGGACGGCTCGGGCGAGCGCATCCTTTCGAGCGGCTACCACGATGAGGGCCCGACCTGGGCGCCGAATGGCCGCGTTCTGATGTTCTTCCGCCAGCCGCCCGGCTCGAACAGCCCGCATCTGATGACGGTCGATCTGACGGGCCGCAATATCCGCCAGATCCAGACCCCGAACCTCTCGTCGGACCCGGCCTGGTCTCCGCTTCTCGAATAGTGGCTGCCAGCCATCAGGAGCTCTTCTCTGCATTCGCGGCGATGTCCTCCGACATTCGCCGCGAATGTCGTTTTTCCGCCGCATTGTTTGCCTTAGAGGTACGGAAATACGCATTCGATTCGCCGTTAATCCTGGTTTTAAGAGGGGATTAACCCTGTTTCTTGAACTCGCCTTAACCTCAATATGGTTACTGGTTGTTCACCGAAACAATTCAGTTCTTAAGGAGTCCAGGCCATGCGCCGGTTCGAAATGATCGCACGCAGTCCACTTGTCGTTGCACTGTTCATGTCTCTCGCCATCGCGGGTTGCGCCTCGAAGAAAAACATGCCCAACAGCGCCGGCGACCTTGGCCTTGCTGGCAGCGCGACACCGGGCTCGACGCAAGACTTCACCGTCAATGTCGGCGATCGCATCTTCTTCGATGTCGACTCCTCGGTCATCCGTGGTGATGCACAGCAGACCCTGTCCAAGCAGGCACAGTGGCTGAAGCGCTACCCCAACTATGCGATCACCGTCGAAGGCCATGCCGACGAGCGCGGCACGCGCGAGTACAACCTTGCTCTCGGTCAGCGCCGTGCTGCTGCGACACGCAACTATCTGGCATCTCAGGGCGTTCCAGCTGGCCGCATCAAGACCATCTCCTATGGTAACGAGCGTCCGGTTGCCGTTTGCGACAGCGAATCGTGCTGGTCGCAGAATCGCCGCGCCATCACCGTTCTCGGCGGCGCGGGCAGCTAAGCAGACTTCGATTTTATCGACGGAAAAGGCGGCTTTCGGGCCGCTTTTTTTGTTTTGACGCAAGGCTAACAAAATTTGGCCGAAGTCACATTGCTCGTGTTAGATAGGGCGGCCGCAATCAAGGCGGTGTTTCAATTCCCATATCAGGGGCGGTAAAAGGAATGAACAAAGGACTTAGAAGAATGGTTCTGGCACTGACGGTTATGCCATTTCTGGCAACCGGCGTCGGCCACGCCATGGATTTGAGCGGTGGATTTTTTCCGCCTGCGCCAAAGGCGGAGATTGCACCCAGCAAAGCTCCCGTCATCCTGGCTCAGGCAGGCGATCCGCGGGTGAGCCAGCTCGAGGAGCAGATCAGGCAGCTCACCGGCAAGGTTGAGGAACTGAACTTCCAGATCCTGCAAATGCAGGAGCAGATGCGCAAAGTACAGGAAGACAACGAGTTCCGCTTCCAGGAGCTGGAAAAGGGCAAGCGGTCGGATGCCGGCGGCAAGAGCGATCGTACGGTCGCATCCGCCCCATCGCCGCGAACAACAACGGGGGAGGCATCGTCGGATGCCTCTGCCTCTTCCGGTTCGTCGCGGGCAGCGCCCCAGACCACCGATTCCGCTGCTATTGATCCCCAGGTCGATTTGTCCGGCTCCGAGCAACTCGGCGCGCCGCCGCGCGACCTCGGGCAGATCGAATTTGATGCCAATGGCAACGTGATCGGTGGAAATGCCACCGATAATCCGCCGGCTGACAACACGACGGTTGCTGCCTTGCCGCAAACCGACGATCCCAAGGTGCTTTACAACCAGGCCTATCAGCTGTTCCTCTCCGGCGACTATAAGAGCGCGGAACTTGCCTTCCGCGATCATGTCGACCGGTTCCCCAAGGATCCCGCCGATCCCGATGCCCGTTACTGGCTCGGCGAGTCGCTTTACGGGCAGGGCCGATATCAGGATGCGGCATCGGTGTTCCTCGACAATCACAAGCAGTATCCGGATTCGAAGAAGAGCCCGGAGAACCTGCTAAAGCTCGGCATGACTCTCGCCAAGATGCGCGATCATGACGTCGCCTGCGCCACCTTTTCCTCCGTCGCAACGCGCTATCCGAATATTACGCCGGCGATCAAGGAGCGCGTGAAGAGTGAGCGTGCCGCCAACAAGTGCTGAGACAGGGCTCGATCCGGAACGCATTTTTGGTTCGGTCCATTTCGAGGGACTGACCTCGGTCATCGTCGCCGTCTCCGGCGGCAGCGACTCTCTGGGGCTTCTCCATCTCCTCGTAGAATTGTGCGCTTCCCGGCCGCAGTTCCCAGCCATTATTGCCGTTACCGTCGATCATCGCCTTCGCCCGGAAGCCGCCGAAGAAGCGCGCTATGTGGCAACTTTGTGCGCAGAACTCGGCGTCAAGCACCGGACCCTTGCATGGGATGAGCCCAAGCCACAGACCGCACTTTCGGCATTGGCGCGCGACGCGCGATATCGCCTTCTTTGCCAGGCGGCCCGGCAGGCGGATACGGACGTGATCCTGACGGGACACACGCAGGACGACCAGATCGAAACCTATGCAATGCGGCGCTTGCGAACGAGCAGCGAAGGCAGCGACAGGGGTCTTGCCGGAATGGCGCCTGCGACATTGTTCGAACGCGAGATCTGGCTGGTGCGGCCCCTGCTCGGGATAACCCGCGAGGCGCTCCGCGCCTATTTGCGGTCGCGCAGCATCGCTTGGTGCGATGATCCATCCAACGAAGACCCAAAGTATGAACGCGTGCGCATCCGCAAGGCGCTGCGCGATGGGGAGCGCGCAGCTATACTCGCAAGCATTGCGCTAAAGACCGAGCAGCGCATGGCGCATAATATCGGCGCCGCCGGGCTCTTGCAGAAAAGCGTCGCAGTGCACGATGGTACGCTCGCCGAAATCGAAAGATCGGAATTTGCCGGCGATAGCGATGACAGACGCCTTGCCGTTGGCGTCCTTCTCGCGGCGATGGGTGGCCTATCGATGCTGCCGGCGGCAGAGCTTTGTGACAGGGCCATCCAGCATATTAAGGGAGATGGGACGTTTCGGCGCGTATCGCTCGGCCGCTGCGTGATTGAGGTCAAGCGAGACAAGGCTTTCATCTATCGCGAAATGCGATCGCTGCCTGAAATCACCGTTGGGGCTGGCGAAACCGCGATCTGGGACGAGCGCTATCGGCTCACCAACTGGACGAAAAATCCGGTCGAGATCGTGCCAGTAGGGAACGGGAATATTGGATCGATCGAAGGAGAACGCCCTACCAACAACCATCCCGGTGCCCTGAAATCCTCGCCTGCAATTGTAAACGAAGGCGAGATGACCACCGTAATTTGCCGCGACGATCACGCTAAGTTGCCTGCAGGCATCGCTCTCGCGCGGCACCTTTCCCTGTTCGACCATATCCTTTCAGGCTATGATATCAGCTTGGCCAGAGTTCTTGCTGAACTGTTTTGCCTACCGCCGTATAAGGGTTTGCCTGTAAACCAGATTAACAAGAATTGACCTCAGTTTGACTGCCAGCCTTGGCAAGGCCACGCTTCGAACCTATGTTACGTTAAAATTCCGCATCCTTGCGGTTGTGATTGATGGGACCCGATATGAATCCTAACTACAGGAACTTCGCTCTGTGGGCGATTATCGCCTTGCTGCTGATCGCGTTGTTCAACCTTTTTCAAAGCCCCACCTCGCGCTCGGCATCGAGTGATGTTCCCTATTCGCAGTTCATTACCGACGTGAATAGCGGCCGCGTGAAATCCGTTACGATTTCCGGCAATCGCATCACCGGTACCTATTCGGACAATGGTTCGACCTTCCAGACCTATTCGCCCGGCGATGCCGGCCTCGTCGGCCGTCTGGAAAGCAAGAATGTCCAGATCGCCGCGCGTCCGGAGACCGATGGGTCCACTTCGCTTGTTGGCATGCTGATTTCCTGGCTACCCATGATACTTATCCTTGGCGTGTGGATTTTCTTCATGCGCCAGATGCAGGGTGGATCGCGTGGCGCCATGGGCTTTGGCAAGTCCAAGGCCAAGCTTTTGACCGAAGCGCATGGGCGAGTGACTTTCCAGGACGTCGCCGGCGTCGATGAGGCCAAGGAAGATCTCGAAGAGATCGTCGAATTCCTGCGCGACGCGCAGAAATTCCAGCGGCTCGGCGGGCGCATCCCGCGCGGCGTGCTGCTGGTAGGCCCTCCCGGCACAGGTAAGACATTGCTGGCCCGCGCCATTGCCGGCGAAGCCAACGTGCCGTTCTTTACCATCTCCGGTTCCGACTTCGTTGAAATGTTCGTTGGTGTAGGCGCTTCCCGTGTCCGTGACATGTTCGAACAGGCGAAGAAGAATGCCCCTTGCATCATCTTCATCGACGAAATCGACGCGGTCGGTCGCCATCGTGGCGCGGGTCTCGGCGGCGGCAATGACGAGCGCGAACAGACACTCAACCAGCTGCTGGTCGAGATGGACGGCTTCGAGGCCAATGAGGGTGTTATTCTCATCGCCGCAACCAACCGTCCCGACGTGCTCGATCCTGCGCTGCTGCGTCCGGGCCGTTTCGACCGCCAGGTCGTTGTTCCCAATCCGGACGTCACCGGCCGCGAAAAGATCCTGAAGGTGCACGCGCGCAACGTGCCGCTCGCACCCAATGTCGACCTCAAGATTCTTGCTCGCGGCACCCCCGGCTTCTCCGGCGCCGATTTGATGAATCTCGTCAACGAAGCTGCCCTGATGGCCGCCCGCCGCAACAAGCGCCTCGTCACCATGCTCGAGTTCGAGGATGCGAAGGACAAGATCATGATGGGTGCAGAGCGTCGCTCGACCGCGATGACGCAGGCCGAGAAGGAACTGACAGCCTATCACGAGGCCGGCCACGCCATTGTTGCACTCAACGTCGAAGTTGCCGATCCGCTGCACAAGGCAACGATCATTCCGCGCGGCCGTGCGCTCGGCATGGTCATGCAGTTGCCGGAAGCCGATCGCTACTCGATGAGCTACAAGTGGATGATCTCGCGCCTTGCCATCATGATGGGCGGGCGCATCGCCGAAGAACTCAAGTTCGGCAAGGAGAACATCACCTCCGGCGCGTCCTCCGACATCGAACAAGCCACCAAGCTTGCTCGCGCCATGGTCACCCGCTGGGGCTTTTCCGACAAGCTCGGGCAGGTCGCCTACGGCGAGAACCAGGAAGAGGTGTTCCTCGGCCATTCCGTCGCCCGCACGCAGAACGTTTCGGAAGAGACGGCGCAATTGATCGATGCGGAAGTTCGCAAGCTCATCGACGATGCCTATAATCACGCGCGTTCCATCCTGACCAAGAAGAAGAAGGAATGGATCGCCATCGCCGAAGGCCTCCTCGAATATGAGACGCTGACGGGCGAGGAAATCAAGGCATTGATGGCCGGCGGCAAGCCCGCCCGCGACCTTGGCGACGATACGCCGCCTTCGCGTGGATCGGCTGTTCCGAAGGCCGGATCGGCCAAGAAGCCCCGCAAGGGCGATGAGCCCGACAAGGGTCTTGAGCCCCAGCCACAATCCTGATGGTGGATGCAACTTCTACAAACGGCCGGTAAAAACCGGCCGTTTGTACGAATTGTTCATGCATTGGCTCTAAGTATAATCGCTACACAAAATGTGAGATGCGGAATAGAAGGTCTTTTGCAATAAGCTTGATAAGACCCAAGGTCAGGCACACGAGGCTGCATTCCTGTCTTTGCGGATATAAGACAGCCCTAGATTCGGATAACCAGCATGGCGCGCAAATATTTTGGCACGGATGGCATTCGCGGACAGGCAAACGCCTATCCCATGACCCCCGACATCGCAATGAAAGTCGGCATGGCCGTCGGCCTTACGTTCAAGCGCGGCGAGCACCGCAACCGCGTCGTTATCGGCAAGGATACGCGGCTTTCAGGGTACATGATCGAGAACGCCCTTGTCGCCGGCTTCACCTCGACCGGGATGGATGTATTCCTGCTCGGCCCGATTCCGACCCCCGCTGTTGCAATGCTCTGCCGCTCGCTGCGCGCCGATATCGGCGTGATGATCTCGGCTTCGCATAACCCCTATTTCGACAATGGCATCAAGCTGTTCGGACCGGATGGCTTCAAGCTTTCCGATGAGATCGAACTGCAGATCGAACGTCTGATGGACGAGAACCTGTCGGATCGCCTGTCGAGTTTCGACAATCTCGGACGCGCCAAGCGTGTCGATGGCGACATCTACCGCTACATCGAATTTGCAAAGCGCACGACGCCGAAGAATATCTCGCTCTCGGGCCTCAGGATCGTCGTCGACTGTGCCAATGGCGCGGCCTACAAGGTCGCTCCGGCCGCCCTCTGGGAACTCGGGGCGGAAGTGATAACGATCAACGACAAGCCGAACGGCACCAACATCAATGAGGACTGCGGTTCGACCCATCCCCTCGGCCTGATCAAGAAGGTGCACGAGGTGCGGGCCGATATCGGCATCGCGCTCGATGGCGATGCCGACCGCGTGCTGATCGTCGATGAAAATGGCGCCATCATCGACGGCGACCAGTTGATGGCGGTCATCGCCCAATCGTGGCAGGAGACGGACAGGCTCGTCGGCGGCGGCGTCGTTGCAACGGTCATGTCCAATCTCGGGCTCGAACGCTTCTTGATGGACCGGGGACTGACCCTCGCCCGCACGCAGGTTGGAGACCGCTACGTGGTCGAGCACATGCGCAACCATGGCTTCAACGTCGGCGGCGAGCAGTCCGGTCACATTGTTTTGTCCGATTTCTCGACAACGGGCGACGGCCTGGTCTCGGCCTTGCAGATTCTCGCTGTCGTGCAGGAGCAGGGACGTCCTGTCAGCGAGGTTTGCCGCAAGTTCGACCCGGTGCCGCAGCTTTTGAAGAATGTGCGCACTACCGGCGGCAAGCCGCTTGAAAACAAGAACGTGAAAAGCGCGATCGACGAAGCGCGCGATCGTCTCGGCACGGCCGGCCGCCTTGTGATCCGCCCGTCCGGCACCGAACCGCTGATCCGCGTCATGGCGGAGGGCGACGACCGCAAGCTGGTCGAGGCCGTGGTCAACGATATCATTTCCGTCATTTCATCTTCGGCGGCCTAACCGGCCGCAATCCATTAACAAATCATAACGAAAGCGGGCCCCATTCGGGCCCGTTTTGCTGTTAAGGGTCTCATTCTACTCAAAGCTGTATTCCGTTAACCTTAATAGACATGGTGAACAAACACGGTTAAGCGGGACTTAACCTTTTACGCCCATATTTCCTCACAACCATCTGTGGCAATCGCCGCGCTTTCCAACCATGGGGCTTTGTGAGGAATAGAGTAATGAGCACATTCAACAAGTTTGCTGCCATGGGCGCAGCTATTATGAGCCTGGGCGCGGCACCGGCCCTCGCGGCAGACATGATCCAGGATCCGGTGGTGGAAGTAGCGCCTTTCGGCGGTTGGTATCTGCGCGGCGACATCGGTATGAGCAACCAGCAGTTCGATCATCTCGACTATGTCGGGTTTGCCGATCCTGCCTATCATACCTTTTTCAATGATGGCGACTTCGACGCCGGCATGACGGCGCAGATCGGTATCGGCTACCAGTTCAACGACTGGCTCCGTGCCGACGTGACCGGGCAATATCGTGGCAAGACGGATTTCAGTGCGCTGGACTTCTACGATATCGATGGCGATCTCACCACGACGGATGACGCGGCCACAAATGAATACCATGCCAAGAAGTCGGAATGGCTGTTCCTCGCCAATGCCTATGCCGACCTCGGCACCTATGCCGGAATCACGCCCTATGTGGGCGCGGGTATCGGCGCGTCGCGCAATACGATTTCGGGCTTCACCGACAACAATATCATTACCGGCGGCGGCGGCTATGCCGGCAGCGCCTCGCAGTGGGAACTCGCCTGGGCGCTGCATGCCGGTGTCGGCATCAAGGCGACCGATCGCATGACCATTGATATCGGCTACAGCTATGTCGATCTCGGCGACGGCAAGACCGACAATGCCTTTAACTACATCAACTCGCTGACCCGCGAAAATCCTGAACCCTTCAAGTTCAAGGATATTACCTCCCACGACTTCAAGGTCGGCGTTCGTTACGCTTTCTGATTGAGTGAACCACCGAACTTCAACGGCAGGTGCCAGCACCTGCCGTTTTCGTTTGAAGTTCGCCAGAAATTCATGTCGCAGCCAAACATATTTCTTGACTGCCAGCGACATTTCTCCTAGGTCCCGGAGTGGGCCACCTCTCCCCAACGAGAGGCGTGCTATCTGTGAGGATAGGAGAAAACATGACCACGCTTGTAAAGCCGGCCCAGCGCCCGGCTAATCCCAATTTTTCATCAGGTCCCTGTGCTAAACGTCCCGGATGGTCGCTTGCTGCGCTTTCCGAAGCAGCGCTTGGCCGTTCGCATCGCGCCAAGGTCGGCAAGACCAAGCTGAAGCAGGCCATCGACCTTACCCGTGAGATTTTGCAAGTTCCTGCCGATTACCGCATCGGCATCGTTCCGGCCTCCGATACGGGCGCCGTCGAAATGGCGCTCTGGTCACTGCTGGGCGAGCGCGGCGTCGACATGGTCGCATGGGAAAGCTTCGGCGCCGGCTGGGTGACCGATGTCGTCAAACAGCTGAAGCTCGCCGATGCCCGCACGATCGAAGCCGGCTACGGCGAACTGCCAGACCTTTCCAAGATCGATTTCGACCGCGACGTGGTCTTTACCTGGAACGGCACAACGTCAGGCGTGCGCGTTCCGAGCGGCGACTTCATCCCTGCGGACCGCAAGGGCCTCACCATCTGCGACGCAACCTCGGCCGCATTCGCACAGCGCCTTGATTTCGCCAAGCTCGATGTCGTCACCTTCTCCTGGCAGAAGGTTCTCGGCGGGGAGGGCGCACACGGCATGCTCATCCTCAGCCCGCGCGCGGTCGAGCGGCTTTTAACCTATAAACCTGCTTGGCCCCTGCCGAAGATTTTCCGCCTCACCTCCGGCGGCAAGCTCATCGAAGGCATTTTCTCCGGCGAGACGATCAACACCCCATCGATGCTCTGCGTCGAGGATTACCTTGATGCGTTGAACTGGGCGAAGTCGGTAGGAAGCCTCGATGGACTCGTTGCCCGCGCCGACAGGAACTTCGCGGCGATCGACGCCTTTGTCGAACGTACGCCATGGCTTGCCAATCTGGCAAAGGATCCGGCAACCCGGTCGAACACCTCCGTTTGCCTGACCATCGTCGATCCCGAGATCACCGCGCTCGACGCCGACGCCCAGGCCAGCTTTGCCAAGAACCTCGTTGCAGCGCTCGAAAAGGAAGCCGTCGCCTACGATATCGGCGCCTATCGCGATGCTCCGTCGGGTCTGCGCATCTGGGCCGGCGCCACTGTCGAGACGGCTGACCTCGAGGTCTTGATGCTGTGGCTGGATTGGGCGTTCGAAGCCCAGAAGGCCGAACCGAAGAAGGCCGCCTAGGTCTCCAGGCTAAAGCCGGCCGCAGCATTGCGGCCGCTCCTCCCATTTATCCGATTTCAACGATGGAGGCCATGATGGCACCGCGCGTACTCGTATCCGACAAACTCTCCCCCACCGCCGTCCAGATCTTCAAGGATCACGGTGTCGAAGTCGATTACCTGCCGGATCTCGGCAAGGACAAGGACAAGCTGCTTGAGGTTATTGGCCAATATGATGGCCTTGCCATTCGCTCGGCGACGAAGGTCACCGAGAAGCTGATTAGCGCAGCGAAGAATCTCAAGGTCATTGGCCGCGCCGGTATCGGCGTCGACAATGTCGACATACCGGCGGCTTCCCGCCGCGGTATCATCGTCATGAATACGCCCTTCGGCAATTCGATCACCACGGCTGAGCACGCCGTTGCATTGATGTTCGCCGTCGCCCGCGAACTGCCTGAAGCCGATGCTTCAACGCGCGCCGGCAAGTGGGAGAAGAACCGTTTCATGGGTGTCGAGATCACCGGCAAGACGCTCGGTGTTATCGGCTGCGGCAATATCGGTTCGATCGTCGCTACGCGCGGCGTCGGCCTCAAAATGCATGTCATCGCCTTCGATCCGTTCCTTTCCGAGGGGAGGGCGGAGGAGCTCGGCGTTGAGAAGGTCGAACTCGACGAGCTTTTGACCCGTGCCGATTTCATCAGCCTGCACACGCCGATGACCGACAAGACGCGCGGCATCATCAACGCCGACGCGATCGCCAAGATGAAGGACGGTGTGCGCATCATCAACTGTGCCCGCGGCGGTCTCATCGTCGAGAAGGACCTCGTTGCCGCCCTTAAATCCGGCAAGGTCGCCGGCGCCGGCATTGACGTCTTCGAAGTCGAGCCTGCTACCGATAACGAGCTGTTCCATCTGCCGAACGTCGTGTGCACACCGCACCTCGGCGCATCGACCAGCGAAGCGCAAGAAAACGTCGCCCTGCAGGTCGCCGAGCAAATGTCGGATTACCTGATCAAGGGTGCGGTTTCCAACGCGATCAACATGCCCTCGATCACCGCGGAAGAAGCGCCGCGCCTCAAGCCCTTCGTCAAGCTTGCCGAAGTGCTGGGTGCTTTCGTCGGCCAGGTCACGGAAGAGCCGATCGAGGAAGTCGAAGTGCTGTTCGATGGAGCGACGGCGGCGATGAATACGCGGGCATTGCTCAGCGCGACGCTCGCCGGTCTCATTCGACCGCAGGTTGCCGATGTGAATATGGTTTCCGCGCCGATCATGGTGAAGGAACGCGGTATCATCGTTTCCGAGATCCGCCGTGACAAATCCGGGGTTTTCGACGGGTATATCAAACTGACGGTGAAGTCGGCGTCGATGACACGCTCGATCGCCGGCACCTGCTTCTCCGATGGCAAGCCGCGCTTCATCCAGATCAAGGGTATCAACCTCGACGCGGAAGTCGGACAGCATATGCTCTATACGACCAACAACGACACGCCGGGCATGATCGGCTTGCTTGGCACGATCTGCGGCAACAACAAGGTCAACATCGCCAACTTCGCGCTTGGGCGCGACGCGCCCGGCGGCAATGCCATTGCCATGCTCTATCTCGACGAGCGCATCCCGGACAATGTCCTTGAGGAACTACGGATCAACAAGGCAATTGTTTCGGCCAAACCGCTGGAATTCAACATCGCTTGATTGTACGGATGTCGGTCATGGCATCCGAGCCCAGCGATCTCCGTTGGCGTTTGATGGAAGCGGGCGACCTCGCTTCCATCAATGCCATGGCCGACGCCATCCACCCGAATTTCCCGGAGGATGACAGCGTTTTTCGTGAGCGCATGCGGCTTTACGGCAATGGCTGTTTTGTGCTCGAATCGCCGGGAGGCGCTCTTCACGGCTACGCGGTCACCCACCCGTGGCAACTCTATGCGATGCCTGCGCTCAACAGCCTGCTCGTCGAATTACCCGCCCAACCTTCCACCTACTATCTGCACGATATCGCCCTCATGCCGACGGCCCGCGGTAGCGGCGCAGCGGCGCGCATTGTTGCCATTCTTGCCGAGCAGGCCAGGCGGGAAGACCTCGCCAATATGTCTCTGGTCTCGGTGAACAACTCGGTTGGATTCTGGGAAAAGCAGGGCTT
The DNA here is from genome assembly GCF_056399405.1 of Phyllobacterium sp. 01N428. Classification (NCBI taxonomy): domain Bacteria; kingdom Pseudomonadati; phylum Pseudomonadota; class Alphaproteobacteria; order Hyphomicrobiales; family Phyllobacteriaceae; genus Phyllobacterium; species Phyllobacterium sp. 01N428. Next base: position 199,260 of record NZ_JBFTRH010000006.1, read on the forward strand.
CAAGACAGAAAACCTGCCAGAGCTTGCAGCAAAGCTCAAAACCTATTCGGAGGACGCGCGTTTCATGGTCCGCCAGCTTCGCTGATCGCGGCATGCTTGCGTCCGCTGAGTTCGGCGATCCAGATGCCGCCAAGCACGAGCACAAGGGCGATACCGTGGTAAGGGTGGAACTCCTCGCCGAGCAAGGCTACCGCGAGAAGTGTCCCGAAGATCGGGACCGCATTGATGAAGAGGCCGGCACGGTTGGCGCCGATATATTCGACGCCCTTAAGGAAAAGCACCTGTGCGGCGAGTGAAGGCAAGATAGCGGTATAGAGGACGACCAAGGCGCCGGTCGTGTCCGGTGGCATCAGCGCGCCGCGCTGCCATTCCCAGAGCGTGAACGGGATCGCGGTCAGAAACGCGAAGAAAGTCATTGCCGTCATCAGGCTCTGCCAGTTGATCGCGGGCCGGAACCGCAGCGCCACCGTGTAACCACTATAGAGCAGGACTGCGAGGATCATCAGCGCGTCGCCGAAATTGACTTCAAGCCGGGCCAGTTGGCTGAAGCTGCCGTGGCCCGCAGTCAGCGCCACGCCGACGAGGGAAAGGCTGAAGCCGATGATCTGCCCGGCGCGAACGGGCGTGCCGAACAGCAGGAGATTTGCAACGAAGATCACCATCGGTATGCCGGCCTGCTCGATCGTAACGTTAATCGCGGACGTATAGTTGAGTGCGCTGTAGAGCGCCATGTTGAAGAAGGTGAAGCCGAAGGCGCCAAGGGCGGCGAGCAACCACAAATGTTTGCGCAGCATTGTCCAGTCGCGCTGCACTTGTCTGACGCTGATGGCGGCAATGATCAGAAAGGCGAGCAGCCAGCGCAAAAGCGTAAGCAGCATCGGCGAGATATGGCCGACTGCAAACTTGCCGGCCACAGCATTGCCGCCCCAAAAAAGCGCGGTTAGCAGCAGAAATATGTAGGCGGTACGATTCATGTTTTGCAATCTATTCGGGGTGGTTGCGAAACCACTATCTGGATGCAACGGCAGGGACGTTTATTGCCAGGATAAAGGTAAATAGGTTGCGTGATAGCCGAAAGAATTGTCGCGCTTTTATGAACCAGCCTGTATAGAAGCACCGCATTTGAAGAAAAATGCACGACGAGGTTATGACTCGAGGAGTTTTGAATGGCAAATGTTGTTGTGATCGGTTCCCAGTGGGGTGATGAGGGCAAGGGAAAGATCGTTGATTGGCTTTCCGAACGGGCAGATATCATCGTTCGCTTTCAGGGCGGTCACAATGCAGGTCATACGCTGGTCGTCGATGGCGTCACCTATAAGCTGTCACTCCTGCCTTCCGGCGTCGTGCGTCCCGGCAAGCTGTCGATCATCGGCAACGGCGTCGTTTTCGATCCGCATGCCTTCATCGCCGAGAAGAAGAAACTCGAGGCCCAAGGCGTTGTCATTACCCCGGATACGTTGAAAATCGCCGAAAATACGACCCTGATCCTGTCGATCCATGGCGAACTTGATCGGCGGCGGGAAGCTTCGAACGCGGGCACCAAGATCGGCACCACCGGCCGCGGCATTGGTCCAGCCTACGAGGACAAGGTGGGACGCCGCGCCATTCATGTTCTCGACCTTGCCGATCCGGACACGCTGCCGGCAAAGATCGAGCGCCTGCTCGCGCACCACAATCCGCTTCGCCGTGGTCTCGGCATCGAAGAGGTCGATGCGGAAAAACTTCTCGCTGAACTCAACGACGCCGCACCGCACATCCTGCCCTTCATGGACCGTGTGTGGTATGTGCTCGACCAGAAGAAGCGGGCCGGCGAGCGTATCCTTTTCGAGGGGGCGCAAGGCACGCTCCTCGACATAGACCATGGCACCTATCCGTTCGTTACCTCATCCAACACCGTTGCTGGGCAGGCTTCCGCAGGTTCGGGCATTGGCCCTGGCTCCCTGCATTATGTGCTTGGCATCACCAAGGCCTACACGACGCGCGTCGGCGAGGGGCCCTTCCCGACAGAACAGCAGAATGAAGTCGGGCAGTTCCTCGGCGAGCGCGGTCACGAATTCGGGACAGTTACCGGGCGCAAGCGCCGTTGCGGCTGGTTCGACGCGGTGTTGGTGCGCCAAGCGGTTGCCAATAACGGCATCAGCGGGATCGCGCTCACAAAGCTCGATGTCCTCGATGGCCTTGAGGAGATCAAGGTCTGCACAGGCTACGAACTCGACGGCGAAGTGATCGATTATCTTCCGGCGGGGCAGGGTCAGCAGGCGCGGGTCAAGCCCGTCTACGAGACGCTCGAAGGCTGGAAGGGAACCACGGCCGGCGCACGGAGCTGGAGCGAGCTTCCGGCGCAGGCAGTCAAGTATGTGCGCTATATCGAGGAATTGATCGGCGCGCCGATCGCTTTGCTGTCCACCAGCCCCGAACGCGACGACACGATACTTGTTACCGATCCGTTTCATGACTAGACTCGGATTGTCCTAGAATCTCACAGCAAAACCATAGGTTTGGGTGAATGGCAGACTTCGTTGCAGTATTGAGGAAGACAATTGACGGGATCGCGGACCCAACGCCCGAACTTCGTCAACGTGTATATGCAAAAGCTCGTGCAACGATTGAGCAGAAGCTTGCGGCGCTGAATGCGCCGGAAGCCGCGGCGACGCGCCAGATAAGGGCGCTCGAAGACGCCATCGCCGAGGTAGAGTCGGAATTCACGCCGGCCATCGAGGATGCGCCGCCACCGCCAGCGGAAGCAAAGCCGGTCGCCCCGCCACCCTCATCGACGCCGCCGCACTTCAAGTTTACGCCCATTATGGATCCGGAACCGGAGCCTGAAATCAAGGCGCCGGAGCCCCTGCCTGCACCGCCGGAGCCACCCAAGCCCGCGCCCAGCGTGGCGCCGGGCTTCACGAAGATAGGTTCGCAGCCTGATGCGCTTGAAGATTTTCTGACAAGTCACGGCGCCGGCATCAACAAGCGGAGCGAGCCTGAGGACGACAGGCTTCCTGACGAAGATGTATTGGCAGAATCCGCAACCGGGTTTGCCGCAGGCAATAAATCTGGCCGAGGCCCGGAAGAAGAAGACGAAAACGATCTGACGGTCGCCGCGGAAGATCGCGGGGCGGGCGATTATGGCGTGTACACGCGCGGCCCCCTGAAGCGCTCGGCGCCCAAGAAGTCGCTGGTGCCGCTCCTTGCCATTCTTGGCCTTCTGCTGGTCATTGCCGGTGGCGGCTATGCAGGATGGGTTTACAAGGACAAGCTTTCCGAACAAGCTTCAGCGGCCAAGACCTGGCTTGCCAGCCTGACCAGTTCCAAGACCGAACCGCAGGCCCCTGCGGAAACCGCCAACAATGCGCCGGCCACGACACCTGCCGAGCCAGCCACGCCTGCACCGACGCCGCAAGCCACTGCGCCGGCCGCAACGCCGGAGAGCACCGAGCCCAAACCCGAGCCGAAGCTTACGCAGCGCCTCATGCCGGATGGGCAGGAGGTCAATCCCGGTCCCGCCAACGACAAGCCTTCGCTCGGTGAGGGAACGTCCGTTGCAGCATCGACACCGGACCAATCGGCAAAGCCGGCTGCACCCCCGGCGGAACAGCAGGCCGCAGGCCAGACGCAGCAGCCGGCCGCCCTGCCGATCGGACAGAAAGCCTTCTTCTATGAGGAACGCTCCGGGCAGGAAGCCGGAACCGCCGATGCTGGCGCGGTCGTCTGGTCGGTGGTGCAGGAATCCCCCGGCAACGACCTGCCGCCGGAACCTGCGATCAAGGCCGAGGTCACCATTCCTGGCCGAGGCATAAACCTGCGCATGATCATCCGGCGCAATGGCGACAAGACTTTGCCCGCGAGCCATCTCGTCGAGATGATCTTTACCGTTCCGGAAGGCTTTCCAGGCGGGTCGATCGAAAATGTCTCGCGCATGACCTTCAAGGATACGGAACAGGCGCCGGGCAGCCCGCTCGTCGCCATACCGGCGAAGATCGCGGACAATTTCTTCATCATTGCAATGAACGACGCGAAGACGGCGGTCGATACCAACATGGCCCTGATGGGCCGCCAATCCTGGATCGATATTCCGATTGCCTACAAGACCGGACGCCGGGCGCTGATCACGCTCGAAAAGGGATTGCCCGGCGAGAAGGTTTTCAACGACGTCCTGAAATCCTGGGCAGACAAGGCGGGCGGTTAGGATTACGCGTGATGATATGAAAAAGGCCGCTTCGAGCGGCCTTTTTTGCGTTCAGTGCTGGCCGAACTAGCGACTGTCACTCATCGAGACGAGCGCCTTCTGCTGCTTGATGGCGGCTGCCTTGACCGCATCCTGCACCTTTTCGAAAGCGCGGACCTCGATCTGGCGTACACGCTCGCGGCTGATGCCGAACTCGGTCGACAGATCCTCGAGCGTAACGGGATCATCCGCCAGGCGCCGCGCCTGGAAGATACGGCGTTCGCGATCATTGAGCGATGACATCGCACCGGAAAGCATTTCGCGTCGGCTTTCGAGTTCGTCCTGCTCGATCAGCATGTCCTCGGCACTGTCGTGGTCGTCGACCAGCCAGTCCTGCCAGTCGCCGCCTGCCTCGCCGTCGGCCGAGCGGATCGGCGCATTGAGCGAAGCATCGCCGGAAAGGCGTCGGTTCATCGAAATGACCTCGTCTTCCGATACGCTGAGCCGCGTTGCGATCTCCTTGACCTGTTCCGGGTTCAAATCGCCATCGTCGAGCGCCTGAATCTTGCTCTTCACCTTGCGCAGGTTGAAGAACAGGCGCTTCTGGTTGGCGGTCGTGCCCATCTTGACCAGGCTCCACGAGCGCAGGACATATTCCTGGATGGAGGCCTTGATCCACCACATCGCATAGGTTGCAAGACGGAAGCCGCGCTCCGGTTCGAAACGCTTCACGGCCTGCATCAGGCCGACATTGCCTTCGGAAATGACTTCACCGATCGGCAGGCCATAGCCGCGATAACCCATCGCAATCTTGGCGACGAGACGCAGGTGGCTGGTGACGAGTTTGTGTGCCGCCTTCGGATCGGAATGCTCAAGATACCGCTTGGCGAGCATGTACTCTTCTTGCGGTTCGAGCATCGGAAAGCGTCGGATTTCTTCAAGGTAGCGGGTCAGTCCACCATCCCCGCCGAGAACACTAGGAAGATTTTGGGCCACAGGGCACCCTCCTCATTTGAAATGGACCCCCATTATCGGCAGGTCCGCAACGTCCGGCCACCCACAAATTGGCGCTGGCGGATTCGTGCCATCAACATATAGGTACTATTTTGTCAAAATCACGATCTATTAAGCGACGAAACAAGCTGTCACATAAACGTGAACAATGAAGTCATGTTTGGGGTGTGCGTTCAGTAAAACGTGGCATGGCAAAGAATGTTCCGCCGCTTATTAAAGCGCAGTTGTGCGGAAGGCGTCAAGTAACTCGGCCATATCCGCTGGCACGGGCGCTTCGAAGTGCATGACCTCACCTGTCGAAGGATGTGCAAAGGCGAGAAGCTGCGCATGGAGCGCCTGGCGCGTAAAGCTCTTGACGATCCCCTGAAGCGGCTCGGCCAATTTGTTCGCCTTGGTCTTATAGGCGCTGCCATAGTCGAGATCCCCGACGAGGGGATGGCCGATATGCGCCATGTGTACGCGTATCTGATGCGTGCGCCCGGTCTCGAGCCGGCATTCGATCAAGGCAGCAAGGGCGGTCGCGTCGTCCTTCGCGCCGAATTTCTCCATGACCTCGAAATGGGTGACGGCGTGGCGCGCGTCGTCACGCTCCTCACGTACGACGGCCTGCTTGGTGCGGTCGCGGTGGGATCGGCCGAGGGGTGCGTCCACGGTCCCGGTCTTGCGATCGGGCGTGCCCCAGACGATCGCGAGATAGGCGCGTTCCAGATCGCCCGTCCGCCCGTGGTCCGCAAACTGCGCGCTCAGATGGCGATGCGCGAGATCGTTCTTCGCAACGACCATGACGCCGCTGGTTTCCTTGTCGAGGCGATGGACGATGCCCGGGCGCCTTACACCGCCAATGCCCGATAATGTATCGCCGCAGTGGTGGATCAGCGCATTGACGAGTGTGCCGCTCCAATTGCCGTTGCCTGGATGGACGACGAGGCCGGCGGGCTTGTTGATGACGATGAGATCGCTATCCTCGTAAAGAATATCGAGGGCGATCTCCTCGCCCTGCGGCGTTGCGTCCTCGGGTTCGGGGACGGCGATCGCGATGCTCGCGCCTTCGCGCAGCTTGTGCTTGGCTTCGCGGATAACCTTGCCGTCGATGCTGACCTGGCCTTCGCCGATGAGCGACTGGATGCGATTGCGCGACAGATCGGGCGCCAATTGTGCTGAAAGCCACGCATCCAGCCGCTTGCCAGCCGCTTCGCTATCGGTAATTAACTCTTTCAAAGACCGCGTCCCTTCGTTACAGAGGCTTGGTTTCGAACCTCGGAGATGCCTTAATGGCTCAAATCAACCAAGAACTCGATGCGGAAGAACAGCCGCTCGATCCGGCGATGGAGCGGGTGCGCCGCAAGATGATACGGCTTCTCGCCGTATCCATCGGCATCATGGTTGTGGGTCTTATGGCCGTGCTGGCGGCGATTGTCTACAAGATTAACCAGCCGGTTCCCGAGGTCGCAGCGGCAGCGCACCAGACGGTTCCGGGGGAGCCTATCGGCGAGGCATTGGCCGGCGAATCGATCACGCTCGAACCCGGCACGCGCATCCTTTCCCACAATCTGTCGAACAATTCGCTTTCGCTGGAAACGCGGCTTGCCGACGGCACGCGGCAGATTCTGGTCTATGACGTTGCAACGAAGCGCGTCGTGGCGCGCATTGGCGAAGCTCCCGGGAAGTAGGGCAGCCAGTCGGATTACGACAGTGACAAATCATTATTGCACTTTGCCGCCGGCTTGATTATACCGCCAGAAGCAACTCGCTAAGCGCCCATCGTCTAGCGGTCAGGACGGCGCCCTCTCACGGCGCAAACAGGGGTTCGATTCCCCTTGGGCGTACCAACACTTCCTCTCATCTACGTTTATAGACTCTCGTCGTTCAGACGTGGACTTCGCCGTGCTCTTTTTCGTCGGGGTCGGTCAGCAGCGCGAGATAGCCGAGCCACACATAGAACATCACCACGCCGGCCACCACGAGCCAGCCGGGGAGCGGTCCAAAGGTGGCGTTGCGGACGATCTCGGCCAGCGACCCGGCCACATCATGTACCGCCCCGCCATCCTGCAGTTTCGGCGTCGAAATCTTCAATACCCAGGCGAGAAGCAGGACCAGGAACATCCAGATATAGTTGCGGCGCAGCCGCCGCGACATTGCTGCCCGGGTCGAGATCATGAATTTCGGTCTGCGCAAATCCTCGCCGATGAGGTGGCCCCATTTCGTGTCCGGTTCTGGCATCGGATCGAGGATCTGAGCGAAATAGTGCTTCTCGAGCTTGCGCACGCGGCCACGATAGACATCGAAAAAGCGGTATCGGCGGGCCTCGATCAGGAGCAGCAGCTGTACCAGGATCATGGCGAAGATCAGGACGCCATGGTGGGACGTCGGCGTTGAAAGGGACAGGGAAAGCATTGCCGCAACGCCGGTGATGGCCCAGTTGGTCGTTCGGTCTATCCGGTCGCGCCAGCCTGCCATGCGGCCCATTTCCGCCCGGTGATAGTGCGCGACAACGGTAATGTATTCAGCTGAAGTTGCCGGCAGGGGCGGCGCCGTCCAGCGTGTCTCCCCGCCGGCTGCGGCATCTCGAAGGTCGTCCATATCAGCCTCCCAACCGATATTTTGCCCCCTTAAGGAGAGTACATCAAACAGACGGAATATGCTGAAAAATCATCGCCAAGCGGCGTTTTCAATTATCCAGAAATGCCGCCATGCCGTGCGCCGCGGCGCGCCCCGTGGCAAAGCAGGCGGTGAGCAGATAACCGCCGGTCGGCGCTTCCCAATCCAGCATCTCGCCGGCGGCAAAGACGCCCGGGATCGACTTGAGCATGTAATTGTCGTCGAGGCCCTCCCATTTTATGCCGCCGCCCGATGAGATGGCTTCGGCGATGGGGCGCGGCCGAAGCAGGGGCAGTTTCAAGCTCTTTATGCTTGCGGCGAGACGCAACGGGTGGGCAAGATCGGCCGGACTTGCATAGGCCCTGAGGAGCGCCGACTTGACGCCGTCGATGCCGGCGCCCTTGCGCAGACGATTGCTGAAACTTGCCTTGTTATCCTGGCGCGCAATGTCGCGGGCAAGCCGCTCCTCGCTGCGTCCAGGCGCAAGATCGAGCACCAGTTCTGCCCGCCCCTCACGCTGAAGCCGGTCGCGCAATGCGGCGGAGTGGGCGTAAACCAGGCTTCCCTCGATGCCATGGGTGCTGATCACGAATTCGCCGGGCAAAGTGCCTGCATCCGATGTTGCCGTGACCGACTTCACCGGCACGCCTGCGAACCGCTCGCGAAATCCGTCATCCCAGGCGACGTCGAAGCCGCAATTTGCCGGACGAAGGCCCGCCATCGGCACGCCTTTAGCGGCAAGCAACGGCTGCCAGCGTCGGTCAGAGCCAAGTTTGGGCCAGCTCGCGCCGCCAAGCGCCAGCAGCGTGGCATCGCTGTGGATGATTGTTGGTCCGTCAGGCGTTTCGAATGCGTAGCCGCCTTCGGCAAAGCCAATCCAGCGATGACGCGGGTTGAGCACGACACCGCGCTGCCGCAACCGGGCAAGCCAGGCGCGCAGCAAGGGCGAGGCTTTCATGACCCTAGGAAAGACACGGCCCGAGGAGCCAACGAAGGTCTCAGTGCCAAGTTCGGCCGCCCACTGGCGGACATCGTCCGGCGTAAACGCGTCGAGCGCCGCGCGCAGGTGATCGGAGGCAAGGCCAAATCGCCCGGCAAATCGGGCGTAAGCTTCGGAATGCGTGATGTTGAGCCCGGATTTTCCAGCAAGGAGAAATTTCCGGCCAAAGGTCGGCATGCTGTCGTAGACGGTGACAGTATAGCCGCCCGATACCGACAACACGTCGGCGGCCATCAGTCCGGCCGGTCCACCGCCGATGATTGCGACCGCTTTGACTCGTCGCGGTTCATTTGACATTTAAGTTTCCCTCCGCAGCGCTCATCGCCCAATCATCCGTCGACAAAGCATTCAACTACACCATGTTGACTCGCGATGGTGCCCAGTACATTAGTCGTACGACGAAAGTCTAAAACGAAGTGTGCGCGTAGCCTTCAAAAAGGTGATTCCACGCCGCCCGGACGAGCAACACGAAACCATTAATGTCTTCCATTCCCCATCACAGCGAACGCAAGACGATGTTCATCGTCGGTAACGGTCCGATCAAGGACAATCTCTCCGAGGATGTCGATCGTGCAGATTGTGTTGTTCGCTTCAACGAGCCCAAGTCGTCGAAGGGCATGTCGGGGGTCAAGACCGACATTCTGTTCGTGTGCAATTCCGGCAAGCCGATGCAGCGCCGCCTCACCGATCCGAACTATTTCGGCTCTCCGATCGTCCAGGGCGCGACCGAAGTCATTTTTGCCTATCACCCGCAGATCATCGCCGAATATTTCCGCCAGCCGCATCTGCTCTCGCGGCTCAAGGGCCGGCGCGGTGACTGGACATTGCAGGCAATCGACGCTTTCGGCGCAGCGGGCAAATCGGTCCTGATCCTGCCGCCCCGGTTTTACAAGGATGGCTGTGCTGCGCTCGGTATTCCCGAAGCTGCGCGCCGGGAGGTGTTCCCGAGCACCGGCTACTTCGGCCTGACCTATATCCTCCAACATTATGACCCGGCGGAATGGAAGATCGTCCTTTGCGGGTTCAGCTGGGAAGGCTGGCGCCGTCACTCCTGGGGCGACGAGCGCAAATGGGTCATGGACAGGGTTGAACAGAACATCCTCAACGTCATCGTATGAAGCTGGAAGCGAGGTCATATGAACAGGGAACTTGACATCTATATTGGTTGGGATTCACGCGAACCCATTGCCTACGAAGTTGCAAAGAGCACTATCCTCAAACATGCGAGCATTCCGGTCAACGTGATCCCGATCAAGCTTGAAGAGCTTGTCGAGAAAGGCGCCTATACCCGCGATATCGACCCGCTGGCTTCAACCGAATTCACCTATTCGCGCTTCTTCACCCCGTGGCTTGCCGGCTACAAGGGCTGGGCGCTGTTTTGCGATTGCGATTTCCTGTTCTTCTCCGACGTGGCCAAGCTTCTGGATTACCGCGACGAATCGAAGGCAGTCATCTGCGTCAAGCATGACTACACGCCCAAGGAAGGCACCAAGATGGATGGCAAGGTGCAGACCAGCTATCCGCGCAAGAACTGGTCGTCCTTCATGCTGTTCAACTGCGAGCATCCGTCAACGCGCCAACTGACGCCGGAATTGATCAACCGCGAAACCGGCGCCTATCTCCACCGGATGCAGTGGGCGAAGGATGATGAGATCGGCGAAGTTCCGGTCGAATGGAACTGGCTCGAAGGTTGGAATGAGAAGCCTGCCAGCGGTTATCCCAACGCCGTGCATTTCACCAATGGCGGCCCGTGGTTCAAGAATTGGCAGAACGTCGATTATGCCGATGAATGGCGTTCAGCGGCAGACGCGGTCGATCCCAACTGGAAGGCGATCTGAATTGTGAAAAAAGCCCCGGGCGACCGGGGCTTTTTGTGCTCCTGCTTATGATGCGCGCTTGGTCTTGACTTCGGCCATGCGCGGTTTGGTTTCGAGCCCGCTCTTGTAGAGATTGTTGCGGTCGAGGTTCTTCACGTCGCGCTCGCCGCACAGCGCCATGGTGATGTCGAGTTCCTTGCGGATGATTTCGAGGGCTTCGCTCACGCCCTGCTTGCCGCCAGCGCCGAGGCCGTAAAGGAAGGCGCGTCCGATAAAAGTGCCCTTTGCGCCGATGGCGAGTGCCTTCAGGACATCCTGACCGGATCGGATGCCGCCGTCGAACAGCACTTCAATCTTGTCGCCGACTGCGTCGACGATTTCGGCCAGCACAGAAATCGAGGAGGGCGCGCCATCGAGCTGACGTCCGCCATGATTGGAGACGATAATCGCGTCGGCGCCAGTCGATACGGCCATCTTTGCATCTTCGACGTCGAGAATGCCCTTGATGATGATCTTGCCGCCCCAGCGTTCCTTGATCCAGGCGACATCGCTCCAGGAGAGGCGCGGGTCGAACTGTTCCGCCGTCCAGACCGAGAGGGACGAGAGATCGCCGACGCCCTTGGCGTGGCCGACGATGTTGCGGAAGGTGTGCCGTTTTGTCTTCAACATGCCGAGGCACCATTGCGGGCGCGTCACCATCTGCCAGATGTGCTTCGGCGTGAATTTTGGCGGTGCGGAGAGTCCGTTGCGAATATCCTTATGGCGCTGGCCGAGAATCTGCAGGTCGAGCGTCAACACCAGGGCGGAGCATTTGGCAGCCTTGGCGCGGTCGATAAGATTGTAGATGAAATCACGGTCGCGCATCACGTAAAGCTGGAACCAGAACGGCTTCGTCGTCGCTTCGGCGACGTCCTCGATCGAGCAGATGCTCATGGTCGAAAGCGTGAAGGGGACGCCGAACTCTTCGGCCGCCTGTGCCGCCAGGATCTCGCCATCGGCATGCTGCATGCCGGTGAGGCCGGTCGGCGCCAGAGCCACGGGCATTGATACCTTCTGGCCGATCATCGTGCTTTCCAGCGTGCGGTCGGTCATGTCGACGGCTACGCGCTGGCGCAGCTGAATCTTGCGAAAATCCTCTTCGTTGGCGCGATAGGTGCTTTCCGTCCAGGCGCCCGAATCCGCATAGTCGAAGAACATCTTCGGTACGCGCCGCTTGGCAATTCGCTTCAGATCATTGATTTCAACTGATTTTGACATTTTTCCGTCCCGAGGCCTTGGTCCTTGTTTTTCATACTAATTGATAGGGTGGCGCAAGCACCAGAACCAAATTACCGCGCCTGACGGTTTTAATCATATACGGGTGCATATTTCACATATAAATTATTCCGTAAGGGTTTGTGTTTGCGTCATCAGTTTCGCTATGGTCAGGAAAGCCCATTGAATAGAACGAACAGGATGTGACGAATGCCAAAGCAACCGCTTCTCGTACTCGGGCCCTTGATGCCCTATCTCCTTGAAGAACTCGAAAAGCGCTATGCGGTGGAAAAGCTCTACGAGGAAAAGGATGCGCTCGGTTTCCTCGAAAAGAATGCAAGCCGGTTTCGCGCCGCTGTAACAAGCACGTTTACCGGGCTAAAGGCCGACATGATCGACCTTTTGACGGCGGTCGAGATTGTTTCGTCATTCGGCGTCGGCACGGATTCTCTCGATGTTGCCTATGCGGAGAAGAAGGGCATCAAGGTCGCGAACACGCCGGATGTACTCAACGAAGATACCGCCAACATGGCGATCGTGCTCCTCCTTGCCGCAACCCGCGATCTTGTGGCCAATGATCGCTTCGTGCGCTCAGGGCGCTGGGCAAGGGGTGAGAATGCACCCCTTGCGCTCGGCATCGAAGGAAAGAAGGTCGGTCTCGTCGGGCTCGGTCGCATCGGCAGCGTCATTGCGCGCAAGCTTGAGGCATTTGGCTGCGACGTCGTCTATCATACCCGCAACAGGAAGCCGGACGCGCCCTACACCCATTATGACGATCTCGTCGCCATGGCGCGCGACTGCGCTGCCCTTGTCGCCATCCTGCCCGGCGGCGCGGCGACGCAGGGAATTATTTCACGCCAGGTGCTGCAAGCGCTCGGTCCTGAGGGAACTTTCGTCAACATTGCGCGCGGTACCGTCGTCGATGAGACCGCACTCGTGGAACTGCTGCAGTCAGGCGAACTGGGCCGCGCCGGCATCGACGTGTTTGTCGACGAACCAAATGTTCCAGAGGCGCTGTTCAAGGTCGATAATGTGGTGCTGCAGCCGCATATGGGCAGCGCGACGGTCGAAACCCGGAAGGCAATGGCCGACCGGGTCGTCTCGAACCTCGAGAAATATTTCGCGGCTAACTAACTTTCCCAAGCCGGCTGCGGTCGCAGCCGGTACCGTGTCTGCCTAGCCGAAAACCACGGTCTTGTGGCCGTTGAGCATGACGCGGGATTCGAGGTGCTTCTTCACCGCGCGGGCGAGCACGCGGCTTTCGATGTCGCGGCCGGTGGCGACAAAGTCCTCGGCGCTCATCGCATGGCTGACGCGCTCGGTCTCCTGCTCGATGATCGGGCCTTCGTCGAGATCCGGCGTGACGTAATGGGCGGTGGCGCCGATCAGCTTCACGCCGCGCTCATGCGCCTGGTGATAGGGCTTTGCGCCCTTGAAGCTCGGCAAGAACGAGTGGTGAATGTTGATTACCTTGCCGTAGAGCCGCTTCGAAAGGTTGTCGGAGAGAACCTGCATGTAGCGGGCGAGAACGACGAGATCGGCGCCGCTGTCCTTGACGATCTTCAGGAGCGTTTCTTCCTGGTCGCGCTTGTTGTCCTTCGATACCGGCAGGACGTAATAGGGAATACCCTCGTGCTCGGCGAACCGACGGCTGTCCTCATGGTTGGAGACGATGGCGGCAACTTCGGCATCGAGCCAGCCAACGCGGATCTGGTAGATCAGATGTTGCAGCGCATGGTCGAACTTCGACACCATGATGATGATCTTCGGCTTTTTCGCCTGATCGGCGAGGCTCGTCTTCATGTCGAAGCGGTCGATGGCGGGCTTCAGCCCCCGTTCGACATCGTCCTTGGTCGTCCCTTCCGCCGCGGTGAAAGCGATGCGCATGAAGAAGCGGTTGGTCTGCCGGTCCCAGAACTGGTTGCTCTCGGCAATATTGGCATCCATGCCGGCAAGTTCGGTCGTCACCGAGGCGACGATGCCGGGACGGTCTTCGCAGGTCAGGGTCAAAACGTAATTCTTGTCAGGCATGGTAGCTCCGGATGCAGGCATTCTGGTCTTGGCGGATCATAGTGAGCGCCATTGAAGGGCGGCGATACAAATGCGAAGTGCTCAGTCCTTTTTCCGGCATCGGCGGGCAGCGTCAAATGAACTTTCCTCACTCAACGATGAGTTTTATCGCGAAAGGGCCCGCGGCACGTCAGGATTGCGGCTTCGTCCCATACCAACGCGGCGTATAGACCCAGGTGCCACCATCGGCGCGGGGGAAACTTACCGTATGGGACGATCCGACGATCACCACCGTGCGCATATCAACTTGCTCCGGTGTCAATTCGCCAAGGGTGATGGTCCGCAGCGTTTCGCCCGGCCTGCCTACGTCGCGGCCGAGAACCACCGGCGTCGAGGCACCACGATACTGACGCAGAATTTCGATCGCGCGCGGCAGCTGCCATGGGCGCGGCTTGGAAATCGGATTGTAGAAGGCCATGGCAAGGTCCGCCTCGGCGGCAAGCGCGATCCGCTTCTCGATGATCTCCCAGGGCTTGAGATTGTCGGAAAGCGAAAGAATGCAGAAATCGTGGCCGAGCGGGGCGCCACTGCGGCTTGCCGTCGCCATCGCCGCCGAAACGCCGGGCAGAATTTCGAGCTCGACGGCATGCCAGGCCGGATCTTGCGATTCGTGCAGCGCCTCGACCACTGCGGCGGCCATGGCGAACACGCCGGGATCGCCGGAGGAAATCATCACCACGGAACGGCCGGTCGCGGCCAATTCGAAGGCATGGCGGGCGCGCTGCATTTCCTCGCGATTGTCGGTCATGTGGATCGTCTGATCCGGCCGGAATGCGCCCGCCATCCGCACATAGGTTTCATAGCCAAGCACATCTTCGGCTCGTTGCAGCGCCTGTTTGACGGCCGGAATCATGAAGTCAGGGTCACCGGGACCTAGACCGATGACGGACAGACGGCCGCGCTTTCGAGGGGCAGGACTGTTCTGCGGCACAGACTGAAATACGAGCTCGCCTTTTTTGGGAGCAGTATCGTCGGAGGTTACGCGAATGAGCAGATCGGCGTTATCATCGACGGGCAGGCGCGCCTGCTCGAGCCAGGGAGCATCGCCCTCGATCCGCACCGTCTTGCCGGCGAGCAGATCCGCGATGAAGGTCTTTGCATTCTCCGGATTTTTAAGCACATAGCCCGGCGGAGGATTGAGCAGGCACGTGCCGAAATGCAATTCACCGGAGGTGGTGATCGCCGGATTAACATTCAGGACGGCGGCGATCTTCCTCGCGAGGACGTTGACGCCGGTGGTGCCGCCGAGCAAGGGAACGACGGCAGACCCGTCGTCGGCGCCGGCAAGAACGGGGGGCTCGCCTGTCTTGTTGCCGAGAAGCGGCGCCAGCGAGCGTATGGTGATGCCGGCGGCGCAAAGGGCGAGAATAGCGTTGCCGCGCAAATAGTGCTCGCGGATCGTGTCGCCGAAATTGGCGAATGTCTCGTCGGCGCCCTCAACGCGGCCCTCGAGCCCGAGGATCATTGCGCCCTCTATACCCGCCTTGATGCGCCGCGCCGTTTCGATGCCGCGTACGGAAAGCACGAAAATGCTGAGCGGGCGGGTCATTCGCCGCTGCCTTGCCACTTCTCGCCCGGAACGAGGATGAGCGAAAAATAGGGCGACGTTTCCGGATCGACCTCGGCGAGCGGAATGATCCGTTGCGCTTCCATGGTCGCCCGTTCGACGTAGAGCGCGCGGTTCATGAGGCCAAGCTCTTCGATGACGCCCCGAACCTTGCCGAGGTTTTTGCCGAGCTTCATGATTGCCGCTGCCTCCGTGGCGGCAAGGCGCGTCTTCAAATCGTCTGCAGGCAGGACGCCGGACAAAACGGTAAGCGTCTGATTACGGTAGACCAGCGGCGCGCCCAGCACGGCTGCGCCGCCGAGAATCGAGCAGACGCCGGGCACGACTTCGGTCTCGTAATCTTCCGCCAGCCGGTCGTGGATATACATGAACGAGCCATAGAAGAACGGATCGCCCTCGGCGATCACGGCGACGTCGCTGCCGGCATCGAGATGGCGGCGCAACAGGCCGGTGATTTCACCATAGAAGTCGCTGACGATCGCCTCGTAATTCATATGCGCCGGCAGGATCTCAGTTGTAACCGGATAGACGAGCGGGACCAGAAGCTGATTGTCCCTGAGATACTGTTCGACGATGGTCAGCGCGTTGCCCTTCTTGCCTTTGGCGGCATGATAGGCAACGACCGGCGCACCCTGCAGCAGGCGCAGCGCCTTCAGGGTGATGAGTTCGGGATCGCCGGGACCAACGCCCAGCCCGAAGAGCCGCCCCTTTTGCGGCATCATTCCTTCTCCGAGGCAAGCGCGTTGATGGCTGCCGCCGCCATGGCGCTGCCGCCGCGCCGCCCATGCACGACGACATAGGGTATGCCGCGGCTGTTTTCGGCGAGAGCAGCTTTCGATTCCACGGCGCCCACGAAACCGACGGGAAAGCCGAGGATAAGCGCAGGCTTCGGAGCGCCAGCATCGATCATTTCGAGGAGGCGAAAGAGCGCGGTCGGCGCATTGCCGAGGGCCACGACGGAGCCGGCGAGATACGGGCGCCAGAGTTCAAGCGCCGCGGCCGAGCGGGTATTGCCGAGTTCGCGCGCCAGTGTCGGTACTGACGGATCGTTCAGCGTGCAGACGACGTCGTTATTGGCAGGAAGCCTTACGCGGGTGACACCCTCGGCCACCATGCGCGCATCGCAAAGGATCGGCGCACCGTTCAAAAGCGCGTTGCGGCCGGCGGTCCCGGCACCTTCGGAGAAGGCGAGGTCATCGATGACGTCCACCATGCCGCAGGCATGTGCAACGCGCACGGCCAATTTTTCGAGATCGGCGGGGATCCGGCTGAGATCAGCCTCGGAACGGATGATGGCGAACGAGCGATCATAGATCGCCTGGCCGTCGCGAATATAATCTAGCATTAACTGGCCCCAAAATTCTTGCCGATCAAATCGGCCGCTTCCTCGATAGTGACATTGGCAGCCAATAGCTTGCCAAAACGCGACGGTCCATTGGTCGCTTGCAGAAAGATGTCATAGTGGCCGGGCGCTGTCGCAACCAACGTAATGGGACGTGCCCCGGGCGATGCGCAGGATTTCATGCAGCCGCTCACATGTATCTGCGGCGAAGCTGATGTCGGGCCCAGCAGGGCAGCAAGCTTCAACCCGTCGGCCTGGGTGGCGGCGAGGGCGGAACCGCAACCGGCTGATCCCGAACAACTGATCATCGTTGCGAGCGGCGTTTCAGGGTCTGAGCGCAGGCCCAACGCTTCGAGTCGAGCGAGGACGCTCTGGGCCCCAGCCTTCGCAACGCCCGGCAATAGGATGCTTTGCCAGGGAGTCAGGCGCAGGTGGCCATTGCCCTGTTCTTCAGCCAGCGCAGCAAGGGCGACGAGCATATCGGGATCAAGACGGCCAAGGGCCGGCATGGCGCCAATGAGACAGGTGCTTGCGCTCTCAATGAGGACGCCGAGGTGTCCATGCGCCCGAGGCTGGCGTCTTAACCAATCGGCAGAAGCAGCGTGTCCTACTGAATGGCCGAGCCGCCGCTCCAACAGCTGCAGAAAGTCTGCCTCCCCAATCTCCGCAAGAAAGTGGCGCATGCGCGAGGCGGCGGGGTTGCACCGGCTCCATTCGAGAAACAGGTCGATAATGCTGGTAACGACCGCAAAGACCTCATCGCCGTTGACCCTCCCGAGCGCCGGGCGATCGTCTCGCCCCGTTGGGGGTACTCCGGCGATGCCGAATGCAAATTGCGACGCCTTGCTTTCGGGATCGATCGGGCTAACCCAGATATCGTGCGGGTGTTCAACCATCGCGACAGTCTCGCCGCCATCGACGAGCACCGAGAATTTCGGGGATAGCGTCTGATAGCCGGCATTGAGTTGCAAGGCCGTGAGCAGGCGGAGGGCGAGCGGGCGAACATCGACAAGCGCATGATCGACCCCGGCGACCGGACTGACCATAACGTTGCGCACATCGTCACCGCGATCCGTGAGCGGCCCAAGTCCGGCATCGAGCAACGCCGCTATTAGCGGCGCTTCCGTTTCCATACGAACGCCGCGTATCTGCAGGTTTGCGCGGTTGGTGATCTCGATGACCCCATTTCCGAACTTTTCCGCCGCTTCGGCTACCCCCCGTGCCTGTTCGGCGCTGAGTTCGCCGAAGGTGAGCTTTACCCGGCAAATGCCGCCATCAAGCGCCTTGGCCATGCGAAACAGGCCGGGACAGGCGGAACGCCGGTCTTCGATAGTAAAATTCGGGGCAATTGGCGCGCGCTGACTCATGGTTTGACGGTTTTACAGGATGGCCGGCAGCGTGCCAACAGCGATGACAGGAGCGGCAGGCGCGTTGGCCGTTTCGTTGACCTCACGTCTGCTTTCGGGCATGCATGGGCCATGAACGAGGAAGAAATCACGGTACAGTGGCTGACTGTAATTGGAATCGGCGAGGACGGTTATGGCGGGCTTGGCGAAAACGCGAGGCGCGCTCTTGCCGAGGCCGGAACCATTTTTGGCGGCAGGCGCCATCTGGAACTCCTGCCCGAAAATCTCGAAGCAAAGCGCGTTGCCTGGCCGACACCGTTTTCCGACGCCTATCCCATGCTGCTTGCTTTACGCGGTCACCCCGTCGTGGTGCTCGCCAGCGGCGACCCTATGCATTTCGGCATGGGCGCGGCGCTGACGCGCCATATCGAGCGCAGCGAGATGCGAATACTTCCTGCCCCGTCCTCGTTCGCGCTCGCAGCCGCTGCAATGGGCTGGCCCATCCAGGAAAGCCAGTTGCTCAGCGTTCATGGCCGGCCAATCGAGACGCTGTTCAAAGCCTTTGTTCCCAACGCCAAACTCATCGTTCTTAGCAATGACGGCGATACACCCGCCAATGTGGCGGGAATGCTCGCCCAGCGCGGATTTGCTGCCGCCAGGCTGACAGTGCTCGAACATCTCGGCGGACCGGATGAGCGCCGGATTGATGGCGTTGCCGGCTCCTGGGATCATCCGCGATGTGTGGATCTCAATGTCATGGCCGTCGATTGCGGCGCGGTCGGCCAGGAAACGCGAACCTTTCCGCTGCTGGCCGGTTTGCCGGATGACGCGTTCGAACATGACGGACAACTGACCAAACGTGATGTCCGTGCCGTGACGCTGGCGCATCTTGCACCGCTTCCCGGCGAATTGCTGTGGGATGTCGGAGCAGGCTGCGGTTCGATCGGCATCGAGTGGATGCGCAGCCATCCGATGTGCCGGGCGCTGGCAATCGAAGCCAACGACAAGCGGCAGCAGCTCATTTTGCACAATAGCCGCGCGCTCGGCGTGCCGGACCTTCATCTTGTTCGCGGCGAAGCGCCTGCAGCCCTGGCCGAACTGCCGGCTCCGGACGCGATCTTCATCGGCGGGGGCGTCACCGACCCCGATGTACTTTCAACCTGCTGGGCCCACCTGAAACCTGGCGGTCGCCTCGTCGCAAATGCCGTAACCATCGAAGGCGAAATGACGCTCGTCGATTGGCGCAGGAAGCATGGCGGCGACCTGACCAAGCTTGCGGTTTCTCAGGCGCAACCGCTTGGAAGCTTCGACGCCTGGCGTGCTGCGCTGCCCGTCACCATCTATATGGTTCGAAAGACCAATTGACCGCCTGCTCGTGGACGAGACAGGATTGAGACAGGTTTGTGGGGTTTAAAGACAGTGGGAGGATTGCAATCGAGTGTGAAATCATATTGAACGGCGCATAAACCGTCTATGCGGTGGTTATGGCCGTTCTGAGTTCCCATCTTGATAGCAATCAGGGAGTTTCAAGCAGGAAACGCGCATGGCAACGTATAAATATTTCACCTGGCCCTTCATTTTTACATTTGTTGGTCTCGCGCTCGGTACTTGGATCGGTTTCATTTATTCAGGAACCGTACAGGGTGCACTTTCGGTCCTTTTCATTTGTGCTGTCCTCGGCATCCTCGAAATCTCGCTGTCTTTCGACAACGCCATCGTCAACGCCAAGATCCTGCGTGACATGACACCAACGTGGCAGCGGCGCTTCCTGACGTGGGGCATCATAATCGCCGTGTTCGGCATGCGGATTATCTTTCCCCTGGCAATCGTCGCCATTGCGGCCTGGATCGATCCGATTTCGGCGCTGAAACTCGCCATTTCCAATCCGGAAGAATATGCCCGCATCATGCAGGACGCGCATGTCTCCATTGCTGCATTCGGCGGCACTTTCCTGCTGATGGTCGGCCTGAAATTCTTTTTCGACCACGAGAAGGACGTCCATTGGATCAAGGTGATCGAGGCCAATGCCTCCCGCTTTGCCTCGATCCAGGGTATTGAGGTCGCGGTTGCGCTGCTTCTCATCATATTCTTCTCGCGCCAACTCGAGGGCGAGGAATCGGTGACGTTCCTGACGTCGGCCATTTACGGCCTCTTGACCTTCCTCTTCGTCGAAGGGCTGGGCGCGGTTCTCGATGCGACCCAGGAGCAGATGGACACGGTGCACAAGGGTGGGCTCGGCGCCTTCCTTTACCTCGAAATGCTCGATGCCAGCTTCTCGTTCGATGGCGTTATCGGGGCATTTGCCCTCTCGACAAATCTCTTCGTCATTGCGATCGGCCTTGGCATCGGCGCCTTCTATGTTCGGGCGCTGACGATCATGATGGTCGACAAGGAAACGCTCGGCCAATATCGCTACCTTGAGCACGGTGCCTTCTACGCGATCCTCGTTCTCGCCCTGATCATGTATTGCCAGACGCTGGTTCACATTCCGGAGGTGATAACCGGCGTGATCGGCGCAGCGCTCATCATGTTCGCCTTCTTCTCCTCGATCCGCTACCGCCGGCGTCACGGCGAAACCCAGGAGGCTTGAGGCGGAACAAACGGCGACGCTGTGGCATCCGGAACCAGGAGCATCTTCCAACGGTTGAGCCCTTCCCACCGAAACGGAGAACTGTCTTATGGAACTTGATCCTCAAAGCGCCTATTCCGCCATACAAACCGGGATAAGACAGGCGAGCACGCTGGTCGTCACCTATTCGTTTTCGGTGATCGGCGCGATCTTGCTCATGGTCATAGGGTTTCTTGTGGCCGGCCTCGTCGAGCGCTGGCTCTTTGCCGGTCTTGGCCGCGTTGGCGGCTTCGACCTTACCTTGCGTCGCTTCCTTTCAAAGATCGCGCGCTATTTCGTGCTCGGGCTCGTGGTTGTCATGGTGCTCGGCCAGTTCGGTATCCAGACAGCATCGGTCATTGCCGCCATTGGCGCGGTAGGTCTCGCTATCGGTCTGGCACTGCAGGGAACACTGCAGAATATAGCCGCCGGTATTATGCTCTTGGCGCTGCGGCCGCTGCGGATCGGCGAATATGTCGAAGTCGGCAGCGTCTCCGGCACTGTTGAGGAGATAGGGCTCTTTGCGACGCGATTGCGTGCCGCTGATGGGATCTACATTCTGGCGCCGAATTCGACGCTCTGGACGCTGCCGGTCAAGAATTACACGCGCAACGGCGTGCGCCGGAACGATATCACCATCACGATTCCCAATTCGGATGACATCGAAGCAATGCAGAAATCGCTGATGAAGCTCGCCGAGCGCGATGGGCGCGTGAAAAAGGAGCCGACTCCTGCCGCATTTGTCGCGGACCTCGGCGATAGCAGCGTGTCGATAACCTTGCGCTACTGGACCTCTGTCGGCGATTTTGCCGCGACCCAGGCCGAAATGAACAAAAACGTCCGCAATACCTTGAACCAAATGGCTTGACCATATCAGTGCTCGCCAAAGCGCCGCTGGACGGCCGCTTCCAGTGACGCCCAACGGACGGGTGGATTTGGCGCCTCGGCTAATCTAATATTGCTCCGGAACATCGCGCGAGGGCCAAGGATGGCGCGCAGGGGGATAGCCAGTCCAGACAGGTTTCAAGGCGTCGAGCGGCCTTCGTCGCTTGAGATGAGTCATATCACGCTGCAGGACGCCACCTTCGGCAGGCTCAAATGGCGGCACGATGACAATGGCATTCCCGTCCAGCTGGAGCAGGCGGACGGCTACATGATCTGCTATCAAAGAAACCATCTTCCGGCGCGGCCACGATGGATCGATGGGAAGCCCGTAACGTCCGTATCATTGGATCCAGGCGAATTTCTACTCCTCGACCTTAGAAGACGCTACACAGCGGTCGAGGCAGGGGACGTCGACTGCGTCTCGATGTTCGCGCCCCATGCCTCGATTAGCGAATTCCACCTGGAGAACGATCTGGCGCCCTTCTCGACGCTGCGGGATAGAGACGTGTTTGGTTATTCAGATATCATCGTGCGAAACTTGATGGAATGTTTCGTGCCTGCATTCGAGCGGCCTGACGCTGCCTCGCGCCTCTTCCTTGACCAGCTCACGATAACGCTCCTGTCCCATCTGACCATGTTTTACGGGGAACAGAAAACCGAGTTCCGCGCGGTCAAAGGAGGATTGGCTCCGCGGCAAGAGCGAAGGGTGAAGGACCTTCTGCTCGCGAACCTGAAAGGCGACATCGGGCTTGACGCTCTCGCTAAGGAAACCGGCCTTTCCCGCGCTCACCTCGCTCGATCCTTCAAGATCAGCACGGGTCGTTCGCCCATGATGTGGCTGCAGAACCAGCGCCTGGAGAAGGCGGTGACGTTGCTTCTTGGAACGAGCCTTACTATCCAGGCGATCGCCGACGATTGCGGCTTCGCTGACCACAGTCACCTCACGAAAGTTTTCCTCAAGCGCTTCAAGGCCTCCCCGGGCGAATGGCGCCGCAAGCACAAGTTGTGAGTGGACCGAACAGCCGACGGCCGTGCCCATTCAAGCATATGTGATTTCGGCCGCTCTCAAATCAGCACTCGAGTACACAAAAAAGCACGCACGTACCTCGCAGGACGAGCGATGCTGAATATTATTCCTCGCGCAGTTGGCGTCGAGGGGAATAGCCATGCAGATCTCGGTTCATCAGGCGCGTTCGATTATTGCGGCCGGGGAAGCCCGTGCCCAGGCCATCGGGGTTGCGGTCAATATCGCGGTGCTTGACGCAGGCGCCCAACTCAAAGCTTTCAGCCGCATGGATGGAGCATTGCTCGGGTCCATTGATATCGCTCTCGGGAAGGCCAAGACGGCCGCCCTCTTCCAGATGGCAACGGAGACCGTTGGTGAGTTCTGCAAGCCGGGAGGCGGATCGCCAGGGCTTGAGCAGACCAATGGCGTTCTCGTGGTATTTGGCGGCGGCCTGCCTCTGACGGCGCCCGACGGAACTGTCCTCGGGGCGGTAGGCGTGTCGGGAGGGGCCGTAGCCCAGGACATGGACGTCGCCCAGGCGGCCGCTTCAGGCCTCGACTGACTCTCTCAAAACTCACATCAACTAGGCCACCAAGAGGAGAATGGAATGTCCAGGACGATCCTTATCACCGGTGCTGGGTCGGGCTTCGGTAAAGCTGCTGCGATCGGGATGGCCAAAAACGGTCATAACATCATCGCCACAGCACACGTATCTTCGCAAGTCACGCCGTTGCGCGAAGAAGCGGTTGCGCTCGGCCTCAACAACCTCCGTGTCGAACGCCTGGATCTCGACGATCCGTACGACATCAAACAGGCCATTGGATGGGAATGCGATGTCTTGTGGAACAATGCCGGCATGGGCGAGGCGGGTCCGGTCTGGGAAATCCCGATCGACCTTGTTCGCCGTAACTTCGAGGTCAATGTCATCTTGCCCCTTCAGCTTACGCAGGGCGTTGTCCAGAAATGGGTGAGGCAGGGCAAGAAAGGCAAGGTCGTCTTCACATCGTCAATGGGCGGGCTTTTTACCCCGGCCAACTGGGGCACGTATGTTTCGACCAAGCATGCGCTGGAATCGATCGCTGAAGCGTTGCAGCAGGAACTCAGTGCCTATGGGATCAAGATTCAGACGATCAACCCCGGCGCTTACTACACCGGTTATAATGAAACCATGGCCGATAACCCGTTCCGTTGGCTGGACGATTCCACAAATTTCACCAAGCGCGCCGACCTGCGCAAGGGGTTCGACGATTTCTTCGCTACGCCCGAGGGTAAAATGGACCCGCAGGAGATGATCGATCGCATGATCGAGGTCGTACCCGCCGACACCGGAAAATTCCGCAATGTGATGCCGAAAGCGATCGAAAACATGCTGAAAGAACACCAACTGGCGGCCTGGGAAAACCAAATCTAAGCGGTCCGGCCCGAGGGCCACGGACGTCCGTTCGCCGACTGGCAGCGGACCGGACTGATTATAAGCAATGGAGGAGATAGCCATGGCAGGATTTGGCACATTGTTGGCAGTAGCGGTCTCAGGCTTCGCCGTGGCCGCGCTGGCTCCATTGGCGCACGCACGGGCAGACACGGGAGATGCGAACAAGGCGATCATCCAGCGCGCGTTCGATGCGTGGGCCGCGGGAACAGGCGGCCCATACGATTTGCTGGCTGATGATGCGACGTGGACCATTACCGGCAATTCACTTGCTTCGAAGACCTATCCGAGCCGCGAAGCCTTCATGAGTGAAGTGATCCGGCCATTTAACGCGCGCATGAGCGCCGGCCTGAAGCCGTCAATTCGCAAGATCTATGCAGAAGGCGACACCGTCGTCGTTTTCTTCGATGCGAGTGGCACTGCGCGCGACGGCAAGCCCTATGCAAATACCTATGCCTGGTTCCTTGATCTGAAAGACGGCAAGATCGGCAAGGCGCACGCTTTCTTTGACAGCATCGCCTTCAACGATTTCTGGACGAGGGTCGAGCCTGTTCCTTGAGCCTCGCGCACCGGACGGCTGTGTGCAGCCGAAGACCAGGAACGGTCAATCACCGAAAAAGCACAGGTTGTTCTTAGCTGGTTAGCGGCCACGGAGCGGCGTCCTGGAGGGATGCTTATGCGCACATTTCGAATTCGGCCATTCAAAAGCACGACTGAAAAGGTGCCCGCAGTCGATGTCACCATGATTCCGAGAGCTTAGATGCAGCAATTAGTTTGCGTGAAATGAACAGAGGCGCTGATGGATCATCAGTCCCATGATGATCCATCATACCAGTTTAACGCTTGCGGACGATATAAATGGCTTGTTCTAGAATCTTAGGATCGTCAACGTACTTTTCAATCGTAAATTTAGTTCCAAACTTTCGTTCAAACCAAGCAGGTGGGATGGCTGCCCACCCGTAGAAATCGCCGGTTAAAACGCCTCCACCGCCACCGCCGTTTACGTCAGAGTACGTGTGGTCTCCTCGCTCGTACGAGGCTACCGCCTTCTCCGGGTCAGCTCCCATGTATCCACCGATGCTTCGCTCGAGATCATTCGCGTCGTCCTTAGCGGCGCAAGCCCGTACGAGATGAAGAAATCTAAGCGATTGAGTAGTGAACACCAATACGCCGCCTGGTTTCAATGCCCGATGTATTTCATCGAGCCAAAGTTCTGCGGCGGATTCGGCGAGATGGGAAAAGACCGAGTACGAGTACACGATATCGATCGAGCTTGAGCCCAGCGGCAACGGTCCCGATTTCTCTAGAAGGATTGGCGTGCCCTGAACGCGGCAGTTTTTGCACCACTCCAACGCGGCGGGGTCAACATCGGCCAGGTAGAGTTGGTTCGCAGGAACAACGTCTTGGAAAAAACGAGCGATTCGCCCCCATCCCGCACCAAAGTCCACAACAGTCGTGTCTTTGCTGGGGCGTTTAAATTTAGCAATGAGGGAGAGGAACGGCACGACTTCTTCAAGCGCAGACCGTCCGCTCCGTCCTACGAAACGTTCTTGAACTTCGTTCGGAGGGAACGTGGGAAGTTCCGGTGTTTCTTTATCTGCACTGGCTAAAATACGTTCTATATTTGGTGACATGATCCCCCCTCAAAGCCAAGTCTACTAGGGGCATAATAGCGATAGTCACAAATAGTCAATCCGTTCTGACACAATTCCTAGTTGTCCACTCGTGGAAAAACCTCTGTCACAAATTCTGGCTTTTGTGGTACGCAGCTTTGCATCAACTGGGGATCGTGACGGTGCAGCAGCCTTCCAGATTGGAATTTCTGGACGCTATGCGCGGGTTGCGGCACGATGCGACGAGGCAAACATGTTAACTCGGGCATCGGTGATTGGTGATCCCGACTGGATTCGAACCAGTGGCCTACAGATTAGGAATCTGTCGCTCTATCCTACTGAGCTACGGGACCGTGACCTGAGACATACTGTTTTTCGCAGCGCGCGCCAAGCCTGAAGATGCGAGGAAATTGCGTTGCCGAGCCGCCTCAAGCCGAGGCGGGGAGGGCACTTTCCGCAAGCGTCACCCAATAGCTGATTCCGTGTGGAATGGCGGCGTCGTTGAAGTCATAGGCCGGATTGTGCAGCGATGCGCTGTCGCCATTGCCGATGAAGATGAAGGCGCCGGGGCGAGCTTCCAGCATGTAGGAAAAGTCCTCGCCGGCCATCATCGGCGCAACGTCTTCGTTGACCGCGTGATTGCCGGCGACCATACGGGCGGTTTGCGCGGCAAAGATCGTCTCGCGGTCATGATTGAATGTAACCGGATAGTTGCGGGCATAGTGAACGCTGGCGCTTGCTCCAAGCGCGCCGGCGACGCCTTCGGCGACCTCGGTGAGGCGTTTTTCGGCAAAATCGCGCATTTCGGCGCGCAGCGTGCGGACCGTGCCGGCAAGCTCGGCGCGCTGGGGAATGATGTTGTGCGCATCACCCGCATGAAACTTCGTTACTGACAGCACAACGGAATCGAGCGGGTCAGTGCCGCGCGAGACGATGGTCTGCAAGGCGTTGACGAGCTGCGCGCCAATGACCACCGGATCGATGGTTCGGTGCGGCTGCGCCGCGTGCCCGCCCCGGCCTTCGATGGTAATGTTGAACTCGTCCGTCGCCGCCATGATCGGCCCCTTGCGGATGGCGAACTCGCCCACGGCGAGCCCCGGAATATTGTGCATGCCATAGACTTCCGAAATGCTGAAGCGCTCCATCATGCCTTCCTTGACCATTTCGCGCCCGCCACCACCGCCTTCCTCCGCCGGCTGGAAAATGACTGCAACCGTGCCCTTGAAATTGCGTGTTTCTGCAAGATATTGCGCAGCGCCGAGCAGCATCGCGGTGTGGCCGTCATGGCCGCAGGCATGCATCTTGCCGATGTTTTGCGAGGCCCATGGCTTGCCGGTGATCTCGGTGAGCGGCAGCGCGTCCATGTCCGAGCGCAGGCCGATCGTGGGTCCATTGCCGTGAC
This sequence comes from Phyllobacterium sp. 01N428, assembly GCF_056399405.1. NCBI lineage: Bacteria > Pseudomonadati > Pseudomonadota > Alphaproteobacteria > Hyphomicrobiales > Phyllobacteriaceae > Phyllobacterium > Phyllobacterium sp. 01N428. The sequence goes on from NZ_JBFTRH010000006.1 coordinate 226,373, forward strand.
GCCCCTTGATAATGCCGACGACGCCGGTGCGGCCGATGCCGGTTTCCACCGTGTCGCAGCCGAATTCTTGCAGTTTCGCGGCGACGAAGCCGGCAGTCTCGTGCACGTCGAACATCAGTTCCGGCTTCTCGTGCAGCTTGCGACGCCACGTTGAAACCTCGTCCTGCATCTCGATGGCACGGTTAAGCAAGGGCATTCGTTAGCGACTCCAAATTCGCGTCTGACATTTTCGTGCACAGCATAAAGGCGCTTTGCCTTTTGCCTGCCACATAAGATAGATAAGGCCATTGCCGCCCGGCGTGAAGCGCGGCTTAATGCCTTATGCCCTCCCGGTTGCTTTTAAAAGGACAGGTCGGATCTCAGGAATGCGCAAAACTGTAGTTTCTTTTCTATCGGGTTGTTTGCTTGCGGCCATGGCCGGTACCACAGCATTTGCCGGCGCCAACATTACCGTGGACGCCAATACCGGTGAAATCCTGTCGCAGGAGGATGCGTTCCAGCGCTGGTATCCGGCTTCGCTTACCAAGCTGATGACGACCTATGTGGCATTCCGCATGATCGAATCCGGTCAGGTGACGCTCGACACGCCAATCCGCATCTCCGCAAATGCCGTCAAGGAACCGCCAAGCCGATCCGGCTACAAGGCGGGTACGGAAATGACGTTGGACAATGCGTTGAAGATCATGCTGGTGCGCTCGACCAATGATGTCGCCATGGCCATCGGCGAGACACTCGGCGGTTCGGAGGAGAAGTTTGCCGCGCTGATGAATGAGGAGGCAAAACGGCTTGGCATGTACGGCACGCACTTCGTCAATCCGAACGGCCTGCATTCGGATGATCACTACTCGACGGCCCGCGATCTCGCGGTCCTGACGCTGCATTTGCGCCGCGAGTATCCGCAATACGCCCATTATTTCGATATCGAGGCGATCGACTACGGCGCCAAGAAATCACAGGCCAACTACAATGCGCTGATCGGGCGCTTCCAGGGTGCCGACGGTATGAAGACGGGTTTCGTATGCCCCTCGGGCTATAATCTCATTGGCTCGGCGACACGCAACGGACGGACGATTGTCACGGTGGTTCTCGGCGAAATGACCATCACCTCGCGGGTCACCAAGGCTGCCGATCTTCTGGGCAAGGCATTTGAAGGCAAAGGCAGCGGCCAGACGCTCGATACGCTGGCGCCCTATGGCGGACCCACGCGTGATGTCGCGGTGAATATGCGTCCGACCGTCTGCTCGAAACAAGCAAATGCCTCCGACAGCTGGGACGGCAAGGATGCCGAGGGCCACCTGGTTCAGGGCTCGGTCTACCTCGCGCGGCTCGACCATGAGCCGAAGTCGGAACCGATCGTCGTCCTGCCGCCCAAGGTTAACTCCGAAGGCATGCCGCTGAGCAGCATACCCGTGCCGACGCCGCGGCCAGATCGGCCTTCGATGACGGATGCCAGCAATGTGCTGAAGGCCATCAATTGATGGCCAGCAATGCGCCCATCCCGGTTTCGGTGCTGACCGGCTTTCTCGGCTCCGGCAAGACAACGCTGCTCAACCGGCTCCTCAAGGATCCGGCATTGGCCGATACGGCTGTGATCATCAATGAATTCGGCGATGTCGGCATTGATCACCTCCTCGTAGAAAGCGCCAGCGACGGCGTCATCGAGCTTGCCGATGGTTGCCTTTGCTGCACCGTGCGCGGTGAACTGGTCGATACGCTTGCGGGCCTGATCGACCGTTTGCAGACCGGGCGGCTGGAGCGCCTGCGGCGCGTCATCATCGAGACGACGGGCCTCGCCGATCCTGCCCCCGTCCTCCACACCATCATGGGCCATCCGGTCCTGCTGCAGGCCTTTCGGGTCGACGGCGTGATAACGACGGTAGACGCGGTCAACGGCATGGCGACGCTCGATGCCCATGAAGAGGCGGTCAAGCAGGCCGCCGTTGCCGACAGGATCGTGATCACCAAGACGGATCTGCCCGAAGCTGCGGCAGGTCTCGCGGCGTTGCGCACGCGCCTCGCGGCGCTCAACCCCGGTGCTGAACTGATCGATGTCGGCGATGAGCGCACGGGCTATGCGGCGCTGTTCGAATGCGGCGTTTATAATGCCGAGACAAAGACGGTGGACGTGCAGCGCTGGCTCAAAACCGAGGCCTACAGGGACCGCGAAGGCGAGCGCCATGGCCTCGACGATGATCATCACCACCATCATCATAGCCACGAGGACGGTCACGATCACCACCACCATGACGTCAACCGCCATGATGCCTCGATCCGTTCTTTTTCCCTGAGGCACGACCGGCCGGTGCCGCTGTCGAGCTTCGACATGTTCCTCGATCTGTTGCGCTCCGCCCATGGCGAGAAGCTGCTGCGGGTCAAGGGCATCGTGCAGCTTGCTGATGATCCGGACCGTCCGCTGGTGATCCATGGCGTGCAACAGATTTTCCATCCACCGGCGCGGCTTGCTGCCTGGCCCGATGGCGCGCGCGAGACCCGTCTGGTGATGATCGTGAAGGACTTGCCCGAAAGCTATGTCAGGCAGCTTTTCAGCGCGTTCCTCAACCAGCCGCAAATCGATACGCCGGATAGTGCGGCGCTCATCGACAATCCGCTCGCAATCTCAGGCATGACGTTCAGATAGGGTCGCCACGCTCGATATGGAAGCGATGGCCGCCGACGATGCTGATCGTTTCGATCAGCTGATGGCCCTCGGTCTGGCAGAAGTTCGGCATATCGATCACGGCGAGCGGATCGCTCGTTTCGACCCACAGACGGCTCCCGGCGGGCATGTCGAGGAGCTTTCGGCGCGTCTTCATCACCGGCAGGGGGCAGTTCAGACCGCGCAGGTCATAGATTTCGTCAGGCACGTCCCTAGTTACCGATAATTTTCCACCAGGCCTTCTTGGCAGGTGCTGCCGCAGGCTGTTCGACAGGCGCGGCTGCCGGGGCGGTATCGATTGCGCCGGTGGTCTGCGGGGTGGCCTGTGCCGAGACGGCGGGTGCTGCCGCGTTGGAGGCGACGGACATCGAAGCGGAAGGCAGTTGAACCTTCGACATGCGCGTGCGCTTGGCGGCCTCGCGCTCTTCCTTGGCCTTGTCGGCGGCGACGGCGGATGCGAGGCGTACCATGACCTGCGGCTTCGAAGCCTTGTCCTTGTCCTGCGGTGAGAGCGACGGCGGGTCCATCGTAACGCGTTCACCGCGGGCGCGACGAGAACTCCAGTCAGCGATGATCTTTGCTTCGGCGATGCCCTGGATCGAGCGTGCAGGCGGCTGAACCCGGCCCTTGCTTACCATCGACGAAAACGCCGAATCGTAGGTGCTCTGGTAGGACTGATAGGCCATCTTCAGCGAATCGGGCTGATCGGACGGCGGGCAGGCGCTCGTTGCGGCGATAGGAGCGTTCGGATCGCTGGTGTGATTGAAGACATATTTCTTCTCACAGACGTCGACCTTCGGCGGCACCTTGGTGATTTCGAAATGGTCGTAGCCTTCCTTCAGGTTTTTCCAGAAGGCATAGTTCGGATCATCCTTGTAGCGCGCCATATTGGCTGCGGTCATGCGGAAGGGAAAGGCCTCGAGCTGGATCGAGTCCTGGCCGCCCTTGAAGGCGTCGCGGGCAAAGGCGTAAATCTGGGCGACCTGCGCGTCGGTCATCGAATAGCAACCCGACGACGAGCACGAGCCATGCACCATCAGATTCGCGCCTGTGCGTCCAAGGGAGCGATCGAGCGCGTTGGGAAAGCCGGTGTTGAAAGAGAGGTAGTAGCTCGATTTCGGGTTCATCTGCGCCGGCCGCACCGCATAGAAGCCTTCAGGCGCCTGACGATCACCTTCGATGAATTTAGGCCCGAGCTTTCCGGACCATTTGCAGATCTGGTAGCTGGTGACCATGTCGTAGCGGCCATTATCCTTGCGCTTCCAGACCTCAAGTACATTCTCTTCCTTGAAAATGCGGAACATGACAGGCGCGGTCAGGCTGATGCCTTTCGACTTCATGCTCTCGATCATTTTCGCAGGCAGCTGCGTCGACGCGCCGTTCGGGACAATGTCCTCGACGGATGATCCCTGGCACGCCGCAAGAAATGCGGTGAGCGCGAGGGGCACAAGGATTCGTGTCGATAGTTTCATCGCAAGCTGTTTCAGTTTGTTGTCAGTGTCATTGCCTGGACCCAAATCACGCGGATCCTTACCCACAGCACATGCATGCATCGGTTATGGTTGATAAAGCCTTACCGCAACTATGCAAATTGCTCAATCATGCAATCGTGATCTGCGACCAAGACAGGGCGGATTTATGGCAAACGATTGGCGGTTGGCAAGGAGAGCGTATCTATGGTGAACGAAAAGTTACTCAAGGCTGCCACAAATGAAAAAGGCGGCACAACCGCGCCGCCCTTTTTGAAGTCGATCGTGAACGGGATTAGCCGTTCAGCGCGTCCTTCAATGCCTTTGCAGGCTGGAACGCGACTTTCTTCGAAGCTGCGATTTTGATCGTAGCGCCAGTTGCAGGGTTACGGCCTTCGCGAGCAGCGCGCGACTGAACCTTGAACTTGCCGAAGCCCGGCAGCGATACTTCATCGCCAGCTACGACGGAATCGGTGATACCCTTAAGAACGCTGTCAACAATCGCCTTGGACTGAACTTTTGTAAGACCCTGATCAGCAACCAGCTTCTCTACAAGATCGGAGGTATTCATGTTGGCGGTTTCCTCAGTAAATTCGTTGATCGGAGGGGTCTGTATGGCATGCGATTCCCGCCCTGTCATCAGCAATAGCGCCCAAAATGCTGGTTTATACCCAGTGTTTACAGGGTTTTTTGCGAAACCGGCTACGAAAGGCGGGCAAGGCCGCCGAGGCGGCGGAAAAACCCCGAGAGGTGATTCGCGCAAGCCGAGGCTAATTCAGGCGGGCTCCTGGCGCAGAACATCGGTCATCTGCCATATAGGCGGATCGCCGATATGGCGCACCAGATGATCGACGAAGGCGCGGACCTTCGCCGAGACATGACGCGTCGGCGGGTAGACGGCATGGATCCTGTAAGGGAGGGGCTTTGCCTGCGGCAGCACCGGAATGAGCGTGCCGGCACGCAGCGCTTCGGCCGCAATGAACATAGGCAGCAGGACGAGACCAAGCCCGGCAATTGCCATATCGCGCATCGCCTCACCGTTATTGGCAACGATGCGCCCATGCATGGCGACCGAAATCGGATCTGATGGTTGGCCGGGGTTTTCGAATTGCCAGAGCTGGCTCGTATTTACATTGGAATAGTCGATGCAGGCGAAATTGCCGAGATCGTCCAGGGATTTCGGCATGCCGTTGGCCGCCGCAAAATCCGGACTGCAGCAGATGACGCGCGCATCGGTGCAGAGCTTGCGGGCAATAAGGCTCGAATCCTTCAAGATGCCGATGCGAATGCCGACGTCAAAACCACCGCGACCGAGATCGACCATGCGATCGTCGAATTCTACCGCCACTTCAAGTTCGGGGTACTGGCGAGCGAAATCGGCAATCATGCGCCCGAGATAGAGCGTGCCGAAGGTCATGGGCGCCGCAATGCGCAGCGTCCCCCGGATGGCGCTGTGCCGCTCGCCGACCCGATCGGCCGCCTCGATCAGTTCTCGCACCAGCGGTCGCACACGCTCGACAAAATCCAGGGCGCTTCCGGATGCGACAAGCTTGCGCGGCGAGCGCTGGAAAAGCTCGATGCCAAGAGCCCCTTCAAGTTCGGTGATACGTTTGCTGACGACGGATTTCGACAGGTTGAGGCGAGCGGCGGTCGCAGTGATGCTGCCCGTTTCCATTACGTCGAGAAAGGTGAGAAGATCGTCGAAACGCCATTTCATGGTTGCAATTTATCGGACAGTCGGCTGCGAGGGAAGCCAATTTGATCACTTTTGTTCGATACAGGCGAACATGGGTTGCGCAGATTGGCTCTTTATCAAGTGCGGGCAAGGACAGATATTCAGCGCAACGGCAAACGGGCCGCAATTTTCATCCAGGAGGCTTCAATGACCTTGCAACTCACAGGCATTCATCATCTGACTGCCATTACCGCAAATGCACCTGAAAACCTGCGCTTCTATACGCAGACGCTCGGCCTTCGCCTCGTCAAGAAGACTGTCAACCAGGACGATACCAGCGCTTACCACCTGTTCTACGCCGACGGCGAGGCAACGCCTGGCTCCGATCTCACATTCTTCGATTGGCCGATCGGTCCGGAACGGCGCGGCACGCACAGTATCGCACGCACCGGCTTGCGCGTTGGCAGCAAGGAAAGCCTTTCCTGGTGGAAGGAGCGCTTTGACAAACTCGGCGTCAAGGCCGGCGAGATCGCTGTCGTCGGCGGCTATGATTCACTCGATTTCGAGGATGGCGAAGGCCAGCGTTTCCGCCTGGTCAATGATGGCGGCGCCACCCCGTCGCATCCATGGGAGAAGAGCCCGGTTCCGGCCGAACACCAGATACGCGGCCTCGGGCCGATTACGCTGAGCGTGCCTGACATCACCAATACCGAGGCGATTCTTTTGCATGTGATTAATATGCGCAAGGTTAGCGACTATGCATCGCCGGACGGTGTAGGGCATGTGCACGTCTTTGCCATGGGCGAGGGCGGACCTGCCGCCGAACTCCATGTCGCCGTGCAGCCGGATCTTGCCGTCGCCCGGCAGGGTGCGGGCGCGGTTCACCATGTCGCGTTCCGCGTTCCGGACGTGGCAGCGCTGCATGAGTGGACCGAACGGCTGAAGGGCTTCCGCATGCCGTCAAGCGGCGAGGTCGAACGCTATTACTTCCGCTCGCTCTACTTCCGCGAGCCCAATGGTATTCTGTTCGAGATCGCTACGGACACGCCGGGCTTTGCAGTGGACGAACCGATGGAAACGCTCGGTGAGAGCCTGTCCTTGCCGCCGTTCCTCGAACCGAAACGGGCATCGATCGAAGCGGGCCTCAAACCTCTCGTATAAACGTCAAAGCGGGGCAGATCAGTTCTGCCCCGTTTCCGTTTCCGCCAGCCATTGGCGGATCACCTCGATGTCATGATCGCCGGTTTCATGCCCGGCCGCCACGCTCAATGAAGTCACATCGGCCCCGGCCTGCCGAAGTTCCGCCTCCAGTGCCGGCGCATGGGCACCGAATAGATCATGATTGCCGGTGACGAACAGGATTCGCGCATCCGAAAGGTCGGATTGCGGGGTCTCGTCGAGCACTTTCGTTGCCCGCAGGAGTATTGCGTTGCGCACGAGATGCGGATGCAACTGCATCATCGCCGCAAGCAGATTGCCACCGTTCGAGTAGCCGAGGAATACCGTGCTGGTAAGGTCCAGCCTATAGGCTTCGACCGCGCCCTCGATAAAGGCAGCGAAGGCATCTGCCTCGAAGCCTATGTCCTTCTGGTCGAAGGTGAGCGGCGCAAACCGGCGGAACCAACGCGCGCTACCTTCTTCGGTGCTGCGGCCGCGTACGCCCATCAGCGTTGCGCGCGGTGCCGCCAATGCTGCGAGCGGCATGAGGCTCGCCTCATTGCCGCCAGTTCCGTGCAGGAGCACAAGCGTGCGTCCGCCGGCTTCTTCCGGCGTATAGACGCGGTGCACAAAGGGTAGCTCGCGGTAGATGAACCGCCACTCGTTCGGCATGCTGAACTGCGGCAGCATCACTTTGAGGTTCTGCGCTTCTTTCGCAAAATGCGGCGGAATGAACAGTGTCGAGCCAAGCTCGTCCTTCGGCTCGTCGATCAACATGCCCGGGCCGTCGGTCGCGAGTTCCAACAGCGAGCCGCCCGGTTCGCGCACATAGATCGAAGAGAAATATTTGCGGTCGTGCATGGCGGTGGCATCGGCGCCGCTTGCAACGAGGCGATCGAATATGGCCGTCACTTCGGGAAGGCCTGGGGAACGAAAGGCAATATGGTCGATCGTGCCGGTGCCGGGGGCCGAACTCCAGAAACCGGAAGCATCGCGGACATCGACGCAGTCGCCACTATCTGCCACCATGCGTGTGATCGTTTCGCTTTCACCCATCGCCGCATAGCCGAAATAATCTTCCAGAAAGGCACGGGTGGCTTGCGGCTGCTCGGTGAGGATGGTCGTGCCGCGGATTCGGCGTATCGCGTCAGGCGAGGGTATTCCAGCCATGGCCCAGGCATCGCCGGGAGCGACAGCATCGGTGCCGACGAGCTTGACGATGACGCCATCGGGATCCTTGAGCCGCAGCACGGGTTCGCCGAACTCCTGCGCCGGACCGGAGGTCGGTATGTTGAACTGGAGGGCCCGGGTCAGCCAGAAGCCGATGCTTTCCGGTGCGATGGCAAGCGCGATTTCGCTGGGCTGCCCATAGCCGACGCGGCCGGGCGAGCCGTCTTCCCAGACGAGGAAGGTTATGAGCGATCCGGGCGTTCCGGTCGCATCGCCATACAGCAGATGCAACTGGGTCGCGTCTTCGAACCCGCCGGTCTGTTTGACCAGCCGCAGCCCAAGGAAGCCGACATAAAAGTCGACATTTGCCTGAACCTTACGGGTAATCAGCGTGATGTGGTGAATTCCGCCCGTCATGTTCGCCTCCTCATGGTCGGCAGAGCGTTACAGGGAAACCGTCGAGCGAACAATCTGGAGATGAGGGATGCAGAGGCACAAAAAACAACACCCACCGCGGGAGGAGCGGTGGGTGCTATTTGTAAAGACCGGCTGGGAGGAGGAGTGCCGGTCTTTATACATCCGAAGCTTGGGAGGAGGAGTGCTCCGGACGCAAGTTGTATTCTATTAGCGAGCCGAAGCTGCGCGCTTGGCAACGAAGGCGATATCGCCGCGGGAGATGCCAAGGTCGTTCAGTTCGCGGGCAGAAAGGCGGCTCAGTTCCGTGACAGTGTCACGATAGCGGCGCCAGTTATTGTAAGAGCGGATCAAGTTCATTTCACTCACCTATGTAACTTCTTGTTTGTTGGATCATTTTCCGATCGTTGACGGTGATATAGGCAAGGCGGTGAGGAACTTGGAGTGACAGTTTTGCATAGCTGCAATGCAACAAATCATAGGTTGCGTTGCACAATAAAAAGCAATGTCAGCGTGCCGTTGCGGCAGAGCGGGAGGTGCGGGCGCGACCAGTTGCGGGCTTGGCCGCGGTCTTGCCCTGCGAGCGTTTTTGGGTCTCGGTTTTCTTGAGTTCCTCGAGCTCCTTGTCGGCCTTTCTGGCTGCAGCTTCGCATTGGCGGCGGAATTTTTCGACTTCGTCTTCGGTCAGGTGCTCGATGCCGATAAAGGCATTTTTCGCCTCGGTGACCCGGACGAGTTCGTCAAGCTTCGCCTGAATGGCGATGCCGTCCCGGTTCTGGGTGTTCTGAATGAGGAACACCATCAGGAAGGTTATAATCGTCGTACCTGTATTGATAATGAGCTGCCATGTATCGGAAAAGCCGAATATAGGGCCGCTGATCCCCCAGACGACCACCACGACGCAGCAAAGAATGAACGTTACCGGCTTGCCGGCGGCAAACGCGACCTTATTCGCTATGGTGTTGAATAACTTCCCGAACATGGCCGTGCCTCCGTTGCGAGCCGGCATCGAGCGCCGGCTATCCATAACAGCGGGTGGTAAAATTTGTTCCACGGGTCTGGGGCGGCGAGGCGGCTCATTGCCGATGCGCCGCAACGCAAGGCAATCTTTTAGTGTAATTTGTCGATGGCAGGGCCTGTGCAGCACTTTTCCATTAACGGAAAGCTGCTAGCATTGCGGCATTCTCGCTTGAATGAGTCGAACATGAAGATACGATTGTTCATTCTTGCATTCTCAGCCTGTGTTGCTTGCGCCGGCAGCGGACTGGCCGACAGCCAATCCTACCTGGTCAAATTTCGCCTTGGCATGCGCTCGACGACCATGTCGGGCGATATACGGGGGCCTGAAACCACCACCTATATTATTGAGGCCAAGCCCGGCCAGGAAATGTCGATCGCATTCAGGTCCGACAATGAGAGTTGCACGTTCAACGTCTACGATCCCGAGAGCGATGGTACGGTCGTCGAAGCCAGGGCTATCGGCGACGGTTACATAGGCAAGTTGCCGCCGTCCGGCCAGTATCAGGTCAAGGTCGCCTTCATGAACGAGGCGCAGCCTGCTGCAGCGTGCCGCTACAGCATCACTTTCGACATTTCAGGGTAAACGCGCTCCTCCTCGCATACGCCGTTGCCCTGGAGGCAAGTCGGCGCACCTTCCGCGGAGTTTCCACTACCGTGTCTCTCATCAAGGCTTGAACCTGAGGGCGTCCAGAAGCAGCTGGAAAGCCGGCGATGATTGCCTGCGCGAGGGGTAATAGAGATGGTAGCCCGTGAATGACGCGCACCACTGGGTCAGTGCGCGCTGCAGCCGTCCCTCGGCGATATGGGTGGCCGCCATGTCTTCCGGAATGAAGGCTAGTCCGTGCCCGGCCAGGGCAGCCGTCAATATCGGCAGGCTGCTGTTAAATGCGAGCTGCCCGTCCACCCGGACGTTCAGCGGCTCCCCATCGCGCTCGAACTCCCAGGCGTAAAAGCCGCCATATGTCGCCAGTCTCAGGTTGATGCAACGGTGCCGGGTGAGGTCGTGCGGTGATCTAGGCACGCCATGCTCCCGGAAATAATCGGGCACCGCCACCACCGCCATGCGCCAGTCGGGGCCGATTCGGACTGCTATCATATCGGCGGCAACTTCCTGCCCCAGCCGGACACCGGCGTCGTATCGCCCCGCCACGATGTCGGTATAGCCGTTGTCAATATCGACTTCGACCTTGATATCGGGGTAGTGGCGCAGAAAACGGTCGAGCTTCGGCCACAGCACCGAGCGGACGGCATGCTCGCCCGCATTGATGCGCAGCGTGCCCGTCGGCCTGTCGCGCGTGGCCATCAGCGTTTCGACCGCACGGTCGATATCATCGAAGTGATGGCCTATTTCATTCAGCAAACGCTCGCCCGCGTCGGTAAGGGCCACGCTTCTCGTGGTCCGGGCCAGCAGGCGCACATCAAGCATTGTTTCAAGACGGCGAATGGTGTGGCTGAGGGCTGACGGCGACAGGCCGAGTTGCGCCGCCGCCCGCGTAAAGCTGCCTTCGCGGGCAACCGCCCGGAATGCGATAAGGTCGTTGAAATCAGGCTTCTGCATTACTGAATCTCATTCATAAGGACATGCGGATAATATCATCTAGTTGAAAAATTCCGTGACGACTATTTTGGTTGTGAAGCGTTGGATCACCTTCCCCGGCGCAAGGAGCCATTATGGAAATCATCCGCGCCGGAACGCAGCCCTCTGCCAAAGGACCAAGCGACTGGTTCACGGGCACGGTGCGCGTGGACCCGCTCTTCTCTGTCGCAGATCCCTCAAGGGCTGCAGCCAATGCCGTAACATTCGAGCCTGGCGCCCGCACCGCATGGCATACCCACCCGCTCGGCCAGATGTTGATCGTTACTGCCGGATACGGCCGGGTCCAGCGCGAAGGCGGGCCGATCGAAGACATCCGCCCTGGCGATGTTGTGCGCTTTGCCCCCGGCGAAAAGCACTGGCACGGCGCGGCCTCCGATACCGCGATGACCCACATCGCTGTGCAGGAATCCCTGGATGGCAAGGCCGTCGACTGGCTGCAACACGTTACCGACGCGGAATACGGCGCGGGCGAGGGAGCGCGGCAATGAGCAAGGTCATTGTGTTCAGTGCCCAAACAACAAGCAAGAAGGATAGAAACATGCAAAAACGGATTTTGGGAAAAAGCGGCCTTGAGGTCTCGGCAATCGGTCTTGGCTGCATGGGCATCAGCCAGTCATACGGTGTGCCGCTGGCGTTGCCTGAAGCCGTTACGCTGATCCGCGGAGCCTTTGAGCGCGGCATCACCTTCTTCGACACGGCTGAAGTCTACGGTCCTTACAAAAACGAAGAAGTTGTTGGAGAAGCGTTGATCCCCATCCGCGATCAGGTCGTCCTCGCCACGAAGTTCGGTTTCGACATTGCCGGGGGCGGTGCGATGAACAGCCAGCCCCAGTACATTCGCGCTGCCGTCGAAGGATCGCTCAAGCGCCTGAAAACAGACCGCATTGACCTGCTCTATCAGCACCGCGTCGATCCCAATGTGCCCATGGAGGACGTCGCCGGAACGGTCAAGGAACTGATCGCGGAAGGCAAGGTTCTTCATTTTGGTCTGTCGGAAGCGGGTGTCAAAAACATCCGTCGAGCGCATTCCGTTTTGCCGGTTGCGGCGCTGCAGAGCGAATATTCGTTGTGGTGGCGTGAGCCAGAGGATCAGATACTTCCGGTTCTGGAAGAGCTTGGCATTGGCTTTGTGCCGTTCAGCCCCCTCGGCAAGGGCTTCCTGACCGGCACTGTTGCCAAGGACACGACATTCGGGAAAGACGATTTCCGCAGCACGGTGCCGCGTTTTGCACCTGACAATCTTGCCGCAAATCACGCCTTTGCCGAGGCGTTTGCCACCATCGCCCGCGAAAAGAAGGTGACGCCAGCCCAGCTCGCGCTTGCCTGGGTGCTTTCGCAAGGGCCCTGGATCGTGCCCATTCCCGGCACGACAAAGCTGGCCCGCGTTGAGGAGAATCTCGGCGCTGCCGCCATCACGCTTTCCCCCGCCGAGCTTGCTGCCATCGATGACGCCCTTTCCGGCATCGCGATCACCGGCGAACGCTATTCACCGCAGAACCAGGCGCGGATCGATCGATGACGGACGGGCTCCGCAAGCAATTTAAAGGCGGGTGTGTCGATGGCCCGCCTGCCGTGAAAGTCCGCGGCCAGCCGTGTTTAGGCAAGTCGCCTGCTTTAGAGGCTTTCGCCTGACATTCGCATGGTGATGGAGTACCCTCAGAACAAGAGTAGACGAAAGGACACGTCATGTTTGGAACGATGCTCTACGGCCCTGGCGACATTCGCTTCGAGGAACGGCCCGAGCCCAAAATCGAAAAGCCCACCGACGCCGTCATCAAGTTGTCGGCGAGTTGCGTCTGCGGTTCGGACCTGTGGCCCTATCGCGGTGCCAACGAGGTGACGGCGCCGCTGGCGATGGGCCATGAATATTGCGGCGTGGTGGTCGAGGTCGGTAGCGATGTGAAGACCGTCAGGCCTGGCCAGTTTGTCGTCGGCTCGTTCGTAATCTCCGACAATACCTGCCCGCATTGCCGGTTCGGCTTTCAGTCGTCCTGCGAGCAGCGCGAGTTCATGACTGGCGCGCAGTCGCCCTATGCCCGCGTCCCGCTTGCCGACGGAACGCTCGTCGCCACTGAGACGCAGCCGGAGGAAGACCTGATCCCAAGCCTGCTCGCGGTTTCGGATGTGCTCGGCACCGGCTGGTACGCTGCGGATGCGGCGCGCGTGCAGCCGGGATCGACGGTGGTGGTCGTCGGCGACGGTGCTGTCGGATTGATGGGCGTGCTGGCCGCAAAGCAAATGGAAGCCGGTCGCATCATCATCATGAGCCGCCACAAGACGCGCCAGGACCTCGCCCTCGAATATGGCGCGACCGACATTGTATCGGAGCGCGGCGAGGAAGGCATTGCGCGGATCAAGCAGCTCACCAAAAAGGTCGGCGCCGACTCCGTCCTTGAGTGCGTCGGCACGCAGGAGTCGATGACCCAGGCGCTGCAGGTCGCGCGCCCCGGCTCGATGATCGGCTATGTCGGCGTGCCGCACGGCGTGCAGTTCGACGGTCAGTCGCTGTTCTTCGCGCAGGTCGGAATGCTCGGAGGCCCGGCCCCGGTCCGCCGCTTCCTGCCACACCTGATGGACCTCGTGCTTACCCGCAAGATCAATCCCGGCAAAGTGTTTGACTTGACGCTTCCCCTTGCCGATGTCGCGGAAGGCTACAAGGCCATGGACGAGCGCCGGGCAATCAAGACAATGCTCCGCGTCTAACCTTGTCGTCGTTACCTTCGAGGCTCTCAGGCCCAGTTGTAATCAGCAGGCGGTGGCTCGCGTTTCAATGAAGGCTTGTCCAGCCTTTCCAGGATCGCGTGCGCGATACTCGCGTCACCGATCTCGGCGGCAAGAGTCTTTGTTGCCTTATCGATGAGAGTGCTTCACTAAGCGCGACCGATCAGGCGTCCGATAAATCTAAGAGGCGCCGTCAGTTTCCAAGACGTTGAATTCCGTAATTCTCGTAGTTCGCCGTCTTGCCTTGCTGTGTCGAATTGTAATTGTGCAATTGTTTGCTCAAGGGCCGCGGCGTTTGAAACGAGGCCTTGCACTTGTTCGTTGCGTTCACCGAGCGCCTTCCCAAGCGCATCGTTTTCTGCAGTCATCCGGCTGAGTTCGTCTTGCTGGGTGGCATCTTTGGCCTCCAAACTGATCGTCGAACCTAGTCGAGCGTACGCCGATCGAATGGCGACGACGGTCTCGTGTGAATTTGAAGCTTCGAACAGAGGAGCAACGGCTTTCGGTATTTTGGGTCCCACGGCGAGTACCCCCAAGCCGTAGCCATGCTGAAACTCGAACGATGGATACAAGTCGCGTATTTCCTCCCATAATTTGAAAACGCCGAAACCGCGATATCGAACCTCAGTGTCATGAAAAAGGACGATTGCCCGCTCGGACAATTTAGGGAGCCAGGATTCAAAGTCGCTCTTAACGTCTTCGTAGAAATGACGACCATCGATATGTAACAGGTCTACGGAACCATCAGCAAATTGGTTTCGTGCTTCCTCAAATGTCATTCGGACCAGGTTGGAAAAACCAGAGTAGTGCTCGTCGTTATAGGATTTGACCGTATCAAAAACGTCATCCTCATAAAGACCAGAGTGTTCATCTCCTGTCCAAGTATCAATTGCATAGCACTTTGTCTCCAGCGCCAATTTCTTAATCGCTTGGCAAAAGGCGAAATAAGAAAAGCCACCGTGCGTTCCCAGTTCCACAAATGTGCGAGGTTCTTGAGATTCAGCGAGCCAATATGCAAATGGCGCATGTTCTTTCCACGCAGATTCCCGGACGAGATTGTCGACCGGCCAAAATGAAGCGGCGCTGACACAATCGAGCGCGCCACGATATTTGTCGACTACCGATATTTGACGCTCTGTCCTAAGCTCAACACTCATTCATGCAAGTCCCGTCTCTAGGGTTGTTTGAAAACGATCCCACAGATAGACGCTTGCAGGGAGGCACGTGCCGAAGATTACCGTCTCCGCTCTTTCGAATTGCAACACCTAAATTTTCCCTAGTTTGCCTGTCGGAATCGCCAACGTCTATGATAACTTAAAGTTGTATTCAACGTGCATTGTAGTCGAAGCCGAAATCTAATGCGCTTTTGGAGGGGACATGCTTGTCGAACGTGTTTTATCGAGACCGGAACAATTATTCGAGAAGATCGACCAGGCGACGGGAATTGGGCTGGAGATTGGCGCACTGGACAATCCATGTGCGCTGCGTTCTGTGGGAAAAGTGTATTACGCTGACTATTGCTCGACAGATAATCTGAGGCGAAACCATCAACATACCCCAACAGTGAACGTACAAAACATTGTTGATGTTGATTTTATAACCGATGGAGGACCACTTGCGCGCGTCGTGCCAAACAACCTCAGATTTGATTACGTGATTGCATCGCATGTCATCGAGCACGTGCCCGATATTATTTCTTGGCTGTGTGACGTTGGGGATGTGTTGAGGCAGGGAGGTGTGCTGTCACTCATCATTCCAAACAAGGAGAAGACCTTCGACAGCAGGCGGTCCGTTTCAGAAGAAAAGGACTTCTACGGTGCGTTTATCCAGAAACAGACCCGGCCATCACCAACACAAGTTTTTGATAGTTTTCGGTGGCACGAGCGTGAGGGAAAGCTTGTACATACGCTAGACTACGCAATTGATAAGGCGATGCAATCCGTCAACGATTACGTTGATTGTCATTGTTGGGTTTTTACGCCCCAGACATTTTTTCACGAGATCGGGATGATGGCCTACACCGGTCGGATACCCTTTAAACTGGATATCGTAACTCTAACCCCGCGAGATGAAATCGATATGTTCGCAAGGTTGATACGGGTTTGAATTTCGACGGCCTGGCGCTAAATCAGGGGTCGCGGGAGATTATGGTTTGACAGACGTGGCAGGATTCTTCACTAAGGGTTGGCCATTTCTAATCAGAAGACTAGCGATTTATGATTAAACCTATTGCCTTTTATCTGCCGCAGTTTCATCCCGTCAAAGAAAACTCAGAATGGTGGGGCGCCGGATTCACGGAATGGACCAACGTCGCAAAAGCGCGGGCCAACTTTGAAGACCATTATCAGCCTCAAATTCCAAAAGATCTCGGATTCTATGATCTGCGTATGCCGGAGACGATGCAGGCTCAGGCTGATCTAGCCAAGCAGAACGGCATCTATGGTTTTTGTTTTTATTATTACTGGTTCTCAGGGCGAAGAATTCTCGAAACGCCGATAGACGTCTTCGTGGACAACAAGATTGATATGCCATTTTGTTTTTGCTGGGCCAACGAAAATTGGACGAAGCGCTGGGACGGTGGAAACAATGAAGTTCTGCTCGCCAATGAGCATAGCGTCGAGAATGACAGTCGCTTCATTGACGATGTGATCCCCTATATGCGTGATGAGCGGTACATCCGTTATGACGGCCTACCCATGATCGTAATCTATCGACCTGACATTTTGGTCGATTCAAAAACGACTTTTGACCATTGGCGAAAGCGTGCCAAGGAAGCTGGCTTGCCTGGCCTTTTTATCGCGTCCGTTGCGTTCTATGATATTTTCGACCCGGCTGACTGGGGCTGCGATGCTTTGGTGGAATTCCCACCGCATCAATATCTGAAAAACGCGTTTGCTTCTCAACTTCCAAGGATCACCAACCCGGAGTTTCGCGGCAATATCATGGACTACCGGGCCGTGATGTCAGAATCGATTGATCGCACCCACGATGATTTTCTATTCTTTCATGGGTCAATGCCATCCTGGGACAATACGGCGCGTCGTCAGAATGATCCCTTCACGTTCATTAATTCCTCGCCGGAGCTTTTCGAGTTCTGGCTGCGTCAACAGAGCGTAAAAACGCTGAAAGACGATCGAAACAAGGAAAAGTTTGTTTTTATCAACGCGTGGAATGAATGGGCGGAGGGTTGTCATTTGGAGCCATGCCTGAAATATGGCCATCAGCATTTGGAAGCTGTTCGTCGAGCAGTCGACGCTGATCGATACCTTGCCGCCACCCCCTCACACGATTCGACGATGGGTGCACTGGCTTCAATCGACTCCTACGACATCAAGGACTTCAAGTATCTGTCGGGGCTGGAATATCGATACAAGGAAGCATTGAGCGAGATACAGGCACTACGGACCGGACACAATGTGCCCTTCGCTACGTTAATGGCAAATCGATTGCGGAAGCGTAACATTTTATATCGCATCGCACGCGCAGGCTATCGTTTAGGGCGAAGCGTTAGAGGGCTCTAAGTTGCGCATTAATGCTGTCATCGCCCATTTTGACCCGTACAGCGAAAAGTCCGCCAACTGGCACAATCTGTTGCGAACGCTCAGGCCGGTCGTAAGCGATGCCGTTGTCGTTTCCACAGGAATATCGGACCGGGACTCCGACTTCGCGAAGCAACTGGGCTACGCGGTCATTCAACGCGGGAACGTCGGGTACGATTTCATGAGCTACTCGGTTGGGTTCGACGCCATCCAAGGCGCCGGTCCTGCAAGTAAAATTCTGTTCTGCAATGATAGCTTCTTCATTTCCAACGCGTCAAAATTCACCAACGCCTTGAACCTCCTGTTCAAGTCCAATGATCCGGCGGTGTTCCTTACAAGTTCGCTCCAGATCACCGAGCATGGACAGAGTTATCTCTTCGCAGTGGATCGTTCTGTTTTTTCGCGGCGACCGTTTCAGCAATTTATGAGTAGTGTCCGACCCCAACCTACTCGGCTGGACGTGATCTATGCCTACGAAATTGGACTATCGTCGTGTCTCAAGGACATGGGTGCCGATTTCTCGTCAGTTATGGATCCGCACTTCTCGGGTCTCAAAAGGGGAGTCACACCCCAACGAGGAATTAATCCAACGCATGACTACGCAGATGAAATTGAATTGCGATACGGCATTGTCAAGTATGAGCGACTAATCAAAAATCCCTTGTTGCTTAGCGATTCCGCTCGTCTGAAGGAGATTGCCCAGTTGGCAGTCACCCAGCAACCTGTGCCAGCTATAAAGCAAGAGACTACCAAGCCGCCGCTCATCGTCATTTGCCATTGCCACTATGAAGAAGTCGTCGACGAACTCATTTTGATACTCGACCGATTGCCGGATGGCAGCCAGGTCCATGTTACGTCATCAAATCCGTCCGTGCTGGCATCTTTCAAGGCTGGATGGCGACGAAGCAAGGTCTCGCTTGACGTATTGGCGACCGAAAACAAAGGGCGGGATGTCTTGCCATTTTTGAAGGTACTCGCTCTCCTCAAATTGCCCGACGATATCCCAATCCTGAAAATTCACGGGAAGCGTAGCCTCTATTCTCCAACCGGCGAGAAATGGAGACGCGATCTGCTGAATGAACTTCTTCCCTCTGAAGCAGGTGTCCAAAAGATCGTCAATGAATTTGGCAATTCGCCTAAATTGGCTATGATTGGCGCAAGCGGATCCTATGTCAGCGATCTGGGATACTGGGGCTCGAACCAGACCCGAGTATTTAAGTTCATGACATCGGCGGGATTAAATCAGCCAGCCTCCGACGACCTTGGTTTCTATGCAGGAACCATGTTCTGGATACGATCGCAATGCGCCAATGAGATTCTTTCCAACGTCGACTTGGATCAGTTTGAGTCAGAGGACGGGCAAAGGGATGGAACGTACGGCCACGTGCTTGAACGGGCAATTCCTATGACACTGAGATCCCAAGGTTGGTCTTTACGGGAAATTGGCGAGGACACGGAAATGTTTCCACATAAAGTCCGCCATCGAAAACTAACCTACTTTTAGTCCACGACCTGCCACTGCGAAACGCGATCCGTCGTTTCACGAACGCTGTAAGACGCTATCGTTCGGTGCCGGCAAAAGTAAATGATTTATGCGCGACATAGCTGGTGAGGACCGGACTGAGGACCCCCACTACGTGGGCCGTTGTTTCAACATGCCAATTGTAGTTGATCGCAGGGAGCAGCCACCGCGCCAGAATTATGCTCACCAGCCAGACTTGCAAAAGTGCGACAAGATTCACAAGTCCGAAGCGCACATATTCATTTCCAGTCGAGTTGCCGGACTCTTCGAAAACGAACTGCTTCATCAATATGAAGGCCGTAGTCATTCCTACAAGAAAAGCGAGCACAATAGCCGCACTAAAGGGCAGGAACTGCGAGAAGGCGATGCGGGAAAGAATGTTGATTGCGGCGGCTATCCCGCCTGAAATAACAAACCGCACGAAAGGAGATCCGACAACTGAGATCGCTCGCTCACGCATCAGATGACTGCCTCTGCCATTGACCGGCCAAAGCGAATGCTCTCCGAAACACCTCGATCTTCAGGATAATAAAAGCATGTGTCGGCAATCTGCAGTCCTGCAATCGGGGTCTGAACGTCTGGCAGCTTTTCGTAGAAATTCGGCTCGCAGACCGGCTGGGCATAACGCAGGCGGCCGACTTTCGCATCGATCAGGTCGTTTTTGGTGACTGCCGGATTGATGCGGCTTATATAGCCGAACGCGTCGTCGATGAACTGCTGGTCGCTCCACTGCCATTTCGGCTGGGTCGTGGGCATGTAATAGGGCACATAGACGATCGTATCATCGACAGGGCGCAGATTCGAAAACTCGATGATCCCGGGAATGTCGATGTCGTCGTCTACGATATTGACCCAGAAATTTTTGGTGACCGAACGCTTCAACTTGAACAGGAGGCAAACGACGCCGATATTGCGGATTGCATCGTATTTTGTCTTCCACGCCTCCGGAAGATCCGGAGCCAGTTTGGATACGAGCGGCGTTGGCACGGTGGAGATGACCGCATCGGCGGGGAAAAATCGCCCGCCCGCGGTAACGCCGGTGACCTTGCCGTCCTTTGTCTCGATTTTCTCTGCCGACGCCGAAAGCTGCAGTCGACCTCCCTTTGCCTCGAAGGCGGATGCAAGCGCCCTGACCAGGGTCTCACTGCCCCCCTCGATATAGCCGAGTTCCTCCTGGAAAATGGAGCGGCGTGAATTGCCGATGCGCTTGATGCGCGTGGCAATCCAGGACGCCGAAATATCATCCGAGAGTTCATAGAATTTGAGCTGCATGAGGCGCCGCCACAATGTGTCGTAGACTTCCTTGCCTGAACCGCCTTCGATCCACTGGCGCGCGGTCAACTTTTCGATGCGATCGAATGCCTTGGCCTTGGTTGTCAAAAACATCTGAACGCCCGTCCGCAGCTTGGCTATGAAGCTCAAATGCGGGAACATCAAAAGCGAAATCGGGCTGCCCCAAGGGTGGACCTTGCCCTTCATGTAGTAAGCCATGGAGGTCGGCGTCCAGCGCATCTTGTCGCCAATGCCAAGCTCTTCCATCAAGGCGAATGTCGGCTTGTCGGTCTTGCAGACAAAATGGTAGTAACGTTCGATCGACAATCCGCCAAAGTCGAAATGCGCTGCCATCCCGCCCGGCTTGCTGTCCGCCTCGATCAGGTCAACCTCATGACCGAGGGTAACGGCGCGATGTGCTGCCGCAAGTCCCATTGGCCCGGCACCTATGACGACGATCCTGCTCATGGCGATCCTTAGAAATCGAGAACAATACCGGAATAGCGCGGATCGAGATAAGTCTCCTCGAGCGCTTTCCGCAACGGGGTTGCTTTGATACCGAAAATTTTTGGCCAATCAATAACCGGGAACGTCTCCGGTATGACAAGCGCCTCCAACTGGCTGGTCGTAAATGGCGGGTTCTTGTTGAGCTTGCCATAGGCGTATAGCAGGGCCCAGAACAGCCCATAGGGTATATGGACGATCTTCGCCTTTGGCTTGACGATGTCGTGGATGAGTGCAATCAACTCGCCATAGTGGACTTGTTCCAGTCCCGAAATGTCGTAGGTACCCGTCGCCCGGCTATCCAATCCAGCAGCGATGATGGCGGCGAAATCACCGACATATAGCGGCTGGCGGATAAACTTGCCGTCACCCGGGATCGGGAAGATCGCAGTGCGGTCCATGAACCGGCGCAGCCATCCAAGATGTTTGCGGTCGAACCAGCCGAACATCAATGTCGGGCGCAATATCAAATGCGGTATATCGGTTACGGTATCGATGAACTTCTCTTGAGCCGTTTTTGAACGCGTGTAGAAATCATCGGCCTGCGAGTGCACGACCGACGATGAAATCTGCACGAAGTAAGGCGTTCCGTGCTCGCGCATGGCCGCTACAATGTTCTCCGTGGCCGTCACGTTGTTGTCGGTGAATTCCTGCTCATAAAGGCCGCCGATCTGGGCCTGGTTGAGCACCACGGCATCTGCTCCAGCGAGCGCGCCCGACCAAGCACCGGGCTTTGCAAGATCAGCCTCGATGACCTCGATTTCCGGATGGATCCGCCGAAGCAACGCCGTGTTGGCGGGATGCTTGTCGATGCCGACGATGGCAATGTCTGGATTTGCCTTAAGCCGGGCTATGAGATTCTGTCCGACAAGGCCTGCCGCGCCGGTGATGATGATCTTGCGGGTCATATACTCATCCGGTTGAAGATTGCTGTGGGCAAGTTGCGGATGATGAGCATTATCAAGCGCCAGCGGGCCGGAGCGTAGAATACGGGCCCTTTCCCATCCGCGGCGCGCCGCACGACCTTCGCTACTTGCTCGGGTGTCGCCCACAATGCGCCCTTGCGCTTCATTCCATCGGTCATTGGCGTAATGGTCGGCCCCGGCTTGACAATCGCAGCGCGCGGACCATTGCTGGCGAAACGATGCGATATGCCTTCGACGAGAGCGGCAAGGCCTGCCTTCGCAGATCCATATACGTAGTTCGCGCGCCTGCCGCGGTCGCCCGCCACTGATCCCAGCACGACAAGCGAACCCCGGGCCTGGGTTTCGAACAAATCCGCAACAGCTAGACACCAGGCCGCTGCAGAATTGAAGTTTATTCTCAGGATATCCTCCGCCACCTCTGTCGAGCGCTCGGCCTCGTTCTGATCGCCGAGAATCCCGTAGGCGACGATAACGTGATCGACGCCTCCAAGCGTCGCAACAAGTTCTGCAAGCCTGGTGCGCACATCATCCGAAACAGCAAGATCGTGGACGGCAGTCTCGACGCGGGTCGCGCCTCGAACCTTCAGATCCGCGGCAATGGCTTCGAGCTTGCCTTCCTGGCGGCCTACCAGCAGCAGATCAGCGCCTTCCAGTGCGTAGAGGCGGGCTGTGGCCTCAGCAATCGCCGATGTCGCTCCCAAAACGATAACGCGCAAAAAATCATTCCTCTTCGTTATTGACTCACTCTTCGCCAGAAAGCTGACGAGAATGCCGGATCGACATGGTTGGCAAACGTCTCCCACGCCGGATAGCCGGCGCGAAACATGGATGCGGAGATCCGCCCGTCCTTGGCAGGATAGAGCCGCCCGCCTGCCTCCCGGACGATGTCGTCGAGCCGGTTCA
Organism: Phyllobacterium sp. 01N428; assembly: GCF_056399405.1. Lineage (NCBI taxonomy): Bacteria > Pseudomonadati > Pseudomonadota > Alphaproteobacteria > Hyphomicrobiales > Phyllobacteriaceae > Phyllobacterium > Phyllobacterium sp. 01N428. Next base: position 248,919 of record NZ_JBFTRH010000006.1, read on the forward strand.
ACAAGTCAAGCGTCAACTGGCCCTTGTTGGGAAAATCGAGTGCAAGCGTGGTGCCGGCGTGCGGAAAAGATAAAAGTCCGGGTGACGGCACTCCACCAAAGGTCTTGAGCACCGCGAGAAAGGAGCCTTCGCCAGCCTTGGATATCGTTTCGAGCATTTCCCGCGTAGCGTCTCGCGCCGTGCCTGGCGGCACGACCGATTGATACTGGTACATCCCCCGGCTGCCATACATCCGGTTCCAATGGCCGATGGCATCCAGAGGATAGAAATAAGGCTGGTACGGAGTAATCGCAGGTCCCGCAGCCCGGCGGCCGCGGTAGAAATAAAGGCTGTTGAATAGACCTATGGAGGTACGGTTCAGCATGAAGCCCGGCATTGCGAAGGGCATGCTAAGCCTTGGCTTTAATTGCTTTGTCAGTCGCGCTCCTATAGGCGCGTGGCGGGCACGGCTGAAGAGTCCCCGCCCCAGCCGGTCACCTCTTGCCAGGCAATCGACCCAGGCGACCGTGTAATCCGCAACGTCATCGCTTTCGGCTGCGACGGCAAAGAATGCGTCGAGATTGGCAAAGGGGATGGTCTCCGCCACCATCATGGAACTCTCAATCGGCAGAAGTTCGATCTCGGCCCAGCTTATCAGGCCCGTCAGGCCCAATCCGCCAATTGTTGCAGCAAATAACCCCGTTTGATCATCGGGCGTCAGCTCGATCTCAGTGCCATCGGATCGAAGGAGACCGATGCGGCGCACCCATCTGCCGATCGTTCCAGCGGAATGATGGTTCTTGCCGTGAACATCGTTGGCAATGGCGCCGCCCAATGTAACGAAACGCGTCCCTGGCGTGACCGGCAGAAAGTAGCCGCGCTGTACGAAGAGCTCGAGGATGCTGTCGAAGGCTATTCCGGCCTCCGCGCGCAACAGCTGCGTCCCAGGATCGAACGATATCACCCGGTCCAGCGCAGTCATGTCGATAAGCGAGCCATCGGGATTGAGTCCGCTGTCGCCATAGGACCGGCGCAAGCCGATGCCGAGCACGCTTCGCCCCTCTTTCCGGGCAAGGATCTCCGGCAGTTGCTCACGCCAGATCGGCCGGCTGACGAAATGCTGCGCTTTTACCGTTCCGCCCCAGGAGCGGATGTCATCCGCAACCATGTATGACGTCATAGGGCGACCACAAACAGCACTGCGATCAGAACGCCCAGCAGAATGCTGGGCCTGTCACGCAAGGCGAAGCTGACGGGGTCGTCGTTCATCCGGCCGCGATGGGCGAGCAACCAGATACGGCCGATCCAGATCGCGAGGAAGACGGGTATACCTGCCAGCAACTGCGGATGCGAATAAAACGGACCGGGCAACATCTCTTCGACGATGAAGAGAACCATGATCAGCAGGGATGCGACGGCGGAAGCTACACCAAGTGCCAGTGTGAGAGGCTCGTCCTCGATCAGGTAGCCGCGGCTCGCGAGACTATGGGAGCCGCTCGACGAAGCACGGACGATTTCGGTGTGACGCTTGGCCATGGCGAGCGAGAAAAAGAAGAACACCGAGAACGTCAGCAGCCACGCCGACGCGGGCACCCTTAGAAGCGCAATCCCCATGATAAGGCGCGTGGTGAACAGGATACCGATGATGAGCGTATCCAGGATGGGCACGCGCTTGAGCCCGAATGAATAGGCCAGGGTAAGTGTCAGATAGGCCGCCAATGCAAGCGTAAAATAGGGAGACAGGAACAACGAGCCGATGAAGGCGGCAATGAGGCCGCTGCAAGCCAGCAAAAGACCGGATGCGATCGGAAGCCGCCCACTGGCGAGCGCCCGATTGCGTTTCGACCAGTGCTCCCTGTCGGCACTTAAATCCGCAAGATCGTTAAGCAGATAGGTCGAAGACGTCACCATCAGCAAGCAGATAAGACCGAGGATCGTATCGCGCACAACGGCGAAATCACCCCAGGCATGGGCAAGAACCAACGGGACGAAAATGAGCGCATTCTTGGACCAGTGGTGGACCCGCAGTGCTTTGAGGCTATCCTTCAAACCGAGCGGATGATTGGAAAACTCCGCTTCCACCGGCTTGCCGAGACCGCGCGCGGCCCTGGCGACGCCGGGCGACGCGCCAGCCAGAACAACCCCTTCAGCCGCCTTCCACACGGCAAGGTCCGCTCGGCTGTCACCGACATAGACGAAACCATCCGGGAAAGTGCGCGCCAGATGTTCTGCCTTGACGCGGCCTTTCAGATTTGCCGTCGCCGAACCTATGGCGCTTGCAAAAATCCCGACGCGGCGGGAAACATTCTCGACAACCGCTTGATTTGCCGCCGAGCAGAGATGAATTTCGCGGCCTGTCGCGGCCTGCTCACGCAGCCACTTGACCAGATCTTCACGCAGAGGCAACACGGTCGAAGCGAGATCGACCTTCGACGCCAGGGAGGCTTTCAGCGCGGCGCGCCCGCGCAGCACACTCGGAGCGGCAAAGGCAAGCGCTGCCGGTTTTGTAAAGATTGCGGCTACCACCTGCTCATGCAGTGTATCGGTCAATATCAGCGTCTTATCGAGATCGACGACAAGGGGATATCGCGCCGAGTGAACATTCGCGGCATCGGGAGAAATCTCTCCATCCAATTTGCGGTATACCAATTCCATTGATAGCTGAAACTTTTCCAGTGAAAAATACCAAATGTTTCTGGCACAAGTGATGCATCGCCACAAGACCGCTGGCAGCTCACGGTAAATGCAGGATAGCCTGTTCTCGCGGAATCAGGCTCGCGCCTACATTGGCAATCACAACTGTAATTGGATCATATTGAAAGAATGGCGCGCCCGAAAGGATTCGAACCTCTGACCCCCAGATTCGTAGTCTGGTGCTCTATCCAGCTGAGCTACGGGCGCGTACCACTTATGCGCGTTCGTCTGCGCAGCGCGGTTCGTAATGGGTTGGGAACCGAATTGCAAGCTGCTTCGTAAAAAAACCGAAACTATTTTCGGCAGTGCGGTCGCTGAGCGGATTTGTTCGGCGACTTAGCAAATTCGCTGCAGCATGCGGTGAAGTCCAGCGCAAAAAAAAGCCCGGAGACAAACGGCCCTTGCTTAGTAAGGAGGTTTGAAAGAGAGGGGTGCGTGGAGCGCTTCTTGCTTGAAGAGAAACGCTTGTCTTATGACTTTTGCTGCCGAACAGGCAAAGAATGAACCGCTGCGCTCAGGCACGGAAGAAAATGGGCGCCATCCTTGCCTTGACCAACACGGATACTCTAAAGATTGCGGCCAATCGAGAGATATTTATCGCGGCGATCCTGGCGCAGTGCGTCGCCGTCCATGTTGCCCATGGATTTCAGCGCGACATTGATGATGTTGCCTGTCGCCTCGATGGCGGCGTCCTTGCCGCGGTGGGCCCCGCCCATGGGTTCGGGGATGATGCCGTCGATGATCTTCAGTTCGTAGAGATCCTGCGCCGTAATGCGCATCGATGTTGCGGCATCCTTGGCGCGCGTCGAATCGTGCCAGAGAATCGAGGCCGCGCCTTCCGGCGAAATGACCGAATAGATCGAATGTTCGAGCATATAGACGCGGTTCGCTGTGGCGATGGCAATGGCGCCGCCGGACCCGCCTTCACCGATGATGACGGAGACGACCGGGACCTTCAGGTTGAGGCACGCCGCGGTGGAGCGGGCAATAGCTTCTGCCTGGCCGCGTTCCTCGGCGGCAATGCCCGGGAAGGCGCCGGCCGTATCGACGAGGGTCAGCACCGGCAGTTGGAAGCGGTCGGCAAGTTCCATGATGCGCACGGCCTTGCGGTAACCTTCGGGCATGGCCATGCCGAAATTGTGCTTGAGGCGCGACTTGGTGTCGTTGCCCTTTTCCTGGCCGATTACGGCTACGGCCTGGCCGTTGAAACGGGCAAGGCCGGCCTGCACTGCATCGTCGTCGGCAAAATTGCGGTCGCCGGCAAGCGGCGTGAAGTCGCTAAAGAGCTTGGAAATATAGTCAACGCAATGCGGACGGTCCGGATGGCGGGCGATCTGCGCCTTCTGCCAGGGCGTAAGCTTGCGGTAGAGATCGCGCAGGGCCTCGGCCGACCTTTTTTCCAGCCGTGCGATCTCGTCATTGGTATCGAGCGCGTCGCCTTCTTCGGCGAGCTTCTTCAGCTCGAGGATCTTGCCATCGAGATCGGCGACCGGTTTCTCAAAATCAAGGTAGTTGTACATGGACGAGATGTCTGCCTGCAAACGGTGAATTTTGCTCTAACTGGCTGTTGCCGAGGCGCATGTCAAGAAACATGGCCGAACGGCGGGCCGGCGGCGCAACTTATTGGGGGGAATTCAGGCGAAGGTGTGGTGCTATTTCGCCGCGGGTTTGCGCCTTGCAAGCTTCGGCGGCCTGGGCGGCGCGGCAGCCTTGCGCCGCCTCGGTTTCGGTTCTGCGTGTTGCCAACCGATCCAGCGGCCTTCGCCAGCAAAATGGCGCGGGCCCACAGCTGCGGTTTGCAACCCTTCACGCAATCTGTCGAGGTCAAGGTCCGGCATACGATCGAGAAGCCCGCGAGGCAGGCGGTCAAGATCGAGCCAGGTGACATCGAAGTATATGTGTTCCTTGCGCTCCCCGTCATCGACGGTAAAGAACCATTGGCTTTCCATATAGTCGCCAAACCACGGGTCGGGAAACATTGCGGGGGTAAAGGTAAAGCCGAAGGCGGTTACCTCGTTCCAGCCCCAGCTTTGCCGCCAGCCCATGGAGCGGGTCAGGTGGCTGGTGCGGGTGAAGCCCCGATCATGAAAATGCATCACTTCGCCGTCGGCCTCGGCGGGTGGCGGCTCCGGTCGGGTGATCATCTTCTTCAACAAGTGCCACATGGACAGACCTCTGGTTGAATGCTTTTTCGCCCTTCTCCCTAGTCTGCCAGAGGGTGATGCTCCGTGACAAGCCTGTGCAGGCGTTCTTCCATCACATGCGTGTAAATTTGGGTCGTCGCAATGTCGGAATGACCCAGCAATTGCTGGACGGCGCGCAAGTCGGCGCCATTCTGGAGGAGGTGGCTGGCGAAGGCGTGCCGCAGGACGTGCGGCGAGATCGCGGAGGTTTTTAGCCCGGCGCGGGCCGCCAGCCCTTTCAACTCGCGGGCAAATACCTGCCGCGCCAGGAAGCCTGTTTCGGAAACAGCGGGAAAGAGCCAGGAATTGTCAGCCAGATTGGGCTGTGCATCGCGGGCGGCGAGGTAGCGGTTCATCGCATCGCGCGCCTTTGTCGAAAGCGGCACCATCCGGTCTTTCGAGCCCTTGCCGCGCACCATCAAAAACCGGCTGTCCTGCCGGGCGACAGCCACCGGCAATCCGACAAGTTCGGAAACGCGCAGACCCGTTGCATAGAGGATTTCGAGGAGCGCATGGAGACGCAGGGCCTGCATCGGCGATGCGCCGGAGGCCTCCGGGTCGTTCGTCTCAAGCTCGGCGCGTCCAAGCAGTTTCTCGACATCCGCCTCACTCATGATTTTAGGAAGGGCCCGCTCCTTTTTGGGGGCATCGAGCGTGCTCGTTGGATCATCGCCCCGGAGATTCTCCGTATACAGAAAGCGAAAGAACTGGCGGAGCGCCGAGAGCCGGCGGGCCTGCGAGGTCGCTGCGAAACCACGGGCCGAAATATCGTCAAGATATGCACGAACCGTCACATTGGCGGCATCCGTCAACTGCTCGCCAGCCGCCGCGCTGAAGGCGGCTGCGTCTTCGAGATCGCGCCGATAGGATTCGAGCGTGTTCTGGGCGGCGCCGCGTTCGGCACTCATCATTTCGAGAAATGTTTCAATGGCGGCGGCAGCGCGCATGGCGTCACTTCTTCTGGTCGGGCTTCGGGTTGAGCTTCTCGCCTGGAATGCGAATGGTCATTTCGGTCTGTTTGGGATGCACGAAGGTCACGAGCGCGACCATGCCGGCATAGACGAGTCCGGCGAGGATCGCGAGGACAAGGATCAATCGTGTCAGGGTAGGCATTTTCGCTTCGTATGGTCAGATTTGAGGTTCCATAATCCTGCCGCCGAAACCTTATGATTTCATGAAACTGGCAAGAAGGGCAGGACCACTATAGTTTGCTTGACGAAAACAGAGTTTTCCTGTCGATACGCAATGATGAACACCACTGAAGACCAAGTAGAACATACGGACGTATCAGAGACTGCAAGGTCCATCCGCGAGCGCCTTGGGCACAAATCCATCGTGCTCATCGGGCTGATGGGCGCCGGCAAGTCGACGGTCGGCAAAAAGCTTGCCGCATTGGTCGAGCTGCCCTTCTTCGACGCCGATCACGAGATCGAAAAGGTCTCGACGATGACGATACCGGAACTCTTCGAAGCCTATGGCGAGGCCGAGTTCCGCGACCTCGAGCGCCGGGTAATTGCCCGCATGCTGGAGGATGGACCGATCGTGCTTGCGACCGGAGGCGGTGCCTATATGAACGACCAGACGCGGCGGGCTATCGCCTCGGAGGGCGTTTCGCTTTGGCTGAAGGCCGAGCTCGATGTGCTGATGCAGCGCGTGGCGCGCAAGCAGAACCGGCCGCTTCTCAAGAACGACAACCCGCGCGGCGTGATGGAGCGGTTGATGACCGAGCGCTATCCGATCTATGCCCGGGCCGATCTGACGATCAATTCGCGCGAAGAAAAGAAAGAGATCATCGCGCTTGAGGCGATGCAGGCGATTGCCGAGTACCTCGGCGGCGTGGTGATGACCGGTGAGGAAACGAGTAAATGACGGAACCATCCGCCGCAGCGACAACGATCGTTCCCGTCAAGCTCGGGGACCGCTCGTATGATATTGTCATAGGATCAGGGCTTATCGAGCGCGCCGGTCGTGAGATCGCCGATCGGACCGATGCCATGCGCGTTGCCATCGTCAGCGATGAAACCGTGGCTGGCCTGCACCTTGAACGCCTGACGCACAGTCTCAACGCAGCGGGCGTTCACGTGACGCCGATCATCGTTGCACCGGGCGAAAAGTCCAAGGGCTTTGCCACGCTTGAAACCGTGACCAACGCTATCCTTTCGGCGCGACTTGAGCGCGGTGACATTGTCATTGCCTTCGGCGGCGGGGTCATCGGTGATCTTGCCGGCTTTGCTGCAGGCATCGCCCGCCGCGGCATGGGATTCATCCAGATGCCGACCTCGCTTCTCGCGCAGGTCGATTCCTCTGTCGGCGGCAAGACCGGCATCAACACCATCCACGGCAAGAACCTCGTCGGCCTGTTCTACCAGCCGCAGCTTGTGCTTGCCGATACGGATGTTCTCGACACGCTGTCGCCACGCGAGTTCCGCGCCGGCTATGCTGAAGTTGCCAAATACGGCCTGATCGACCGGCCCGATTTCTTCGCGTGGCTCGAAAAGAACTGGCGCGGCATCTTTGAAGGCGGTCCGGAGCGGACGGAGGCGATCGCAGTCTCCTGCCGGTCCAAGGCGGACGTGGTGGCCCGCGACGAGCGGGAAACCGGTGACCGGGCCTTGCTCAATCTCGGCCATACGTTCGGGCACGCACTCGAAACGGCAACGCACTATGATTCTTCGAGGCTTGTGCACGGCGAGGCTGTGGCGATCGGCATGGTGCTCGCCCATCAGTTTTCGGCCAAGATGAACCTGGCGAGCCCCGACGACGCCGCGCGGGTTGAAACGCATTTGCGCATGGTCGGCCTTCCGACGTCGATCGAAGAAATACCCGGTGATTTGCCGCCCTCCGAAAGGCTGATGGAATATATTGCCCAGGACAAGAAGGTGGCGCGCGGGGCGCTTACCTTCATTCTCACGCGGGGCATCGGCCAGTCGTTCATCGCCAGAGACGTGCCGGCATCCGCCGTATTGAGCTTTTTGCAGGAGAAGCAGCAAAGATGACCCTGGAAATCTGGATCTTTTGCGGAGTCATCTTCGGTCTGATCCTGATCTCCGGACTGTTTGCCGGGTCCGAAACGGCGCTGACAGCAGCATCGCGGGCGCGCATGCATCGCCTCGCCAACCGTGGCGACAGCCGGGCGAAGATCGTTGCCACTCTCATCGAAAAGCGCGACCGGCTGATCGGCGTCATGCTGATTGGCAACAACCTGATCAACATCCTCGCCTCGTCGCTGACGACAAGCATGCTGCTTGATCTCTTCGGGCAGGCCGGTGTCGCCTATGCGACGGCGATCATGACGGTGATGCTTGTCATCTTCGCCGAAGTCCTTCCGAAATCATGGGCCGTTGCGAGCCCGGATCGGCACGCGCTGGCGCTCGTGCGTTTCGCCCAGGGCACGGTTTTCGTGCTCGGCCCAATCTCTGACCTCGTCAACTGGATCGTGCGCAAGATGCTGGGCGCTTTCGGCATCAACCTTGCTGCGGGAACATCCATGTTGTCGGCACAGGAAGAGCTGCGCGGCGCGGTCGAACTCCTGCACAAGGAAGGCTCGGTCGTCAAAGGCGACCGCGACCAGATCGGCGGGCTCCTCGATCTGCGCGAGCTCGAAGTCTATGACGTCATGATCCATCGCACGGACATGGATTCGGTCAATGCCGACGATCCGGTTGAAACGGTGATCGGCGAGATTCTGGCGAGCCATCACACGCGTATCCCGGTCTGGAAGGGGGCGAGCGACAATATAGTCGGTGTCGTGCATGCCAAGGACCTCGTGCGGGCCATTCGTGACGCGGACCGCGACTTTGCGAAGATCAACATCATGAAGGTCGCGACCAAGCCGTGGTTCGTGCCCGATACGACCACATTGCAGGACCAGCTCAATGCGTTCTTGCGGCGCAAGGCGCATATAGCGATCGTCGTCGATGAGTATGGCGATGTTCAGGGATTGATCACGCTTGAGGACATCCTTGAGGAAATCGTCGGCGACATTGCCGATGAGCACGATATCGACGTGCAGGGCTGCCGGCCGCAACCGGACGGTTCAGTGCTGGTCGACGGTTCTGTGCCGATTCGCGATCTCAACCGCGCGCTCGACTGGAACCTGCCCGATGCTGAAGCCACGACCATCGCTGGGCTCGTGATCCACGAAACGCAGAGCATCCCCAAGGAAAAGCAGGCCTTCACCTTCCACGGCAAGCGCTTCACCATTTTGCGGCGTGAGAAAAATCGCATCACGCGGTTGCGCATCCGTCCCCTGGAGGACGACAAGGCCGAATCCCGCTAGAATCACGACAATCCTGACTATTCCTTCAGCGCGACTGGCGCGACCCGGCTACATTCCGCGAGGCCTGTGATCCACAATCCGGCGCGATTGCCAGGCCTGAAGGGCAGTGGATGGAGCGTTGAACGCTATTTCCGTGTAGGCTCGCCGGGTGCTGCCGGCTCGAGCGCCAGCGCATGAACGCTCCCGTTCAATTCCTCCTTGAGGACTTCGTTGATGGCCCGGTGGCGCTCGACGCGCGACAGTCCCGTAAAGGCGTCCGCGACAATACGCACCCGAAAATGCGTTTCGCCCGACCCGTCAAATGTGCCATGATGATCGCCGTCTGAATGATGGTGACCGGCGTGGAGGTGGCTTTCATTAATGACTGCCAAAGAAACGGGATGAAAAGCCTCGTTCAGTTTGTTTTCGATTGCGGACTGAGTGGACATTTCGTTCTCCTGCGCCCATATGGTAGTTTCACTTGGCAAATCCGTACATGATCACAAATTTACCGCCATTTCAGGCGTTAGGTCGATCCATGGGCAAATGTCAATTCATGCTTAGCAAAGATAGATGACCTCGAATTCGAAATATTTTGACAGCATCCGCATCCGGCCGAAGAAGGCGGAAGAGGAAAAATCGCGCACTCCGGTGTGTCAGTGGGACGGCTGCGAAAAGCCGGGCCCGCATCGCGCCCCCGTGGGCCGCATGAAGGAGGGGGAATTCTTTCACTTCTGCATCGATCACGTGCGCGAGTATAACAAGGGCTACAATTATTTCTCCGGTCTCTCCGATGCCGAGGTCGCGCGCTATCAGAAGGAAGCCCTGACGGGCGACCGCCCGACCTGGACCATCGCCGGCCTGCCTGGAACGGGCGCCGGTGCAAGCGCCCAGGCTGCAAGCGCTGGCGGCGCGCGCACATCACCGGATTTTTCCAAGCTGCGCTCGGGCCGCGCGGCTTATCTCAATCGTTTTCGTGATCCCAACAGCGTTTTCAATGAGGCGCGGGTTCATGTGCGCAAGCCGAAACCCTTGGAAGCGAAAGCGCTGGATACGCTGGGACTTGGCGCAAAAGCCAGTAGCGAAGACATCAAGTCGCGCTATAAAGAGCTGGTGAAGCGCCATCATCCCGATGCCAACGGCGGTGACCGGGCTTCCGAGGATCGTTTCCGTGACGTAATCCAGGCCTATCAATTGCTTAAGCAGGCTGGTTTCTGCTAGGACCGCTGTCGGCTTATTTTTCGAGACCTCGCCGGAGGTTTCAGGGTGTGACTATCGTTTTGCGTCTGCGCGTGCAGTCGCGCTGGAGGCATGATGAACAAGGTTGATCGCGATATTGCGAATTTGCCGGATACAACGGTTTCGGTTTCCAAGCTCTTCGGGTTTGATTCGGACATGATGGTCCCTGCCTATAAGGCGGGCGATGCCTACGTGCCGGAAATCGACAACGATTATCTCTTCGACAAGCAGACGACGCTCGCGATCCTCGCAGGCTTTGCCTATAACCGCCGCGTCATGGTTTCCGGCTATCACGGGACCGGCAAATCCACCCATATCGAACAGGTCGCCGCCCGCCTGAACTGGCCTTGCGTCCGCGTCAACCTCGACAGCCATGTCAGCCGTATCGATCTCGTCGGCAAGGATGCAATCGTCGTCAAGGAAGGCATGCAGATTACGGAATTCCGCGACGGCATCCTGCCCTGGGCCTACCAGCACAATGTCGCGCTCGTCTTCGACGAATATGATGCGGGCCGGCCCGACGTTATGTTCGTGATCCAGCGCGTGCTGGAATCGTCCGGCCGGCTGACGTTGCTCGACCAGAGCCGGGTCATCCGTCCGCACCCTGCCTTCCGGCTGTTCGCGACGGCCAATACCGTCGGTCTCGGCGATACGACGGGCCTCTATCATGGCACGCAACAGATCAACCAGGCGCAGATGGACCGCTGGTCAATCGTGACGACGCTCAACTATCTGCCGCACGACAACGAGGCTGCAATCGTCGCGGCCAAGGCCAAGCACTACCAGAACAAGGAAGGGAAGGAGATCATCTCCAAGATGGTCCGGGTCGCGGATATGACACGCTCGGCCTTCATCAACGGCGATCTGTCGACGGTCATGAGCCCGCGAACGGTCATCACCTGGGCGGAAAACGCCGATATCTTCAAGGATGTCGGTTTCGCGTTCCGGCTTACCTTCCTTAACAAGTGCGATGAGCTTGAAAGGCCGATCGTTGCTGAGTTCTACCAGCGCGCCTTTGGCAAGGAACTGCCCGAATCAACGGCCAACGTCGTCATAAGCTGAGCGGCTGTTGGAAATGGCAGGTCCGGGAGATAACTTACGTACAAATCCGAAAGGCCCGGTCGATTCCGAGCCCTTCAAACGTGCCGTTACCGCCTGCATGCGCGCCATTGCCGGCGACCATGAGCTCGAAGTCGGCTTTGGCAATGACAAGCCGGCGCTGACCGGCCATCGCGCCCGCCTTCCGGACCTTCCCAAGCGCCCGTCCGCCAACGACATCGCGGTCACCCGCGGTCTTGGCGATTCGATGGCGCTGCGCAAAGCCTGCCACAATGACCGTATCCACGCGACGCTCGCACCGGAAGGCAAGCAGGCGAGGGCGATATTCGACGCCGTCGAACAGGCGCGTGTCGAGGCGATCGGCGCCTTGCGCATGGACGGCGTTGCCGAAAACCTGACTTCGATGCTTTCGGATAAATATGCGCGGGCCAATTTTCCGGCGATCACTGACAAGGCCGAAGCGCCGCTCGAAGAAGCCGTGGCGCTTCTCGTGCGGGAGAAACTGACCGGACGCAAGGCGCCGGAATCGGCGGGCAACGTCCTCGACCTTTGGCGCGACTGGATCGAGGAGAAAGCCTCCGGCGACATCGACCACCTGGCCGCCAAGATCAACGACCAGAATGCCTTCGCCCGCGTCGTGCGCGAGATGCTCGCATCCATGGAAATGGCCGAGGATCTCGCCCAGGACAGCCAGCAGGACGAAGACCAGGACAATATCGAGGATTCGCCCGATCCGGAGGAGAACGAAGAGGGCGGTTCCGAGCAGGACGAAGGCAGCGATTCGTCCGAAAGCGATGATTCCGACACGTCCAGCGATGATAGCCAGGCCGGGGAAACCGAGGCCACTGATGCTTCGTCGGACGAGATGGAAGAAGATAGCGACGCCGACGCCGAAATTCCCGGTGAGGCGCGCCGGCCCAATCCGCCTTTCTCCAATCTCGGCAGCGAAAGCGGCTACAAAGTCTTCACCCAGGAGTTTGACGAGACGACGGACGCCGAAGAGCTTTGCGACGAAGCAGAACTCGACAGGCTGAGGGCCTTTCTCGACAAGCAACTGGCCAATCTTTCCGGCGTCGTCGGGCGTCTCGCCAACCGGCTGCAGCGCCGCCTGATGGCGCAACAGAACCGGTCCTGGGATTTCGATCTCGAGGAAGGCTATCTCGACTCCGCGCGCCTCGTGCGCATTGTCATCGACCCGACGCAGCCGCTCTCCTACAAGCAGGAACGCGATACGGATTTCCGCGACACGGTCGTCACTCTCCTCATCGACAATTCCGGGTCGATGCGCGGCCGTCCGATCACGGTGGCCGCTACCTGTGCAGACATATTGGCGCGCACGCTCGAACGCTGCGGTGTAAAGGTCGAGATTCTCGGCTTCACGACCAAGGCCTGGAAGGGCGGGCAGGCGCGCGAGGCCTGGCTCGAACGCGGCAAACCCGCCAATCCCGGGCGCCTCAATGATCTGCGCCATATCGTCTACAAGCGCGCCGATGCGCCGTGGCGTCGTTCCCGGCGCAATCTCGGCCTGATGATGCGCGAGGGACTTCTGAAGGAGAATATCGACGGCGAGGCACTGATCTGGGCGCACCAGCGCCTGCTCGGCCGTCCCGAGCAACGTCGCATCCTCATGATGATTTCGGATGGCGCGCCGGTCGATGATTCGACGCTCTCGGTCAATCCGGGCAACTATCTCGAACGGCATTTGCGCGCCGTCATCGAAGAGATCGAGACGCGCTCGCCCATCGAACTGATCGCGATCGGCATCGGTCACGATGTCACGCGTTACTATCGACGGGCTGTCACCATCGTCGATGCGGAGGAGCTTGCCGGCGCCATGACCGAGCAACTCGCCTCGCTGTTCGAGGAACCGGAACGGGCGCCGAAATCCGCGCGGAAGCGTTAATGCGGCGACCCGCGCTGGCTTTCCGGCGCGCATTGCTATCAGCCGCTATTCTCATTCCTCTGACTGCGCAAGCGCAGGACGAGGGCGTGTCGCCCGCCGTCATCAAGGTATATCCGATCAGCAACTTTCGGATCGGATCGTCAGAATCCCGATTTGGCGGATTGGAGTTCGTCGGCGGTCTCGACCTTTCTTCGACCAATCGCGACTTCGGAGGCCTTTCGGCGTTCCGCTATCTCGACAAAGGCGGCTCGTTTCTCGGCATTACCGATACGGGCTTCTGGTATGCCGGCACGATGGAACGCGACGAGAAAGGCAGGCCGGTCGGGGTCGGCAAATTCCGCCTCGCGCCGATCCCGAGCGAGGACGGCGCGCCCCTGGAAGGCAAATGGAACTCCGACGCCGAAGGCATGAGCGTTTCGGGCAGTACGGTGACGGTCTCGTTCGAACGCGTGCACCGGATCGCCGAATTCGATCTCGATCTCGAAAACTTCGCATCAAAGCCAAGATTTCTGCCGCTGCCGATACCGGAGAACGAGCTCCGCAGTAATCGCGGCATCGAAACGATCGCCTATGCGCCGGAGACAGGGCCGCTCCAGGGCGCTCGCGTGGCCGTTACCGAGAAAAGCATCAACAAGGCCGGCGACATGTTTGCTGCCGTGCTTGAGGGGCCGCGCAAGGGCATCTTCTACGTCAAGCGCATCGACGGTTTCGACATCAGCGATGGAGATTTTCTGCCGAACGGCGATCTCCTGTTGCTGGAGCGTCGCTTCAGCATTGCGAGCGGCGTTGCACTGCGCATTCGCCGGATAGCCTCCGACGCCATCGTACCCGGCGCTACCGTGGATGGTCCCGTCATTATTGACGCTGACATGCGCTACCAGATCGACAATATGGAAGCGCTTGACGTCTGGCAGGCCGAGGACGGCTCGACGCGGGTGTCACTCGTTTCCGACGACAACCACTCGATCGTCCAGCGCAATCTTTATCTGGAATTCCGGTTGGCCGAATAGATCGCCGGCGCGAAGATGGCGAGAATGGCGCCATAAGGGACGAGCATCACGACGGCCATGACAATCTTGACCATGAGGTCGCCGAAGCCCAGCGACATCCACAGCGGGATCTCGTGGCCGAAGAATGGAACAGGCATGGCGAGCGACGAGTCGGGACGGCCAGTTACTGCATCGATCCACGCAAATTTCGCGGCGAAGGCTATGGAGAAGAACAGCAGCGTGTCGAGGAGCGAGCCGAAGATCGCCGAGGCGAACGGGGCCTTCCACCAGGTCAACTGCCGGAGCTTGTTGAAAACAGTGATGTCGAGCAACTGCGCTGTCAGGAAGGCAGTGCCAGAGGCGATCGCAATGCGCGGCGTCGCCAGCCAGATCGACAGGACCACAGCGATCGTAAAGCCGACATAGACGACCCTGCGCGCGAAGGCGGGGCCATAACTACGGTTGGCAAGGTCGTTGACCAGGAATGCAATCGGATAGGTGAAGGCCCCGTAGGTGAGTATTTCACCAAGGCCGAAGTGGTTGAACGGGTACTGAACCAGAATATTGGAGGCAGCGACCACGGCGCACATGGCGAGTACGGGAAGAATGAAATCCGAAGGAGAATAAGCGCTTTTGAGCGGCATTTTTTTATCCTGGGTAATGGAACCAGCCAAAACGATGATGACAACAATAAGGCCAGCCGAAGCTGGCCTTACGGCAATCAAATGGAAGCCGTTGCCTGATCAGGCAGCAACCGGTGCCTCGAGAAGCTTCTTGGCGATCTGGCGCTTCAAGAGACGAGCGCGCTGCGACAATTCCTTCTCGTCAGCCTTGGCCAGGAACGCGTCCAGGCCACCGCGATGCTCGACGCTGCGCAGGGCATGAGCCGAGACGCGCAGACGGAAGCTCTGACCGAGAGCTTCGGAGATCAGCGTAACGTGGCAGAGGTTCGGCAAAAAGCGGCGGCGCGTTCTGTTGTTCGCATGGCTCACATTGTTACCGTACTGTACCGATTTAGCGGTCAATTCACATGTGCGGGACATTGGGTCTCACCTTCAAATTTCATTACCTATAGCCCGAATGTTTCTTGTTACCATCGCACGTCGCCGTGCAGCGGCGCGCTTATCGGACAGGCGGCCTATTGGGAAGTCGCGTTTCTATAGTGATATGAGCCGCGCGCGTCAAGTCTACTTCTGCTGCCGGCTGCGAAGTTTGGCACAGCTCTTGCGTGGCAGGCCGTCAGTTCACATCTTTATCACAACTTTGCCTGCTTTCTACGTTCGAACCGGAGAAAGGGACGCGTACCGACGGGAATGACAGAATGAAGCTTACCCGGCACCTTGCCATCCGAAGACTAGCTCTCGTTCCGCTGGCCGCCTCCGCGCTTATCGGGGCAGTGCCGGCACATGGCGCGCAATCATTCAAGACCGACTACCGTGTGTCGATATATGGCTTGTCCATCGCCAAGGCGAGTTTTTCGACCAGCGTTGAGGAAAATGGTGCCTACAAGGTCACGGGCAAGCTTTCGAGCTCCGGCCTCGCGAGTATTTTCGACGATACCAATGGGAATCTGGACGTCACCGGGCACCTTGCCAAGAACGGTCCTGTGCCGAATTCCTATGAGGTGAAGTACCGGCACGGCGACCGCGACAAGCTGACCTCGATTGCATTCACCAATGGCAATGTGACCAACACAACCAATGTTCCGCCGATTAACAGCAAAAAGAAGAACTGGGTGGAACTCACCCCTGCCGATCTTCAATCCGTTGCAGATCCCATATCCGGAGTGATGGTTGCGGCGGATCGTCCCGATGAGGTCTGCGCCCAGACCTTGCATCTCTATGACGGACAGACGCGCGTCGATCTCAAGCTGTCGCCATCAGGCGGTGTCGCCCCCTTCGCGACCCGCGGCTTCAAAGGCGATGCTATAACGTGTACCGCGAAATTCGTCCCGATCGCCGGCTATCAGGCGGGCCGCAAGGCGATAGAATATTTGAAAAACTTCAGCAAGATCAGTCTCACCTTTGCTTCGCTGGGCAAGTCAGCTATCTATTCGCCCGTGCAGGCGAGGATCGGCACGCAGATCGGTACGGTTACCGTTTACGCGACCCGTTTCGAAAAGACAAAATAGCGCGGCCGGGGGCGGTCGTTTCGAAATTGGGGGCGCCGCGTGGCCACGTTCGTCGGGTTTCTTGCGATCATCATGTGGGCAATGCTTGCCCTTTTCACCGATGTGTCCGGCAAGGTGCCACCATTCCAGCTCACAGCCATGACCTTCGCCATCGGTACGAGCCTCGGCCTGATTTCCTGGCTTTGGCGTCCCGGCGCTGCACGCAACCTGCGCCAGCCGGCAAAAGTCTGGCTGCTGGGTATAGCCGGCCTCTTCGGCTACCACTTCCTCTATTTCACCGCGCTTCGGAATGCCCCTGCGGTAGATGCAAGCCTTATCGCCTATCTCTGGCCACTCTTCATCGTTGTCGGCTCCGCGCTCATGCCGGGCGAGAAGCTGCGCTGGTTCCACATCGTCGGTACGCTGCTTGGCCTGTCTGGAACAGTGCTGATCATTACCAAGGGCGGCGGCTTCGGCTTTGATGCGCAATATGGCTTCGGCTATGCCATGGCCGGGCTGTGCGCGCTCACATGGGCTGCCTATTCGCTGCTGTCGCGGCGCTTCGCCCATGTTCCGACCGATGCCGTGACCGGCTTTTGCGCGGCGACATCTGTCCTCTCTCTCGTCTCACACCTGATGCTTGAACAGACGATCTGGCCGGAGGGCGCGGTTCAGTGGCTGGCGGTGCTCGGCCTCGGGCTCTTCCCGGTCGGCGCCGCCTTCTACGTCTGGGATTACGGCGTCAAGCACGGCAACATCCAGGTTCTGGGCGCAGCAAGCTATGCCGCGCCTTTGCTTTCGACCCTTGTCCTCATCATTGCCGGGGTGACCGAGCCGACCTCGCGTGTCCTGCTCGCCTGCCTGCTCATCACGCTCGGCGCGGTGCTGGCAGCCAAGGAAATGCTGTTCAAGCGCCGATAACGCATCAGGGTTCCCAGCCCGGCTCCGCAAGCTCGAACTGGGCAAAATCAAAGCCCGGTGCGACGGTGCAGCCGACAAGTGTCCACTCGCCGGTTGTTCGTGCACTTTGCCATTGTCCCGCCGGAACGACCGCTTGCGGCCGTTCCCCCGCGGCAAGATCAAGACCAAGGCGGTGGGTTTCGCGCGCTCCATCGGCAGATGCAATCGACAGCAACAAGGGCGCGCCGCCATACCAGTGCCAGACTTCGGCTGCGTCCTTGACCCGGTGCCAGGCCGACACCTCGCCCTTTTCGAGGAGGAAATAGATTGCCGTCGAATGGCCGCGACCGCCGACCGGCCATTCCCTGTTATCGCGAAACGTCTGCACGTAGGAGCCGCCCTCGGGATGCGGCGCAAGTCCAAGGTAGCTGCGGATGGCCTCGGGCGTCAGCGTCATCAGAACACGTCCTTGCGCTTGCGGATTTCGGCGAACACCGCCTCGTCGCTGGCGTTTTCCATCTTCAGGTTCTTGCGGATAACGGGATCATGGGCGCGCAGGAATGGGTTGGTCGCCATCTCGCGCAATATCGTCGTCGGCAAGGTCGGCAGGCTCGACTCGCGCAAGGCCATAATCTCCTTGGCGCGCTCCTTCAGCGCCGAATTGTCCGGATCGATTGTCAGGGCGAAACGCGCATTGCTTTCGCTATACTCATGCCCGCAATAGACCTGGGTTTCGCCGGGTAGCGCCATCAAGCGCTGCAGCGACTGAAACATCGTCGATGGTGTCCCTTCGAAGAGCCTGCCGCAGCCGAGCGAAAACAGCGTATCGCCCGTAAATACGACCCTGCCGTTCGGTATGTAATAGGAAATCTCGCCTGCCGTGTGCCCGGGGGTCGAAATGACCTCGACCTCGAAGTTGCCGAACGCAAAGCGCTCGCCGTGCTTCACGGCGCGATCAATCCCCGGTATTTTCGACCGCTCGTCGGCGGGCCCGATGATTTCGGCGCCGAAACGTTTCTTGAGGGCAAGGTTCGCCTCTACGTGGTCGCCATGATGATGCGTCGTAAAGATGTGGGTCAGCTTCCAGCCACGCCGCTTCAGGGCATCGAGGATCGCCGCTTCTTCGGGCGCATCGATCGAAGCAGTGAGGCCAGCGTCCGGATCGTGGATCAACACGCCGAAATTATCGCTGCGTGCCGTGAATTGTTCGATTTGGAGATTGGACATGATCGTTCTCTTGAAGAAAGGGGAGCAGAAACAGGATAGCCTTGCTACTGAGCGGCGCAACCCACCTGTCCCTAGAAGTTTCATGTTCATGTTGGCGATACTCGTACCTGCTTCTATTTAAGGCAGGAACGCTTTAGGTTGCCCGCATGCATCTCGACATTATCGATCTCCGCGCATTCTACGCATCGACGCTCGGCCACCTGACGGAGCGTTCGATTACGATGGCACTCGCTTCGATCTGGCCGAAACTGCCGGGAGAAAGGCTCGTCGGACTTGGCTACGCCGTTCCCTATCTCGACCGGTTCCGCGGCGATACGGAGCGTACGTTTGCCTTCATGCCGGCCGGGCAAGGCGCCGCGAGCTGGCCGCCGGCGGAGCCTTCCGCCACGGCATTGATCTTCGAAGAGGAATTGCCGCTGCCCGATTCTTCTGTCGACCGGATTTTAATGGTGCATGCGCTGGAGCATGCGGAAGACCCCCGCGAAACGCTCAAGGAAATGTGGCGCGTGCTGGCGCCCAACGGCAGGCTGGTCATTGTCGTGCCGAACCGGCGCGGCCTATGGGCGCGCTTCGAGCATACGCCCTTCGGCAGCGGCAGGCCCTATAGCGGCGGGCAGCTGACGCGGCTCCTGCGCGAGGCAAACTTCACGCCGGGTCCCTGGGCAGAGGCGTTGTTCTTTCCGCCGTCGTCGAGGCGCTCCGTCATGCGGCCGTCGCCGCTGTTCGAGCGGGCGGGCCGGCGCTTCTGGCCGATGTTCTCGGGCGTTCACATCGTCGAAGCGCAGAAGCGAATCTACCAGGGCCTGCCGGTTGCGCAGCGTTCATCGCGGCGCGTTTTCGTCCCGGTACTGTCACCGTCAGGTACGGCCAGTGCCCGGCGGGATGGGATCTAACGCTTGAGCAGAAACACGGCCTGCTGGCCGAAAAGGTTCCAGAATCCCCACGGCATGTTGAAGCCGAGCCGCTGGCCGAGCGCGTTGAGCGCGACGGCGGATTCCACCTCGGCCCCGACCTCCCTGGTCATGTCGACAAAGTCGCTGATCGTGCAGAAATGGATGTTCGGCGTGTCATACCAGCTATAGGGAAGATCCTTGGTGACCGGCATGCGGCCGTTAAGGGCAAGTGAAGTTCGCACGCGCCAATGGCCGAAATTGGGGAAGGATACGATCGCGCGCTCGCCGATGCGCAGGAGTTCCGTGAGGACGTTTTTCGGATTGCGGGTCGCCTGCAGGGTCTGTGACAGGATTACATAGTCGAAGCCGGAATCGGGGTAGTATTTGAGGTCGCTGTCGGCGTCGCCCTGGATGACTGACAGGCCGCGGGCCACCGATTCATTGACGCCCTTTTGCGATAGCTCGACGCCACGGCCATCGACATTTTTTGCGCTCTGCAGCAATTCGAGGAGTTCGCCATCGCCGCATCCGACATCGAGGACGCGGGAACCGGGTTTGACCAGCGAGGCGATGACTTCGAAATCGACGCGGGCATTGGTGTTGACGCTCATTGGGCCAGGAGCCCCTTGGCGCGGGCCGCCGAACGAATGAAGCCGTTGATGGCCGAAAACATCTCCGGCTCATCGAGCAGGAACGCATCATGGCCGCGATCGGATTCGATCTCGACGAAAGACACCGAAGCGCCTGCGGCATTCAGGGCATGGGCGACAGTGCGGCTTTCGCTCGTTGGAAACAGCCAGTCGCTGGTAAACGATACGATGCAGAAACGTGTTTTCGACCCGGCAAAGGCGTCGGCAAGCCGCCCCTCGTGCTCGGCCGCCAGATCGAAATAATCCATGGCGCGGGTCATGTAGAGATAGGAGTTCGGATCGAAGCGGTCGACGAAGCTCATGCCCTGATAGCGCAGATAGCTTTCGATCTGGAAATCCGCATCAAAACCGAACGTGACGTTCTGCCGGTCCTGAAGATTGCGGCCGAACTTTCGATGCAGGGCAACTTCTGAAAGATAGGTGATGTGCGCAGCCATGCGGGCAACGGAGAGACCCTTGCGCGGCACTGTCCCTGCTTCGAGATAACGCCCTTCCTTCCATTCGGGATCGGCCATGACCGCCTGCCGGCCAACCTCGTGGAAAGCGATGTTCTGCGACGAATGCCGCGCGCCTGTCGCAATCGCTACTGCGGCAAACACCCGGTCTGAATGGCTCGATGCCCATTCGAGCACCTGCATGCCGCCCATCGACCCGCCGATGACGGCAAAGAGTTGCTTGATGCCGAAATGGTCGATGAGCATGGCCTGAGCCCGGACCATATCGGCAATGGTTATGACGGGCAGATCGAGCGCATAGGGCTTGCCTGTCTCCGGATTGATCGATGCGGGACCAGTCGATCCGAGGCAGCCGCCAAGGACGTTGGAGCAAAGCACGAAATAGCGGTCGGTATCGACAGGCTTTCCCGGCCCGACGAGCGTCTCCCACCAGCCGGGCTTTCCTGTCACCGGGTGCACGTTGGCAACGTGCTGATCGCCGGTGAGCGCGTGGCAGATCAAAATGGCATTGGACTTGTCGGCGTTGAGTTCGCCGTAGGACTGGTAGGCCAGGCGGAACGGAGACAGCGACACGCCGCTATCAAGATGCAAGGGCTTGTCCGCCCCGAAATCCACCACAGGACTATGGGGATTGGTCGCCTCCTGAATCTTCTGATCGGTCGTTGCTGATGCTCGGCTGGCTTTTGTCATCTTTACGCGAAAATTGAGCAAGATGCCGGTAGCTATGGTTGCGGTAGCGACAAAGTCAATGGTTACTTTGGTGCTGGCCGTCATCCATGGCGATCAAGGCCAAGAAGGAGAAATGCCATTTTTCTCGACATCCGCCCCGTGTGCGGCTATGTCCGCACGGTTGCTTTCCAGTGAACGACGAGCATTGCCCTCGAAACGTACGATGCCACGGAACATAGAATCATGACGACGACGCTTAAAGACCTACGCCCAACCCCCAAAGCCGGTGTGCTCGACATCGAGGCCTACGTGCCCGGCAAGGAACATGCGCCGGGTGTCGCGAAGGTGCACAAGCTCTCGTCCAACGAAACGCCACTTGGCGCCAGCCGGCACGCGATCGAAGCCTATGGCGCCGCGGCGGAACGGCTGGAAATCTATCCGGACGGGCAGGCGACCGCGCTGAAGAAGGCGATCGCCGAAATGCATGGCCTCAATGCCGGCAATATTCTTTGTGGCAATGGCTCCGACGAACTGCTCGGACTGCTCTGCCAGACCTATCTCGCGCCCGGCGATGAGGCGATTTATACCGAGCACGGCTTCATGGTGTACAAGATCTACATCATGGCGGCTGGCGCAACGCCTGTCGTCGCCAAGGAAAAGACCGAGCAGGCGCATGTCGATTCCATTCTTGCCGCAGTGACGCCACGCACCAAGATCGTATTCCTGGCCAATCCGAACAACCCGACCGGCACCTACGTGCCATTCGAGGAAGTGCGCCGGCTGCATGCCGGGCTGCCAAAGAACGTCCTTCTCGTGCTTGATGCCGCCTATGCCGAATATGTGCGTCGCAACGATTATGAAGCCGGGGTCGAACTCGTCTCGAACTTTGAAAACGTGGTGATGACCCGAACATTCTCGAAGATTCACGGGCTTGCCGGCCTGCGCATCGGCTGGATGTTCGCGCCCGCCCATGTCATCGATGCGGTCAACCGCATTCGTGGTCCTTTCAACTTGAACTCGGCGGCGATCGCCGCCGGGGCCGCGGCTATCCGCGACCGCGCTCATGTCGATGCCGCCGTCGCATTCAACGAGAAGTGGCTGCCGTGGCTGACGGAGCAACTGACGGCGCTGGGGCTGCGGATCACGCCGTCAGTCGGCAATTTCCTGCTTGTGCACTTCCCGGACGATCCGGCAAAGTCCGCCGAGATGGCCGACGCCTACCTGACGAGCAAGGGCTATATTTTGCGCCGCGTCGGCGGATACGGATTCCCCAACGCGCTGCGCCTTACCATCGGATCCGAGGAAGCCAATCGCGGCGTAGTCGCCGCACTCTCCGAATTTCTGAAGTAGACCATGTCCAAAATCCACTTTGACACAATCGCACTGATCGGCATCGGCCTCATCGGTTCTTCCCTTGCGCGCGTCATCAAGCGCGAGGGCCTTGCCGATCACGTCGTCATCTCCACACGCAGCGCCTCTACGCTTGCCCGGGCCAGGGAACTGGGGCTTGGCGACAGCTACACGCTCGACAGCGCCGAGGCGGTGAAGCAGGCCGACCTGGTGATCATTTCCGTGCCGGTGGGGTCCTCCGGCGAAGTGGCGCGCCAGATTGCCGGGTCGCTTAAGCGTGGCGCCATCGTCACGGATGTCGGCTCGACCAAGGGCTCTGTCATTGCACAGATGCAGCCGGAACTTCCCGCAAGCGTGCATTTCATTCCCGGCCATCCGCTGGCGGGTACTGAGTATTCCGGACCGGATTCAGGCTTTGCCGAACTTTTCAACAATCGTTGGTGCATTCTAACGCCGCTCGAAGGTACCGACCCCGACGCGCTCGATCGTTTGACGAAGTTCTGGGAAGCATGCGGCTCGCGCCTCGATACGATGGATCCTGTGCACCACGACCGGGTGCTCGCCATTGTCTCGCACCTGCCGCACATCATCGCCTATAATATCGTCGGCACCGCCAGCGACCTTGAGGAAGTGACGAATTCCGAAGTCATCAAATACTCGGCCTCGGGCTTTCGCGACTTCACGCGCCTCGCGGCCTCCGACCCGACAATGTGGCGGGACGTCTGCCTCCACAACAAGGAGGCGATCCTCGAAATGCTCGCGCGCTTTTCCGAGGATCTATCCTCGCTGCAGCGGTCGATCCGTTGGGGCGACGGCGATGCCCTCTTCAGCCTGTTCACGCGCACCCGCGCAGTGCGCCGCGGCATCATCGACGCAGGGCAGGAAATCGACGCTCCCGATTTCGGCCGCCAGAAGGCAGGCCAGCCGGGGAGTTGATCGCTGGGAATCGTTTATCGACAGCTATGGCTCCAGGAAGACGAGAGATTCGTAGTCCTGGGCCCCGTTCAAGATACGTAGCACCTTAACGCTGGCCTCGTCGACGCGATAGAAAATCAGATATTCGCCATGCGGTCGACGGCGAACGCCAGTGTGCTCATAGCGGGTTACGATGGGAAATCGGCGCGGCATATCGCCTAGCCGCCGGCATCGTTCGACCAATTCATTCACGAAGGTTGCTGCTCGCGCAGCATTATCGCGGGCGATGTAGTCGCCAATACGCTCAAGGTCGTCTTCGGCCTCCTGCGTAATAACAACGATCACTTTTGAGTTTCAACAATCATACGCTGGTATTTCGCGTTAAGCCTGTCGGCGACTTCTTGCAAAGGCCGGACGCGTCCCGCTTCAACGTCGGCGAGGCCCCGGGCAATAGCAGCATCCAGTGCCGCCAGGCGCTTTTCGCGCTCCTCTATCAAACGAACACCTTCCCGTAGAACTTCGCTGCGCGAGTTATAGCGCCCGGTCTTCACCAGGTCGTCTACGTAGGCCTCGAGCTTTTGTCCCAGATTTGCGCTACTGGCCATGGATATATCTCCTCCCCGAAACTAACATTGCTGATAACTGTTAGCAATGCGACTTTAGCTGCATGGAATGCGTAGTCACAGCGCCGGCAGGCGGCCGATACTGATAAAGCCGACGGACATTTTTCCGTTCTTCACGCTGATCGGAAGCGTCGGTGCGCCGTTGGCGTCGCGCGGCGCAAAAGCAAGCGCCTGCAGCACGGTGGAAATCGTATTGCCGGCCTCAGGAACGATGCCCTGAACGGCTTTGGCGAAGCCCTCCGGGTTGCGTAAAGTCACCCGGAATTCGCCGGTGATGCGCCCGTCTTCAGCCACCGAGAACGGCCCGGTGATGCCGACGCCGCTGCCGTCTTCAAAGGAGAGATCGACCTTGCGCAAAGTGCCTGATTGCCCGCGCAGGACAGTCAGGTTGCGCTCGGTTTTGCCCAGAAGCGCGAAACCATTGGTAAGTCCGATGTCCGCAGCGCCGGTAAGTTCAGGCAGCGAACGGTTGGGAACGACGTTATCGGCGAGTTTGAGCTTGTTGATATTCAGCGTGACATCCATCTGCGGATCATTGGCGCGAAAGTCGAGCTGCCCGCTTCCCACGACGGCGATTGGCGCCGCGCCTGGATCACGCCCGCTCACGACGACATTCTTCCCGTCGATCGTGATTTCCTTCGGAAGCGGCCGGTCGAGGCGGATACTGGAGGTCAGGCCGTCCCACTTGGCATCAAGTGGAATAAACCCCGGCAGATCGAGCGCCGCAGGCCCCTCGATGACGCTGTTGATACGCATTGGATCGTAAAGCTGTGCCGCCGAGCGGAAGCTTCCGGCTGTCACTGAAAGATTTTTTGCCTTGTCGGCCCAGCCGACCTTGGTGCAATCGAGCCCGACGCGCAGGGGGAAGCCGCTGGCCCTTGCGTTCTCGCAAGTCGCGTCGATGCCTCTTTCCTTGAAGGCGGCGATGTTCGTCGCAACACGGGCCTCGAGCTCGCGGGCGAGGTAGTACCAGCCGGCCGTGTAGATCACGCCAAGCACGACAAGCCCGCCGATCAGAAATTTCAGCAGCCTGCGCGGTTTCTTGACAGTTTCGGGGGTGCTTGACGGCATGGTCCGGCTATCGCTATCGATCATGGGGAAGCTCCGCTGGGTGGGAGTACAGCTATCAGGATGGATATGGGCGATTTTTGGGTCTTTGGCTACGGATCTTTGATGTGGAAACCCGGCTTCGCTCATGTGGAGACCACTCATGCCCGCCTCCACGGCTACCGGCGCGCGCTTTGCGTGCGTTCTTATGTTCACCGTGGCACGCCGGAGCGGCCGGGCCTCGTCCTCGGGCTTGATCGAGGGGGGTCATGCCTCGGCATGGCGTTTCGCGTGCCGGGAGAGCTCGAGGATGAAGTTGTCGCTTATCTGCGCGAGCGCGAGCTTGTGACCCACGTTTATCTTGAACGCCGGCTGGGCGTGCGCCTTGCGGATGGCCGCAAGGTCGAGGCGTTAACCTACATCGTGGACCGCGACCATGTGCAATATGCAGGGGCACTGTCCGTTGAAGATGCGGCAATGGCGGTCCGCGGTTCGGTCGGAAAATCCGGCCGCAACGAAGACTATGTGCACAGTACGCTTGAACATATGCGCAAGATGGATATTCGCGATCATTGGATGGAGGCAGTCGCTGTTGCTGTCGACCAGGGCTAACGCTGGTCCTCAGGCGAGGCTCGAGGACGTGGCAACGCAATATGAATAATCAAACCTCGACGCTGAGTTCCTTCAGCCGCTGGACCGCCGTTGGCGGCATTGGCGGCGGATTGTCGGATTTCGCCGTTGCGATCAATAGCTCGTCGCATGCGGCTTCCGTGACCTCTTCCAGCTTTTTGAGGAAGGCGTCGTTGTCGAGACCCGGCTGGATCGGCGGCAGGATTCGGCAGCGGATTATTCCGGGGTAGCGCAAGAATTTGCGGCGCGGCCAGAAAAGCCCGGCATTATGGGCAATTGGCACCACAGGAACGCCGAGTTCACCATAGATATGGGCAACCCCGTATTTGTAATGCGGCGGAGCACCTGGAGCCGTCCGGGTACCCTCAGGGTAGATCATCAGCTGCCGGTTGTCGGCAATGGCATCGCGAGCACCACGCACGGCGGCTTTCATGGCCGCGGAACGCCTGCCACGGTCGATCGGCACCATTTTCATCTTGGCGATATACCAGCCGAAAAGCGGGATCCACGTCAGTTCGCGCTTGAGGATATAGACCGGATCGGCGATGTGCGGCAGGAAGGCATAGGTATCCCAGAACGACTGGTGCTTCGGCGCGCAGATATAGGGGCCCTCCGGGAGGTTTTCCAACCCTTCAATCAGCGGCTCGGCGCCCGCAATGACCTTCTGCAGCCAGAGATTGGATTTTGCCCAATTCTTGGGGATGATCCAGGCCTGCTTGCGCGGGCTGAGGAAGTAGAAGGGCGTAAAGATGATCATCTGGATGATCAGGTTGAGATAGAAGGCGGTGTTGAAGAGAAGTGACCGGATGATCGTCATGAGGGTCTCTGGTGCTGTCGGCTTGCGGTCTTCGTTATACCAATTCAGCGTGGCCGTGAACCGGCAAACCGGCGCCCGTGAAATTACCCCTTGAAACGGTGCAGAAGTGACGCGGTGGCATCGGACAGACTGTCGGGCAGATTGGAGCGCAGGACGGCGCCGAGATATTTGACGTATTCGACGAAGAGTACGCGCACGATCAGGCCGCGCGATATCCAGTCGCCATCACGCAGATTGGTGTTGATGATCGGATAGGGAATGAATTCGATATCCTGCGAAGCGTGGGTGAGTTCGACCATGGTGCGCGGGATGTGGTAATTGTTGGTGACCACGATCACCCGCTTGTAATTGTTCGCATTGGCCCATTTGACGCTCTCTTCGGCATTGCCGATCGTGTCCAGTGCCGAACGGTCCAGATCGACGCAGCAGTCGAACAGTTCCGCATCGCCGCCCGTAACCCGCTGCAATTCAGCGCGGTTGGCTGAGGCGTGAACGCCGCTGATGAAAAGCCGCTTGCCGCGCTTGTTCTTGAGCAGGTCGAGCGCCCCCTCGATACGCGAATAACCGCCTGTGAGAACGACGATCCCATCGGCCGGCTCGGTCAAATCGGGCGGTTCCATCATCGTCACGCGATCGCTGAAAATGATGAAACCGCCGATGAACAGTCCGAGGGCAAGAATTGCGAGGACGAACAAAGGCAAGACGATGCGATTGCGGACGAATGTCACGACCCGCCCATCACGTCTCATATCGTCGGAATCCTGGTTGCCGTTGCTGTCGTTGACGCCGTTCATCTTGCGCGCAAATTGCCTTGTCTGAGATATGTCTTTCAAAATGGAGGTCAACCACGGCCTTGCAGGGGCCTTTTGCCAAATCCATGTTACTGAAACTAAATTAACAAAGTTAGGTTTCGTCGCGTCTGTCCACCTGTCTTAAATGTGCAATGACCGTCATTCGCGTTGTAATCATCGTGAGGACGCTGACCGCCAGAATAATAAGGACAACACCGGTATAGCCGCTCGATCCGATGGAAAAATTGCCGAAAAGCGCGGTCGCCTGATCTGCCTCAGGCGTGGCGAGATTGCGCGACGACCACCACGCAATCATCAGGAAAATGGCTATCGCGAGCGCGCCGCCGCAGAGTGCTCCCTTGAGCGCGGTCCAGAAGAAATGCCGCTCGAACTGGCGGGCAACGAACTTCTGTTCAGCGCCGATGAAATGCAGCACCTCGATGATATGGCCGTTGCCCGCCATGGCGCCGCGCGTTGCGAAAATAACCGTAAGCACCGTCGCCGCCACGACGAGGGCAAGGACCGCGGTGCCGATGAGCACGGTCGAGCGGGCCATTGAGACGAGGCGGTCCACCCAGTTGCGGTGATCGTCGAAGCTTGCCCCCGGTACATCCTTGACGAGCGCGGCGCGGATGGCGGCAAAATCGGGCAGGGCGGCCTCGTCGAGCGTCACGACAACGAGGCGCGGCACCGGGAGTTCATCAATGTCGAGCCCGGTACCGAGCCACGGCTCAAGCAGCCGCGCCGTCGCTGCCCTGTCGATGATCCGCGTTGCCTTCACGCCGGCGAAGCCTTGCGCGATGCCGCTTGCCTTGGCGAGCAGCGCTTCCATGTCCTCGCCCTCGACGGGGCGTATCTGGATGGTGGCTTCAGTCGAAATCTGGCTCTGCCAGGTGGCCGCCGTCGATTGGACAAGGCTGACGGCGCCTATTGTGAGGCAGGCGAGAAAGGTCATGATGGCAATCACGATCATCAGGGCATGTCCGACGACATTGCCTGCCGGAACGATCGGCGCCTGGCCATTGCCGCCGCGCACACGCGCGACAAGGACGCCTATGGCGGAGAAAGCCTGTTCCTTGAGGCGGGCGGCGTCAATCATAGACGTCGAGCCTCCCCTGATCGAGGATCATGCGCCGCGCATTGATCTGGTCCATGAGCGTGAGATCATGGGTGGCGATGACAACGGCGGTGCCGGACCGATTGAGCTCGCCAAAGAGCCGCAGCAGCCGCCGCGCCAGCGGCGGATCGACATTGCCGGTCGGCTCGTCGGCAAGCAGAATCTCGGGCTGGTCGATGAGGGCGCGGGCGATTGCCGCGCGCTGCTTCTCACCGCCGGAAAGGACAGGCGGGAGCACGTGCATGCGCTCGCCAAGGCCGACCCAGTGCAAGAGTTCCTCGACTTCGGCGCGGTATGTCGCCTCTTCCTTGCCGCGCACACGCAGCGGCAGCGCGACATTCTGATAGGTCGTCATGTGATCGAGCAGGCGGAAATCCTGGAAGACGACGCCGATGCGGCGGCGCAGCAGTGGCATTTCCTTCGATGAGATGGTGGCAATGTCCTTGCCGAAAACCGTAATCAGACCGCGTGTCGGCTTCAGTGTCATGAAGAGGAGACGAAGCAGCGAGGTCTTGCCGGCGCCAGAGGGACCGGTCAGAAACTGGAACGAGCGGGGCGAGATATGGAGGCTGACATCACGCAGCACCTCCGGGCCCATCCCGTATCGCAGTCCGACATTCTCAAAGCGAATCAAGCGTAGTTTTCCAATCTCAAATCCATGCCCGTTTTATTTGGCGCGGACAGATTTGACCACCCATCAACATGCCTGAACGACAGCCGAAACGTTAATTTTTGCGCGCTAGGCTCCTGCGCATGATTCGGACAAACATGACTGCAACATGGCAGGGTGAGCGGAAAACCCGATGAATGCACAATCTGCAGCACCGCTTGCGAACGAGGCCATGAATATTGCGTCGGCGCAGGCATTCGCCATGCCCGACATCGAAGACGCTTCGTTCGAAACGATAATGCCAGGTGGAAGCGCGATCAACGCACATGCTGAGGTGGCGGCAACGGCAGGCGGCTTTGCGATATTCACTCCTGCGGTTTCGGGCCGTCCAAGCCTTCCCGGCTTTGGCTATTGGCTGGTCGTCGCTTTGGCGGCGCTGTCGGCATTCTGGATCGCTGGCGGGCACGTGCTATTCATCGGACAGTAAGCCGCCCGCACATGTTCAACTTTGCTTTTTGCCTCAGGATCAGGCTATAGAGCGCATCTGCGCAACCACCCCGTATATGAAACCGGAAAGACACGCATGCCAAAGGTCAGCGGAAGAAACATCGACGTTCTATTCAGCGCCGAAACGATCGCGGAGCGGAACCTCGAACTTGCAAAGGCCATTGTCGGGCGCAACTTCCAGAACCTCCTCGTCATTTCGATCCTCAAGGGATCTTTTATCTTTGCAGCCGACCTGATCCGCGCCATGCACGATGCAGGCGCGGAACCCGATGTCGAATTCATAACGGTGTCAAGCTACGGCAAGGGAACCGAGAGCGGCGAAGTGCATCTTTTGCGCGATATCGACAGCGATGTGCATGGACGCGATGTGCTGTTGATCGATGATATTCTGGAATCGGGCAAGACTCTCAAATTCACGCGCGAACTGATGCTGGCGCGCGGCGCCCGCAGCGTTTCCATTGCCGTGCTTCTCGACAAGAGCGTCAAGCGCAAGACCGATATCGAGGCCGATTTCAAGGGTTTTGAATGCCCGGACTATTTCGTCGTCGGCTATGGCATGGATGTCGGGCACTCATACCGGCAACTGCCCTATGTCGGCGTCGTGACTGACGACGCTTAATCGAACTTCAATAGCCGCTCGAGATAATCCTTTTCCATCTGCGGGCTCAGCGCATTGCCAAGCCTGCGGCGGATGGCATCCAGGATCTCGCGCGCCCGCTGGATATCGATTTCGCCGGGGACCTTTGTGCTGGTGCCGTCGTCCATGCCGCCAGTGCGGCGCTCGCGGCCGAGCGGATCGAGCCGGCCGTTTTGCTGGCGTCCTTCCGGTCCGGTCTGGCCCTCCTGACCCATCGCCTGCTGCATCTGTTTCATCATGTCCTGGCCGCCGCGGCGCAAGGCGTCGAGCGCATTGCTTTGCTGGTCGAGCGCCTGCCCTCCATCAGCTTCGCCGAGCGACTTGCCGGCATCGCCCATTGATTTGCCGGCATCGCCGAAGTCCTTGCCCGGATTGATGCCGAGGCCCTTAAGATCGTCCATCATCTGGTCGAGATCGGATCTGAGCTTGTTCTGCCCTTCCTGCAGGCCGCGCAAGGCGTTCTCGATCTCCTGATCTGACATCTGGCCCTGGTTGCCCTGTTGGCCATTTTGCCCTTGTTGACCATTCTGGCCGTAGTCCTGCTGCATGCCGTTCTGGCGCTGTTGCTCAAGGCGGTGGGTCTGGTTCATCATATCCTGCTGGCGCCGCATCAGCTCGCCGAGCTTGTCCATCTGCTGGCGCATCTGACCTTGCTGCCCGTTCTGGCCACGCTGGTTCTGCCCCATCTGCAGATTGTTGAGCATGTTCTCCAATTCGGAGAGCAACTGTTGCGCCTGATCGCGCGAACCCTGCTTGGCAAGATCCTCGATCTGGTCGAGCATGCGGTCGAGGTCTTCCTGGCGCAGTTCCTGCATGTTCTGGTTCGGCGCTTGCGCCATGTTGGGATTTTTCTGCGCCTTTTCAGCAAACTCGCGCAGATACTGGTTCATCGCCTGTCGCAGTTCGGCCATGCGGCGTTCGATTTCTTCCTGGCTCGCGCCCCGTTCCAACGCCTGTTTCAACGCTTCCTGCGCTTCACGCAGCCGCCGTTCAGCGTCAGAAAGGGCGCCATCCTCGATGCCGCGCGCGACCTGCCACATATAGGCGACAACGTCGCGCAACTGGTCATCGGTGCGGGCAATGTCGAGCCGTGTGTGGACGCTGCGCAAGGCCAGATAATGCGAGGCGTTCTTGATGGTTTCTTCCGGCCACATCGTGATTGCGTCCAGCGTGTTGAGCACATCCTGCCGGGCGTTGGCATTCAGCGCCAGGTTGCGGCGCTGCTCGATTACCGCACGGGCCAGTGGATTGGCGAACGGCCGCTCCGGCATGATGAGCGTCTTCGTTTCGCTGCGCGCCTCCTGCTTGGCGTCATCGGTGGCAATAAGCGTCATGCGGATTTCGGAGCCCGCCCATGGATGTTCCGTAAGGTCCTTGGTGGTCTTGGTCTCTTTCGCCGGTTCGCCGCGGCGGGGCAGGGCAAGCGGAAGATCCGGCGCATTGTAGAGCGGACGGGCGTCGTTGTCGGCAGGCTTGGCCTGTTCCATCCTGGCGACGGCACTGACCGCGCCGTAATCATCCTTGATTTCGTAGGTTACCTCCATCGTCCCGTTTGCCGCGCTTGACGGGTCCTTGGTGAAGCGGATCGAAGGCGGCTCATCCGGGATGACGGAGAAAGTCCATTCGGCGTTGCCGCGGCCATCGACAAACAGCGCGACGGTGCTGGTCGCGCCGAGCGACATTTCGAAATTGCGCGGCCTGTCCTTTACTGCCTCGCCTTCAGGCTGCTTGCCTTCCTGCTTGGCAGCAACGTCCGCGGCAATTCCGCCTTGTGGTCGCAGTGTCACCTTCTCCGTACCGTTTCCACCGATAACGCGGATAGTGAGGATGCTGCCTTCCGGAACCGTGAACTGCTTCTCGGCGGTGTTGGCTGCTGACGTCAGAAATAGCGGGGCGCGCCCGGTATAACGCGGCGGCGTGACCCAGGCATCGATGCGCGGCGGCGCCACGTTGCTACCGCCATGGCTGCGGAAAGCATCGCTGATATGCCCGCCCAAAGGCCCGCCAGAGAAGGCAAAAGCAATAACCAGAAACAGGCCGACGATCGCGCGCAAACCCCACGGGTCGATTTCGGGAACACGCGTTTGTGGCAGGTCGCTCTTGAGATTGCGAATGCGTTCCGCCATCCGCCGGCGGTGCTCGTCCCAGAGTGCGCGGGCGAAGGGGTCGGAGCTGCTCGTCGCCAGTTCTTCCGATTGCACGGTGATTGGCTGGTGGTCGAGGGCATTGACCTTTTCGAGCCGTGCGTCGATCTCCTCCTGATCCGGCAGGCGGAACGTCAAAAGGAAATAGAAGCACGGCATGAGTGCGATTAGGAAAAGCGCCAGCGTACCGAGGCGCAAGAGATCCGGCATCAGCCGGAAAATTCCAAACCAGGAAAGGCAAAGAAAGACGCCGCCGAGCAGCAGGAACGGCAGCAGCAGCGGCCACAGGCGCTCGAAACCGATCGCGACCCATGTGGACAAACGGAGGCGATCGATACTCCTGAAAATATCGAACCTGACCCCTTCAGCGTCCCGTTGGTCGGGGTGTTGATCGGTCATACGCACTCCATCTCGGCAACATCGACGATGATGGCCCTGAAGAACAATAACATCCATCATGGCAAAGGCGAGGCCTTGGCCGAAAAAACCGATCATAGTTTTGTGTTTAGGTCTGTAAAAAACTCACAACCATTCAGGGATCGAATCAAGCCCGATCAGCTCCTCATAGCTCGTGCGTCGGCGGACAACATGGAATTGATCGCCGCTGACAAGGACTTCCGGCACGAGCAGGCGCGTGTTGTAGGTGCCGGCCTGCACGGCTCCGTAGGCACCGGCCGTACCGATGGCGATGAGATCGCCTGGCGCCGGCCGCGGCAGGTCGCGGTCCAGCCCAAGATAATCGCCGGTCTCGCAAACCGGCCCGACAATGTCGGCGCGGATACGCGGCTGCGAAGCTGAAGCCTCCCTGACGGGCCGGATGATATGGAAAGCATCGTACAAGGTCGGGCGGATCAGATCGTTCATTGCCGCATCGACGATGACGAAGTTGCGTGCGTCGCCTTCCTTGACGAAGATGACCTCGCTGACGAGGATACCGGCATTGCCAACGATGAGCCGCCCGGGCTCGAAGATCGTCTTCAGGCCCAGCGGTTTGATGTGCCTCGCAACGATCTCGGCATAGGCATCCGGCAGCGGCGGCGGGTTGTTGTCGAAATGATAGGGGATGCCGAGGCCACCGCCGAGATCGACATGCTGGATGTCGTGCCCATCGGCTTTGAGCTGGGCGACCAGCTCGGCGAGGAGACGGAACGCATTGTCAAAAGGTTCGAGATCGGTGATCTGGCTGCCGATATGCATGTCGACGCCGATGACCTTAAGTCCCGGAAGTTTTGCGGCCCGGGCGTAGACCGCACTTGCCCTTGCAAGCGGAATGCCGAACTTGTTTTCCGATTTGCCCGTCGAGATCTTCTTGTGAGTCTTGGCATCGACATCGGGGTTGATGCGGAGTGATACCGGTGCAACCTTACCCACGGCCATGGCCCTGCTCGAAAGCAATTCGAGTTCAGGCTCGGATTCGACGTTGAAGCAGTGGATGCCGGCAGCGAGGGCATAGTCCATCTCGCCGGGCTTCTTGCCGACGCCGGAAAAGACGATCTTGCCGGCGGGAATGCCGGCGGCCAGCGCACGGCGCAGTTCGCCTTCCGAGACGACATCGGCGCCTGAACCCAGCTTCGCCAGCGTTTTCAGCACAGCCTGATTGGAGTTGGCCTTGAGCGCGTAACAGACGAGCGCATCCATTTCGGCAAAAGCGGAGGAAAAGATCTTGAAATGCCGTTCGATCGTTGCGGTCGAATAGCAATAGAACGGCGTGCCCACGACCCGCGCGATATCGGGGATGCTGACGCCTTCGGCGTGTAGAACGCCGTCCTTGTATTCGAAATGGTTCACGGCAATGGCCTAGATCAATGGGTCGAGTATGAAACGCTTGTCCTGGGCGGGAGGGGCGGCCGTTTTCGGCTCGCCCGGCGCGGAGGTTACGGAAGCTGGCGGCAATTCGAGCGGACCCTTGCGGCCGCAAGCCGAAACGGCGCTCGCAATCGCCAGTGTGACCAGAATTGTCGTCAGAATGGAACGGCTTGCCATAGGTCTTGATCCTGTCGTCCGGAAGGGCGGTTGTCCTTGTCTAGTGCATGATGGCGACTTAGGGAAGGGTCACCCGCTACCTAGAGTTTTGCAATTCGCTTTTGCCAGAACTTGATCTGCTTGCGAACCTGTTCCGGGGCTGTTCCGCCATAGGATTTGCGGCTGCGCACCGATTTGTCGACGGTCACAAAGCCGAACACAGCCTCGGTAATCCCCGGGTTAATGCCCTGAAGCTCGGCGAGCGACAATTTTCCGAGATCGGATTTCTTCTGCTCGGCGAGGGCGACAGCGCGTCCGGTGACGTGATGCGCCTCGCGAAACGGCAGTCCGAGCTCACGCACCAGCCAATCCGCGAGGTCCGTCGCGGTGGAATAGCCCGAGCCCGCGGCCTTCTTCATCGCCGCCACATTGATCGTCATGTCGCCGACCATGCCGGTCATCGCCGCAAGGGCAAGCTCGAGGGTTTCCGCGGCGTCAAACACTGCCTCCTTGTCCTCCTGCATGTCCTTCGAATAGGTGAGCGGCAGACCCTTCATGACGGTCAGGAGACCAACCAAAGAACCGGTGATGCGGCCGGTCTTGGCCCGCACAAGTTCCGCGGCATCGGGGTTTTTCTTCTGCGGCATGATCGATGAGCCGGTCGAAAACGAATCCGACAGCCGCACGAAACCGAACTGCGGCGTCGACCAGATCACGATCTCCTCGGCGAGGCGTGATAGATGCGTCGCGGCAATTGCGGCCACCGAGAGAAATTCGAGCGCGTAGTCGCGATCGGATACGCTGTCGAGCGAGTTCCTGGTCGGTTCGCGAAAGCCGAGCGCCTTCGCGGTCATGTGACGGTCGATGGGAAAGCCGGTACCGGCAAGGGCTGCCGCGCCGAGCGGCGATTCGTCCATGCGGGCGATTGCATCCTTGACGCGGCTGAGGTCGCGTCCGAACATTTCGACATAGGCCATGCAATGATGGCCGAAGGTGACAGGCTGGGCGGTTTGAAGATGGGTGAAGCCCGGCATCAGCGTTGCCGCATGTTCTTCGGCGCGGCGAAGAAACGCCTCGATTAGCTTCTTTAAGGCGACCGCGACCTTTTCGAATTCCGCCTTTACCCAAAGGCGAAAATCGACCGCGACCTGATCATTGCGCGAACGCGCCGTGTGCAGGCGGCCCGCCGCTGCACCGATGAGTTCGGCCAGCCTCGACTCGACATTCATGTGAATGTCTTCAAGTTTGCGTGAAAAATTGAACTTTCCGCTCTCGATCTCTGACAAAATCGTGTTCAGGCCGCCCGCGATCTTGTCGTAATCCTCTGCCGCGATTATGCCGGTTTTCGCAAGCATGGCAGCATGGGCAAGTGAACCTTGAATGTCCTGGGCGTAGAGTTTCTGGTCGAAACCGATGGAAGCGTTGATCTCTTCCATGATCGCGGCGGGACCGGAGGCAAAACGGCCGCCCCACATTTCATTGCTGTTCTTCTTGTCGGACATGATGCGCCTTGGTGAGTAGCGAAAAGAGTAGAAAATGGCAGGCAGCGACGAGACAGGCAAAACCCAACGGAGCAGCAGCAGGAGGATCATTTCCCTTGCCGCGCTCGCAGGCATCCTTGCCGGTGCGGTTGCGGTATACGTGATGGAGCGGCCCTCTGGCAATATTGCCACCGCGACAAACACCGGCGATCAATGTGCGCTGAAAACCGCCAATGCAAAGACGATCGATAAGTCGGCAACCGGTGCTGTGGCGGCGATGCGCGGCGCCGATACGCCGCAATCCATGACGTCGCTCAGCTTCACCGGCCCCGACGGGAAGCCGGTACGGCTCGAGGATTTCAAGGGCAAGACTTTGCTGGTCAATCTCTGGGCCACCTGGTGCCTGCCCTGCCGCGAGGAAATGCCGGCGCTCGACGCGCTACAGGCGAAGAAAGGCGGCGACGACTTCAAGGTCGTGACGATCAATATCGATACGGGCGACGAAACGAAGCCGAGGACGTTCCTGAATGAAATCGGCGTCAAATCGCTGGAGCTCTATCGCGATCCGTCGATGGGCGTCTTCAACGATCTGAAGCGCAAGAACCTCGCCTTCGGCCTTCCCGTCACAATGCTTGTCGACAAGGAAGGCTGCCAGATTGCCGCCATGAACGGCCCCGCCGAATGGTCCGGCGAAGACGCCTCCCGCTTTATCGACGCGGCAAAGGCTCTCTAGATCAGGGCTAATGCTTCCCTGATCGCTATCGCGATCCTTGGGCTTGACCCAAGGTTCTATAAAGGCGGTGCGCCTGGGTCCTCGCGCCAAGCGCGAGGATGATCGCAAACGTGGTGTTTGAGTAGTTGGAGAGAGGGCTCCGCGAAGCCGACGAAACGCGAAGGCTGACGAACAAGGCAGCCCCGGTGTATCGCTTATTATTCGCTGCCGGCGGCGGCGGCTTTGCGTGCCTTCTTGGCCTTGTATTTGTCAAAGCCATGCAACTCGCCGGGCTTGCGCTCCTTCGGCTGCTTTTTCGGCTTTTCGGTGGTCCAGCCTTCGGGCTTCGCCTTGGCCGGCTTGGCTGACCAATCGCCTTTCGGCTTGTCGTCGCGGCTGCGCGGCTTGTCATCCCAATCGCGCTTTTCGCCGAAGCTCTTCTTGCCCTTGTATTCGCCCCCATCGCTGCGGCGTGCACCAGCAGAGCCAGGGCCCTCGCTGCGGGTAATATTTACGCCCTTTTCGCCGCTGCCGTACTGCTTGATGCGGGCGAGGAAATCGTCGGCCTTGCTTGCAGTGATCTCGAAACGCGTTTCGGTGTCGAGAATCTTGATCGATCCCACATCGGTCTTGGTGATATCGCCGGCCTTGCAGATCAGCGGCAGCAGCCAGCGCGGTTCGGCGCGCTGCTTGCGGCCGACGCTGACGGAAAACCATGCGCCACTTTCGAACTCCGTATTGCGCGCCGAGCGCGCTCCGCGGTCAGCCCGATCGCCCCGCTCCGGACGCTCGTCGAAACGGTCGCCCTTGCGCATTGGTTCGAGCACATGCGACGGCGTCGAAGACAGTTCCTCAGGGGCAGGACGTGCGGCCATCTGCTGGCGCAGATAGGCGGCCGCAATCTGCTCTGGCGAATGCTTTTCGAGGAGTTCCCGCACGAAATCCGTCTCGTCCTCAGCTACGGTTTCGGTCAATGACGGATCGTTGAGGATACGTTCGCGATTGCGCTTGTTGATGGCTGTAGCATCCGGCGGCGGGACCATGGAAGTCGCCAGCTTGGCACCCTGCAGCAGGCGCTCCGCCGTGCGGCGGCGTGATGGCGGCACGATCAGCACGCAGACGCCCTTGCGTCCGGCGCGTCCCGTGCGGCCGCTGCGGTGGAGCAAGGTCTCGGAATTGTTGGGAAGGTCGGCGTGGATGACGAGGTCGAGATTGGGTAGGTCGATACCGCGGGCGGCGACATCGGTCGCAACGCAAACGCGCGCGCGACCGTCGCGCATCGCCTGCAGGGCGTTGGTGCGCTCGGCCTGGCTGAGTTCGCCGGAAAGCGACACAACGTTGAAGCCGCGATTGGAAAGGCGGCTCGTCAAATGCTTGACCGCTTCACGGGTCGAACCGAAGATGATGGTGTTCTGCGCATCGTAGTAGAGCAATGCGTTTATAATGGCATTTTCGCGCTCGCGCGGCGCCACCGGCATGATGTGGTATTCGATATCGCTGTGCTGTTCCTTTTCGCTGGTGGCGGAAATGCGCAGCGCATTGTTCTGGAACTGCTTGGCCAACTGGGCGATGGGCTTCGGCACCGTCGCCGAGAACATCAATGTCCGGCGGTCTTCCGGCGCCTCGCCGAGGATGAATTCGAGATCTTCGCGAAAGCCGAGATCGAGCATCTCGTCGGCTTCGTCGAGAACGACGGCGCGCAGGTCCGCCATGTCGAGCGAGCCGCGGGTAATGTGATCGCGCAGACGGCCGGGGGTGCCGACGACGATATGGGCGCCGCCCTGCAGGGCCCGGCGCTCCTTGGTCATGTCCATGCCGCCGACGCAGGACGCAAT
This sequence comes from Phyllobacterium sp. 01N428, assembly GCF_056399405.1. NCBI lineage: Bacteria > Pseudomonadati > Pseudomonadota > Alphaproteobacteria > Hyphomicrobiales > Phyllobacteriaceae > Phyllobacterium > Phyllobacterium sp. 01N428. The sequence continues at coordinate 287,305 of NZ_JBFTRH010000006.1, forward strand.
ACGCGCGCCGGTCTGCTCGTAGAGCCATTCGAGTTCGCGCCGCACCTGCAGTGCAAGCTCGCGCGTCGGTGCGATGACCAGCGCATAGGGTGCGCCGATGGATTCGAAGCGCTCGGCGCCATCGAGCAGCGTCGGTGCGATGGCGATGCCGAAGGCAACGGTCTTGCCGGAGCCGGTCTGGGCGGAGACGAGAAGGTCTGCGCCTTCTGCCTCTGGAGCGAGCACGGCGGTCTGGACCGGGGTCAGGGTCTCATAGCCACGGGCTGCCAATGCACCGGACAACGCCGGGGCGATAGAATCGAAGATGGTCATTTATGAACTTTCAAGTATGGGTTTGGGCTGGTGTCTGGGCTCGGCGTCAATGGGAGCACGAGCGGCACGCATATAGCTTTGTTGCGTCCTCGTAGAACTTATCGCGCATTTCGTCAATGGCGGGAGGCTTGCCGCGCGAACAATCCGCCTCCGCCCTCTCGGGAAATCCTGCGATGACCAAGTTTTTTGCGTTGGCGGCAAAGCATTAGGGAAAGGCGCACGGTGCACATTGGTCGCACACGGACATTTTATAGGACCGTACCCAGAAGGGCCGGCGGCAGTGATGCTGCTGCGCTAGAGGCTGTTGGGCGCGGGTTCGTTGGCTAAACGAACCCCGCCCGTTTCAGACGCACGATGGCAAGGTCGAGCGCTGAAAGAAAAGCCGAGCGGTCCTTCGGCGAGAAGGGCCGCGGGCCGCCGGTAATCTGTCCCGCCTGGCGCAATTCCTCCATGAGGTTGCGCGTCGCCAACGTGTTGCCGATCGAGGCCTCGGTGAAGGCCCGGCCCGTCGGCGAAATCGCATCGGCTCCCGCCTTGACGCAGCGGCTTGCGAGCGGGATATCCGCCGTAACGACTACATCGCCCCGGTGGACGCGCTCCGCGATCCAGTCGTCGGCCGCATCGAACCCGTCGCTGACGATGACGCGCTCGATCATCGGGTCGCGCGGGATCGCCATGAAGGAATTCGACACGACATAGACCTTGACGCCATGGCGTTCGGCCACACGGTAGATCTCCGCCTTGACCGGACAGGCGTCGGCATCGACATAGATCGTGATCTTGTTGGCGTCGGTCATGGTTCAGCCGAAAATATGCAAGGCGGCAAGGCCAACGGAGGCGCCAAGGCCGATGGCAATGCCGGCAGCGAGCGCCGCAACGAGCAGCCCGGTGCCGAGCCACAATCCGTCCTGTTCGCCAAGCCCGATCGAAAGCAGAACGATACTCAGTGCCGGCATCTGGTTGATCAGGGGAAACGGCAAAATCACGATCAGTGACATTGCCAGCGCGACAATGCTGACGACACGCTCGACAATGATCTGCGTCACCAGCCAGTAGCGGGGGCGAGCCAGCTTTTCGAACCGCAGCAGAATGGGCTGTATCCGGCCGATGAAGGCGCGGTACGTTTCGATACGCATGGATTTGCGGCGGATGAAGGCAGGGAACCACGGGTTCTCGAAACCGATCAGCATCTGGATCGAGAGCAGCACGAGGGGAATGCCGAATATTGTCGATGTCCCGGGGGGAAGCGGCACCAGGTTGAGCGCCGAAAACAAGATCAGGAGCGCGCCGAAGCTGCGCTCCGAAAGTGCGGACAGGATATCGTCGAGTGATATCCTGTCCGCCTGTCTGTCGCCAAGATGGACAAGAACGCTAGAGAGGCGCCGTTCGTCAGCAGACCCGGTCGGGTCCCAGTCGGACGGTGTTCCGTCAGCGTTCATCGCGTCCTCCTGCTCGATGGTTCAGACCTTCCCCGACGTGTCAGCGGCAGCTGCGGCTGGGGAGGGTTTTCCATCATGTGACAATCCGGCCTTATGCTCGTGCCGGGTGCTCCAAAGCGAACCGAGGATACCCGCGAGCAGTATGCCAAGCGTGATCGACAGTGACCACATCGGCGGTATCTTTGCCAGCCCCAATGCGTCGGCGACGAAAATCTTTCCGCCGATGAAAACGAGGACGAGTGAGAGCGCGTATTTCAGGTAAACGAAACGGTGGATGAGGCTTGCCAGCGCGAAATAGAGCGCACGCAAACCAAGAATTGCGAAGATGTTCGACGTGAAGACGAGGTAGGGGTCGGTGGTGATGGCGAAAATCGCCGGGATCGAGTCGACTGCGAATATCACGTCGGCGAGTTCGACCATGACCAGTGCCAGAAGCAGCGGTGTGATCCAGGTCTGGCGTTTCATCGTCAGCGGATCCGTGCGGCGCACGATGAACTTCTCGCCGTGCAGTTCCGGCGTGACGCGGAAGCGCTTGCTCATGAACTTGAAGACCGGGTTGGCCGAGACGTCATACGCCTCGTCGCCGGAAACGAGCATCTTGATGCCGGTAAAGACAAGGAAGGCAGCGAAGAGATAAAGCACCCAGTGGTATTCCTGGACGATGGCAGCGCCGGCGGCGATCATGATGCCGCGCAGGACGACGACGCCAAGGATGCCGTAAACGAGGACGCGGTGCTGATACTGCTTTGGAATGGCGAAATAGCCGAAGATCATCGCTATGACGAAAATATTGTCCATCGCCAGGCTTTTTTCGACGACGAAGCCGGTGAGATATTGCATTCCGGCCTCAGGGCCGAGTTCCCACCAGATGAACCCGCCGAAGGCGAGGCCGAGACTGATATAAAAGGCCGAGAGCAAAAGGCTCTGGCTCATGCCTATGTCGTGATTTTTACGGTTGAGAACGCCCAGATCAAGGACGAGAAGAACGAGAACGAGGGTTAGAAAGCCAAGCCACATCCACAGGGGCTGGCCCATGGCGTCGGTAAATAGAAGCTCCATGTTGAAAAAGATCCGCCGGCATCGGTTCCAGATTACAGCTCCGACATCACGAGAGAGCCGGTAACTCCCGCCAGAGGGGCCCGGTGCTGCAATTCTGCCTCAGTTGGGAAGAGGCGGAGACCAATGCAAGGGTTTGATCGAAATATACTTTTGCGGCAAGCGGCTGGCGGAGGATCAGCGTGTCGGCACGGGGTGTTCGCCGCGATAGTCGTAAAAGCCGCGTCCCGCCTTGCGCCCGAGCCAGCCGGCTTCGACATATTTGACGAGGAGCGGGCAGGGGCGGTACTTCGAATCTGCAAGGCCGTCATACAGGACCTGCATAATCGACAGGCAGGTGTCGAGACCAATGAAATCGGCAAGCTGCAGCGGCCCCATTGGATGGTTGGCGCCGAGTTTCATCGCCGTGTCGATCGCCTCTACCGAACCGACGCCCTCATAAAGCACATAGATCGCCTCGTTGATCATCGGCAGCAGAATGCGATTGACGATGAAGGCGGGAAAGTCCTCGGCGACCGTAATCGTCTTGTCGAGGCTGGCAACGAATTCCCGTGCGGTCTCGAAGGTCACATTTTCGGTAGCGATACCACGAATGAGTTCGACCAGCTTCATCACTGGCACCGGATTCATGAAATGAATGCCAATGAAGCGCTCGGGCCGGTCGGTGGTGGCGGCAAGGCGCGTGATCGAAATCGACGACGTATTGGTGGCGAGGATCGCCTCCGGATTGAGATTTGGACAAAGCTGGGCAAAAATCTTGCGCTTGACGGTTTCGTCTTCGGTCGCCGCCTCGATGGCGAGATCAACGCCGGCCAGATCCTCCATGCTCAGGGCAGGACGGATATGCGAGAGGGCCTTGACGCGGGCGGCTTCCTCGAGTTTGCCATGGGAAACCGAGCGAGCCATGTTGCCGTTGACCGTGGCGATGCCCTTCTCGATCTGTTCGGCAGACTGGTCATGGATCAAAACATTGTAACCGGCGACTGCGCAAACCTGGGCAATGCCCGAACCCATTTGCCCTGCGCCAATAATGCCTACAGTCTTGATCGTGCCAGCCATGTTTCCATCCGATTGTTATATGTACCATACAAACTAAATGGCCGGGGTAGTATCGTCTACCCCGGCCAGATAATTTCATTTCAAATTTTGAAGGATCTCAAAGCGCTTTTTCAAGTTCCGGCAGGATGGTGAAGAGGTCGCCGACGAGGCCGTAATCCGCCACCTGGAAGATCGGGGCTTCTTCGTCCTTGTTGATGGCGACGATGACCTTCGAATCCTTCATGCCGGCAAGGTGCTGGATCGCACCGGAAATGCCGACCGCGATGTAGAGGTCAGGAGCGACGACCTTGCCCGTCTGGCCGACCTGCCAGTCGTTGGGGGCGTAGCCGGCATCGACGGCCGCGCGCGACGCACCCACCGCTGCGCCGAGCTTGTCGGCAACAGGCAGGATCACTTCCTTGAACTTCTCGTTGGAGCCGAGCGCGCGGCCACCCGAGATGATAATCTTCGCCGAGGTCAGTTCCGGACGGTCGCCGCCCGAAAGCTTGGCTTCGATGAATTTCGACAGGCCGGGATCGGCAGCGGCATTGACGCTTTCGACCGGTGCCGAACCACCTTCACCGGCGGCCGCGAACGTTGCGGTGCGCACGGTGATGACCTTCGTGGCATCGGTGGCCTGCACGGTCTGGATGGCGTTGCCGGCATAGATCGGACGCTTGAACGTGTCGGGCGATACGACTTCGATGATGTCCGAGACCTGCATAACATCAAGGAGCGCTGCAACGCGCGGCAGGATGTTCTTGCCGTTGGTGGTGGCAGCGGCAATGATCGTGTCGTAATTGCCGGCAAGCGAGACGATGAGCGCGGCGCTTGCCTCGGCTAGGCGGTTGGCCAGATCGTCGCTGTCGGCGAGGAGAACCTTCTTGACGCCGCCAAGCTTGGAGGCCTGCTCGGCAACGCCCTTGGCGCCCTTGCCGGCGACGAGCACATGCACGTCCGGGCCGATGGCGAGGGCGGCCGTCAACGCCTTGGCGGTCTGGTCGGAAAGGGTCTCGTTGTCGTGTTCGGCAAATAGAAGAATAGCCATTTTATGTTCCTTTCCTAAATCTCAGAGAACGCCGGCTTCGTTCTTCAGCTTGGAGACGAGTTCGGCGACGTCCTTGACCTTGACGCCGGCCTTGCGACCGCCCGGTTCCTCGGTCTTGATGACCTTGAGGCGGGGCTTGGTGTCGACGCCGTAGTCGGCGGCCGACTTCTCGTCGAGCGGCTTCTTCTTCGCCTTCATGATGTTCGGGAGCGAGGCATAGCGCGGCTGGTTCAGGCGCAGGTCCGTGGTCACGATCGCCGGCAGCTTGATTTCGATGGTCTGCAGGCCGCCATCGACTTCGCGGGTCACCTTGGCGTCGTCGCTGCCGAGTTCAAGCTTGGAGGCGAAGGTTCCCTGGCTCCAGCCGAGCAGCGCGGAAAGCATCTGGCCCGTCTGGTTGGCATCATCATCGATGGCCTGCTTGCCGAGGATGACGAGTTTCGGCTGTTCGGCCTCGACGACACCCTTCAGGATCTTGGCAACGGCAAGCGGCTCGACAATGTCGTCGACCTTGACGAGGATGCCGCGATCGGCGCCCATGGCGAGCGCGGTACGGATTGTCTCCTGCGCCTGCGCGGGGCCGATGGAGACAACGACGATTTCCTCGACCTTGCCGGCTTCCTTCAGCCGCAACGCTTCCTCGACCGCGATTTCGTCGAACGGGTTCATCGACATTTTGACGTTGGCAAGCTCAACGCCCGAGCCGTCGCCCTTCACCCTGATCTTCACGTTGTAATCGACTACCCGCTTAACCGGTACGAGGACTTTCATGGGGACTCCCTCTTCAAAAAAGAAAGGCAGATTTAACTGCCTCAATATAGTACCCGCTTGCCGGATGCCGACATTGAGGTGAAAAAAACGACACGTCAGGTGCCGGAATTGCGCCGGACCGTAAATATGAGGGAAGTAAAGGTCAATTGGTGCGGCGGGCGATTTTTAAGTTCAAACGATTGAATAAATCTCATGTCTCGGGTGCTAACGCCCCCACCGGACCGGCGGCACATTTGAGGTTGCCTGCTCGGGCGCCTTTTCGGTTATGACTGCCTTTGGAGAGACAATCGCCCTGTCGAAAAGCGGCACGCCGCGGCGCTTCATGATGATGATCAGAAGCGCACCCGCAATGATGCCACCGACATGGGCCGGCCAGGAAACCTGTTCAGCGCCGCCGAACCCCAACATGAGAAATTGCGTCGCCACCCACAGTGCGAGCGGGTAGATAGCGGGGATGCGCAATGGGATTCGCCCGAAGGCCAATACCCATACGCGGACACGCGGGTGGAGCAGCAGATAGGCCGCAACAATGCCGGCGATTGCCCCCGACGCGCCGATGAGCGGCATTTCCGAGGCGGGCAGAATGACGCCGTGCAGAAACGCACCCGCCGCCGCACAGAGGAGATAGAAGATCAGGAACTTCACATGTCCAAGGGCGTCCTCGACATTGTCGCCGAACACCCAGAGGAACAGCATGTTACCACCGAGGTGGAAGATATCGGCGTGCAGGAAGGCATATGTGATGTAGGTCGCATCCGGCGGCACGAAATCGTAGTTCGCCGGGAGGTTGACCAGATGGTGGATGACGGCGGGGATGTAACCTAGGCCGATCGCGGCGGCCTGCGATACGTCGCCCGCAACGCTCATCACCGCGAAAACCAGGACATTGATGCCGATCAGGGTCAGCGTGACATATTGGAGCTTGATGTATTTGAGGCTGTTGGCGTCATGCAGTGGAATGAACATCGGCGCCTCTATCCCCTCCGCACTTAGCGATTATGCCCGGGGACCCATAGCACGTCCTTCGCGCCATTGTCATTGACGACCCGTGCGGCGACGAAGAGAAAGTCGGAAACGCGGTTGATGTATTTGAGCGCCGCCGGTGTCACGGTTTCGTCCGGCTTCTGCGACAGCGCAACCATGTGGCGCTCGGCGCGCCTTGCCACGGTGCGCGCCAGGTGAAGTGCCGCCGATGCCGGCGATCCGCCGGGAAGCACAAAGGAGCGCAGGGGCGCAAGGTTGGCGTTGAGCGCGTCTATATCTGCCTCGACCCGCTGGACCTGACTGTCGATGATGCGTAGCGGCTCGTAGGCAAGTGACTCGCCGGTATCGGGGGTTGAAAGGTCGGCGCCGAGATCGAACAGGTCGTTCTGGATGCGTGCGAGCATTGCATCAAGCTCCAGAAAGGTGCCCGTGTGGATGCGCGCAAGCCCGATGCAGGAATTCGCTTCGTCGACGGTGCCGTAGGCTTCCACGCGAAGGTCATGCTTCAAGCGCCGCTCGCCACTGCCTAGACCCGTGCTTCCGTCGTCGCCCGTGCGCGTGTAGATCTTGTTGAGCTTGACCATTTGTGAAACCTAGCCTGCCGCACGATGGAAATAGAGTGCGCCGACGATGAGGATGATGGCGATCAACTGCAGGAAGATGCGCAGTTGCATCATCTTGTTGGAGAAGTTGGCATCGCCTCCCTTCATCATATTCCGCAGTCCGATGAGAAGAACGATCGTGACTGCCGCAATGGCAACGACCGACAGAAACTTGAAGATGATATCCATGATGCATTTCCTTTCAGACCGGCCAGACTATAGGCTGATCTCATTATGATTGGCGTGCAAGCATGGCGTATAGCGCACGTGCGCTGAGAAATCTGCTTGCGAATGCGCTAATTTTTGCCGGGCGAGTAACGATATAATGCGGCCTCGGGCGTGGATTTTCCAAGGCGTCCTTGAGCACCGCATAAACTGCGTCCGGACCAAGCTTGAAGCGGGATTTGGTTCCGCCACCGCCAAGCCGGCTTACAAGTTTGCGGTAGTCATCGCGATGCACCGATTTTTCCGCATCGATATTCGCCTCGAATTGCTTGAGCGCATTCAAGGGAAAACGTGTTGCAATGGGCCCCGGCTCGATGAGGGACACCTCGATGCCGGATCCCGCAAGCTCCATGCGCTGCACGAGCATGAGGCCCTCGACGGCAAACTTCGAGGCGACATAGGCGCCGCGGCACTTCATCGGCAACAAGCCGAGGATGGAGGAGCAATGGACGATCCGTCCGTGTCCCTGTCGGCGCATGGCGGGAACGACCATTTGCGTCAATTCGTGCCAGCCGAAGAAATTGGCGTCGAACTGTTCGCGCAAAGCGGAAATAGGCAAGTCCTCGACCGCGCCGGGCAGCGAATAGGCGCCGTTGTTGAACAGGGCGTCGAGCTTTCCGCCCGTGCGGGAAAACACCGCATCGACGGTGGCGGCGATCGATTGCGGTTCCCGGTAGTCGAGGTAGAGGCCGGTGAGGCCGGCTGCATCGAGGGCTTCGATATCGGCCGGTTGCCTCGCGGTGGCGAACACAGTCCACCCGTCGGCCTTCAGCGCCCTTGCGCAATGCGCGCCGATGCCGCTGGAACATCCGGTAAGGAGAATCGTTCTGGAATCGGCCATGTTGCTGAATGTTTTCAAATTGTTCGTTTGATCCAAGACAAGAAAAGACTTCACATATTCGACCGCGCCTTGCAATCTTGGGCTTCACAGGGGGCAATCATCGCCGATGCGTAAAGTGTTTGGGTTTCTCCGGCGTGTGGTCGCCGATGCGCTGGGGCATTTCCTGACCGATGACGGTTGGGCGCTTGCCAGCCATGTCGCCCTTTCCGGCATCCTGGCGCTGTTCCCGTTCCTCATTTTTGCGACGTCGCTTGCGAGCTTTCTTGGCGCTAGCGCCTTCACCGATACGGCCGTGCACGTCATCTTCGATACCTGGCCCGATGTCATCGCAAGACCGATTGCACAGGAGGTGCGCAACGTCCTCAACGTGCAGCGCGGCGGACTGCTCACGGTCAGCGTCATCGCGGCCGCGTATTTTGCCTCCAACGGCATCGAAGCGCTGCGCGTTGCCCTCAACCGGGCCTACCGCGTCATCGACACGCGCTCGATCATTTTCTGCCGGCTGCAAAGTCTCGGCTTCGTCATGGTCGCGACGATCGGCATCATGGCTATCAGTTTCCTGCTCGTCCTTGCACCGCTCGCTCTGCGCATTGCAACACGCTGGATACCGGAACTCGTCCTCGTTTCGGGTACGATTGTCTTCTGGCGCTATGTCATTGCTACGGCGGTTCTTGTCGTCGGCCTCCTCGTCGTGCACCTCTGGCTGCCGGCCGGGCAGAGGCGCTTCGTCGACATCCTGCCGGGCATTCTCATCACCCTGATCGCATGGACCGTTGGCGCGACCATTTTCGCAAGCTATCTCGAGACCTTCGCCTCCTATGTGACGACCTATGCGGGTCTTGCCTCGATCATGGTCGCTATCGTCTTCCTCTATATCATCGCCGCGATCTTCATCATCGGTGCTGAGGTCAATGCGGCGATCATCCGCTACCGCGAAGGTAAGGCAGCGGAACGTCTCTGACCCGTCGACAGCGCCACTCCGAGCGTGGCAATCGCCATGCCGATGAGCTGGAAATGCGTCAGCGTTTCGCCAAATAATACGTAGGCCATGAGCGCGGTGACGCCCGGCACGAGATAGAACAACGAAGCGACCTTGGAAACGGCGCCTTGCTTGATCAGGATCATGAGAAGCAGCACGGCACCGATCGAAAGCACGAAGACCAGCCAGAACATTGCAAAGGCAAGCGGGGCGGCCCACGTGACTTGATGCGTTTCAAGGACCAGGGAAAGTAACCCCATCAGCACCGCGGCGCCGAAATATTGCAGAGCCGTCCCTGCCTTCAGGTCGATAGCGCCGACGAAGCGCTTTTGCCATACGGTGCCGGCGCTGATGGCGATAACCGAGACGATCGATGCGGTAACAGTGGCAGGCGTGATCCCGTCCGCCGAGACAGACAGCTTCGGCCAGAGCACCATGGCGACGCCGGCGAAACCGACGGCCAGACCGGCCCAATGGCGGGGCTGGATAGTCTCGCCGAGAGCAACGCCGGCAATCAGCGCGGTGATGAGCGGCTGCAGGCCGACGACCAGCGCCGACATGCCGGCGGGCAGGCCCTGGTGGATCGCCCAGAACACGGCGCCGAGATAAACGCCGTGGATGAGACAACCGGCAATGATTGCATGCATCGCCCCGCGCCTGCCCGGCCATGCATTGCCCGTGAGCGCGACCCAGACCCCGAGGATTGTGCCTGCAATAAGAAACCGCAGCGTCAGAAACAGGAACGGCTCCATATAGGGCATCGCATAACGCGCGCCAATGAAGCCTGTGGCCCAGAGCAGAACGAAGAGTGCGGGGAAAAGACGTACGGGCATGTCGGGGGACCGGCGGAACGAGGATAGCAGGGCTGTTTATACCCGAACGTTGCGTAGCGAAAGGTCAGAGGCCGACCATGGTCAAAATCTGCTGAGGCGTCACTCCCGCTTGCCGCAATTCCCGCAAGGACGTGTCCCTGCGGCTTTTCGACAGTTTCTCGCCATCACGGTCAAGAATCAACGCGTGATGGTGGTAGACCGGCGGCTCAATCTCCAGCAAATGTTGCAGGAGCCTATGGACGCTGGTGCTTTGGAAGAGGTCCCGGCCGCGCACGACATGCGTTACCCCCTGCGCGGCATCATCGGTTACGACCGACAGATGGTAGCTCGTGGGTACATCCTTGCGGGCAATGATGACATCGCCCCAATCCTGCGGACGCGCTTCGACACTGCTTTCGCCAGCTCCTTCTTCGTGCCAGCTTAGCGGAGCCGGAATCGCCGCCAGCGCCCGCTCTATGTCGAGGCGAAGCGCGTAGGGCGAGCCGTCTTCGATGCGACGGGTACGCTCGTCCCGCGAAAGCTTCCGGTCATGGGGCGGATAGAGCAATGCGCCGTCGGGATCGCGCGGCCAATTCTTTATGCCGCCTTCAGTCGTTTCGGCAATCCGCCTGACTTCACCGCGGCTGAGAAACGCCGGATAGACGAGACCCATGTCGGTCAACCGCTGCAACGCTTGCTGGTAGACCGGGAAATGCTCCGACTGGCGGCGCACGGGCTCCTCGAAGGTGATGCCAAGCCAGCGCAGATCCTCGAGCGTGGCCGCTTCGAGTTCCGGCGAGCAGCGCTCGCGGTCGATATCTTCCACGCGCAGGAGCAGGCGGCCGCCACTTTCGCGCGCCATCTTCTGGTTGAGGAGTGCCGAATAGGCATGGCCGAGATGCAGGTATCCATTGGGGCTAGGCGCAAAGCGAAAGACAGGAACTGTCATGAGCGTGAACTGGTGTCCTTGCGTGACCATATACGCGGGTTGATACTGTGTTTTCCCGACGATTCAAAGTGACGACATGCGCAGGATAGATACGCTCGACGACGTGGCCGAAGGCCTGACCGCATTGCTCAAGGCTCACCCCGAGCTCGCTGCAGTTGCGGAACGGGCAGGGCCTTTGCCGCTGCGACGCTCCGAGCCCGGCTTTGCCAGCCTTGCTTCGGTCATCGTTTCGCAACAGGTTTCCAAGGCGAGCGCCGCATCGATATGGTCGCGGCTCATAGGGCTCATCGATCCGCTGACGCCGCAAAACTACCTTGCGGCCGGCGAGCAGGCGTGGCGCGCAGCCGGCCTTTCACGCGCCAAGCAGGAGACCCTCGCGCGGATCAGCGAGGCGATCATTGCCGGGGAGCTCGACCTTCTCGATCTTTGCGAGCGGCCGATAGAGGAGGCCATGGCACTGATGACGCGCATCAAGGGCGTGGGGCCGTGGACGGCGGAGGTCTACCTCCTGTTCTCGGCCGGGCATGCGGATGTGTTCCCGTCCGGCGACGTTGCCCTGCAGCATGCCTATGCCCACGCCTACAGCGAATCAGCCCGGCCCGATTCCAAGGCGCTGCGGCGTTTTGCCGAAAGATGGTCGCCCTGGCGCGGGGTGGCGGCCCGGCTTTTCTGGGCCTATTATGCCGCGACGCGTGGCCGCGACGGCACACCAATCGCATGAATTTGATATAGCGGCGTTTTTCGCTGCATAAGCGAGCAATTCGCTTCACATTCTTGTCACGTCCAGCTTACAATAATAGGGCCTGATGGTTGGATTGGAGTTGATTCCTTGACAATAGCCGTCTCGCCGGACGGGTTGCCGGCACTGGTGCTCAATGCGGATTATCGTCCGCTCAGTTACTATCCCTTGTCGCTCTGGTCATGGCAGGACGCGATCAAGGCGGTGTTTCTCGACCGTGTGAACATCGTCGCCGAGTATGAGCACGAGGTGTCCTCGCCTTCCTTTGCCATGCGGCTGCCGAGCGTCGTTTCGCTCAAGACCTACATCAAGCCATCGCGCAACCCTGCCTTCACCCGGTTCAACGTCTTCCTACGCGACCGGTTCGAGTGCCAGTATTGCGGTTCGGAAGAAGACCTGACCTTCGACCATGTGATCCCACGTTGCGCCGGTGGTGAGACGATCTGGGAAAATGTCGTCGCCGCCTGTTCGCCGTGCAATCTTCGCAAGGGCGGACTGATGCCAGACCGCGCCAAAATGTGGCCGCGGCAGAAGCCATTCCAGCCGACAGTGCACGACCTTCACAACAATGGACGGCTCTTCCCGCCAAACCACCTGCACGACAGCTGGATGGATTATCTCTACTGGGATGTCGAACTGGAGCCTTGAGGGTTCGGCAACCCTTCGCCGCGTCCGGCTATTTTTTGCTGAGCTCTCTGCGATGCATAATTTGCTCAGCAGATTGCCAGGCGCTTAACCCCGCCTCATCGCTCCACGGAACGCCACGACAACGAGAATGAGGCTGGCGATGGCGTTCCAGCCGGCGAATGACAGGCCGAGCACGCGCAGCGCCGCGGTGTCGCATGCCGGTGGATGCACTGCGTTGAGGTCACTCAGGAGATTGCCGGCATCGGTGGTGATGGACATTGCGACCGCGGTGCAATCCGTCGGTCCCGCCCAGAACTTCCACTCGACGCCCGCATGGAAGATCGCAAGGCCGAGACCGATCAACATGAGGATGCCGCCCAATGCGATCAGCAGCCGTGTCACGCCTGCCGGCCAGCGCAGGAGAGAGGCGACGACGGCAAGCCCCATGAGCGGAATGCCGGCATAGTAGGGATAGCGCTGCTCGAGGCAGAGCTTGCAGGGCAGGTAGCCGCCCACATACTGGAAGGCCAGCGCCGACCCGACCGTCACTATCATTGCGGCGAGAAGGAACAATGCGGTCCGGAAATGCGTCGAACTCATCGCGGGTGCCGTTGCCATTGTCATGATGCGCGAAGCGTCCTCGAACTATAGATGATAATAGTGGAATACGGCGTAGAGCAAAATCAGCACCGCAGCGGCTGCCCCGGCGATGAGGCCGAGCCGCTTTTCGATGAAATGGCGGATCGGTTCGCCGTAGCGGCGCAAGAGCCAGGCGAGGAAGAAGAACCGCGCCCCGCGTGCAAGAATTGCCGATCCGATGAATACCCAGATGTTGATCGCGGCAGCACCGGAGAGGATCGTCACCACCTTGATCGGGGGCAGATGCGCAAGGCCGGAGGTGATGAGCAGCAGGAGGATCGCATCTGCGCTGGTCGAGCCGCGCAGCGCCTCGAAAGCATCGAGCTTGCCGTACATTTCTAGAATGGGCTTTGCCAGCGTCTCATAGGCGTAATAGCCGAGAAGCCAGCCGGCAATGCCGCCGAGCACCGAGGCGACTGTCGCCACGAGCGCATAACGATAGGCGCGCTCCGGCCGTGCCAGCGCCATGGGAAGATAGAGCACGTCGGCGGGAACGAGGAAAACCGAACTCTCCACGAAGGCGATGATGGCGAGCCAGACTTCCGCGGATTTGCGCGCGGCGAGCGACATCGTCCAATCATAGAGTTTGCGAAGCATATGGCGGTTCCTGTCCGGGGAAGTTGTTCGAGAAAGTCGGTGATCCTTAGAGCAAACTTCATCCAAATGGAATCGCTGCGGTCGATTTTTGCCAGCCAGGCTGTTTCGCCTCTACTTGTGGCCTGCGCGACCGGCAACACACGAGTGCGTTATCGCGAGAAATTGGCGGAATGGTGTTGACCGCGGGCCGCTCCAGCATGTATTTGGCTTTGACGGTGCGGTTCGCCGCACCCGACGCTTTTGCGGCCCCCTTGGCGGAATTGGTAGACGCGCCTGACTCAAAATCAGGTTCCGAGAGGAGTGCTGGTTCGATTCCGGCAGGGGGCACCAATGCACCACCCGAACAATCTGGAAATTGCGTGCGTTACCGGTTCTGGCATGCCTGACCGAGAGCGACAGACATGCGGCAGGTCAAACCCTGTCGTCTACTCTCGGCGTGCAGTTGGTGAAGACCCTGGCATTGATGTCCGTCGGCCTGTCGCAAAATCTGAGGGGGCTTACATTGCCGCTCGACGTGCAACCCGAAAGGCCGATGAGTGTAAGTGCAAGGAGCATCGTCAAACGGATCATGTTTCAGGTCTCCTGCAATTTATGGAGCCTCACTTTGTGAACAGGAACGTGACCACAAAGCGTGCACCCCAACCTTCAGGCCCATCTTTCGGGCTGGCGGCCCAGTAGCGCACCCCGCCGCCGATGCTCACCGGCTGGTCGCCGATCTTCACCAGTTTGGAGACATCGAAGTTAATCGGGATGGACCACTCGCTGCTCTGCCAATCATAGTTCGACTCCGAGCCAAGTTCAAATGTCCATGCATCCTTGGTCGTATAGTCGATGAACGGCTGGACAAAGCTCGTGCTGATATCGGTTCGGTCCCTGTCACCGGCAAATGACCAGAGATGGTTGGCAAGCAGGCCGTAAGTCCAGGACTGAGACTGTTTCAGCACGACGACTGTTGGGCCGGCACCCCATTTCTGGCCACCGAGAAGGTCGTCCGTTGCCGTGGGTAAAAGGAACATCGGGCCCGCGCCCCAGATAATGCCGTCATCCGTTGGCCGCGGCGAGATAAAGAAGCTCTGGGTCGTGTCACCGAGGCCGAATTGCTGACCGGAATGATATGCAACATCGTCCTGCCAGGTAACAGGAAGAATGGTGCGCGAGATGACCGTCCAGTCCTCGTTGAGGGTGAAAGGGATGACCGGTTGGAGATTGACCGTATATTTGCTGCCGTCGCCACGGCCATAACCGCGATCGTAATCGGCTTCGAACGGAACGCTGATCAAGGAGGAAACCGGATTGGAGAGCTTCTTCGCAAGTTCCGCAGTAGACTCCTCGGCATGAGCGGTGGATGCCGCGAACAAGAACAGGTAAATCCAATATTTCGGAAATATTGACGTCATCAAAACATCTCCAGCTCAAATAATATCTTTCAAATCAATTTTGCATGCAGGCAATGAGTGCGACTGTCATCGACGTGGTTTGAATTAGCCAGCCTGTCTATTTCCCCTTTGGAAACAGGAAAGTGACGACAAAGCGCGCGCCCCAGCCATCGGGGCCATTCTCCGGGCTCTCGGCCCAGTAGCGCACGCCGGCCGTGAAGCTTACCGGCTGCTTGTCGAACTTCACCAGCTTGGCGACCGTCAGGTTGATCGGTACCGACCACTGGTCTTCATCCCAATTGTAAGTCGACTCGGTGTTGATGCCGAATGTCCAGGCATCGGGTGTCGTATAGGACAGGAAGGGTTGCAGGAAAGTCGCGTTAACGTCGCTGCGGTCGTCATCGCCGGCGAATGACCAGATGTGGTTGGCGAGCGCGCCAAAGGTCCAGGGGCCCTCCTGTTTGAGCACGACCCCCGTCGGACCCGCGCCCCATTTCTCGCCGCCGAGGAGATCATCGGTCGCGGTCGGTAGCAGGAAGGCTGGTCCAACGCCCCAGATAACGCCGCCCAGGCCCGGCTTCTTTGGTGAAAAGAAGAAGCTCTGCGTCGTGTCGCCAAGGCCGAATTGATGGCCAGACGGCCCCGCAATGTCGTCCTGCCAGACAACAGGCAGGATGGTGCGCGAAATTACGTTCCAATCCTCGTTGAGCGTGAAAGGAATGACTGGCTGGATGTTGATCGTATATTTGCTGCCGTCTTCAGGTCCGTAGCCGCCGTCGTAATTTGCCTGAAACGGCACGCTGATCATCGCGGCCACGGGATTGGAGAGTTTCTTGGCGAGATCGGCGGTCGATTCCTGCGCCTGTGCACCCAACACTGTTGTTGTCAGAACCAGCGGGAGGATCAGGCCATGCGCAAATACAGGTTTCATATCACAATCCCCAAACGCAATACGTTAATAGAAATACAAATCAGAGGTTACATTAGGCAAGGCCAATGGATTTGCCAATAAGGTTCAAAAACGTTCGCGATAGGCTTGTGGCGTGATGCCGACATAGCGCAGGAAGCAGCGTCGCATTGTCTCGTCCGAGCCAAAGCCGCAATGCGCGGCCATGCGCCCGACGGAGTTGCCTTGCTTCAGCATGCGACGCGCCGTTTCGAACCTGATTTGTTCGACCCCGCGCGCCGGCGTCAGTCCGGTCTCGCTCAGGTAGTGGCGACAAAAGCTGCGGGCACTCATGTTGGCTTGCTCCGCCAGCCGGATGAGCGAAAGGTCAGAGCGCAAATTTTCGAGAATCCAGGCGTGCAGGCGGTCGAAGCGCGTGGCGCTCTCCTGCAGGGCAAGTGTCGCGCTGAATTGCGACTGACCGCCCGGGCGCTTGAAAAACACCACCAGTTGGCGGGCAACGGCGAGTGCTGCCTCACGTCCCAGATCAGCCTCGACGAGCGCGAGGGCGAGGTCTATTCCGGCCGTTACCCCAGCGGATGTCCAGATGGCTCCGTCCCTGATGAAAATCGGATCGGGTTCGAGCCTGACGTCAGGAAAGCGTCGCGAAAATTCGGCGCAACGCTGCCAATGGGTGACGGCTCTCCGGCCATTGAGGACGCCCGTCGTGGCGAGCAGAAAGGCGCCGCTGCAAACGGAGACCGTGCGGCGCGCTTGCGCGGAACTCTGTCCGACCCATTCGACGAGCGCGGGGTCTTCGCAAGCGGCGTTGACGCCCCAGCCGCCGGGGATCACCAATGTGTCGAGGTCACGGCTAGGTTCGGGCAAGGGCTCGGCCGTCAGCACCAAACCTGAGCTTGTGCGTATTTGTGACGACTTTCCGACGATTGTCAGCCTGTAGGGCGCCGGGGCGCTGCCGGCGGCGGCGAAGTCGTTCGCGCTCGAAAACACCTGGAGCGGACCGGATATGTCCAGCACTTGGGCGTCGGCGAAAGCCAATATTTCGATATTGCGACCGTTTGGCATGAAATGTGGGGCCTTTGGCAAACTTGCCAAAGTCTGATGTCGTAAACTGCCAGAAGTCAATAAGGAGTTCGCCCATGTCTTATCGCTTTGGCTTTCTTGTTTTTCCAAATGTCCAGCAACTCGATCTCACCGGTCCTTATGAAATGTTCGCCTCTGCCACGGGTGCGCAGATGCACCTTGTCTGGAAGGACCTCGCCCCGGTTCGCTCGGCAACCGGCCTCATGCTGACGCCGACACATACGCTCGCCGATTGCCCGCAGCTCGATGTGATCTGCATACCGGGCGGGGCGGGCGTCAACGCGTTGCTTCTGGATGAAGACGTGCTGCAATTTGTGCGCGAACAAGCTGCTGGCGCGCGCTACGTCACCTCGGTCTGTACGGGGGCACTCGTCCTCGGCGCTGCAGGACTGCTAAAGGGGAAGCGGGCGACAACGCATTGGAATGCAGTCGATTATCTCGCCCGTTTCGGCGCGACCCATGTCGAGGCCCGCATCGTCAAGGACGGAAATCTCATCACCGCCGGAGGAGTGACCGCAGGGATCGATTTCGGGTTGGCGGTCGTTGCAGAACTCATGGGGCAGCAGGAGGCAGAACGCGTCCAGCTTTCGCTCGAATATGATCCGCATCCGCCATTTTCCTCCGGCACGCCCCGGCAGGCTTCGCCGCAGCTCCTCGCGTTGGCGAGGGAGCGCATCGCTCCGTCGATTGCAGCGCGCGAGGCGATTGTCGCCGAGTGGGAGAAGCGGGCGGCGACGGTCTGAAGTATCGCGGCAATTTACACGGCGTGATTGTAACGCATTGAAAATGCGAAGCTTTTCGAATTGGCGATTGAGGAATGGGAACGTCCGGACGTATATTCCAGGTAAATGTCCTGGAGATTGCAGAGATTGAACGATTATTCCAGATGCCTTAGTTTCAAATCGCTTCGCCTCGCTGTGGCGGCACTAACTGTTGGTGTACTGGCATCCGCCGCCGCTGCCGCGCCGGAACGTCACGAGACGAAGCGGCCAGACGGCAGCACCATCAACTGGTACCTCGACAGGCCGGAGAATGCCAGAGCTGGCATCATCATCCTCGCGCAAGGCTCGGGATGCCAGTCGGCATTGGCCAGCAAGAATCTGGCTGTTGCGCGCGAGGCGTTTCCCGGCTTCGCCGCCCTCATGGTCGACAAGTATGGGGTTGGTGCGGGGGATGACCCCGCCGACCCGTTCGACAAGGGATGTTCGGAGGCGTTCCGTGCCCACCACACGATGGGACAGCGCGTCGCGGACTATAAGCAGGTTTTGGCGCCGCTCCGCGACGAGACCTGGTGGGACGGCAAAATCGTCCTGTTCGGAGGTTCCGAGGGAGGCGGTGTCGCCGCCCGCCTTGCTCCGGAAATCGATGCCGACGCGGCCGTTCTCCTATCGACGGGAGGCGGCGTTACATTCGGTGAGATGGTGCGGCAGTCGATCATGGATGACATGGCGCGGAATGCGGTTCCCAAGGACCAATGGCCGCCAGTCGATGAAGCTTTCAGAAAGGCGCGGGAGAACCCCCAAAGCAGCGAAGTGTGGGCTGGGTCGAGCTATCGCTTTTGGGCTGACGCCATAGATCGCCGCCCTGTGGATGCAATGCTTCTGTCGAAGTCCGCGCTTTTGCTTATCCAGGGTGGCAAGGACGATTCAACGCCTGTCGCCAATGCAAGATTGGTGGCGGATCTCTTTGCAAAAAATGGACGGTGCAATCTTACATACTGGGAATTTCCGAGCTTCGACCACGGAATGGTGGATGTGGACGGCCGAAACCGGATGTCAGAGGTCCTGTCGCTGAGCGCCGCATGGGTGAACATCCAGTTAGCCCAAGGCAGGGCGGCGGCGTCATGCGCCGCGCCCAAGTAAGCGCCGGCCGGCATCTACCAAACTACTTCCGCCGGGTGAAATCCCGTATCCGCTCGCGCAGGGCGCGGGCAAGGTTCTGGGTGCGCCGGTAGAGGTGGAGTTGCGACGCCGCCTGGCGTGCGGCGCGGTCGGCTCCGGGCGTCAGTCCGATCACCAGCGTCCCGATCAATTCGCGCTCGCGGAAGAGGCGGGAGGCGACGGGGTGGTCGGGGATGGCGCAAGAGTCGGTCCGGTCGATGTTCGGATCGTCGAGGTGGTTCTTCAGCATCTCGATCATCAGGAGCACCCCTGGCGAATAGGCGCCGAGGCTTTCATCGTATGCGGTCTTCCAGGTCCAGGCTTCGCCGGCTTCGACGAAAACGACGAGGACGGCGATGGTCTTGCCGTCGAGTTCAAGCGCGTGGATGCGCGCCAGATCTCGTCCTGCGAGGTTGTTGACGGCTTCCCGGGCAAAGGCGGCGCGGAAACGATCGACAGCCATCGCCGAGGCGCGCTGGCCCTTCCAGCCGCTGGTTTCAAGGGCCAGAAACTCTTCGAGCTTCAGGCGAATGTCTTCTTCGCTGCGGCTGACGGTGTAGGTCAGCTTGCCCTTTTCGGCGAGGCGGCGCCACAGGCGCCGATATTCCTTGGCGTGGCGGGTGCCGATGGCCTCGCGCAGATAATCGTCGCCGTCGAGCTTGCTTTCGATGAAGGGGCGCTCGACCTCGTTGACGGTTTCGATCGTAAGGTCGCGGTCCATGGCAACCGAGCGGATCAACTGCGCAACCGGCCGGTTGAGGAGCATGTCGGGCAAGACGAGGATCTGCGGCAGCTTCAAATGCTTGCGGCCGAGCATGTCGAAGAAATCATTGAGCACGCCGATCGGGTCGTCGCGGTCGATCAATGGCGTTCCCTGCGGGCCAAACGACGTCGCCCAGCCGCGGATGATCGAGGCCGACAGGGCAAAGCCGGGCCTTTCGATCGTATAGGGCATGACGAAGCGCAGCCGGCTCTTGGCGTCGTTTTCGTCGCGCACGACCATCAGGCGCACCTGCCTGTCGTCAAGGCGAGGCATGGCGGGAGCCAGGAAGCGCGGATTGAAGAAGATATTCGGCTCGACGGTGCGGTAAGTCAGGTAGTCGAGTTCTTCGAGAAGTTCGAAGCCTGCGGACGCCGAATAGACCGAGAGCTTGCGCGGCACGCCTCGATTGCCGAGCGATTCCTCGATCTGCTTTGCCGCATCGCCCGGATTGTCGAAGCCGGAAAGCTGCGCAATGATCTGTGCGGACGGGCCAGCGGCCAATTCTTCGAGAAGGGGTGTGGCTGCCATCAGATCTCTTCCTTGGCGGGCTTGGCCTCAGACCTGCCGGCAAAAACAAACATTGTTATGCCCAGGCGATAATAGACGGTCAGTGACAGGGTCGCCGCTTCAAACACCATTGAGAATGCCGTGGCGCAGGCGGCGCCCGCCAGGCCATAGATCGGGATCAAGAGCATGCTGAGACAGATGTTGACGACAAGCGTCACTGCGTAGACCGTCGCGCAGATGTTCTGCCGGCCGGCCATATTGAGAAGGCTCTCCGCCGGGCCGACCGATGCACGGGCTACGACGCCGATCACCATGATGAAAAGCAACGGATAACCATCGGTGAACTGTGCGCCGAAAAGGTAGAGAAGCGGCTTGCCGGCAATGAGCAGCAGCATCGCCATGGCGAGAGACGGCCAGAAGGTCCAGCGCGCCGTATCGCGGGCGAATTGCCCGAGCTCCGCCTGGTTGTGGCTCTGCGTCAGCTCGGAATAGCGTTGCGCCGCCCCGGCCTTTACCGAAAAATAGACGAAATGCACGAGCGCCAGAAGTTTCACCGTGGCGAAATAGGTTGCGACTTTCTCGGGATCGAGGAAGCGGCCGACCATCAGGACATCGGCATTGGTCAGCAGGAAGAAGAAGCCTTCGACAAGGAAAATCGGGAGTGACACCGCAAACCAGTGGCCGAACTCGATGGTCCTTGGGCCGGGTTGGACCACCGCCTTGAACCGGTGCCGGACAACCAGGAACTGGAACAGGCTCGTCGCATAGGTGGCGATGATCGCCGAGATGATGGCGGTCATCGCGGTCGGGGCAAAACCCGTCACATGGCCGATGCTCATGACGATGAGGGTGAGGATGGGGCGGACGATATAGGTCGGGGTGAGGGCGACAAGCGCCCACGAGCGCGAGCGCGCCGTGCCGTCGAGCGTATCGCCAAGTGCAATCATAGGCAGGCAGATAAAGCCCGCGATAAACGGCGCGACGTAGTAGGATTCAATCCGGTCGCGGAGGAAATAGACGCCGGCCGCACCGATAAGCGCAACCAGGGTGGTAAGGCCGACGGCAAACGTCTTGCTGGTAAAGAGAATGCCGCGCAGATGGTTCAGCTGGCCGCGCTCGAGATATTCCGGGACAAAGCGGATGACTGTGGTCTGGAAGCCGAGGCAGGAAAGGTTTCCAAGGATGACCACTGTCACCCAGACGAGCACGAAAATGCCGTATTCGAACTGGCCCATCCAGCGCGCGAAGATCACCTGCGAAATCAGCGCGATCATGGCGCTGAAAATGCGAACGGAAAAAGCGATAAGCGAGACGCGCTGCGCAACGGCATGCTGGTTCGATCCGTCGAACAGCTGGTCGAGGCGTAAAAGCCACGGATTAAGCTGCTCCGACAGTCGTTTTGGCAATAGAAGGTCTGCAGTTCGTACCGCAGAAATTCGCAAAGGCCGCTCCACTTGTTCAACCCTGGGTATTAGTCCGTAAACGTTTAGAAACGGTTCGGAATGTCAACGCCCCGAAGGTGTGCGCTCACAGGAGAAAAAAGGCCGCGTGGTGAGCGCGGCCCTTTTCATAAGTCATTGATCGGGCGACTTCAGACGAAGGCGCCGTGGCAATGCTTGTACTTCTTGCCGGAACCGCAAGGGCAGGCCTCGTTGCGGCCGACCTTGCCCCAGGTCTTCGGATTGTTCGGATCGCGGTCGGCGGGGTCTACCACCCGAAGATCCTCCTGCACCGCGAGGACGCTGCCTTCGCCAAAATCATCTTCGCCGGTGAAGCCGTCGATGTGATGGCCTTCCATGACCGGGAGCGCCGGTTCAGGGGCGGCTGCGGCTTCGCGCACGAGTTCGACACGCATCAATTGCGAGGTCACGTTCTGGCGAAGGTTGACGAGCATCGTCTGGAAGAGCTCGAAGCCTTCGGTCTTGTACTCGTTGAGGGGATCGCGCTGCGCATAACCACGGAAGCCGACGACCGAACGCAGATGGTCGAGATTGACTAGATGCTCGCGCCAAAGCGCATCGAGCGACTGGAGGATTACCGACTTCTCGACATAGGCCATGATCTCGGGGCCGAATCGCTCGGCGCGATCCGCCGCTGCCTTTTCGACCGCCTCGGTCAGGCGCTCGCGAATGTCGTCCGGCGTAATGCCGTCCTCGAGCGCCCATTCGGTGACGGGCAGGTCGAGATTGAGGATGTTGCGGACGTCCTCATCGAGCTGCTTGATGTTCCACTGCTCGGCATAGGCGCCTTCCGGCGTATGACGGGCGAGAAGGTCGTCGATGACGTCCTCGCGCATTTCCCTGGTGGTCTGGCTGAGATCGGTGCCATCCATCAATTCGATGCGCTGTTCGAAGATCACCTTGCGCTGATCGTTCATCACGTCGTCGTATTTGAGAAGGTTCTTGCGGATGTCGAAGTTGCGCGCCTCGACCTTCTTCTGCGCCTTTTCGAGCGCCTTGTTGATCCAGGGGTGGACGATGGCCTCGTCCTCCTTCAGGCCGAGCTTCTGCAGCATGCCGTCCATGCGCTCGGAACCGAAAATGCGCATGAGGTCGTCCTGCAGCGACAGGAAGAACTTCGAGCGGCCTGGGTCGCCCTGACGGCCGGAACGGCCGCGCAGCTGGTTGTCGATGCGGCGGCTTTCATGGCGTTCGGTGGCAAGAACGTAGAGACCGCCGGCGGCAAGCGCCTTTTCCTTCAGCCGCGCAATATCGGCGCGGATTGCGGCCTCCTTGGCGGTGCGCTCGTCGCCGGACGGCATGTCGTCCAGTTCGGCCTTGATCCGCATGTCGAGATTGCCGCCGAGCTGAATATCAGTACCGCGACCGGCCATGTTCGTGGCGATGGTCAGCGCACCCGGGACACCCGCCTGCGCGACGATGAATGCCTCCTGCTCATGGTAACGGGCGTTCAGGACTTGAAAGTCCTTGAAACCTTCCTTGCGCAGGCGTTCGGCAAGCAGTTCGGACTTCTCGATCGACGTCGTTCCGACGAGGACCGGCTGGCCCTTGCCTGTCGCTTCGCGAATGTCACGGATGATGGCCTTGTATTTCTCCTCGACGGTCCGGTAGACCTCGTCGTCTTCATCCTTGCGCTGGACGGGAAGATTGGTCGGAATTTCGGTGACTTCGAGGCCGTAGATATTGGCAAACTCTTCGGCTTCCGTCGAAGCGGTACCGGTCATGCCGGCGAGCTTCTTGTACATGCGGAAGTAGTTCTGGAAGGTGATCGATGCCAGCGTCTGGTTTTCGGGCTGGATCGTCACATGTTCCTTGGCTTCGAGTGCCTGGTGCAGGCCTTCGGAGAAACGGCGGCCCGGCATCATGCGGCCGGTGAATTCGTCAATGATGACGATTTCGTCGCCGCGGACGATGTAGTCCTTGTCTTTCTGGAACAGTTTGTGGGCGCGCAACGCATTGTTGACGTGGTGCACCACCGCGACGTTCTCGATGTCGTAAAGGCCTTCGCCCTTGAGGTGGCCCGCATCGCGCAGCAGATTTTCGAGCTTCTCGGTGCCTTCTTCGGTGAAGATCGCGGTCTTCTGCTTTTCGTCGACCTCGTAGTCTTCCGGCTTAAGCGGCAGGATGAATGTGTCGATTAGATTGTAGAAGTCGGAGCGGTCGTCGAGCGGACCGGAAATGATGAGCGGCGTGCGCGCCTCATCGACGAGGATCGAATCCACTTCGTCGACGATGGCGTAGTTGTGGGGCCGCTGCACCATCTGCGCGCGCTCATACTTCATGTTATCGCGCAGATAGTCGAAGCCGAGTTCGTTGTTCGTGGCGTAGGTGATATCGGAATTGTAGGCCGCTGCGCGTTCCTCGTCGTCGAGACCATGAACGATGATGCCGTACGTCAGGCCGAGGAAATTGTAGACCTGGCCCATCCAGTGCGCGTCACGGGTTGCAAGGTAGTCGTTCACAGTCACGACGTGAACGCCCTTGCCCTCGAGGGCGTTCAGATAGACGGGCAGCGTCGCAACCAGCGTCTTGCCTTCACCCGTACGCATTTCCGCAATGCCGCCATGGTGGAGCACCATACCGCCAATCAACTGCACGTCGAAGGGGCGCATGCCGAGGACACGCTTGGCCGCCTCGCGTGCAACCGCGAATGCCGGTACCAGCAGGTCGTCGAGCTTGGTGCCTTCGGCGAGCTTCGCGCGGAATTCCGCGGTCTTCGCCTTCAGTTGTTCGTCGGTAAGTGATGACATTTCCGCTTCAAGCGCATTGATTTCCTCAACGCGAGGTTTGAAGCCTCTGACACGGCGCTCGTTCGAGGAGCCGAAAATCTTGCGGGCAAGGCCGCCGAAACTGACCATCCCTGGTCCTCTCTAATCCGTTTTGCCAGGAAACCCGGCATTTAATGGCGCCCGCCGCCCGCATGAAGCATGCCTGTTACAATACGGACACCAAGCCAAATCTATAAGCGTATGGTTGCCAAGCTATCTGGACGCAAAGCCGATGGACAGATAAGAGGGGTCCCGAATTATGTCAATGTTGAAGCAGCAAGCGATTGATCGCTTCGCCATAGCAAAATTCTGCCGCATTCCTAGCACGTACCGGTCCTTCCGAGGAGAAATTGACCATGACGCATATACGTAAAACCCTTTCATTGATGACTGCTGCTTTGCTTTTGACCGGTGTTTCCACTCTGGCCATTGCTCAGGACGCAGGAAAAACAGAAGCCCCGAAGCCCGATGCGACCCAGGCAGAGCCCGCGAAAGTCGATCCGAACAAGGTCCTTGCGACCGTCAACGGTGAGAAAGTTACCGTGAAGGACGTAGACCAGATCGCCGCCGATCTTGATCCGCAGTTTTCGCGCCTTCCGGAAGAGCAGCGGCGTTTGGCCGCTCTTGCCGCGATCATCGACATCAAGTCGCTGGCGGCAAAGGCGGAGTCCGAGAAGCTCGACCAGACACCGGAATTCCAGGCACGCCTTGAATTCCTCAAGGATCGCGCGCTTCACAACGACTATTTCAAGCAGCAGGTCGTCGACAAGATCACCGATGCCGACATCCGCGCTCGCTACGACAAGGAAATAGCTGCCATGCCGCCGCAGAATGAGGTGCGCGCGCGCCACATTCTGGTGAAGACCAAGGAAGAAGCCGAAGCCATCATCAAGGAACTCGATGGCGGCGCATCGTTCGAGGACGTTGCCAAGGCCAAGTCGACCGATGGTTCGGCGGCCCAGGGCGGCGATCTCGGCTATTTCGGACCGGGCCAGATGGTGCCGGAATTCGAAAAGGCAGCCAATGAGCTCGAAATCGGCAAGTATACCAAGGTGCCGGTGCAGACTCAGTTCGGCTTCCACGTGATCAAGCTCGAAGACAAGCGCGTGCAGCAGCCGCCGGCATTCGACCAGGTCAAGGAGCAGGTAAAGTCGATCCTCATTCGCGAGCGTTACCTTGACCTCGTCAAGAAGGACCGCGGCGACTTGAAGATCGAATATGGCGATCCTGAAACCGAAAAGGCCATGAAGGCTGCCATGGAAGCGCAGCAGCAACAGTAATTGATAGGGACCCGGCGTTCATGCGCCGGGTCCCAACGTCCTCCCACATTGTCAAAAGCGCTTTTCGAGGTCGCCCAATGTCTACGTCTGTCTCGCCGCTGGCACCGAAACACTATCCTGCCATGCCGGATATCCATGGGGTCAGGATCGCCACTGCCGAGGCCGGAATAAAGTACAAGGGCCGTACCGACGTCCTTATGATCGTCTTTGACAAGCCGGCAGCGGTCGCCGGCGTTTTCACTAGGTCGAAATGTCCATCTGCCGCGGTCGATTTCTGCCGCGACAGCCTCGAAGGCGGGAAAGCGCGCGCGGTTGTGGTCAATTCGGGCAATGCCAACGCCTTTACCGGCAAGAAAGGCCGCGAATCGACCAAACTGACTGCGGCAGCGGCAGCAAAGGCCGTGGGTTGCAAGACAGGGGAAGTGTTTCTCGCTTCTACGGGCGTCATCGGCGAGCCACTGGACGCGGGCAAGTTCAGCCATCTCCTTGCTGATATGACGAAGAAGGCCGTGCCCGGCTTCTGGCAGGAAGCCGCAAGTGCAATCATGACGACCGATACATTCCCCAAGGTCGCGACGGAGACGGTCCTGCTTGGCGGCGTACCGGTCACCATCAACGGCATCGCCAAGGGCGCCGGGATGATCGCGCCTGACATGGCGACCATGCTGTCGTTCGTTGCGACCGATGCCCCGATCGAGTCGGATGTGCTGCAGAAGCTCCTGTCGAAGTCCGTCGGCAAGAGCTTCAATTCCGTTACCGTCGACAGCGATACATCCACTTCCGATACGCTTCTGCTGTTCGCGACGGGCTCGGCAGCCGAACGCGGCGCCGAGCTTGTCACCAGGGTCAAAGACAAGCGGCTGAAAGATTTCAAGAAGGCGCTCGACCGGATCCTCAAAAACCTCGCCCTGCAGGTCGTTCGCGACGGCGAGGGGGCACGCAAGATGCTTGAGATCAACGTGACTGGCGCAAAGTCCGACGGTTCGGCCAAGCGCATTGCTCTATCGATCGCCAATTCGCCTCTCGTCAAGACCGCTGCCGCAGGCGAGGACGCCAATTGGGGCCGTATCGTCATGGCCGTTGGCAAGGCAGGCGAACCGGCCGACCGCGACCGCCTTGCCATCTGGTTCGGCGACATTCGCGTTGCCCGCGACGGTGAACGCGATCCGGACTATTCTGAAGACGCAACCTCTGATTACATGAAGAATGAGGATGTCAAAATCCGAGTCGATATAGGCCTCGGCAAGGGCAAGGCAACTGTTTGGACCTGCGACCTGACGAAGGAATATGTCGCCATCAACGGCGATTATCGCAGCTAGGCGGGCTTGCTCATACAAGGATAGCGAATGCAACTGGCGAAGATCAGACAGATTGAGGCGGTTGGATTCAGGGCTTGGCCAGCGTCCTCGGTTCATTACGATGGAAGCTGGGCCATTCGCATTACCGCGAGTCATCCCTCGAAACGGCTGAATTCGGTCAATCCGCTCGATCCCGGGGATGTTGCCGATATGGAAAATCGTGTCGCGCGCGCAGCGCAGCGCTTTCGCGCCTATGGCAGGCCGCCAACGTTCCGGCTTTCGCCGCTGGCGCCACAGGAACTCGATACCTATCTTGAAAGCATAGGTTGGGCGCGCTTCGATGAATCGATGGTCATGGTTGCCGATCTCGCGCATGTCGATGTCGGCGACGCCATCGATCAAATACCGCTCAAGGACATCGGCAGGTTCATCGATGCTTCGATCAAGGTCCAGGGAGATGATCCTTCAGTGAAGCCCGGCCTTTTCGAAGTGATCAGCGGAATCAAACCTTCAAAGGGGCTTTTTGTAATCGAGGAGAACGCGGAACCGGTCGCAACGGCGATCGGCGTTCAGGACGGAGCTCTCGTTGGCCTGTTCAACATCAGCACCGCAGCCGAGCGCCGGCGCGCCGGACTTGGGCGCGCGATCGTGCGCTCGGCACTGAAGTGGGCCGAACAGCATGGGGCAAAAAAGGCCTGGCTGCAGGTCGAGGTCGAAAATACCGCCGCGATCGGACTCTACGAACAATTGGGGTTCAAGGAAGCCTATCGTTACGTCTACAGGCAGGCGCCCGATCATGAGTGAGCGCGTATCGCACCCGATCCTTCTCGTTACGGCCTGCGCCCTTGTTGACGCCGATGGGCGCGTGCTCCTGACCCAGCGCCCTGAAGGCAAATCGCTGGCGGGGCTCTGGGAGTTTCCCGGCGGCAAGGTCGATCCGGGTGAAACGCCCGAAGAGAGCCTTATTCGCGAATTGCATGAAGAGCTTGGCATCACGGTCAAGCCAGCTTGCCTCGCGCCGCTTACCTTCGCGAGCCATACCTATGAGACTTTTCACCTCTTGATGCCGCTGTTCATCTGCCGCCGCTATGAGGGTATTCCTCGTCCCATGGAAGGGCAGGCGCTGAAATGGGTAAGGGCAAAAGACATGCGCGACTATCCGATGCCGCCTGCCGACATACCCTTGATCCCGTTTCTGATCGATCTCCTTTGAACACAACTGTAAATTGCCAAGTCTTCCAAGTGTTAATGAATCCTTCACCTGATTGAGCGACTTTTAGCCGAATTGGGGCAATGAAGTTCAGGTGGGGCATGGCGCGCAAGGAAGACTATCGCGAGGATGAACCGCGGCTGTCAGGTACGCTTATGAATGCGGGTACCGGGTTGCTGCGCATCACTTTGCTATTCGGTTCGGCCGCCATTGCGCTGGCGCTGATCATAGCGCCGCTGGCCGATCGCGGGTCGCAATCCGTCGTCGATTATTCCGCCGGCCGGTCTCTCGACGAGATGGCAACCGGCTCCATCCGCAAGGACGAGCCGGCGACGAAGACCTATACGATTCACCGCAGCGTATTGCAGCGCTCGCCCAATGCGGTTTGCATTATAAAAAGCGACGGCTCGCAAAG
This sequence comes from Phyllobacterium sp. 01N428, assembly GCF_056399405.1. NCBI lineage: Bacteria > Pseudomonadati > Pseudomonadota > Alphaproteobacteria > Hyphomicrobiales > Phyllobacteriaceae > Phyllobacterium > Phyllobacterium sp. 01N428. The sequence continues at coordinate 315,910 of NZ_JBFTRH010000006.1, forward strand.
CGGCGACTGCTGATCGCTATTTCTTCTCGAGGTTTTCGACGCTGGTGAGAAAATCCGCGAGCTTGGCCTTGGCCGAGCCTGGTTTCAGCGGCTTTTGCTGCGACTCATGTGCGGCCCACCCGGACATCCAGATGAACGAGAACGTCGCCCTTATGCGCCCGTCCGGGTCACTGAAGCGTTCCGCGTAAATTTCCGCAACGCGCGCGAAGAAGCGCCGCGACACCGGCTTACGCGAACGCCCGAGGAGAACGTTCTGCATGCCCATGGCCCGCAAATCGCGCATCAGGTGAAACGCCGTGTCGTATCGGACCGTATAGGTTTCGATATCCGTGACCGGCAGAGTGAAGCCGGCCCGCTGCAGCAGTGCGCCGACATCGCGCACATCCGCAAACGGCGCGACGCGCGGGGATGCGCCGCCATAAATTTCACTCTCGGCCGCGAGCAGGCATTCGCGCAGTTCGCCAAGCGTGTTCTCACCCGCCATGGCACCAAGGAAGAGGCCATCTGGTTTGAGGGCGCGCCTTATTTGCAGCAGCGTGCCGGGCGTATCGTTGGTCAGGTGCAGCGAAAGCAGGGATATGATCAGGTCTATGGACCCGGCCTTGAGCGGCAAGGCCTCCTCGTCGGCGACAACTCCGGGAAACGACCGATCAAGAAAGCATGCATCGTGTTCAACGCGCAAGATGCTCTCGACCTTGCCCGAGCGCAGCAGAGCCTGCGCCCCGAGGCCATTATGGCCAGCGAGATCGACCGCCACATCGAAGCGGCGCTCGACAGCCGAAAGACGTTCTTCGAGATCATCGGCTGCCCGCCCAAGCAGAAAATCGGCGGAGCTGCCGTGTTGGCGCAACGCCCGCAGGCGCCGTTTCAGCAACAATGCCCGATCGAAAACCTGATGCCGTTCCATTCCGAATTTCTCTGATCAATGTATAGTCAACGGGTAGATGCGTCGCCTTGGAACGAATTGCAATGAAAACCCGAGCGGAAACCTTCAAGCAGACGGCGCATGGGCTTGCGAAAGGGCTGACACGCCAGTTTGCCACGCTGTTGTTTCCGCCGGTGTGTTCGGGCTGCGAGCGGCTTGTCGCGGAGCCCGGCAGTCTTTGCGGTGCATGCTGGGCCAAGGTTCGCTTTATCGAGAAGCCCTACTGTCCTGTTCTCGGGACGCCATTCAGCCACGACCTTGGCGCCGAAATCCTGTCCGCGGAAGCAATCGCCGATCCGCCGCCTTTCGAGCGCGCCCGTTCGGTAGCCGTTCATGAGGGCGTTGTGGCCGAGATGGTGCAGGGGCTGAAATATAATGACCGAACCGATCTCGGACCATGGATGGCCCGCTGGATGCTGCGCGCCGGCACCGAACTGCTGGAGGGTTGCGATATTATCGTGCCGGTACCGCTCCACGCGCGGCGCTTCTGGTTTCGCCGGTTCAATCAATCGGCCGAACTCGCCCGGCATGTTGCGCGTCTTGCCGGCAAGACGTTCGATCCTGATGCGCTCAAACGTGTGAAGCGGACGCGCCAGCAGGTCGGTCTCGGCTCGAATGCGCGCCGGCTCAACATGAGCGGCGCCTTCAAGGTGCCCGAGGCGCAGGAAATCAAGGTCCGGGGCCGGAGCATCCTTCTCATCGACGACGTCTATACAACCGGGGCCACCGTGAAGGCCGCGTCACGCGCATTGCTGCGCGGGGGTGCGTCAAGGGTCGATGTTCTCACTTTCAGCCGTGCGCTAGCAAAAGAATTGCCCATCTGACGGCGAGATGTCGCAAAGTTCAGGTCTTTCCGCGTTGATTTTTCATGCCTATATAGGGAGCAACGTGGAGTATTCGAATGGTTGATGTAACAATCTATACGCGCAATGGTTGCGGCTATTGCACGGCGGCCAAGAGCCTCCTTGCGGAGAAAGGCGTCGCCTTCGTCGAGCACAATGCAAGCCTCGAGCCGTCGGCCCGTCAGGATATGCTGGCGCGTGCCAATGGCCGCACAACGTTCCCGCAAATTTTCATCGGCGAGACACATGTCGGCGGATGCGATGATCTCTATGCGCTTGAAAACCAGGGCCGGCTCGACACACTGTTGAAGACCGGCGAACTCGCTTGAGGATGATCCAATGACGTCATTTCGTGCAGCCGCCATCCAGATGCGCTCCGGCGTCGATCCAGAGCGCAATGCCGCTGACCTTGCCGAATATGTGGCAGATGCGGCCGGCAAAGGCGCTGTCTACGTGCAGACGCCGGAAATGACCGGCGCGTTGCAGCGGGACCGCAAGGCGCTGGCAAGCGTGCTCAAGGGCGAAGCAGACGATGTCATCGTGCGAACGGCCTCGGCGCTTGCCGCAAAACATGGCATCCATCTTCACATCGGATCGACGGCGATCGCCCGCGATGACGGCAAGATTGCGAACCGCGCATTCGTATTCGGTCCAGACGGCAAGATCCTGACGCGCTACGACAAGATCCACATGTTCGACGTTGATCTCGACAATGGCGAGAGCTGGCGCGAGTCCGCCGTCTATGCGCCCGGCGCTGATACCGTCCTCATCGATCTGCCGTTTGCTCGCCTCGGGCTCGCCATCTGCTACGACGTGCGCTTCCCGCAGCTTTTCCGCGCCCAGGCGCTTGCCGGTGCCTCGGTTATATCGGCTCCGGCCGCCTTCACCCGTCAGACGGGTGAGGCGCACTGGCATGTGCTGCAACGGGCCCGGGCGATTGAAAACGGCGCCTTCATGATCTCGGCTGCCCAGGGCGGCGTGCATGAAGACGGGCGCGAGACCTTCGGTCACTCGCTGATCGTCGCTCCCTGGGGTGAAGTTCTCGCAGAGGCTGCCCACGCCGATCCCGCGATCATTGTCGCCGATATCGATCCGGCACTCAGCGCCGCCGCGCGTGCGAAGGTACCGAACCTCAAGAATGCGCGTCCGTTCGGATTGATCGTCGAAAATGACGGCGAAAAGACAAGGCTCGACGTCGCATCATGATCCGGTTTTCGCTCCATTGCGAGCACGACCATGAATTCGAAGGGTGGTTCCGCAGCAATGACGACTTCGATTCCCAGGTGGGGAACGGACTGGTAGCCTGCCCGACTTGCGGCTCGCACAACATCGGCAAAGCGCTGATGGCGCCGTCGGTGACGACCGGGCGACAGAAGGAGAAGATCGCCGTTGCCATGAGCAAGATGGTCAGCGAGCTCAAAGAAATGACCAGAAAGGTGCGCGAGAATGCCGATTATGTCGGCAGTGACTTTGCCGAAGAGGCGCGCAAGATCCATTTTGGCGAGGTGGAAAAGCGCGGCATCTATGGCGAAGCTTCCCAGGAGGAGGTCAAGTCGCTTCTCGATGACGGTGTCGATGTGATGCCGCTTCCGGTCTTTCCCGAAGAGCGCAATTGATCTTGCTGCGTTGATGCCAATGGCTAAGGTTCACCTCTCCGGACCGAGGTGATTCTCCCATGCAATTATTGAACTCCGCTGCCGTTCTGCTGGTTCTCACCGGCGCCTTCCTTGGGCTAACGCTTCCCTTCGGCAAGCTCGCATTCGTGGCAGGTGTTGCGCCGTCGCTGTGGGCATTCGTCATTTCACTCGGCGCCGGGACGGTGCTGCTGGCGGCCTTTTTCGTCATGGGCAAGCGGCCGCAGCTCAATGCGCACATGCTGCGCTATTACGTTATCACCGCACTCGTTTCCTATGCCGTTCCCAACCTGATGACGCTTTCGGCCATCCCGCATCTCGGATCGGGCTATACCGGCATCATGTACACGCTGTCGCCGGTCTTCACCCTGCTGTTCTCTGTCATGTTGAAGTTGCGCAGGCCAAGTCCGCTCGGCCTCCTCGGCATTCTTCTCGGGTTTGTCGGCGCCGTCATCGTCGGCTTCACCCGCGGACAGGTCGGGCAGCCGGCCGAGCCGCTCTGGGTTGCCATCGGTTTGCTTATTCCGGTTCTGCTCGCGCTCGGCAACGTCTACCGCACGGTCGACTGGCCGGCGGGCGCCGATCCGACCGAGCTCGCGGCTGGCAGCCACCTTATGACGGCGCTGCTCCTGATCCCGATCATTTTCTATATGACTGGCGGCTTTCCGGTTGCGCCGCTTCGCGGCATTCCTTGGCTTGTTGTCGCGCAAGTGATGGCTTCTGCCTGCATGTTCGCGCTGTACTTTCGGCTGCAGGCGGTGGGCGGCCCGGTCTATCTCAGCCAGATCGGCTATGTGGGTGCGGCAGTTGCGCTGCTTGCCGGGACGTTATTTCTCGGCGAAGTCTACCAGCTTGCAACCTGGGGAGGCGCCCTCATCATCACAATCGGCGTGCTGATGACGACGAAGGCCCAGCGCATGGAAGCCAAGGTGCTGGTGGCAACTAAGGCCGCGTAGCCAGCACCATATAGTTGACGTCGGTATCGCGGGAGCGGTTCCAGCTATCGCTGAGCGGACTGTAGGTCACCCCTATCTTCTCGACGACATCCAACCCGGATTGCCGCAGCGCGGCTTCGAGTTCTTCCGGGCGGACGAGCTTTTCATATTGGTGGGTTCCGCGCGGCAACCACCGCAAGACATACTCGGCTCCAAATATTGCGAGCCCCAGCGCCTTCAATGTCCGGTTGATGGTAGCAACGAAGGTCAGTCCGCCGGGCTTTACCATCTGCGCGCAGGCCGACATGTAAAGTTCGACATCGGCGACATGCTCGACCACTTCCATATTGAGGACGATGTCGAACTGTTCGCCGGCCTCCGCCAGCGCTTCTGCCGTTGTCGCCCGATAATCGATGGCAAGGCCGCTCTGCGCGGCGTGGATTTTGGCGACCTCGATGTTGGTCTCGCCGGCGTCAGCGCCGACCACCGTTGCGCCGAGCCGCGCCATCGGCTCGCACAGAAGTCCGCCGCCGCAGCCGATATCGAGAATGCGCAGGCCGGAAAACGGCATCGGCGTATGAGGGTCGATGCCATAATGGCCGCAGACTTTTTCCTTGATGTAGGCAAGGCGGGTTGGATTGAACTTGTGCAGCGGGCGGAACTTGCCCTGCGGGTTCCACCACTCGGCTGCCATGCGAGAGAACCGCTCGACTTCTGCGGCATCGATTGTAGTGCGCTCGGTTGTCGCCATGGCCTTATCCTCTTTGACTGTTTTCGAGTGGCCTGTTCCAGGAGGCAATGTCAAGGCGCAATGCGAGTGACAGTTCCCGGTGTCAATGAATGTCATTCTTTGGTATCTATTGTCACCAAGATCGACATCATCCAAAATGACACCTGAGGTGTGCCCCATCATGACAAGCATCGCACTCAATGAGCACTACGAACAATTTATAAAAAGGCAGCTTGATTCCGGCCGCTACAACAATGCCAGTGAAGTCGTGAGGGCCGGTCTACGTATGCTTGAAGACTATGAGCAGGCCAGGGAGAACTGGCTCCGAAACGAAATCGCAGGGCGGGCGTTGGAAATCCAGAATGACCCTTCGCTGCCTGTACCCGGAGAGCAGGTGTTCTCAAGGCTCGAAGCCCATCTCCGATCTGCAAGCAATCTGAAAAATGAACTATCGGGTCCTGTTCCATCCACGGGCTGAACAGGACCTCATTGATCTTCACCGATATATTCAGGAGTCCGCCGGGACGTTAAGGGCGCTCGCGTATCTATCTGCCATTAAAGACTTCTGCATGAGCCTCGCAACCTTTCCGAAGCGAGGGACAGTTCGTGACGATATCATGCAAGGCATTCGAATCATCGGCTTCAAGCGCACCGTCAGCGTTGCCTTTTTGGTCAAATCGGACGCCGTCTTGATCCTCGGAGTTTTTTATGGCGGTCGCAACATAGCGCATGACACATTCGAAGATCGCGACGGAGCCTCCTGAAGAGGACGACCGCGCGTTTATTCGCATTCTTGCAGTCGGCTGATAATTTCGTTATGGGAGGCCGCATTCATTTGGCAAAGAGCCAGTTCATTTCAAACGACTCTTTTCCGACCCAGTTTTCAGGCTTTCCAGAACGGTAATTTCCATGGCACGCATCGTGATGAAATTCGGCGGCACTTCGGTGGCCGATATTGACCGCATCCGCAATGTGGCCAGGCATGTCAAACGCGAGGTCGATGCCGGTCACGAGGTTGCCGTCGTCGTCTCGGCAATGGCCGGAAAGACCAATGAACTCGTGGGCTGGACCCGGCAGACGTCGCCGATGCACGACGCCCGCGAGTATGACGCCATCGTAGCCTCGGGCGAACAGGTTACATCCGGGCTCCTTGCCATCGCCCTGCAATCCATGGGTATCCATGCCCGCTCCTGGCAGGGCTGGCAGATACCGATCAAGACCGACAATGCGCATGGTGCGGCCCGCATCGTCGACATCGACGGCTCCTTTCTGATCGAGCGCTTCCAGGAGGGCCAGGTCGCGGTGATCGCGGGATTCCAGGGCATCGGTCCGGACAACCGCATAGCGACACTCGGGCGCGGCGGTTCCGATACCAGCGCCGTCGCCATCGCCGCCGCGGTCAAGGCCGACCGCTGCGATATCTATACGGACGTCGACGGCGTCTATACGACCGACCCGCGCGTCGAGCCCAAGGCGCGCCGGCTTTCGCGCATTTCGTTCGAAGAAATGCTCGAAATGGCCTCCCTCGGCGCCAAGGTGCTGCAGGTCCGTTCGGTCGAGCTTGCCATGGTGCACAAAGTGCGCACATTTGTCAGATCCAGCTTCGAGGATCCCGATGCACCGGGCATGGGCGATCTGATCAATCCGCCCGGAACACTTATTTGCGACGAGGAAGAAATCGTGGAACAGCAGGTTGTCACTGGAATTGCCTACGCCAAGGACGAGGCCCAGATTTCGTTGCGGCGTGTTGCCGACCGCCCCGGCATTTCCGCCGGCATCTTCGGCCCGCTCGCCGAAGCGCACATCAATGTCGACATGATCGTTCAGAACATTTCCGAGGACGGGTCGAAGACCGACATGACGTTCACGGTCCCGACCGGCGATCTCGACAAGGCCCTCGTTGTTCTGGAGAAGGTCAAGCAGGATGTCGGTTTCGACGTTATCCAGTCCGAAGCCGGCATGGTCAAGGTATCCGTCATCGGCATCGGCATGCGCAGCCATGCGGGCGTCGCTGCCACGGCTTTCCGCGCCCTTGCAGACAAGGGAATCAACATCCGCGCCATCACGACTTCCGAGATCAAGATCTCGATCCTGATCGATGGACCCTACGCGGAACTCGCCGTACGCACTTTGCATTCTGTGTACGGTCTCGATAAGCATTAACGAGCGAGATTCTGTTTGTCGGCGTTCGTGCCGACTGACATGATGGATCGACTGATTTGGTGAGGTCCCGGTGGCCTTGCCACAATTGACAATGGGAGAAAGGCATCCGGTGCCTACACGCGACCCGATAAGTGGCCCTCGTGTGATGCTGAAGCGCCTCCGCGAATTAATGGCGGAGGCTCTTGAGCCGCAGGAGAGGCTCGACCGCATTGTTCGCGAAATCGCGCAGAACATGGTCGCGGAAGTGTGCTCATTCTACGTGCTGCGCTCCGATGGGGTCCTCGAACTATACGCAACCGAAGGTCTCAACCCGTCGGCCGTCCACCTGGCGCAACTGCGCCTTGGTCAGGGTCTCGTCGGCACGATCGCTGCAAGCGCGCGACCGCTCAACCTGACCGATGCGCAAGCGCATCCGGCCTTCGCGTATCTGCCGGAAACGGGAGAAGAAATTTACAACTCCTTCCTCGGCGTGCCGATCCTGAGGGCCGGGCGCACGCTTGGCGTTCTGGTCGTTCAGAACCGCACCAAGCGCGTCTACCGCGAGGATGAGGTCGAGGCGCTCGAGACTACGGCCATGGTGCTTGCCGAGATGGTTGCCGCAGGCGATATTCCCCGCATCGCGCGGCCCGGCGTCGAACTCGACCTTGGCAAACCGATGAGCTTCAGCGGCAGCGCATTCAACGACGGGGTTGGCCTTGGACACGTTGTGCTGCACGAGCCGCGCATCGTCGTAACCAATCTCTTTAACGAAGATATCAATGCCGAAATCGACAGGCTCGAGAGCTCGCTTGGGTCCTTGCGTATTTCCATCGACGACATGCTGTCGCGGCGCGACGTGGCGTTCGAAGGCGAGCACCGCGAAGTGCTTGAAGCCTATCGCATGTTTGCTCACGATACCGGCTGGGTACGGCGCCTCGAAGAGGCGATCCGCAACGGCCTCACTGCGGAAGCCGCAGTCGAGAAGGTGCAGAGCGATACGCGCGCCCGCATGATGCATCTGACCGACCCCTACATGCGCGAGCGGCTGAGCGATTTCGACGACCTTGCCAATCGGCTGCTGCGCCAGTTGATGGGGCGCGATGTCAAGACCATGGCTGGAACGCTTGCGAAGGACGCGATCATAATCGCGCGCTCGATGGGCGCCGCGGAGCTTCTCGACTATCCGCGCGAACGCCTGCGCGGGCTGGTGCTCGAAGACGGGGCGGCGACCAGCCACGTGGTCATCGTGGCGCGCGCTATGGGCATTCCGGTGGCGGGCCAGGTCAAGGGCGTCGTTTCCATGGCGGAAAACAACGATGCCGTGATCGTCGATGGCGATGACGGGCGTGTACATCTGCGACCGCAATCGGAACTTGAGGCTGCCTATTCGGAGAAGGTGCGGTTCCGCGCCAAGCGCCAGGCCCTCTATCGCGAATCGCGCGACAAGCCATCGATCACCAAGGATGGCATCGCGATCAAGCTGTTGATGAATGCCGGCCTGCTGGTCGATCTTCCGCAGCTTGCCGAAGCCGGGGCGGCGGGCATCGGCCTCTTTAGGACCGAGCTCCAGTTCATGATTGCATCGACCTTCCCGCGCGCCGAACAGCAGGAGCGCCTCTATCGGTCTGTGCTCGAAGCCGCCGGCGACCGGCCGGTCACCTTCCGTACGCTCGATATTGGCGGCGACAAGGTGCTCCCCTACTTTCGCAGCAACGTAAACGAAGAAAATCCGGCGATGGGCTGGCGGGCTTTGCGCCTCACGCTCGATCGGCCTGGCCTTCTGCGCACACAGGTACGCGCCCTGCTCAAGGCCGCCGGCGGCCGCGAATTGCGCCTGATGCTGCCGATGGTCACGGAAGTGCAGGAAGTGCGCAAGGCCAGCGAACTGATCAACCGCGAAGTCCAGCACCTGTCGCGCTTTGCCTATGATCTGCCGACCCGCGTCAAGATCGGAGCCATGGTCGAGGTGCCGTCGCTGCTGTGGCAGCTCGACGAATTGATGGCCGAAGTCGATTTCGTATCAGTCGGCTCCAACGACCTCTTCCAGTTCGTCATGGCGGTCGACCGGGGCAATTCGATCATCAACAATCGCTTCGACAATCTCTCGGTGCCGTTCCTGAGGGTGCTGCGCCAGATCGCCGAGGCGGGCGAGCGCAACAATACGAGTGTGACGCTTTGTGGTGAAATGGCGGGCAAGCCCTTGTCATCCATGGCGTTGATCGGGCTCGGCTATCGTTCCATTTCAATGTCCCCGGCCGCGATCGGTCCTGTCAAAGCCATGCTCGGCTCTCTGGACGTTGGCGAACTTAGCGCCCAGCTCAAGGACGCGATCGACAATCACGGCGAGACCGGCACGTTGCGCAATTTTCTTATGAAGTACGCAGAGCGAGCTGGCGTTCCACTCTAGAGGTTTTGAATAATGTCCATTCCGCAGGATCGTATGGATCAGCTGCTGAAGCGCTTTTCCATGATGGAAACGCAGATGTCGAGCAATCCCGATTCCGAAACCTATGTGAAGCTCGCATCGGAATATTCCGAGCTCGAGCCCGTTGTCGCCAAGATCCGTGAGCTTCTGGCCGCGCGCAGCGAGGCCGATGGGCTGCAGGCAATGCTCGATGATGCAGCGACCGATCGGGATATGCGCGAGCTTGCCGAGGCGGAACTGCCGGAGATCGACGAGCGGATCGGCGAACTCGAAAAGGACATCCAGGTCCTGCTCCTGCCGAAGGATGTCGCCGACGAGCGCAACGCGATCCTCGAAATCCGCGCCGGGACTGGCGGTTCGGAAGCTGCGCTTTTCGCCGGCGACCTCTTTCGCATGTATGAGCGTTACGCAGCCGCCAATGGCTGGCGCGTCGAGCTCATTTCGGCAAGCGATGGCGAAGCCGGCGGCTACAAGGAAGTCATCGCCATGGTCTCCGGCAAGGGCGTCTTTGCCAAGCTCAAGTTCGAATCCGGCGTACACCGCGTGCAGCGTGTCCCCGATACGGAAGCGAGCGGGCGCATTCATACCTCGGCGGCAACCGTGGCGGTTCTGCCCGAAGCCGAGGAAATCGACATCGATATCCGCCAGGAGGACATCCGCATCGATACGATGCGGGCCTCCGGTTCCGGCGGCCAGCACGTCAACACCACCGATTCGGCCGTCCGCATTACACACATTCCGTCCGGCATCGTCGTCGTTCAGGCCGAAAAGTCCCAGCACCAGAACCGCGCGCGCGCCATGCAGGTGCTCAGGTCGCGGCTTTTTGACATGCAGCGGCAGAAGGCGGACAGCGAGCGCTCTGAGGCGCGGCGCAGCCAGGTCGGTTCGGGTGATCGGTCGGAGCGTATCCGCACCTACAATTTCCCGCAGGGGCGTGTGACGGATCACCGCATCAACCTGACGCTCTACAAACTCGACCGCATCATGGAAGGCGATCTCGACGAACTCATCGGCGCCTTGATCTCGGATCACCAGACGGCCCTGCTCGCCCAGATGAACGATGGGCTATGACGACGGCGCGCCTCGCCGACGCACACAAGCACGCGCGCGACCGTCTTGCGCGTGCAGGAATAGAAACAGCCACGCTGGATGCTCGCCTTCTGGTTGAATGGGTTACCGAAACCGATCAACTGGAAACGATCCGGAACCCCGACAGGCAGGTGGATTCTGCAACGAATGCGCGGCTGGAAGTGGTGCTTAACCGGCGAATGAACGGCGAATCCGTACATCGGATTATCGGCAAACGGGCCTTTTTCGATATCGAACTGACGCTGTCGCGCGAAACGCTGGAGCCGCGCCCCGATACGGAAGCGATTGTGGAACTCGTGCTGCCTTTCCTGCGCCGCCGTATTCAGGAATTGGGCGTTGCCGACCTTCTCGACCTCGGCACCGGCACCGGAGCCATTGCCTTGGCGCTGCTCAATCAATTGCAGCAATTGCGGGCCGTGGGTGTCGACATATCGACAGGCGCCCTTGATACGGCGCGCGAGAATGCCCACCTTAACAAAGTATCGCAGCGCTTTGCCTGCCTGCATTCGGATTGGTTTTCCACCGTGACGGGCGTCTACGATGTGATTGTCTCCAACCCACCCTATATACGGACGGCTGACATCGAAGGCCTGCAACGTGAAGTTGTATTGCACGATCCGGTCCGGGCGCTCGATGGCGGGGAGGATGGTCTTGGACCATACCGAATCATCGCCGCCGGGGCCCGCCAGTATCTTCGGGAAGGTGGAGCAGTTGTCGTGGAGATAGGTTTTGATCAACGCGCCGACGTTGCAGCGATTTTCGCTGCTTCAGATTTGGTGCTGGAGGCCACAAAGACGGATATTGGCGGCCATGAACGGGCACTTTTGTTCACAGCCGCGTAAAAATCTTGAAAAAAGGCTTGGAATTTGCCGCGAAGACGGATAGTTTCCGGATACCGCTCTAAACCGAACAAAACTGGTTCTGCCTATCAAGAAGTTGGTAGGGAATTTCTGGGTGTTTGATCTTTCTTCGGGAAAACTTTGGAGAAGACGGTTTTTGCGGCAGCACAAAAGTTTTATGAAACTTTGGATGCGATTGAAGCGCGGGGCGCGCTTCAGGTCGGCACTTGAGAAGCGAAGCTTTTTGACTCAAATGGTGAGCAAAACAGCGCCCCTGATTTTCTGAAAAGAGATAAGTATGAGGCCAGTACAGCAGAATAGGCGCATGCGCGGACGCGGTAACAACAACCGAAAAGGTCCGAACCCACTATCCCGCAATTACGAAAGCAACGGACCCGACGTCAAAATTCGGGGAAATGCTCAGCACATCGCCGAAAAATATACGACTCTGGCACGTGATGCACAGAGCAGCGGCGACAGGGTAATGGCTGAAAACTACCTTCAGCACGCCGAGCACTACAATCGAATCATTCTAGCGGCACAGGCCCAGGCTCCCGTCCAGTTCCAGCGCGACGATCGCGATGACCAGGACGACGACATGGGCTATGACGACGACAACGGCAACGAGGTCGAACGTATCGTGCACCAGCCGATCAATGGCAGCGGACCGCAGCCGGTCATTCAAGGCACGCCCGCGGAGGTCGCCTATGATGATGATACGGCAAGCCAGCGCCAGCCGCAGCCTCAGCCCGAGGCCCGGCCGGCGGAGGCCGAGGCATCTGTCGACGCGGAAAATGCCGAGGCCAAGTCCGCCCGCCGCGCACCGCGCGGTCGTCGCCCGGCTCGCCCGCGTGAACCGCGTGTGGCCGAAGGCAACAGTGACGCACCGAGCACAGCCGATGCCGCGAACGATCTTTCGCCGGCAGGAATTGTCGCCGAAGTGAAGAAGCGCCGGGCCGCGGTCGAATCGGACGTCTGATTTCGGTTTTCTTGATATAAGCCGCCTGCGTTCATTCGCGGGCGGCTTATTCATTTTGTGAATGCGAGATCGCGGAGGCGCCGTTGAGCACATGCCGACTGGTTGGCCCTAATCCCCGGCTTACCCGAGGATCCGCGCTCGCGATTGCGCTGCAAGCCTGACCATTCGGCAAACTTGCCGCAGATCAGAGCCCGCCGCCCAAATCCATCATTGCTTCTTCCCGGGCGCGCCGGCATGCGCCATGATTTATATCGATAATTTGCTTTAGTTCTGGCATGATAAATCCTTCCGCCTCGACCTTGCGAGCCTAGGAACTGGTTCCCATATTTGCCTCGAGCGAATGGGTCCGCCTCTCGCAGGGGGCCCGTCACCAGACCACCGCACGATGCCGCTTAAGGGTCGTCCGGGAAAAGGAGACAGTAATGAATATTGAGAAGTACACCGAACGGGTTCGGGGTTTCATCCAGTCGGCGCAGACATTTGCCCTCTCGTCCAATCATCAGCAGTTTGCTCCCGAGCACTTGCTGAAGGTTCTCGTCGACGATGAGGAAGGCCTTGCTGCGTCGCTGATCGAACGCGCCGGCGGCAATGTCGAAGAGGTTCGCCTCGGCCTTCAGGCAGCGCTTGACGCGATGCCCAAGGTAACGGGCGGCAATGGTCAACTTTACCTTTCGCAGCCATTGGCCAAGGTTTTTGCCACGGCCGAGGAAGTGGCCAAGAAAGCCGGCGACAGTTTTGTTACCGTCGAGCGCCTCTTGACGGCCATGGCCATCGAGAAATCGGCAAAGACTTCCGAAATCCTGAGCCGTGCTGGCGTAACGCCCGCTGGGCTCAATGCCGTCATCAATGATATCCGCAAGGGTCGCACCGCGGATTCGGCCTCCGCCGAAAATGCCTATGACGCCTTGAAGAAATATGCGCGCGACCTTACCGCCGACGCGCGGGCGGGCAAGCTCGACCCGGTGATCGGTCGTGACGATGAAATCCGCCGAACGATCCAGGTCCTGTCACGACGCACGAAGAATAATCCGGTGCTCATCGGCGAGCCCGGCGTCGGCAAGACTGCCATCGCCGAGGGACTGGCACTGCGCATCGTCAATGGCGACGTGCCGGAATCCCTGAAGGACAAGAAGCTGATGGCGCTCGACATGGGCGCGCTCATTGCCGGCGCGAAGTATCGCGGCGAGTTCGAGGAGCGCCTCAAGGCCGTGCTTTCGGAAGTGACGTCGGCAAATGGCGAGATCATTCTCTTCATCGACGAGATGCACACGCTCGTTGGCGCCGGCAAGAGCGAAGGCGCAATGGACGCCTCCAACCTTCTGAAGCCGGCGTTGGCGCGCGGCGAGCTGCACTGCGTCGGTGCAACCACGCTTGACGAGTACCGCAAGCATGTCGAGAAGGATCCGGCGCTTGCCCGTCGTTTTCAGCCCGTCTTCGTCGACGAGCCGACGGTCGAGGACACAATCTCGATCCTGCGCGGCCTCAAGGAGAAGTACGAGCAGCATCACAAGGTACGCATTTCGGACTCGGCCCTCGTTGCGGCCGCGACGCTGTCGAACCGCTACATCACCGACCGCTTCCTGCCGGACAAGGCCATCGACCTTGTCGATGAGAGTGCGGCGCGGCTGCGCATGCAGGTCGATTCGAAGCCGGAGGAACTCGATGAGGTCGATCGGCGCATCATGCAGCTGAAGATCGAACGCGAGGCACTGAAGGTAGAGAAGGACGATGCTTCGCGCGACAGGCTTGAACGTCTGGAACACGAGCTCGCCGAGCTTGAAGAAGAGTCGACCGCGCTGACCAATACCTGGCAGTCGGAAAAGCAGAAGCTCGGCCATGCGGCGGATCTGAAGCGGCAGCTTGAAGATGCGCGCAATGCGCTCGCGGCTGCCCAGCGCAATGGCGAATACCAGAGAGCCGGCGAACTTGCCTATGGCACAATCCCGGCGCTCGAGAAGGAACTTGCCACCGCCGAACAGCAGGACAACGCCACGTCGATGGTAGAGGAGACGGTCACCTCCGACCACATCGCCCAGGTCGTTTCGCGCTGGACCGGCATTCCGGTCGACCGGATGCTCGAAGGCGAGCGTGACAAACTGCTGCGCATGGAAGACGAGCTTGCCAAGCGCGTCGTCGGCCAGGGTGAGGCAGTCCAGGCCGTGTCGAAAGCAATCCGCCGGGCGCGTGCCGGTCTGCAGGATCCGAACCGGCCGATTGGCTCTTTCATCTTCCTCGGACCAACAGGCGTCGGCAAGACCGAACTGACCAAGGCCCTTGCGGCATTCCTGTTCTCGGACGAGACGGCGATGGTACGCCTCGACATGTCCGAATATATGGAGAAGCATTCGGTCTCGCGTTTGATCGGCGCTCCTCCCGGCTATGTCGGTTACGAGGAAGGCGGTGCCCTGACGGAAGCGGTACGGCGGCGGCCCTATCAGGTGATCCTTTTCGACGAAATCGAGAAGGCACATCCGGATGTGTTCAACGTGTTGCTGCAGGTGCTCGACGATGGGCGGCTCACCGATGGGCAGGGACGAACGGTTGATTTCCGCAATACGCTGATCATCATGACGTCGAACCTCGGGGCCGAATATCTGACTGCGCTGGGCGAAGACCAGGACGTCGACGTGGCGCGTGACGAGGTCATGAGCGTCGTCAAATCGGCGTTCCGGCCGGAGTTCCTCAATCGTGTCGATGAAATCATCCTGTTCCATCGCCTGAAGCGCAAGGATATGGGCAAGATCGTTGCGATCCAGATGGAGCATTTGCAGAAGCTGCTTACCGATCGCAAGATCACGATCAAGCTTGACAGCGAAGCAACCGACTGGCTTGCCGAGAAGGGTTATGATCCGGCCTATGGCGCGCGCCCGCTGAAGCGTGTCATCCAGAAAGAGGTGCAGGATCCGCTGGCAGAGAAAATCCTGCTCGGCGATATTCTGGACGGCTCGACGGTGAAGATCACGGCGGGGTCGGACCGGCTGAATTTCAAGTCGGTCAAATCCGCGCCGGAGCGGGACAAGAGCGAAGCAGCATGATTGCGCTTTCGCAACACTGAAATAAAGAAGATGGCCGCCACAGCGCGGCCATTTTCACGTCTCGTTCATCTCATAAATGCAACGATAAAAGCGCGAAGGCATTAACCATAATGACAGGAAGTTCGGTCATTTATGATTAATGTCGCGTTATCGGCAATAACCGGAATCTTATGGCATGGCCTCTTATCATCATTCATTGCTCGGATTGTTGCTCGTTGCTTCAGCGGGGGTTACCGCCCCGGCGACGTCGAGCGCGGCCGGAATGATTGCGCCTGCCGTCAATGCCGCCAAGCCATACATGTTGGCGCAATGGTTCGAAGGCGAGCGTCGCCCGCGCCGCGAAGCCTATCGTTCCTACTATGATGAATATGGCCGCAGGGTTACGGTTGATCGCCGCGGCCGTGTCGTTTCGGTGGAAGAGCCGCGCAACGATCAGGGTGCGGATTACTTCCCTGACGCGCCGCAGGACCCCTACGACACCGGCGCCATCCCGAACGATCCCTATGCAGGACCAGGCAATGATCGCTATGAACAGCAATCGGCGCTCCCGTCCGAGCGCGACTATGGCAGCGTCGACCGGCAGCCGCTGCCGCCCACAGGCGGCGAGGCCGATCTCAATCCGGCGGATCCGAATTTCAATCCACCGGACTCGCAAAACGACGGGTTCTACGATACGCCGCAGCAGGAGCAGATACCCGCTCATCCAAATCCCGCGCCGACAGTAGAATTGCCGAAGGGGCAGGGCGCGAAGGCAAAGATCGCCGCAATCCAGGTCCTGCTCGATCGGATCGGCGTGTCACCCGGCGTGATCGATGGCCACAAGGGCGGCAATGTCGACAAGGCTGTCGCGGCATTCGAGGAAATGACCGGCCAGCAATTCGATCCGCTCAATGATGACGGGATCAACGCCTCGCTCGAACAAACCGGCGGACCCGCTTTCGTGTCCTATACGATCACCTCGGAGGACGCGGCCTATCCCTTCGTCGCCTCCATCCCGGAAGATTACGGCCACAAGGCGCAACTCGAGCGCATGGCGTTTACTTCGGTCACAGAGATGTTGGCCGAACGCTTCCATATGGATGAGACTTATCTCAAGGAGATCAATCCGGGCATCAATTTCAACACGCCTGGTGTTTCCATCCAGGTGGCCAATCCCGGCCAGAATGCCGGCGGCGCTGTAACGCGGATCATCGCCGACAAGGGCCGCAAGCAGGTGCGCGGCTATAATGCCGAGGGCCGGCTCATCGTCGCCTATCCCGCGACGATCGGATCGACCGATACGCCATCGCCTTCGGGCACGGTCCAGGTCGAGCGTATCGCACTCAATCCGAACTACACCTATAATCCGAAGCTCAACTTCAAGCAGGGTGAGAACGACAAGGTCCTTACGATTCCGCCCGGCCCGAACGGCCCGGTCGGCACCGTGTGGATTGCGCTGTCGAAGCCCACCTATGGCATTCACGGCACGCCTGAACCGTCGAAGATCGGCAAGACCAACAGCCATGGCTGCGTGCGCCTGACCAATTGGGACGCAACGGAGCTTTCCAAGATGGTTCAGAAGGGCGTGACGGTAGAGTTCCAGGAATAGAGCGGGTACTTACCCGCTCGCTGCAACCTTGGTGGCGTCGGAATTTTCGTCCTGAAGCAATTGGTCGATCCGTTCACGCTCGCGCTGGAAGGCAACGAGATCATTGCCCTGCAGTTCGCCGCCGCTCGGCAGGCGAATACGCATCGGATCGACTTTCGAACCGTTGACGATCACCTCGTAGTGGAGATGCGGCCCGGTCGAAAGGCCGGTTGATCCAAGATAACCGATGACCTGTCCCTGGCGCACACGCGCGCCCGCAACTACGCCGCTTGCCACGGCATTCTGGTGCGAATAACTGCTCTCGTAACCGTTGGAATGACGGATGAGGGTCTGGATGCCGTAGCCATTGGTCCAGCCGGCGCGCTCAACGACGCCATTGCCGGCCGCGACGATGGGCGTGCCACGGGGCGCTGACCAGTCGACGCCGGTATGCATGCGCGAATAGCCGAGGATCGGGTGGCGGCGCATGCCGAACGGCGAGCGGAAGGTGCCGTTGGGCACCGGCTTACGCAGGAGAAACTGTTTCGAGCTCTTGCCGTTCTCGTCGTAATAGTCGGTCGTGCCGTCCTCGCCGTGGAACCGATAGAACTTCTTGAGGTCGCCGCCGAAGTTCGCGGCGACATAGAGAATTTCCGATTCGTCCCCGGCCTTGTCGGAGCCTGCAGGCAGTGAGAACAGCGCTTCAAGTTCGTCCGTGGGGCTCAGTTGCGACTGGAAGTCGACATCGGAAGCCAGCATGCGGATAAGTTGCTTGATCATCGGATCGGTCATGCCATAGGCGATGCCGGCCCTGTAGATACCGTCATAGACCGTCGGCAGATCTTCGGCGCGCCGCGATCCGGCGGGACTGTCGTCGAACGCCACCTGCAGGCCGGGCGTCATTTCCGGCTCGTCGGCGGGGACATATTGTTCCTTGTCGTTGAGCGCGATCGTCAGAATGTGCGTGCTGCCATTATAGACACTGGCGCGCACGATACGATCGAGATCATCGCGCGATTCGATGCCGAGACGCAGAACACTGCCGCTCTTGAGGCGCGGCGAGTTCAAGAGCTTGCTGATTGCACCGGACATGCCGGTCGCATCATCGCTCTCATAGCCGGCGTCCGCGAGGGCGGCGGTAATTTCCTTGTCACTGCGGAACGGGATCAGCGCTTCCGAATATCCGGTGCTCGCTGCATCCTCGGGCAGGCGCGGCGCAACGCTCACATTCTCCTGGATGATCTTGACCGCGAGCGGACTGCGCAAATTGTAGGGGTCGTCATCCGTACCGAAACGCAGCGGATCGACATAGTGCAGCGAAGCAACCTGGATGGCGCCATCGGTCAAAAGCGAACCGGTGTTGCGGACGACTTCTTCAACTTCGTCGACGCTGAGATCGTCAGCAGGATCATATTGCGCCGTGGTCAGCGGGAAATCGACGGTGCGCAGGCTGACTTCGCTCTCGACCTTGGCGCCGTAAATCTGACCGGTCTTCGGCGTGGGGTCCGTATCCTCATTCGCTTCGGCAAAGACGTCGAGCGGATTGAAGTTTGGATAGCGGCGATTGGTATTGTGCACGTCGGCGAGTTCAATGTGTACGAACTCGAATGGCATGGAGCGGACGACATCGCGCTCGCCATCCTTGAACATTGTCGAAACGTCGAGTCGGCGGCGGTCCCGGTTCTTCTGTATGGGGGTGGTTGCGACGACGCGCGAACCCTTGGTCACGCCGCTGGCGTCGGCCGGGGCCGGCATGGCATTGCGGCCGATCAATTCCGGCGGTGTTGCGAGTTGTTCACGCCCGTCGAGCGCCGCGAACAGGGCAACGCCCATCAGCATGCTCGAGGTAATGCCGGTAAGAAACGTGCCGGCCAGCCAGCGCGCCGAGATTTCGCGGCGGTCAGGCGGCCCGCGGCGTCCGTCCGTGATAAGCGGCGGCTCATTGCCCGGATCGATCGATGAGTGCCCCTCGTACTCGCTCATACTTTAAAGTGTGATCCCGTCGCCGTTGTGAATGCAGGTTCCCGGCGCGTTTGCCGGCCAGGTTTGCCCTGGCATGAAATCAACGAGGCCGCAGTTTTGCCCCCGTGACTTCACTATGTCAACGCAGGCCGCCGAAACGGATGTGCGCCTCGCTCGCTCGATCGCGGTTGCTGTTTGAAAAAGCCCGCATGTCGGCGCGAGCGCTAGGTCGCGATTGGGGCATGTTTGTGGCCAAGGCCATCACATTTGGATTTGCCGGGCCGGGATTTCGTAGCCATTGCAAGGGCTGTGCAGGGCGGCGAAATCGAACCGTCATATTTTTCATAAATTCTTCAAAATCGGTGTTGACAGTTTTGTTGGGTGGGGTCTATATACCGGCACAACGAGGGCGGGGCGCCGCTGGCGGTTGCTGAATGCGCCCTAAGGTTTGCAGGATGGTTGGTTGCGAGACTGACGTGTTGGTGCTAGCGGTCCTTGGCAAGGTTTAAGGACGTGGGCGGCAGGGTCCTGCGGAACTTCGAAAGAAGTTCAACAGATACTTTGGCGGACACGTTTCGAGAGAAGATATGACAGGCATTTGGCCCTTTGGGGTTGAATGCAGGTGTAAATATGTTCTCGTCGATTCTAAGCGTGACCAATGAAGATTGCGCCCCTTACGGGTGCGCGACTTTAAAAGCCAATATCAAATTTTCAACTTGAGAGTTTGATCCTGGCTCAGAACGAACGCTGGCGGCAGGCTTAACACATGCAAGTCGAGCGCGTAGCAATACGAGCGGCAGACGGGTGAGTAACGCGTGGGAATCTACCCCTTACTACGGAATAACGCAGGGAAACTTGTGCTAATACCGTATGTGGCCGAGAGGCGAAAGATTTATCGGTAAGGGATGAGCCCGCGTTGGATTAGCTAGTTGGTGGGGTAAAGGCCTACCAAGGCGACGATCCATAGCTGGTCTGAGAGGATGATCAGCCACACTGGGACTGAGACACGGCCCAGACTCCTACGGGAGGCAGCAGTGGGGAATATTGGACAATGGGCGCAAGCCTGATCCAGCCATGCCGCGTGAGTGATGAAGGCCCTAGGGTTGTAAAGCTCTTTCACCGGTGAAGATAATGACGGTAACCGGAGAAGAAGCCCCGGCTAACTTCGTGCCAGCAGCCGCGGTAATACGAAGGGGGCTAGCGTTGTTCGGATTTACTGGGCGTAAAGCGCACGTAGGCGGACTATTAAGTCAGGGGTGAAATCCCGGGGCTCAACCCCGGAACTGCCTTTGATACTGGTAGTCTTGAGTTCGAGAGAGGTGAGTGGAATTCCGAGTGTAGAGGTGAAATTCGTAGATATTCGGAGGAACACCAGTGGCGAAGGCGGCTCACTGGCTCGATACTGACGCTGAGGTGCGAAAGCGTGGGGAGCAAACAGGATTAGATACCCTGGTAGTCCACGCCGTAAACTATGAGAGCTAGCCGTCGGGCAGTATACTGTTCGGTGGCGCAGCCAACGCATTAAGCTCTCCGCCTGGGGAGTACGGTCGCAAGATTAAAACTCAAAGGAATTGACGGGGGCCCGCACAAGCGGTGGAGCATGTGGTTTAATTCGAAGCAACGCGCAGAACCTTACCAGCCCTTGACATGTCCGTGACCGGTCGCAGAGATGTGACTTTCTCTTCGGAGCACGGAGCACAGGTGCTGCATGGCTGTCGTCAGCTCGTGTCGTGAGATGTTGGGTTAAGTCCCGCAACGAGCGCAACCCTCGCCCTTAGTTGCCATCATTCAGTTGGGCACTCTAAGGGGACTGCCGGTGATAAGCCGAGAGGAAGGTGGGGATGACGTCAAGTCCTCATGGCCCTTACGGGCTGGGCTACACACGTGCTACAATGGTGGTGACAGTGGGCAGCGAGACCGCGAGGTCGAGCTAATCTCCAAAAGCCATCTCAGTTCGGATTGCACTCTGCAACTCGAGTGCATGAAGTTGGAATCGCTAGTAATCGTGGATCAGAATGCCACGGTGAATACGTTCCCGGGCCTTGTACACACCGCCCGTCACACCATGGGAGTTGGTTTTACCCGAAGGTGCTGTGCTAACCGCAAGGAGGCAGGCAACCACGGTAGGGTCAGCGACTGGGGTGAAGTCGTAACAAGGTAGCCGTAGGGGAACCTGCGGCTGGATCACCTCCTTTCTAAGGAAGCGGTTTATGTTGCGTGAAGAGATGATGGTGAGTGACCGGAAGAAATTCCGGCCGCTCATGTGCCATCGCTGTTGACGCCTAACCCGCTTATTAGAACAAAGGTTGCAGGCCAGTCAGCCTGACAACCGTGCATACAATGCAGGGACTGCCGCCTACGTTTCTCTTTCTTCGATGTCTTTAAGCGCTCGGCGCGATGCCGCTCTTTTATGAGGGTGGTTTTGCGGGGAGTGCGGCACGCGCCGCGACGGGCCGGTCGGCCTTCTTTGGTCACCGTCCTTATCGGCGGCGCCGGCACGGGCTGCGACGCGTCCAGCGCGCTGTGTTCGACGATTGTCGGACGCGGGCTTGTAGCTCAGTTGGTTAGAGCGCGCGCTTGATAAGCGTGAGGTCGGAGGTTCAAGTCCTCCCAGGCCCACCATCTTTTTCTGTGCGGGGAATGCGCCTCTGGCCGGTTGGCCCTGGCGCATCGGCACGGGGCGGTGATCTGCCATACCTTAAGGGGCCGTAGCTCAGCTGGGAGAGCACCTGCTTTGCAAGCAGGGGGTCGTCGGTTCGATCCCGTCCGGCTCCACCAAGGTTCTGGTTGCTGCGGCTGRTACKTGYGGCTGAAACAAAGACATCATGAAAGCAAAAGTTTGCAGGCGCCTGGCGATTTGGCCGGGTGGCTGCCTGTTCTGTATGAAATCGTAAAGAGAAGATATGTCCGGGTCATGCGGATGTTCAGGGGTCCTTCGGGAYCGGTGAACGCCCGGTGACGTCGCAAGGGATGCTCATCAAAACCCTTGCAAGATGATTGGCGGCTTAACCGCAGTGCCATCGGAGATATCTCGAGAAGCTGGTCTTTTGTCATATCTTTTTTATTCGCTCACGCGCCGTATCGTCCCTGCCGGGACGGGCGCTGCGCGGGCGCGCAGCAAGCTGCGACGACCTAGCGGTCTGTATGGGTGTCTTTGCGGGGTTCGTCCCGGCGAGGTGCTGTCATTGGAACGTTGGAGCGTTGGGATTGCTGCAAAGATGAGATGGATATTGGCAATGAGAATGATCAAGTGTCTTAAGGGCATTTGGTGGATGCCTTGGCATGCACAGGCGATGAAGGACGTGATACGCTGCGATAAGCGTCGGGGAGGTGCGAATACCCTTTGATCCGACGATTTCCGAATGGGGAAACCCACCTTA